>WQZB01000112.1 GCA_009780955.1 Polyangiaceae bacterium | reverse complement strand
CAGCCGTCGCGAGCGACGCGAGGCCAAGGCGGGCCCGAGGAGCCCGCGTAAGCGTACGTTGTGGTACGTGCGCAGGCACCGCAGGGCCCAACGAAGGCATTCGCGGCGCGCAGCAGGCTGGTAGACAGCACTTGGATGAACGTCGAGCCAAAAACCCTGTACGTCATTGCAACCCCCATCGGCAACCTCGACGACATCACGCACAGGGCTGTCAACGTGCTGCGCACGGTGGACCGCATTGCAGCCGAAGACACACGACGAACGCGTGCTCTTTTGAGCCACCTTGGCATTGTCGGTAAGCCCGTCGATGCGCTGCACCAGCACTCGAGCGCACACGACATAGCGCGTCTCATGTCGCTGCTCGAGGGCGGTGCGTCCATCGCGCTCGTGACCGACGCCGGAACGCCCACCGTGAGCGATCCCGGTGATGCCCTTGTAAAAGCAGCTATTTTAGCCCAAGTTCGTGTTGTGCCTTTGCCAGGTGCAAGCGCGGTGCTTGCGGCGCTTTCGGCAAGCGGGCTCGGCAACGGAACGGGGTTTCGCTTTTGCGGGTTTCTTCCGCGCGATGGCACCGCGCGCCGCCATGCTGTGGCAACGGCGTGCTCAACGCCCGAGCCGGTTATCCTGTTCGAGTCGCCCGAGCGCACGACAGCCACGCTGCGCGAGCTTGCCGGCGCAATGCCCGATCGGCCTGTATGCGTGGCTCGCGAGCTCACCAAGGTTCACGAGCAAATCGTGCGCGGAACGCTCACAGAGCTCGCACGATGCGAAAACGACTGGCGCGGAGAAATCACCATCGTTCTTGGCAGCTGGTCGCCCAATGAGCACGCCGAAAGCATCAGCGACGAAGCCATTGATGCGCGCATCGATCACGAGCTCGATGCTGGTGCACACGCCAAGACCGCGGCCGAACGAATTGCAGCGTGGAGCGGCCGGCCCAAGCGCGAAGTTTACGAGCGCGTGGTGCGGAGAAAAACCTCGCGTCGCCAGTAGGAAATCGCGGATGATGAAGGGATGCGAGCGACAGCAGCTACTTTCGCATCGGCGGAGCACCGTACTTCGACGCCGGCGCGAAACGCGCTCCGCCAGCATCGCCAAGACGCGGCGAGATCGCAGTGGGAACCGGCTTGGTCGATCCGGACGGCGCAGCGCTCGCGTCCCCAGCGGGAGCGGTCGTCAATGGCTCGGGCGACGAATACCCCGGAGGAGGCCCGCCATACTTGGCGACGACCGATGTCACGTCCCCTGTCACATTTGGCGCATTGCATCCTGCAAGCACGATCACCGAGCCGATCGCAACGGCAGCGAGCCTCGAGCTCGTTCGCGTCGTTCGGCAGAATGGGCAGGTGACTTCGGCAGCGCGGAGGTGACGGCGACACGATTCGCAGGGAACAAGCATTGCTCAGCCATCTTCTCACGAAGCGGGTCGCGTTGGCCACAGCTCGGTACCCTTCGTGCTTGGCGACTCAGCATCCAGCCGGCGAGATTTCATGCATTGCGCAATCTCTACATCGCGACTTCGATGACTTTCCAGTCGCTGAATTCTTTTTTTATGTCGATGATGTGTCCTATGCTGGATGACTTGTTGACAAGCACACTCTTGTCTTCGTTGAAAAAATAAACCTCAGCGCAGTCACCCGTTTCAAGATACGCACCCGCACGCACATGACTCATTAAACGAAAGATCATCCTTACGGCACGTCCGAGAGCGGGCTTCAATTCAATCTCCTTATCAAATCGGAATGACAAAAATTGCCTAAATTCAAATTCGACAGCTCTTTCTCCTTCTCCAAGAAGTCTTATTTTCAGCACATTGGTTGGAGATCCCATAGACTTGACCAGCGTCACCTGAAAGCCTAATGTATCGTAACACGAATCACAATGAAACACCCGATCTTCGGTTGGAACTTCCACCGTGGACGTAAAACCGAGTTCATGAATTCCTTTGAGAACCATCTCTTCGTTCAGCGCTTCCTCTGCTAAATTAAGCGTCAATTCAATAGCCATTTTTGTTCTCCTTGTTCATGTAGTAAGTCTTAGGGATAAAGGTCAACGACAGATCCGTTCTTCACTATCTTAACCTCCTTCAACCCATCAATTGGGTAGTCGACCAATTGCTTGCGCATATTTTCGACATGGCCGCCCCAGTCATCCAGATTGAGAACAATCCTGTCTGCCTGGCTCTTGTGTACCTTTTTTGCGACCTTACTGTATACATTTAGTACATCCGTTCCCGTGTCGGGTGCATAACAATCAAAGATTTTTCCCTCGATACGATAATCCGGTTTCTTCGTGCCGGGAACTTGAGGATTTTGCTCTATATCATAACCGTTCTTTGCTAGTGTGTCAGCCGCCTCATTTTCCCGGGTTAGGCTTCTTTTTACGTCAGGGTCCTCTTTGGGTCCAATCTGCGTTTTATGCCCCCGCGGCACGGCATTCGGATCTGGCGACCTGCTTGGTTTGACGACATCGGCTTTTGATGGACCGGCAGCGGGCGACGACGCCTTGACAGGCGCCTCTGCTTCCGGCGACTTGCTTGGTTCGGTGGCAACGGGTTTTTCT
>WQZB01000111.1 GCA_009780955.1 Polyangiaceae bacterium | reverse complement strand
CATCTCGCCGTTCGCGTCGATGACGCGCACCTCCGGCACGCGGATGCGGTGGTTGACTCGGATTTGGAACTGGCGCTGCGGCTGGCGCGGATCGAAACGGGGGCGACCCATCGACATGAGTTGTTTGTGACCTCCTTCAAAAAAAGATGAATGAAAATGCGCGGCGCAGTTTCCACGGCATTTTGGGCTTGGTCAAGGCCGAAGGGAACTGACCGACTCGATAGAAATCGTATAGCCTCTTTGCCGTGCTGTCGCTGGTAGCAAGCCCGGGGCAAGAGGGCGAAAAGACGTTCCCCCTTCCACTTGGGAAAGTGACGATCGGGCGCACGAAAGACAACGGGATTTATTATCAACACAAAAGCCTGTCGCGCAGGCATGCCGAGGTCGAATGCGACGGCATGCGCATTCTCATTACAGACTTGGCAAGCAAAAATGGGGTTATTGTCGACGGGCGGCGCGTGAAAGAGTGCGAGCGGCGCGCGGGCGATGAATTCCGATGTGGCGACGTTCGTTTCTTCGTCAAAAGCGCAACCGCGCGGGTCCTGCCGCCGGCGCATCTTTTGGCGCACACGCTGCCATCGCCAGCCGACGAGGCGATCACCGAAAGGCACGAAGATCCGGTCACCATTACGGCGAGCGATCGGGCGAAAAATAAGCTTTTCTTGCTCATTCGTGCGACCGAGTTCGTGGCTTGCGGACACCCAACGAGCGAGCTCGTCGAAGAGCTCGCCATCTTGGCCTCGCAGGCGCTCTCGATCGACCGCATCGCTGTGTTGATTCGCGAAGGCACGCCGCCCGAACTCAAGCTGCGCGTTACAAAAACCAACCGCCCCGAACAGAGGCCAGAGTACAGCCAACGCGTTACACAATGGGCGTTCGACCACGCAAGCGCCACGTCGTTCGCCGATGTTGCTTGCGACAACACCCTTGGCGGCGACAGTGCTGCCGACGCGGGGATCCGCGCAGCCGCCGGTGTGCCGATCAACGCTGGCCGCGGCATTGTTGGTGTTCTTTACGCAGACAGCTTGACGGTCCCGGACATCTTTCGCCCCGACGACATGGCCGTGCTGCGTGCCTTCGCAAACCTCATCGCCGTTGCCATTGCCCTGGGCGAGTAGGGGCGTATGGCCATACGCCCCTACGAATGCGCATTTGTTTGGTTGTAGGGGCGCGATTCATCGCGCCCTCCGGATTGTCCAACGGTATGGATTCCAAAATGCCACGGTCGGGCGCGCCGCGCCCGGGCGCCATGAATGGCGCCCCTACACGCGGGGCGTTGATACAACCGATGCAAGCTTCTGCAGCGCTGCCTGCTGCGCGCGCGCCGTCTCGTCAACCCGCGCAACCGAGGCCACGAGAAGCTTCGTGCCGTCTGCCTGTGATCGCTGCGATGCATTGAGCTCTGCGACCATGCCCGAGATATTTTCAATGGCGCTCGTAATCTGCCGGCCGCCCTTTGCCTGGTCTTGCGCGCTACGTTCGACATGTTGCGTGATAAGCCGCATTTTCTCGGCACTTTTCATAATGAGGTCCGAGCCGCGCGCTTGCTGCGCCGTGGCGGCTGCTATTTGCTGCACGGTTTCGGCAATGCGCCCGATGGCATCGGTGACTTGCTTCGAGCCTTTTGCTTGCTCGACCGTTGCACGCGCGATGGCGCGCACCATGTTCGTCGACTTCTGGCTGCTTTCGAGAATCTTCTTGAGCGCGCGCTCGGCCTCGTTCGAAACTTCGACGCCACGACCAACGTTGTGCGCGCCGCGCTCGACCGCGGTAATCGCGTTCTTGCTCTCGCGTTGCACCGTTTTGATTAAATCGGTGATTTCGCGTGTGCTCGCTCCGGCGCGCTCCGCAAGGTCTTTGATTTCGTCGGCCACGACAGCAAAGCCCTTGCCCTGTTCGCCGGCCTGCGCGGCAATGATGGCGGCATTCAGCGCGAGAAGGTTCGTTTGCTCGGCAACGTCGTCGATCACGTTGACGATCTGTCCTATTGCGTCGATGCGCGAGCCAAGCGCGCTAATGGCCGCCACGGCCTCCTGCGAGCTTTCTTTGATGCGGTAGATTTCGCCAATTGTTTTCAAAATGGCCTCGGCGCCTTTCTCGGCGTCGAGCGCCACTTCCTCACTCAAGCGCGAGGTTTCGTTTGCGTTCGACTGAACTTGGTCAATCGTTGCGTCCATTTCGTTCATCGACGAGCTGGTTTCTTCTGCTGTGAGCGACAGCGCATCGACGTTCTTGGCAACCTCACGGATCGACAATGCCATCTCTTCGATCGAGCTCACGGTTTCGCGCACGCTACTCGCAAGATCGCCGAGATTGTCGGCAACCTCGGTGCTTGTCGCCGTGATCTCGAGGATCGACGAGCTTGACTCTTCGGCGCTCTTCGTCAGCGCCTCGACGCTCGTGGCAAAGTCGCGCATCGTGCCGGCGATTTCTTTGACGAGCCCCGAGACTTCGTCCGCCGCGCCGAGCTCTGCGCGAATACCTTCGTGAAGCCTGCTCGCAAGGGCATTGAGTTGTTCTTGCGCATCCTTGGCTGCGCGGTCGCGACGCACTTCGTCGTCGGCAAGACGCGAGAGCTCGTCATACACGCGCGCCACCTCGGGACTCGCGCCCCCAGGCACGCGCACGTGTTCGCCGTCACGCGCTCGGCGAACCGCATCGACAATCGGCCCGATGTCGGTGCCGGCGGCGTTACCAGCGGCAAACAGAACGGCAAACAGACCGGCAGCCGCGCTGACCACGGCGATGGCGAGAGGGTTGTTCGGCGCCAAAATGTATGCAGCGAACGCACCGCCCGCGGCGAGCAAGATGGGAACGAGGATTTTCTGGTTCAACGTCATGGTACAAAAAGAGCTTTCGGAGCGTACGCTCTCAGAGCATGTTTACCAGCCTGCTGCGCGCCGCGAATGCCTTCGTTGGGCCCTGCGGTGCCTGCGCACGTACCACAACGTACGCTTACGCGGGCTCCTCGGGCCCGCCTTGGCCTCGCGTCGCTCGCGACGGCTG
>WQZB01000110.1 GCA_009780955.1 Polyangiaceae bacterium | reverse complement strand
GGGGGGCGTGGCAGGCGAGTTGGGTGGAATGGTTGACAGCTGCGCGTTGGCCATGGCGGTGACGTCGGCACCGAACTGCTCGTCCATCGCCTTCGATGGCTCGGGCAGCGGGGGCGGCTCGGCCCGGCGAGTGACCGAGGCGACGGCTTCTTTTGCTTTCGAAATGGCGTTGTGGGCTCCTTCTTCAGCTTGGTTAAAGGTTGTGCGAGCACGTGAGGAAACAGCATCATACCAATTGCTCATGACGGCTTAAGTCGGCCGCTTTCGACGCGAGTTGCGTCGATGAACCAAAAATCGTCAGGTGCTCGTTTTTAGGCCAGTAACGTCACAACATTGCAGTGAGCATGGACTGGATGCACAACGAACCGGTCGATTCCACAGTGACCGGGTACTAGGGGAACGTTGCCACATGCTCCACGCAGTTATTTTCGACATGGACGGGCTTCTCATCGATTCCGAGCCGCTTTGGGTGCGCGCCGAAATTGAATGCTTCGGCGAGGTTGGCCTCGCCTTGTCGCAAGCCGATTGCGAGAAAAACAAGGGGCTTCGCATCGACGATGTCGTTGCCCATTGGTACGCACGCTTGCCTTGGTCAGGCCCGTCTCCTCGCGAAGTCGAGGCGAAAATCGTCGCGCGCATCGCCGAGTTGATTCGCAGCGAAGGGCAAGCCCTTGCCGGCATGCACAAAGCCCTTGCTGTGGCGCGCGAGGCAGGTCGCGTGCTCGCACTCGCCTCGTCGTCGCCGTCGCCTGTGATCGATGCCGTGCTCGATCGGCTCGGCATCCGCAGTGTGTTCGACGCCATCGTGTCGGCCGAAAAAGAAGCCTTTGGCAAGCCGCACCCAGGGATCTTCCTTTCCACCGCGAACCGGCTTGGTGTGGCTCCAACCGAATGCTTGGTGCTTGAAGATTCGTTGCCGGGTCTTATCGCAGCAAAGGCCGCGCGCATGGCCTGCATTGCCGTGCCCTTCGACTGGCCGCATCACGATGCGCGCTTTGCGCTCGCCGACGCCGTTGTTCCATCGCTTGCCCACGTCACGCGCCAGCTCATCGAGCGCATCGACCGGCAGTAGTGCTATGCAGCAGATCCCGGAACGATGACGGCAAGCCGACATCGAAGCAGCAGTGACAGCAAAGGGTACAAAGGATGTGGCGACGATTCGTGTACAATGCATCAATTTTCGGGGTAACGATCTTCTTCTCTAACGTCGTCGCGGCAGATCCGCAGAAGCTCGCTCAGCAGCAGCAGCCCTCGTTGGCGGCGCCACCCGACCCCCACGTTTCTGTCACCGCCGCCACCAATGAAGGGAAAGAAGGGCCGAAAGAAGGACCTATTGCTGCGCCGAAGGTCACGTTCGAACAAGCCATCGCGCTTTCGATGGAGCGCAACCCGAGCAGCCAAGTCGCCATGCAAGAGATCCGGCGCTCGAAGGCCCTCGCCGAGCAGGCGCGCTCGACATGGCTGCCCACGCTCTCGGCAAACGGTTTTTACACCCGGCTCGACAGCGACCGCGCTCTCGAAGGCCGCATCATGACGTACCGCGACACGCTAAACGGCGACATCACGCTGACCGTACCCATCATCCAGTCACATGCCTGGGCGGCATCAGCGCGTGCCAACGAAACGGCCGACTTGGCCAAGCTATCGGCCATTGACGCGAAGAAACAAATTGCCATCACAACGGGCCGCGCTTTTCTGACCGTCATCGCACAACGCCGCGTGCTCGAAAGCTCGATTCACGCGCGCGATACGGCTCTCGCGCATGAGCAGTACGCAAAGTCACGCCTCGCAGGAGGCATCGGCAACCGCCTCGATGCCGTGCGCGCAGGGCAAGAACGGGCATCGAGCGATTCACGAGTGCAAACGCAAACGCTTGCACTCGAGCGAACCCAAGAGGCGCTCGGCGTGCTGCTGGGAGGCACTGGACCAGTCGACATCGTTGAAACGAAACTGCCCGAGCCGCCGCCGCTCTCCACCGCCCTCAGCGAAGCCGAGCGCAATCGAAGCGACATCATCGCGCAACGCCAGCGCGTCGAGATCGCACGCAAAGCGGTGCGTGATAACTACACCGATTATTTGCCACTCTTGAGCGCCGTCGGGCAACCATTCCTTCAAACGCCGGGAACGCCAACCAACCCAACCTCGGGCTGGCAAGCCCAACTCGTCTTGACCGTGCCGCTTTACGACGGCGGCCTTCGCTACGGCGCGGCTCACGAGCGCGAGGCGCTTCACGAAGAAGCAAAGATTCAACTCGATGCGTTACTCCGGCAAGTGCGCTCTGACGTTCGCATCTCGTTCGAGGGTGTCCGTCGCGCCGACTCCGCTCTCGAGCAAGCGCGTGAAGCATCCAAGCTTGCCGACGAAGCGCTCATGCTCGCACAAGAGGCTTACACGGGAGGCACTACATCGAACCTTGACGTCATCGACGCCGAACGCCGCTCGCTCGACGCCGCGACCGATGCCGCCGTCGCCGAAGACGCGGCACGCCAAGCAAGGCTCGATCTGCTGTTCGCGTCGGGACGCTTTCCGTAAAAGGGCGGCCACGGGGGGCCGCCCCTACGATGATGCGTTCTGTTTTTGGTTGTATTTGTATGTAGGGGCAGGCCCCCGTGCCTGCCCCGTCTCCGTTAGGAAGAACGGCTACCGCTCAACGTGACAAGATTACGGCGTCTGTACGCCGATTTTCCAAGCGCCCCTCGTTGGTTGCGTTATCCCCAACAGGGTTTCGCTCGGCCCTGCCTGCTGTTTCGATGCGGTTCGCATCGATGCCTTTGGCAACGAGCTTGTCCTTGATGGACTCGGCGCGTTGCCGCGACAATGGCAAATTGATCGATGCATCGCCAGCTGAATCGGTGTGGCCCTCGAGGCGTATGCGCGACTGGGGATGGTCCTTCATCGCTTGCGCCAGCTTGTCGACGGTGTCGTCACCGCCGCTAACCATGGTGGTCGCGCCAGTTTCGAAGTTCACGTGCGGCAGCGCCACGCGATTGGGTAGCGTTTTTTTGTCAGAGAACTGCCGCGAGATCTCGTTTTTGCTGCCCGTGTCTTTCTTTTCCATCTCGCCGCTGGTCAGCGATGTCTGACCACCATCTTTCTTATCGCTCTTGTCGGTCTTCTCGGCGCCCGCGTCTTTCTTTTCCATCTCGCCGCTGGTCAGCGATGTCTGACCACCATCTTTCTTCTCCATCTCATCGCTAGTCGCCGAAGTC
>WQZB01000109.1 GCA_009780955.1 Polyangiaceae bacterium | reverse complement strand
GTTTTACGAGCGGACCGCGCTTTCGAAGAACAAGGCGGCGATGCTTCGCAAGGGGCAACAGCAGACGCCCGACGACGTGATGACGCCCGAGGAGTCGATCAAAGATCCATTCTACCTCGAGTTCCTAAACCTCAAGGACGAATACTCCGAGAGCGATCTCGAGGCCGCACTCGTCGCGAAGATGGAGTCTTTCCTTCTCGAGCTCGGCGGCGATTTCACCTTCGTCGGGCGGCAACGGAGGCTCCGCGTGGGCGACGCCTGGTACCGGATCGATCTCCTGTTTTTCCACCGGCGCCTGCGATGCCTCGTTATCATCGATCTAAAGCTCGATAAGCTCACTCACGCCGACGCGGGACAGATGCACCTGTACCTGAACTACGCGTGCGCGCACTGGATGGTCGAGGGCGAGAACCCGCCCGTGGGGCTGATTCTCTGCGCCGAGAAGAACAGCGCAGTCGCGCACTATGCACTTGAGGGACTGCCAAACAAAGTGATGGCCGCCGAGTACCGCACCGTCCTGCCGAAGGAGCACACTCTTGTCGCGGAGATCGAGAAGACGATTCATGACCTCGAAACACGGCAGGTCACAAAAGCGCCCAAGGCGCAGCGCCTTTCAAGCTGACGCGAGTTCAAAACGGCCGGAGCTATGGTCAAGCGACTGGTTTTTTTGCCGAGTGTCGGCCCTTGGTTTTTACCGGTTTCACAAGTTGGGCGGCGTCGGTGATGGTTCGCGTCGGGATCGCATTTTCGGGTCTCGCGGACGGGCCGCTACAAGTGCGGAGCGAGCCGCTTGGCGTGCCAAACCGCAAGGACGACGAGCTCGTTGCGTTTGGCCCGATAGTAGACGTGGTAACGGGTCTTCTTCGTCAACACCCGTCGCACGCCGGTGAGCCGGCGGCTTCTTGCTGGCGTTCCGATTGTGGGGCTTACGGCAATGAGTTCCAAAGTGCTCGTGAGTTCGCGCTTGAACAGCAGCGGCGCCGTGCTCCTATTCGTCTCCCACCACGTGTCGATAGTCTCGATTTGCCACTCTGCACGTCGCGTGAAGACAATGTTGAGTGGGTCGCTCATTGCCTCCAGCCTAAGCGGGCGATGACGGGCGCCGCCGGCACAACCTCGCCGCGGTCGGCTTCGGCGAGAGACTCCTCCAGCTCCCGGATCTGGTCCTCGTCGAGATCGAACGGTTCGTTCGACGCACCGACCACGACAGCGACCTCAATTCCGTCAGGGAGTACCTCGTCGAGCTCGACGTGACCAGCCGTTACCCTCCCGTGTACAATACGCATAAAGTTCACGATAGCATGCTGAAGGGGGCTTCCGATTTTGTACTACTTTCGTGCGGTTTCGACGAGAGGCGAGTGATCAGCGACAATTATTTTTGCCGGCCAGCGACAATTACTTTTGCCGGTCGACGCCGCCCTGATCGGGCGTGACCCACCAAACCAAATCGAGGTGGAGCCTCGGAGGTATTGGGCTTTGTGGAGCCCGCATGGTCACCGACGAGCAGGTCAGGCTGTTGAGGCGAAAGCGTATGAAAAACGAGACATTGCAAGTATCTGCGGCAGGCGCCGGCATGAGTGAGCGCGCGGCTCGGAAGTGGCAAAAAGGACTTCTTCCATCGGAGCGCAAGCGGCCTCGAACGTGGCGTACCCGGCAAGATCCGTTCGCGGAGGTATGGGAGGCCGAGGTGGCCCCACTGCTAGGCGGCGACGATGCGGGGATTGTACAAGCAACGACAATTATCCAGTTGCTCGAGGAGAGATATCCTGGGTGCTACAGCGCCGGACAGGTGCGTACACTACAACGTCGCATTCGCGATTGGCGCGCCCTGTACGGCCCGGCGAAAGAGGCTTACTTCGAGCAGCAACACGTGGCGGGTCGGGAGGCCGCGATCGACTTCACCTCCTGCACCGAGCTTGGCGTCCGCGTGGCAGGCAGCTTGTTTCGACACCTGCTGTTCCAATTCGTGCTCAGTTTTAGCGGTTGGCGGTGGGTCACGCTGGCGTTTGGCGAAACCTACGAAGCGCTGGTAGCGGGCGTACAGGCTGCACTCTGGGAGCTCGGTGGGGTCCCCGAGGTGCTTCGCTCTGACAACCTTTCGGCCGCCACACACGCGCTCAAACGCACCGCGGGACGCATGCTCAACGAAAGGTTTCGCGCCGTACTCGATCACTACGGCATGATTTCCACGCGTATTCGCCCCGGCCAGTCGCATGAAAACGGTATCGTCGAGCAGGCACACCACCGCCTCAAGTCCGCTCTGGCCCAAGCTCTCCTCGTCCGGGGTTCGAAAGACTTCGTTTCGGTCGACGCGTACATGCAGTTTGTCCAGGCGCTGCTCGACAAGCAGTTCAATCGCCCTGCGCAGGCAAAGCTCGCAGAAGAACGTCGACTCCTTCGTCCGCTGCCATCCTCGCCAATCCCAAGCTTTACGACCTACCGGCCGATAGTTCGCAAGTGGAGCACCATCCGCATCATCTGGTCTCTCGTTCGCAAGCCAGGCGCTTTTGCGCGCTACAAGTTTCGTGAAGATCTCTTCCCGTCAATTACGTTTCGACTCGCCTACGACGCCCTCTGCGCTTGGCGTGGCGACCGTGCCGACGTTGAATACGTCCGCATCCTGCACTTGGCGGCGAGCACGATGGAGTCGACCGTGCAAGTCGCTCTCGCTTTGCTCCTCGAGCAAGGCCGGCCCTTCGACTACGCCACCGTGCGCGAACTCGCCGCTCCCGAGCGCCACGCTGTTCCCCAGGTGCAGATCGCAGCACCCGATCTGCGCGTGTATGATGCCCTTGTCGCTGCAGGGGTGCGATGAGCGCCGTTGCACCGGTTTTGCCGTCCGCCTCTGAGGTCGACGAGCGCATCGGCATGCGCCTGTCGGAGTTCAAGTTGCCAACGCTGCACGCGGAGATGGTTGCACGCTTCAAGCAGGCCGGCCTCGGCCATGTCCTTCCGCTTTTGCTCGAGTTGCTCGAACTCGAAGCATCCGATCGACGACAACGCCGTATCCAGCGTCTGCTCTATGCCGCAAAGCTACCGCCGGCAAAGACCTTCGAGACCTTTCTCGACGTTCGACTCCCCGCTCGTCTCACACAGAAACTTCGCGATCTGTCGAATGGAAACTTCCTCGACCGCGCCGACAATGTGCTCGCCTTCGGCCTGCCAGGAACCGGAAAAACGCACGCCGCCTGCGCCCTGGGTCACGCTCTGGCGCTGGCCGGTCACTCGGTTCTGTTCACCCCGACCTATCAGCTCGTTCAACAACTGCTTGCGGCCAAGCGTGACCTCGCTCTCCCTCGCGCCCCCCTCCCTGCCAACATGGGTGAGACACCAGCCGCGACCAAGTTTAGTGTAGAGGGCGAGCGAGCGAGAACAGGTGAATTCTCCAAACAAATCAAATCAAACAACGGATTTCCACCCCGCGAC
>WQZB01000108.1 GCA_009780955.1 Polyangiaceae bacterium | reverse complement strand
TCGAGCTTCTGGGGCAGTGGATTCGCAGGGCGGCGGTGGTGGAGAACGCCAACAAGCTCTTTGCGGATTGAAGCGTTGGGTTGAATCATCGCATTTCTCCATCGTTGCCAATCCAAATGTGTAGGGGCGTATGGCCATACGCCCCTACGCGATATGCATTTTGTTTGGATGTAGGGGCGCGATTCATCGCGCCCTCATGGATTTCAAAATACCGCGGTCGGGCGCCACGAATGGCGCCCCTGCGTTGAAACGCGCATCAGCCGCCCCGCCTTCCTCGGCTCGCGCCGCGCTCGTCCACATCATTCCCAATCCCACAGCGAGTGCCACGACCATCCACACCTTCGACGTCATTTGTTGTTCTCCTCAATCATTGTACCAAACATACCTGCCGACTTCTCGCTCGGCACTTTGCTTCCTTCCACCACTTCTCGCGCCGGTCCCTTTGGCTTTACCACGCCTGTCGGGGGCTTCCTCAGCTTTGGCGGCGCGTTTGCGTGTCCCCAAGGTGCACTTACCGCCGGAATAGGAATTGGTGGCGCCAACGGAATCGATGCTGAATTCGACCCCGCACTCGCATTCGACGCGACGGGCGCCATCGATGCGATGGGCGACGGCGGCGCCACCTCAGAACCTGCGCGGGCCGTTGGCGTTGTACTCCCTGTTGGAGTAGCGCTTGCGCTGGCCACCGGTTTCTTTGCTTCGCGCGTCGATCCCGCGGTTGATTGATATGTATAAAACATGAAAACACTGGCGCAAACCATGACAACGAAAGCGCCTGCCAAAACGGCATACGCCCACTTGGAGCGTGGCTCGCCTTTGCCTTCCTGGTGGTGGCCGTGAATGCCTGCCGGCTCATGCGGCGGCTCTTTCTTCTCAGGCTTTTCGCGCTTCTCGCGCCCGCCAATGCCTCGAAGGGTTTCCATGGCCTCGGGCATTGCCACCACGGGCGTTACCCTGTCGTTGTCTTCGGGCACCGACCCTTTTCGGGGCGCCTTTCCAACTTTGGGAGACTCATACTGCACTTGCAGCTTCATTTTCGGATTTTTCCGATTGCGCTGTTCCAGATCTTTCAGCGTTTTATCCAGCGCCTCGTCGGGGGGCGAGCACGGAACGGTGAATTCTTCTTCGCTGCGGCGCGTCACGTCAGTCTCCAGTGTTCAAAGTGGTTGAGAAGGCGCAAGACTTGCTTTTTACCGGGGTATCATGGTCGGCTCGATATCATCCTTCACGCGGCGAGGACGCGGGCGCTGCTGAGGCTGGGGGCGCGGCGGGGCACTCGAAACAGCGGGAGAGGCACTCGCCCTCGCAGCCACCGGTTCCATGGCGATGCTCGAAGCCGTGGACGGTGGTGCCGCCATTGTCGGCTGCACAACCTTCTCGGAAGACGACGGCGTAAGGGAAGGCGTAGATGGCAATGCAGAAGGTTCTATCGTTGCCTGAGGTACCTTGGCGCTTCCTTCGATCTGTGGAATTTGGGGAATAGGCGGCGCATCTGTCACGGTATTAGACTCCGTATCTGACACCGTGTTCGGCACGGGGTTTGGCTTCCCCATAAAAAACACGGCAAGTCCTAAGCAGATTCCAAGAGTGACTCCAAGAGTGGCAGGAGGAAAATACTTTACGACGAAGGCTTCCGAGCGAAACCTAGCGGATCCGTTTTCGACGTGAACGGTGGCCTGAAACCAGCGACGCGGTTTGCTTTGCGACTGCGACGGTTGCAGCGGCCGAACCGGGACCATGGGTGCCTTTTGATTTGGTCCCCAGTGCGCGGAGACGGGTGCCTTCGTCACCGCCTTATTCGCGTAGGCGGGCACTGGCTGCTGCATGATCGCACGCCCGATATTCAAATCAGAGGCATCGAAATGAGGTAAGACAGGGGAGATGGGTTGCGATGGAGGAGGTTTCGTGGGGGCATCGCGATTCACCACCGGCTCGCTCGGCCGGTGCACTTGCATGACTTGCGGTGCGAATTTTTCAGGGGTTGGCGCGGTCACGGGCGGGGTGGGGGGAAAATCTTTCTCGGTCGACACAAGCCCGATACCCGAGATTGGAATGCCCGAAATGGGGATCTCCGATGATGTTGGCCCCTCCGATGCATCGGCGCCGTCGGCAAGCTCGGGGACAACCTCGACGGGGTCGCGGTCGCCGCGCGCCATGTGTTGGTTGTAAACCGTGCGCATCGTACCCGCCATCTTGTCGTCGTCCCACGTTGGTGCTTCCACGTGTGCCGCCGTGAGCATTTCTTGGTTCCCAACGAACGTGACCACAACCTCCTCGGTCACGTGCATGCCTGGATTCGTATTGGGATTAATCGAGTCGCGAATTGTTTCTAACTGTTTTGCGAGGGAAAAGGCATCCTTCATACGCTTATCAGGATTTTTCACCAGTGCGCGTGCGACGAGGTTGACGAGCTCCGGTGGGAACTTGCCGAAGTCGCTTAGCAAAGGCGCATCGACGCTTATCGCTTGGAGCATGCCCTCGTGCGAGAGACCGAATCGATCGAAAGGCGTTTTGCCGGTTAGCATTTCGAAAAGCATAACGCCTGCCGAATAAATATCGGCTGCCGGCCCGATGCTTTCGCTTCCCATGAGCTGCTCGGGTGGGGCGTAGCGCGGTGTTCCCATGAACACCCCAGGTGTTGCCTGGCTATAAATAAGCTTGAAAATTCCGAAATCGATAAGTTTGACGACCTGCTCGCTGGTGATGCCCGTGTGAAGAAATACGTTATCAGGCTTGATGTCGCGATGAACTACGCCCAGCGAATGTGCGTAATATAGCGCAGGGAGCAGTTCGCACATGACTTTCAGCGCCGCCCGAAGGTTGAATGTTCCTCTGCGGTGTAGCGCTTTGCGCACCGACTCGCCCTGAAGTGCCTCCATCAGGTAGAAAGGGACGCGGCGCGAATCGGCCGTTCGGTCGAGCTGAAAAACTTCGACAATGTTTGGATGACGCAAGTGAGCCAAGGCGCGAGCCTCTTGTTCAAAGGCTATTCTGAGGTCGTTGCGATGAGCAAGCGACCAGGAAAGCAGCTTCAGCGCAAACATGCGCCCGATGTCTTTATCCTTAACAAGGTACGTTTCTGCCGTGCCCCCCAAGCCGAGTTGCGCAACGACAAGGAAGTTTCGTCCTGCACCCTTAATGATTTCACCGCGTTCCCGAGAAAATGTGTACGATCGCCGGCTCATTTTCGTGGCTCCCTCCAACAGACGCGCAAGCTAAGAGTGTGTTCGACAGCCGTCGCGAGCGAATCGGGGCTAGGACGGAGCGCGAGCACCGCATGGTCGTTTTCGTACGAGTCGTTGCCTCTGGAGAGGTGGTTCATGGCCTCGGTCCTTGAAGGGTTTGGGGTAGCACTCAAAATTGAAGGGGCAAGGCGAAAAAGATAAAGGAAATTCAATTAAGATTAGGAAGAAATTTGCAGCCTGGACGTAATTGGGGAGCCCCTTTGCCTACCTTGCCTATGCTCGGCGGCTACTCCTTCGCGGTCCCAAATTTTTTCACTTTTTTCGCGCATCAAGGATATCCCGATGCGTGAATTCAACCACCGCGGCAATGACTTGTCGTACGTGCACTTTAGCGTCCAGGGGCAGCCACCCGCCGCCGTAATCGAAGATCCGGTTTACATCTCGCCCTGCCGCATGTTGCCGTGACCGGGTTAGCAGGATTCCC
>WQZB01000107.1 GCA_009780955.1 Polyangiaceae bacterium | reverse complement strand
GCATGATGCACACGGCGGCATGGTGGGCGGGGCGGATATCGGAGCTTGAGGCGAGTGGCGACGCGCAGGCGGTGGCGCGCCGGCATGGAGTGAAAGTGAGCACGTTGAAGTGGTGGCGGACGGAGCTTCGTAGGCGGGCTCGAGCGAGTGCGAGCCCGCGACTGCTGCCGGTCGTGGTGAAGGCGGAAGCGCCGGCGCCGAATCATGCACCCGCCCAGGGGCTCGAGGTGCTCGTCGAAGTTGGCACCACGCGCATGACGCTGCGTGGGGAGATGAGCGCAGAGCACCTCGCGGTCCTGGTGAAGGCTTTGGCGCGCTCGTGTTGAGCCTCGGCCCCGGCGTGTCGATTGTGCTCGCGACCGAGCCGGTGGATCTGCGACGCGGTCACGACGGACTCATCACGCTCGTGCGTTCGCTCTGGAAGGCCGACCCGTACAGCGGCACGTTGTTCGTCTTCTTGGGCCGGCGTAGGGACCGTGTGAAGGTGCTGTTCTTCAGCGCGGGAGGATTCGTTGTGTATTACAAGCGACTGGAGCGCGGTCGCTTTTCGATGCCCCGTGTTGCCGACGGTGCGTCGCAAGTCGTTCTCGACGCGGCGTCGCTGACGATGCTGCTCGAGGGCATCGACCTGCGCCTGGTGCACCGCGCTCGGAGCTGGCAACCAAAAAAGTGCATGCAAGGTGCATTATTGGGGTCGACACGCGCCGCGTTTCATGATCAAAGCGGCTTGTTTGGTTCCGCCCCCTGACGACAGCGAGCATGGTTGCGGCTGGCGTGATTACGCCAAGTATCTCGAGAAGAAGTCCAAGGAAGATGGTGCGCGCATCGATGTGATGGCGGCCGAACTCGAAGTGCTCAAACGCAACTTCGCGCGGCGCACCGAGAAGATGGGCAAGATGCCCAGGGTCCCTCGACCCCCGCGAACGGCCGAGGAGGTAGCCGAGCGACGCACCGAGCAAGCGCTGCTTCGTGTCGACTGCGCGGCTCGGCATACCCATCGCGCGCAGCACGATGAACGAGCTATTTCGTCGCGCGGCCAACAAGCTCGAACCGCTTCGCGCGCCGCTGCTGGACGCAATCAAAAAGGACTTTGTGGTGCAGGTGGACGAGACCTCGTTCACGATGACCCAGCAGAAGTCGAAGGCTTTCATGTGGGCGTTCGTCGGTCGAAATTTGACCGGCTACACGTTCGCGCTCACGCGCGGCGGCGAGGTGCCCATCGAGGTCCTCGGCGATTCGACAGGAGCCATCGTGTGCGACGATTATCGTGGCTACGATCCGCTTTCGAAGCGAGGGGCTCGGCTACGTTGCGGTTGCCTGGCTCACGCGCGCAGAAAGTTCTTCGAGGCGGGCGATGTGCCCGAAGCAAAAGAGGCGATGCAACTTATCGGTGCGATGTACGCCGTCGAACACGAAGCCGAGCGTCGCGGCGTGGTCGGCACACGCGAGCATCTCGCACTTCGTCGAGAGTTCTCACGCGTGTTGTTCCTGCATCTGCTGCTGCTTGCGCGCGCGCTGCGTGGCGCACAAGGTCCCAAGACGCTGCTCGGTCGCGCCGCCCGATACACCTGGAACAACCAGCGCGAACTTGGTCGCGCGTTGCGCGATGTGCGGCTTCCGCTGGACAACAACCGAGCGGAAAACGCTCTGCGAATCGTGGCACTCGGGAGAAAAAACTTCCTCTTTGTACACAGCAAAGAAGCCGGCAACGAACTCGCGCTCCTCTACTCGCTCGTCGTCTCTTGCACGCGGCTCGGTGTCAACCCGGTCGACTACCTCGCTGACGTCTTGAACCGAATCGACAAGACCAACGCCGCCAATTATCCAGAGCTCCTGCCCGATCGCTGGCAGCCGCAGCCTGCTCCAGTGCGCGACGCCGACGCAGCCTGCTTTGATACGTCCTAGTCAGTCACGCCGCACGCGGCGTCGCGATTTGACGGTTAGGTCGATCCCCGGACGGTTACGCGGCAACAGCAGCGATGCGATGGTGACGAGAAGGGCGAGGAGGATGCTACGTGCGTGCATGATGCCGATCGAAGTCGTGCGAGGTCCATCGCGTCGCGGCCCATGATGGCGATCATGGTCCTCGGGGGTTGGAACCACCCCAAGCTGTATTACCAAGTAGCCTGGGGTGGGTATGGCCTCACAATGGGATACGATCGATCATGGTGCCAAGTGCGTGAAACCACGTGGCGGCATGATTCCGAGCATGAGTGGCGATGCGCCGAGCCGCCGCCGAACGTGATTCCGAGTATGCCGAGGGCAGGTCGGAACCACGAGAGGCGTAATGGGAATCATGATCCTCGGGGTTCGAACCACCCCCAATTGTGGGGTCGAGTCGTACACGCCTTCGCCGCCACGTCAGTTCAGAGGCGCATCGTGCGCGATTCGATAAGCGCCATAGCATGACAGACAAGTCGTCCGCGATCACACTCGCGCCGCCGTCAATGCTTTTGTTCGTGGGGTCGAAGACAGATTTCGAGCGCACCAGATCACGCGTTGCGCACGGCGTAGGCGAACGCGAGCCGCGATGATGGAGAGGAGGCATGTGCGTGCATGACGCATGCGATGCGGGAGGTCGTAAACTTGGTCGCTGCCGTTGTCTCACCCATGTTGGCGGGGCGGCAAAACACGTTCATTTCCGAAACTCCGCGATGATCTCGATCAGGCCAACAATATGGCGGTTGAATTCATCCAAGGACTCCGCCGGGATCCAGTACTCGGAATGCTCCCGACCTCCAACCCGATGAACTTGAAATTGCCCGAGATACTCCGCGTCCACGTCGAATTTCGTCACGAAGCCTGTACCGTTTGCCTGAACGTTCCAGTCGCGGGCAATCTTCATCGCGTACTCCTTCTGTACAACAGGATAGAAGATCGGCTGTTCGGGGAGCCGTGAAGGGAACGTCTTCCATCCCGACCGCTCGATCTGATCCATCTCCTCAGGCCCAACGGGCCGATACAATGTGACGACCTGCATCTCTCGCCAGTCCTTCAGGCTCGCTGCGCACACAAAATCACTCGACCACTCGCGAGCACCTGAGTACCTCGACGAAGTTCGATGTGAGCGTCTTGCATGAGCGCGTCGCGGTGTGCCTCTGGACAAAGAAACCCAAGCACGACGCCAACGTCGTCGCCTGCATCCGCCGATGCCTGCCCGATGACATACACCCTCACATCGCGTTCGACACCATCAGGCGCGCGCGCGTAGTAAATCTCGCAGGGCGTTCCCGAGGGTAGCGCCGCTTCGAGCTTCACCTGGCACAATGCGGTGACCGAGAAGGCCGGGAGCGATAGATCTATCTTCATGGCGTTTCCCTTCATTGCACCGACGGGATCGGCATGGACGACCAGACGTCGGCCGTCCAAGATCCGGGAGCGATGTGTTCGGAACGACTACCGTCGGTATCCCGCGATCCACGAACGGCGCGAGCGGTGCCGTTCCACTCGGCATGGTCGTTTCGACGAGTGTGTAAGGAGCGTCGCCGAATCCACTAACTGCCATCCTCGCGTATTGCGCCGCGCCCTCCGCCGTCGTCGAAAAGTACTTTCCTTCCAGCCCAGTCGGACTCGGACGGAAACCACCTGTTGCCTGGATGTCGGCCAGTTCGGCCGGGCTTACTGCTCGGAACAATCGCGTCGCCCCTGCTCCTTCACCAGCCTCCTCCGGCGCCTTCTTCGGCTCAAGCTGAGGATTGCTGTTTGGGCATGTCGCCGCGTTAGTCGGATTCGTCGCCAACCCAAATCTATCATATTGGCAAAATGGATCGGTGATGCCGCCATAAACATTGAACCCACCCGCCAGCCCAATGGGGTCGGGCGACAAATACCTCCCGGTCTCCGGATCATAATACCTGAAATGATTATAATGGAGCCCGCTCTC
>WQZB01000106.1 GCA_009780955.1 Polyangiaceae bacterium | reverse complement strand
CTCCGTCGTCGCTTCCGACACACTCCACCGCGTGGCGCTCTCTGCGCGCTCGGGCTCCTTGGGATAGGCCGCGTGCACCACAGGAGAAACTTCGGCATGCACCGCTTGGCATGCTGCCGTATGACTGATGGCAATACCTTCCATGCTGAGAATGCGAATCAGTGATTTCGCTTGCACACCAGGGAACGATACATTCACGATCGTGCCTAGTCGCACATCCTCCTCGCCATTGAGCACCAGCTTCGGCTCCACTTCTCGAAGGGCTTGCTCGAGCTGCTTCGCCTTCTCTTTCGCCTGCGCGTAAGCCTCCGTTCGGATCGCGCCGCGTGCTTCGCACGCGGCGCCAAGTCCAACCGCCATGAGCCATGGCGGGCTCTCGCTCTCGAGCGGATGGTCCGACTCCCGCGCTTCATAAAATAACTTGTTTGGTACGCGAAGAGCCCCAATGGCCATCGGCGCGCCAAGTTTGGCACCGGAAATCGCATAGAAGGTGCGCTCATCGCAGAGCCCATCGAGCGAAATCCAAGGCGCTGCCTGCACAGCATCGAGCACCCGAAGCGCATCTTTCGGGACCTCCGCAAGCGCGTCCCCCAACGAGGTGCCGAGCTCGTGATTGCACAGCGACAACGCCACCATCGTCGAGTTGCGAAGAGCCTCGCGATCTGCCTCGGTCGCCACCCCCCCCGGCAACGCAAGCCAGCGCACGGTGCGCCCTTGTCGCTCGGCTCCTTCCACCAGGCGCTGCACCGACGGATGCTCGAGGCGACTCGATACAATCGTTCCACCCTCGGGCATGCGAGCGAGCGCTCGGGCAAATCCGAGTTCGAGCGCCGCGCGACCGCTGCTCGTGAAAACAACGTCAAACGGCATCGTGCCAAGGTAGCTCGCAACCTGTTGCCGCGCAGTCCCAAGGACATAGTGCGCCCGCCAACCGATCGAATGAAGTGCCCCCAAAGGGCCCCAAGACTCCAGCGCAATCTCGCGCATCTGGTCGAGCACGGTCGCCAACGGCGGGGCAAGCGAAGCATAATCAAAATAGGTAATTATCTTGGACATGGCATTCTTCCTTCACATGCACTTGAGGCAAAACCAGCCGCCCTGCGCTTTGCCCGCACGACGCCCGCGTGCCAGAGCGGCAACGAGCTTTTTGAGTCCTTTGGCAATCGTGCTCCACGACGGCATAGGAAATCCGCCAATCAACACATTCGGCATGCCCAGCATCACGGCACCGATACACGGGGGACCACCTGGATCTTTGCCCTGTATGGCTCTCAACGCCGAAGACATGGCGCTCATGGCCATGTCGGCGCCCATCATGGCCGCCGCAAGAACTGCCGTCGCGGCTTCGGCAGCGGCCGCCTCGGCATCGCCCTTGGCTTCTGCAATGGCCGCCGCGTCGGGCTGCTTCGCATTCTCCGCGGCCGCCTCGGCGTTACGCGCGGAGCTGGCCTTGCCAGCCGAGGTGACAATCTGTTGAGCGGCACCGACCACGCCCAGCGCCTGACTGACTTTGCCAGCCTTCTCCATCGCGTTGTTTATCTTGCCCATGGCCCCCGCAGCTTTGGCCGCGCCAGCTGCCTCGGGAGGACCTTTGATGCACTGCACGGTGATGTCGAGCATGCGCGCCGCGCGCTGCCCTCCAATGAACACTTTGCTCGACCCCGTCATCACTTCAAACACCGGCGTGAAAGACCCACACGTCGGCCCAATTCCGAAATCCCCGCAGCGCGCCGCCGGCATTCCTCCAATCAGCACCGAAGGGCACCCGGTCAAGATGGCGCCCAGCGCAGGCAACGGGATCGGCAGGGCGGGCGGATGGGAGTGCGTGTGCGGAATGCCGAGCACCAGCATTCCTATCGTTGCCGCAGGAAACGACGGCCACACTTGGGCAATCGAGTTGGTCCCTCGAGCAAAGGCATCGTCGAG
Organism: Polyangiaceae bacterium; assembly: GCA_009780955.1. GTDB lineage: Bacteria > Myxococcota_A > Polyangia > Polyangiales > Polyangiaceae > Labilithrix. Next base: position 2,105 of record WQZB01000106.1, on the reverse strand, counting down.
AAATTCCGTGGGGGCATTCGACACGCCCATCACAGCCCCAACAACCCCCTTGGCCTTGTCGATGACACTCACGTCGGGGTTGGTGAGATTCTGAAACGGAGCGACCGTCTTGTTGACGATGTCCGCCGTGGCATCGCTGAGAGCGTTGCCGGATGTGTTGTCCAAAGTTGGTTTGCTCGCCATGGTTACCTCTCCGAAAGCCGGGCGCGCACCGCGCGCAGCTCCGCGTTGTATGACTTACGAAGATCGTCGTCGCCGATTCGTTTATAGATTTTGCACAGGCGCGGCAGCACCGTTGCGAGCCGCGCGTCGTAACTAAATTCGCGCGCCGCGTTGGCTGCCGCGGTAAAGCACTCGGTCGCGCCCCGATGGTTCTTCAGCGCTTCTCTTGCCAATCCGCACTTCTCGAGCAAATCGGCCTGCGCGTACACGTTACCCATCTTCTCGGCCGCCTCGGCCCCAAGCGCATACACGTGCTCCGCCTCGACGTAGCGATCGAGGCGCATGTCGATATCGCCAAGGGGGATGACACAATTGAGAATCAACTGCAACGACTTGGCGTCGCTCGCCAAATCGAGCGCCTGAAGGTACTTGTCTCGCGCTCCCGGGTACCGCTTGATCCGGCCGAGAATGTCCCCAGTCCCCTGAAGCACCGTGGACTTCATCTCCGTCACGCCGTGCTCGTCGTAATACTGAAATAGTGTGCGGTACTTGTCGATCGCCGCTTCGTACCGCCCAAGCGCCGTGTCGAAGATTGCACATTGCATCAAGGCATTGATTCGGCGTGGTGCGCTGAGATCCTTGTTCGCCACATCGGCAGCTGCCACGTCGGCCAGTTCACGTATCGTCAGCCGCGTCGTGTACAGATAGATTCCCGTCGCACCAAGCTTGCGTAAGATCTCCTCCACAAAGGGCTCGTGCCGATCGTCTCGGAGAATCAGCCGAAGCGCTCTCGACCATGGTGGCCTTCCCTGAAGAGGGGCGAGCGCCCCGACAATCTTGGCATGCGCGGGCCGATCCGAGATGTGCGACGGAACAAGAGCAATGACCATTCGTTGCCCGTCTGCATCCGACACCCACGACGTCATATGCGAGATGAGGCAACGAAGGCGATCGAGCGGCGGGACATTCTTCTGTTGGCATTCGTCGGGAAGGGCGGCGATTGGCTCGCGCCCCTCTTGCTCGCGCGCTTGGTTCACCTCGTCAAGCTCCGCGCGCGCATGCGCGACTACCGCATTCACGTAGGTAACCAGATCGCGAACCGGAGAGACGTCGATAAAATAGACGTCGGACGGCGACGACTCGTCCATCTGCTCGATCAGCGGAACGACAAGCGAAAGCTCGTCGTCGCCCGTTGTCAAAAGAAAGACAAATCGTTCCTTTTCCTCGATAAACGTATCGAGAACGGCGTGAAGTTCCTCGAGCGGTCCAAGAGAGGATTCCATATCAGTTGATCTTGATGATCGCGCCGGACAAGTCCATCTTGCCGCTGGCCGTTACGTTGACGTTCGAGCCGTTCATGCTCGCTGTCGCAGGTTCGAGCTTCAGCGTCGACGACTTGCACCCAAGGCTAACTTCCGTCGCTCCCGTGGCAGAAACGATCCCGTCCTTCGTGAGAGAAAGGGTCGCCGCACCACACTTGAATTCTATTTTGTCGGCTGCAGTCAGCGTGATGGTGCCACCATTGACAGCGACGGATGCCAAGTTCGTCTCGACAACCACGTTGGTGGCGGCCGCAAGGGTGGCTTTGTTCGTTTCGAGTTTGAGGTATGCATCGCCGTTGGCTCCTTTTATGTCGCCCCCGTGATGAAGCGTGAGGGATGTTGCGGCAGCGACATTCACCGTGCTCGACGTGCTGTTGTGCGCCGCCGACACTGTCACCGTTCGATTCCCCCCTTTGACATCAAGCGTGTCATTTCCCATCACGGTGTGGCCGCGGCCACCCGTAACCGTGACGTCTTCGCCGGTGTCCACCGTCTCGGTGCGCTTTGATTGAACGTGAATGACTTCATTGCCAGTCACGGTCACCGTGCGAATTCCACCCACGGTGACACTCTGCGCACCGCCGACGCTCACCGACTGAACTCCGCCGACGCTCACCGATT
>WQZB01000105.1 GCA_009780955.1 Polyangiaceae bacterium | reverse complement strand
TGATTCTATGGGGGTGGAGTTCAATACCACTGGCGCATATTCCGGTACAGCTTATATCGACGCCGTAACATGGTAGAAGTTGCGCGCAGCGATTCTTTAATTTGAAGCTCTTACGAGAATCTTCCTTTGCAATGAGATCATAAGCCGCGGACGTGAATCTATGCAAAAAAGATCGGCCTGGGCGGAAGTGGAGATGAATGAACACGTCGTTTCATTCCCGCCCAAGGCCGATGCCGATGAGTGCCATTGCGTCACGATGGAAAATACGCACCAAAGGGTCATTAGCATTCCGTGAGCAGGACGCTACTGCGTTGCGATCGGAAAAAATTGGAAAATGGCAACGCAAAGCGGTTAGGGTGCGCACCTCGACGCCACATCGTGCAATACACTGCGGCCGCAACATTCGGGCGAGTGATTTGCAGAAAGGGGGTTGAAAGAGAGGTCGTTCAATGCGATTCGACAGTACTTTTGTATATATAATACCTATGGCCATTGCGTCCGCAGTTGGAATTGGCGCGTGCGCCAGCCAGGGCTCCGACGCCCAGTTGGAAACTCAGCCGAGCGGGAATGGGGTTGTCCAGTCACTTACTAGAGACACCGAATGCAACGCAGGCGTCGCATCCCGCGACGATGTTCTCTATTCGGCAACGTGGTCTGGCGGTGCGAACGGCACCCTTAACTTGGGCAACGGAGGAACCGCGACAATCTTCAATTCGGATGGGGTATACTTCGACTGGTCGGCAACGACTCCGATCGCCGTTGTCATTGTTTACGGAGACACGCTGAGAAATATCGTCAACTCTTACGACCCTGCGGCCACGCATGGAGAGAGGTTAGTCCCGCCAAAAAATCCGGACGACCGGGAGATACAACTTCCGATATATTCAATCAAGTTCTGTTTTCGCGATGCATCGGTCACAACCGACGCAGGCACCGACTCCGGGACGGACGCGAGCAAGACTGGAACGGACGCAGGCGCGGGCGCAGCCCAGCACGACGGCGCGCCAAAGCCTCTTCCGAATTACACCTGGTGAGTGACATTTAGGTAATTGTTCCAGTGGAGGATGGGATACGACGTCTAGTCGTCGGACGCGTCCCCTCTTCCCCGAGAGAGGTATTTCGATGCGATTCATACATATTGTCCCCATTACCCTTGCGTCCGCAGTTGGAATTGGCGCGTGTGCCAGCCAGGGCCCTGACGTTCAGTCGGAATCCCAGCCGAGTGGGAGTGGAACTGTCCAGTCACTTACTCGAGATCTCGAATGCAACTCTGGCGTAGCATCCCGCGACGATGTTCTCTATTCGGCAACGTGGTCTGGCGGTGCGAACGGCACCCTTGATTTGGGCAATGGAGGGACCGCGACTATCCTCAATTCGGATGGCGTATACTTCGATTGGTCGGCAACCACCCCGATCGCTGTTGTCTATGTTTACGGAGATGCACGGTGGCAAGACGTCTTCTCTTACGACCCTGCGGCGACGCATGGAGAGAGGTTATTCCCGCCGAAGGATCCAAACAACCAGGAGATGCAATTTCCTTTGTATGCAATCAAGTTCTGTTTCCGCGACGCATCGGTCACGACCGACGCAGGCGCGGATTCTGGAACGGGTACGGATGCTGGCACGGTGACTGACGCAGGTGGGAACGCCCAGCACGACGCCGCGCCAAAGCCTCTTCCGAACTACACCTGGTGAGTGACATTTAGCGGGCTAGCGGCGAAGGGCCACATAAACCGCGCCCTCGCCGCCATCTCGGGCCACAGCCGTTGCGAACGCCGCAACGTACTTGCGCGCTCGCCCTTGCGAGAGCCACGTCACGATCTCTCCACGCAGAACGCCGCCGCCAGGGAGATAATCACCCTTTCCATGAATGATGAGCACGCATCGCTCGCCGCTTGCGCGCATCTGGCGAAGAAAATCGACGACGCGTTCGCTTGCCCGGGCAGTCGTGAGACCATGCAGATCGAGCCGCGCGTCGATGGGAAGCATGCCGCGCTGCAGGCTATGCAAAAGGCTTGGCGACGTGTCCGCGCGGCGGCCGAAGGCGCGCTTGCCGTCTTCAGTGATTTCAAATTTAATTTCCTCGTCGACGAGGTTTTGCAGGTGATCGCGTACCTCGGCCGCATCGGTGCGAGCGCGATCGCTTACGCTTTCGGCGAGGCGAGAGTTCATGTGGCTTGCATCCGTTGTAACGGGCACGCGGTGAGCGCCGGCCCGGTCGAGCGGTGCCACACCAGACATCATGCGATGAAACGTGAGCTCGTCGTCGGCGGTCGATGCCCTCGATGACGATGACAAAGGTGTGGTCGGCTTGGTTTGCAGCTTCTGCGAATGGCGTAGCCTTGCCGATTCGTGCGCGTCTTGTGCTTCCTTGCGCGCTTCTTCCTCTTGCGCCTTCTTCGCCTCGAGTTGGTCTCGAAGCTCTTTGCGATCTGCAAGAGGTCGAAAGCCGGTGAATTTCGGCAACGGAGGGGCCACGTCGTTGTTCTTTTTCGGCCTCTTCTTTTTCGGCATTCTTGGCCTCACTTCATTTTTTGCATCGCGCACAGCGCTGCTTTTACCGATTGGATGCCCGTGAGAACGCCGTCGGCGTAGTGCCAGTCGGGATCATGGAGCTCGGGAAAGTCGTGTGGGTTTTGAATGTCTTCGCTGGTGAGCCCGGGCTTGAGTCGCCGAGCAAGGGCGAGCACCTTGTCTTTCTGGAGCTGTTCGATGGCATCAAGCTCCTGGTCGATGGCTTGCCACGATGCGTGGCCGCGTCGCGCACGCTCGTAGGCTTCGAGCGCGACGATCACCAAGGAGTGGGTGACTTCGCCGCTCGCGAGGATCGCCTCGAGCGAGGTCCGAGGCACGAGCGACACTTCGAGATCTTCGAGCTCGTCGAACTCAGTAGCGTGCGAAAGCATGGCGCCTCGCGCGAGATACGTGAAGCACCGGTTGCCTTGCAACGCAGGGTTTGGCTCTACGATCGACAAAAGCTCGAAGCTCTCGGCCTCGTAACCCGTTTCTTCGCGGAGCTCGCGCCGCGCGGCATCTTCGGGCGCCTCCCCCTCGTCGATGACCCCGCCTGGGATTTCGAGCGACAGTGCGTCGGTTCCGAATCGGTACTGCCAGACGAAAACGATCTCGCCCGCAGGCGTTTCTGCGACGACGTTGCACCAGTCGTTGCATGAAAAGACAAATACGTCGCGCGGCAGCGTTGGGTACGTGAGCCGCTCGACACGAAACACGCCGTGATCGGATACGGACTCGCGCTTGGTAATCGCTAGTTTCTGGACCCTCCAAGGAGGCAATACAATCGCCATGGGCATCAAGACTTAGGCTAAGGTGCGTCTGGCGCGCCGACATTTTTCGGTGCTACAAAGGCCGATGGTTTTTTTCAAACTTGCGTTTGGCTGGCTCAAGAAAATTCCTGGGGCCATGGTGCGCGTCCGCGAGGACATCAGGGCCGTGCGCAAGAACGATCCCGCGGCCCGGTCTTCCATCGAGGTGGCGCTACTCTACCCAGGAGTACACGCGATCTGGATGCACCGCGTCGCCCATGATCTCTGGACCCGCGGTGCATCGCTTTCTGCACGCGCGGTCAGCCAGGCGAATCGCTTTTTGACCGGCATCGAGATTCACCCAGGAGCAACGCTTGGGCGCCGCGTCTTCATCGACCACGGCATGGGCGTTGTCATTGGTGAAACCGCCACGGTGGGCGACGATTGCCTCATCTACAAAGGCGTCGTGCTTGGAGGCGTTTCGCTCGACCGCGTCGTTCGTCACCCGCAACTTGCATCGGGCGTGGTTGTCGGGTCGAACGCATGCATTCTCGGTGCAATCGCCATTGGCGAGCACGCTCGCATTGGGTCGGGCAGCGTGGTCGTCAAGCCTGTTCCTGCCGGCGCAACTGTTGTCGGCGTTCCGGGGCGAGTGATCGTGCCGGTCAAGCAACGCTTCGACGCCGCGCTCGATCACGCGAATCTTCCCGACCCAACGCTCGAAATGGTGCGCGCGCTCGTGGCGCAGAACGACAAGCTCCGCGACAGGGTCCTTCGCCTCGAGGCCAAGCTTGGAATTGTGCACGACGACGATGGCGAGCCGAAGCATCTTCCTTTTGAGGGCGATGAGCTGCCCGCATCGCACGGCGGCTAAGAGCATGTTTACCAGCCTGCTGCGCGCCGCGATGCCTTCGTTGGGCCCTGCGGTGCCTGCGCACGTGGAGGGGCCCCATCCGCCACGGCTTCGCCGTGTCTTCCTTCCCCCGGGCTCGTGCT
>WQZB01000104.1 GCA_009780955.1 Polyangiaceae bacterium | reverse complement strand
CCAGGCCGCGCGCAACGACGTGGCAATGGGAGATGAACTGATCGCCACGAAGCTCGTCGATCAAGCAGAGATTTGGTTTCCCGAGAGTTGGATCGCCCGCGAAGGGAATTCGTTCTTCGCGTCTCGCCGACCGGGGACGCTTCTGAACGGTCTACTGACCCAGTGGGCCCGCCACGCTTCGAAGCCGATCGTGCTGCTGATCGATGAGATCGATTCGCTGGTGGGCGATACGCTCATCTCTGTCTTGCGTCAGCTGCGAGACGGCTACGTTGGTCGCCCCTCGCCTTTTCCCCATTCCGTGATCCTCTGCGGGGTCCGCGACGTGCGCGACTACCGCATCCACACTTCCAAGGGCGAGATCATCACGGGGGGAAGCGCCTTCAACGTGAAGGCTAAGTCGCTGCTGCTCGGAAACTTTTCAGAGGCCGAAGTCCGCGAGCTCTACGAGCAGCACACGGCCGAAACGGGGCAGATCTTCGAGGAGTCGATCTATCCGAAGGTGATGGCGCTGACGGGTGGGCAGCCCTGGCTGGTCAACGCGCTGGCCAACGAGTTGACGCAGGAGATGCCGGTGCTCCAAGACCGCTCGCGCCCCGTCACTCTCGATGACGTGGACGAAGCCAAGGAGCGCCTCATCCTCCGACGCGACACGCACCTCGATCAGCTCGTGGACAAGCTCAAAGAGCCACGCGTCCGGCGCGTCATTGCACCCATTCTCGAAGGTGGAGAGTGGAGCCAGTCGGCATCGACCGAAGATCGCCAATATGTCGTTGATCTAGGACTCATCACGGTAGAACGCTCCAGTGGGGTCCGCATCGCCAACGAGATTTATCGGGAAATCATCCCCCGAACACTCACGTCCATGCTCCAGGACGACTTCGCAGCCAAGGTGCCGAGCACGGCCTTCGTTCTTGCCGACGGCCGGCTCGATTTCCGAGGGCTGCTCGCGGGCTTCCAGCAGTTCTATCGAGAGAACTCGGAGGTTTGGAACAAGCGAGCGATCTACGAAGAGGCAGCACCGCAGCTTTTGCTGCAAGCCTGGTTGCAGCGAGTGGTCAACGGAGGAGGACGAATCGAGCGCGAGTACGCACTTGGAACTGGGCGCGCAGATCTCTTCGTGCGGTTCTTTCGACAGGTAGGCGGGAAGCGGGCGGAGCAGCGATTCGTGGTGGAGATGAAGGTCGTGCGCGAGCGAAGATCGCTCGAGACGACGATCGAAGAAGGGCTCACGCAGACGGCGAGGTACGCCGACCGGTGCTCCCCGGACGAGGCCCATCTGGTGGTCGTCGACCCGAGCGAGCGCAGTTGGGACGAGAAAGTTTTCGTGCAAGAGCGCAGTGCCGAGGGCCGTTCGGTCACGGTGTGGGGGATGTGATGAGGTGAACTTGGTGCCGCTCGCTGCAAAAAGCGGCCCGGCTGGCGCAGCAAACCGTCGAAAATAAATCAGCGCTCCGGAGAAGGAAGCAGCGTGATTTTCGGGTTGAAGATCACGAGCACGCGCTCGCGCCCGTCATGATTGATCGTGTGGAATCGAACGGCGTGGGTTCCGGGCGGCAGATCGAGAGTCTTTTCAAAATGCTGGAACGTCGGGTCGAGTTGGAGCGATTCGTGGATAGACAGCCCGTCGATTTCTAGCGTGTTCGTGAGATTCAACGGGAAGGCTTTCGCGTTCGCTTTTCCGAAATACAACTGGTCGGTGGCATTCCAGTCTTTTAAATCGTTGAGTGCCAAAAAGGGCTGCTCGGCCCAAGCGGCGGAGCGATGCCAGAAGTCGAGAACGACTCGCTGCGTGTGATTCGTAGGATTCACCAGAAAGGCTTTTGCCTTTGCTTTCCCGTAACACCAATTGTCGGTGGCACTCCATTCTCTCCGATAGAAGCCATCGTTGCACGCCAAAAATGGCTGCTCATACCATGCACGTTTTCGATTATCGAAGTCGGGGCCGAGACGCTCACGGAGCGACTTGGTATGGTCGACGATCGACCACACGAGCACGCCACCAGGCGAAACCGCGAGCGGCTCCCCGAGCTCTTGGCGCAAGCGGGCCGAGAGAGCCTTTGCGCTGTCTTCGAATCCGCGCGCATCGACCCAGATCGCGTCGTAGCCGGCAATGGCCGCAGCATTGGCGAGATTGGCAATCGGAGTGCTCGCGAGATCGTGATAGCGTTGATCGGCTATACGACCGCGCATAGCTCCGTAACTGTAGCGGAGTTTGTCGCTATGCACATACGGCATGAGGTGAGTGTAGTCGGGCATATGCACGATCGTGCCCCTCTCGGGAAACATGAAATACGGAAGCTGCAAAACGCTCGCACCCTTTGGGAGGCGATTCTCGACCGAGCGGACGAATTCGTGATCCGCGCGGAAGGCGCGCGCGAACGCGTCATAATCAGGCGTGCCCTCCGCCGTTTGATCGTAAACACCAAGCACGGTGACAACACCCAAGGCAAATGTCATGGCCCACTGAACGATGTGCGAGCCCGCACGCGCCAGCGCGCGATCGACCAGGATCGCCATCGCGAAAAGCGCATAGAAACCGATGAACGTGCTGATTCGATTATAGGCTCGTATGTCCGGAAAACCGAGATACGCGATGAGCGACCCAAACCCACCGATCGTGCCGAGAACAAAAGCGCCAATGTTGAGAACCGCGAGAGGCCATAAAAGGTCGGTGCTGCGCGACTCGGTCTCTAGCCCAGATAATTCATGCGACACCGCCGCCTTCGAGCGCGGCCCACGCAACAAAACGATAAGCAAGACGAAGAAGCCTGTAGCGCCGACGAAGCCAAGGTACGCAGTTTTGTTCTCGTTCTCGATCACGACCACGACAGACGCCGTGGTGTCGTACGCCCTACGGAATAGCCGGAACATCTCGAGTCGATGCTCAGTCGTTGGAACAACGAGCTGGAAAAGTTTCAGCCCGTAGAACTCCGCTTGGAACGGATCGCGAAGGGAGACTGGCGGTCGCCCGTTCGCGTGAAGATATGCGATGACGCCGAGGTTCTGAGCCACGAACGTGGCGCTTGCGAGCCCTGCGAACACGGCCATGCGCAAGAGGGGCAGAATGCTTCGCCCCTGCACTGTTGCAGCGATGCCCGCGACAACGTAGGCGGCGAGCGCGAAGTAAGTGAAGTAGACGAACCCCCACAAGCCGGTCATCGCGGCAAGAAAAAGGACACCTATGGATGCTCGATCGCGAAGAAGTAACTTGAACGGCCACCGCGAGTGACGACTTGTCGAGTGCTCGACGAAGACGAGAGGAGAGCAGCGCAAAAGTTCGATTGCGGGAACAACGGCAAAAGGCAAAAGCGTGTAGCTAAACCCGAGAGTAATGTGCTCGTAAAGGCGATACTGGTGAAATGGGAGCAGCGCGAAAAGAACGCCACATGCGAGCGCTGCCGGAAGGCAAACCCCGTACTTGCGAACCACGGCGAAGGCCGAGGCCGCAGCCACGGGATAGCCAAAAATGGCGAGTAGGTTGAAGGCAACCACCCAATCGTGCGTCGTCACGACGAGAAGCTTGATGATACCTAGATAGAAGAGATCCGGTGCCGGAAAGTCCTCGAAGAAGGCACCGAACGGCGCACCGATGAAAGCATTGTGAATGTACCACCCGTTGTCGAACATGCCTTTGAAGTGCATCGCCGCAAGCGCGACACTATCGCCGTGCAGCCAGTACGTGGGCGCATGCAAGTCTGCCGTGAGAATTGCGGAGTCGGCCGCAAAAGCAACGAATCCGAGTACGGCTGCAAGAAGAACCTCCGCGGCGAAGCGCACGCGAGGCTCCCGCAAGAGTGCCGCCTTACGCGAAGGGTGCGATGGGCGCGAAAAGCGCGAAGGGTGAGAGGTGGACGCGGGACTCTCTTCCGAAATGCTCTCTTGCGTGCTGGACTTCGCCGGATCGCTCATCGAGTACCTGCGGCAACGGATAGTGGACACACATTCTGCAGTCGACGACTTTGCGATTTTACCTCGATTTTTCACACCGCCGGTCTACCAATGGCGGCCGTGCAAGTCCGGGAGCGGTCCTTTTGGGGGGTCAAAACGGCCCGGATCGTGCGGAATAGGAGACAACGTGCAGCAGTGCGAACGAAATGAGTGCGAGCGTTGCTCCCCAGAAGAGCACCCGACTCGTGAGATCGTGTTTACCAGCCATGGCGAGTGCTCTTAGAGGGTGTTCTACAGCATGTACGGTAGTTTACGTGGCAAGCCGGCGGACCATCACGTGAACAAAACTCCATTGAATCCAAGTTTCAGAACTTGACGTCGACCGTTCATAATCCTTTGAT
>WQZB01000103.1 GCA_009780955.1 Polyangiaceae bacterium | reverse complement strand
CTCGACTTCCGCGGGCTACTCGCGGGCTTTCAGCAGTTCTATCGAGAGAATTCCGAGGTCTGGAACAAGCGAGCGGTCTACGAGGAGGCAGCACCGCAGCTTTTGCTGCAAGCCTGGCTGCAGCGCGTGGTCAACGGCGGCGGGCAAATCGAGCGCGAGTACGCGCTGGGACGGGGGCGCGCAGATCTCTTCGTGCGGTTCTTTCGGCAGGTAGATGGGAAGCGCGCTGAGCAGCGATTCGTGGTGGAGATGAAGGTCGTGCGCGAGCGCCGCTCGGTGGAAATGACGATCGAGGAAGGACTCGCGCAGACGGCGAGGTACGCTGACAAGTGCCATCCCGATGAAACTCACCTGATCGTCGTCGACCCGAGCGAGCGAAGTTGGGACGAGAAGGTCTTCGTGAAAGAGCGCAGCGCCGATGGCCGCGCGATCACGGTGTGGGGCATGTGATGAGGTGAACTTCATCCGCGCGAGCTCATCGAACAAGGGGAAAATGCGGTTTATGGTGGCTGATGCCGCTCGCTGAGCGGCTAACTTCGGATTAAAGATCAATCGCTTCCGCGGCCCCCACAGGGCTTCCTAAAAATCGCGATGCGGTTTCGCTGAAGCTCTTAGGCCTATCCGTCACGACAAGGCGCGTGGTCCCAAGCGCGCCTTCGTTGCACCGCAGATCGCGTGACGCAAGAAAGTCGGCGACTTCGCTGGCCACGGCATTGGCGCTGTCGATGATGGCCACGTGCTCGCCAATCATGCTGCGCGCTTCTTGTTGAATGATGTCGAAGAGCAAGGGGTAGTGCGTGCAGCCGAGAATGACGACGTCGACCCCCGCGCGAGCGAGCGGCTCGAGGTAGCGCCGAGCCGCGAGGCGAGGGACTTGCCCCGTTGTCCAGCCCTCTTCGGCCAGCGGCACGAGTAGCGGCGCAGCCTGACCAATGGTTTCGATGCGTGTGGAGCACGCGGCAATGGCACGCCCGTAGGCTCCGGACGATGTGGTGCCAGCGGTGGCTAAGACACCGACTTTGAACACGCGCGTAGCCGCCGCGGCCGCGCGCGCACCAGGCTCGATGACGCCGAGGACGGGCAGATCGAGGTCGACGCGCAAGCGTTCGAGCGCCACGGCGCTTACCGTGTTGCATGCTACAATGATGGCTTTGACACCGCGCGCGACGAGGTGATTGGCGCAACCTATCGCGTAGCGCTCGACCGTGGCCGCGCTGCGTGTGCCGTAAGGAACGCGCGCTGTGTCGCCGAGGTAAATGATGTCTTCGTGCTCGAGGGCTTTGCGTAGCTCGCGCACCACGGTGAGGCCGCCGAGGCCCGAGTCGAAGACGCCAAGAGGGGCTTGGCGACTGGCCTTCATGGCAGTGATGGACGTGATGGGCGCGGCAGCGGCGCATCGCTTGGCGAGTGATTGCCGCCGGTGAGCAGAAGATCGAGCACCGCCATGCGCACGGCGACACCTGCTTCGACCTGATCGAGAATCACGCTGCGGTTACCATCGGCAACGCGTGGATCGAGCTCGACGCCGCGGTTGATTGGGCCAGGATGCATGACAATGGCGTCGGGCTTTGCCTTGGCGAGCATGGCCGGGCCGAGGCCATAGGTGCGCGAGTACTCGCGTGTGGTCGACATCATGGCGCCGGCAAGGCGCTCGTTCTGAATGCGCAGCATCATGACGACGTCGGCGTCGTGCACGGCGTCTTCGAAGCGTGGCATGACGCGGACCGCTGGGGAAAGCGTTTCGGCGTGGGCAGGGAGCATGGTGCGCGGCGCGGTAAGACGGACTTCGGCGCCTTTTTTCCCTAGCAGAATCGCGTTCGACCGCGCCACGCGCGAGTGAGCAATGTCTCCGCAGATGGCAACGATGAGGCCGCTCAGCCGGCCTTTGCTGCGCCGGATGGTGAATGCGTCGAGCAGCGCCTGCGTTGGGTGCTCGTGCGCGCCGTCGCCCGCATTGACAACCGAGGCTTGCATGCGCTCCGCTAGAAAACTCGCGGCGCCCGAGGCTGCGTGGCGAACGATGAGCACGTCGGCGCGCATGGCTTCGAGGTTTTTTGCGGTGTCGAGGAGCGACTCGCCTTTGCTGACGCTCGACCCCGACGAGCTCACGTTCACGACGTCGGCGCCAAGGCGCTTGCCGGCGGCTTCGAACGAAGTGCGTGTGCGCGTGGATGCCTCGAAAAAAAGGCTGATGACCGTGCGCCCATGAAGCAGCCGCACTTTTTTCTCGGTTTTGCGCGACAGCGCATGCCACGTTTCTGCGCGGTCGAGAACCGTGTCGATGTCGTCAGCCGACAGCGGCTCGATGCCAAGCAGATGGCGGTGCGTCCACATGCGGGCATCGCATTATCATGCGATGCGATTCGCGACCATACGCGTAGCTATGGCGTCACTTGCAGCGTCGCACCTACAACGCCATCCGGGCCGTTGTTTGAGCCTGGGTTGCCGCCAATTCCGCCCAAACCTGCTTGCCCTGGAGTCGTGTTAGCGATCGTTGCGTCATCGAGCGCTGGCGCCAGGCCCGACCACAACACGCCTGCTGCGATGCCTCCGGCGCCCCCGGCGCTCGCGCCACCGTTGCCGCCATTGCCGCCAGCACCTCCCGTGCAGGTGCTATTGTACCCGCCCGCTCCCCCAAGTCCTCCTCCTTGGCCAGGCTGCCCTGGCGCACCCGGGCCACCGCTACCTGCTTGGCCTGCGGTGAGGGAAGCGTTCGTAAGAGTGATTGTACTTTGCAACGACAGGAGCGCTACGCTCGCTCCTCCGCCTCGCGCGGAGCTGCCGCCTGCACCGCCGCAGCCTCCACATCCGCCGCTTCCTCCTCCATTGTAGGTGCCGCCTCCGCCTCCGCCTTGCCCGGTACGTCCGGTCGTGCCCGCTTCGCTCGTTGTTGGGTGCCAGCCACTTTCGTCAAGACTGCCAAATGTTGATGTCACCGTGCCATCAGGAGGAGGTGTTTTCGTGACTTCCCCGTCAATGCCAGGCGGGCCGGGGTTGCCTGGATCTCCAGTCGCGCAGGCGTTGGTCACGACACTGCCCTTGCCACCGCCCAGGTCTTCTGGCGTGCCGGAGCCAGCGGGGATAAACGGAGCCAACGACCCTCCAGCGCCTCCAGTCGAATTGTCGTTGTTGGCGCAGGCGCACACTATCTGCGCGCCGCCCACGGTGCCCTGTGCGGGATTGCCAGAAGGCGCCAGCGTTCCTTCGTAATTCGACGAGCCGGTCTGTCCCGAAGCCCCGGTCTGCCCGGAACTTGCCACGAGCGCGGTTCGGACAAATTGTACGTTGTTCGAATTGACCACGAAAACGGAAATGCTTGAATCGCCAGGATTTGTGGCAGTTGGCGCGTCGAATTCGATATCGGATATCGTGACAGATGAGTTAATGTTCGCAATTTTTAGCGCGTAATTAGAACTTGGCGATCGTACGACGGGCTTGTTGCTTGCGCTGTATTTCCAGGCGATGCAATCGAAGCCGCCGTAAATACCAATGCCTTCGATGCCCGTGGACCCATCGAGACTCACTTGCTCGGCATAGTTGCCGGCGCATACGAAGATATTTGGTTTGCCATCAAGAAGGCTGAGCGCTTTGCCAATCGTTCGAACTGGCGATCCTTGGGTGCCGTCGTTGGCGTCGCTGCCCGTATTGCTGCTCACGAAAATGCCGGTGTCGTTGGTTGGGACCACTGGGCTGTTGTCCGTGTTCGCGGGCGGAGATGCTTCCTGCCCGGTGCACGCGGCAGCAATCAGCGTGGTCATGGTCAATCCGAAAAAAACGCTACGGGCATTCATGGTGTCACTTCCAGCATCGCACCTACAACGCCATCCGGGCCGTTGTTTGAGCCTGGGTTGCCGCCAATTCCGCCCGAACCTGCGCGCCCTGGATTCGTGTTAGCGATCGTCGCGTCATCGAGCGCTGGCGCCAGGCCCGACCACAACACGCCTGCTGCGATGCCACCAGCACCGCCGGCGCTCGCGCCACCGTTGCCGCCGTTGCCTCCAGCACCTCCTTGGCAGCCAACAGCATAACCTGCGCCTCCAGTGCCTCCGCCTTGGCCAGGCTGCCCTGGCGCACCCGGGCCGCCACTACCTGCTTGGCCGGCGGTGAGAGAAGCGTTCGTGAAAGTGATTGTACTTTGCAACGACAAGAGCGCGACGCTCGCGCCTCCTCCTTGCGCGGAGCCTCCGCCTGCACCGCCGCAGCCTCCACAGCCTCCGCCTCCACCACCACCACTATAATAGGTGCCTCCGCCTCCGCCTTGGCCGGTGGATCCGATCGTACCCGCAGCGCTCGTTGCCGGGTGCCAGCCACTTTCGTCAAGACTGCCAAATGCTGATGTTATCGTACCGGCAGTTGGTATTTTTGTGGGTATTCCATCGTTGCCAGACATGCCGGGGTAGCCTTGGCCTCCAGCCACGCAGGCCTCGTTCGGGAGGCCGCCGCCCTGGCCGCCGCCCAGGTCTGGCGTGCCGGAAGCACCAGGATTTACTACCAGTAGACCTACAGTACCTATCGACCCTCCAGCGCCCCCAGTCGAATTGTCGCCGTTGGCGCAGACGCACGCTGTTTGCGTGGCGCCACCCGTGCTGCTGTTTGCGGGATTGCCAGAAGGCGCCGGCGTTCCTTCGTAATTTGAGCCGGTCTGCCCCGAAGTCCCAGTCTGCCCGGAACTTGCCACGAGTACGCTACGGATAAATTTTACGTCGTTCGAATTGACCACGAAAGCGGCAATGCTTGAATCGCCAGGATTG
>WQZB01000102.1 GCA_009780955.1 Polyangiaceae bacterium | reverse complement strand
GAACTCGTGTGGTCAACACCGTGGGCGAAAAGTGGTGTCAACGTTTTGCCCGATCCCCCGGTTGCCATGGTCGTTGCGGTCGTCGAAAGCGTGCACGCCGCGCTTGGACCGCTTTCGATTTGATGTCGCCTCTTTTCGCGTTGGCCGTTAGCTCGCTGCGATTGTACTCCGAAGGGTAGTACAACTGTTTCTACACCCTCTCGATGGGGCCGCGTGCAATGTGCACGAAGCGCCATGTGAGTAGGCCCGCAACGACGATGAGCCCCACGAGCAGTCCCCACCAAAGGCCCGGTGCACCCCAGCCCGCGTGAAATCCGAGGAACATGGCGAGCGGAAAACCGATGGCCCAATAGGCCCCGAGGGTGGCGAAAAACGGGAAGCGAACGTCGCC
Organism: Polyangiaceae bacterium; assembly: GCA_009780955.1. Taxonomy (GTDB): domain Bacteria; phylum Myxococcota_A; class Polyangia; order Polyangiales; family Polyangiaceae; genus Labilithrix. The sequence continues at coordinate 4,394 of WQZB01000102.1, read as the reverse complement.
GGCGCCGCGCAGAGCGCCCGCGGCGACGATTTGTAGACCATCGAAGATTTCGAAGGCCGCGGCGATACGGAGAAGCGTGATGCCGAGCGCTCGGATGCGAACGTCGTCGGTGAATAGGTCCATGAGAAATCCTGGGATCGCAAAGAACACGATCCCGCAGAGAGCCATGAACGTGGCGCCGACGCCGATGCCGAGGAGACCGCTCTGCCGAGGCGAGCGCCCCTCACCAATGGCGTGACCCACGCGCACCGCTGTAGCGCCGCTCACGCCGAGCACGCCCATGAACGCGAAGCTTGCGAGGCCTACGGCGATCGAGTGTGCGGATGCAGCGACGGCACCGAGCCGCCCCGCCAGAACGGCGATGAGCGAAAAGACGCCGATCTCGGCGAGGATTTGCAAGCTGATGGGCGTGCCGATGCGCACGACCTTCCGCAAGCGTGCGCCGTAAGGTGTTTTCGTGACGCCGCGGCTGTGCGGGCGCAAACGGAGCGCAGCGATGAGTACATACGATGCGAGCACGAAGCTTGCGATCGAACTTGCGATGCCCGCGCCAAACGCGCCGAGCGCCGGTGTGCCGAGCCCGAGAGACCAAGTGCCGATGCCGAGCGATCCGCGCACGAGCACGTTGCACGCGATGACGTTGACGGCGTTCGCAGTCACGGCGGCAAGAAGTGCGGGCACCGTGCGTCCGTGCGCTTGCAAGTATGTTTTCGCGGACAGAAAGAGCGCAAAAAAAAGCAGGCCCGGGACCTGCGCCACCAGAAACGCGCGCGCCGGTGCAATGAGCGCAGACTCGATCCCGAGCGGTTCGAGCATCCACGTCGATAGAACCGCAAGAATGCAGCCTGGCAGGCATACCGCGACACTGGCCCCAAGGCTTGCGGTGAAGGCCTCCCACGCCGTGCGCTCTTCGTCGGCGCCCACCGCTTGCGCGGCGAGAGGCTCGAGAGCCGCGGCTACACCGATGCAGAGCGAGGTGGAAACGAAGCCGATTGCGCGGCCAATCGAGGCGCCGCCGAGCTCCGTCGACGAAACGTGGCCAAGGATCGCGACGTCGACGAGGCCGAGGAGCATCTGCCCGAATTGGGCGAGCGAGATTGGCAGCGCCAGTCGCAAAATGCGCCCAAGCTCGTGGCGCATGCCGTGGTTCGAGTCGTCGGACGCGCCGGAGGGATTGGGCGTAGGGTACACCGGATTTTCGCTCACCGCCTACCACTGCTGCTTCGCAAAAGGTGATTGCGGACTTCCAACCGCGCGCAAATCGTCGTAAACCCCTACGCAACGCATGCCCTCCTTCAAGCTTGACGGCACGGACGTCCCCTTTGAGCCGGGCGAAACGATTATCAAAGCGGCTCATCGTCAGGGAATCGAAATCCCGCACTACTGCTGGCACCCGGGTCTCAGTGCCCCCGCCAATTGCCGCATGTGCCTGGTGGAAATCAAGCCTGGGCCGAACCAGCGCGCCATGATGCTCGACATTGTCGAGTGGGACGCAAAGCTCGGCGACTACCGGGCCGCGCAAAAGCCGAAGCTTCTGCCTGCTTGCCAAATGCCGGCAGTCGACGGCCAGGAAGTTTTGTCCGAGTCGAGCAAGCACGTCGCTGAGGCGCGTCGGCACGTGCAGGAATTTTTGCTTCTGAACCACCCGGTCGACTGCCCCATTTGCGATCAGGCTGGTGAATGCAAACTGCAAGATTACTGGCTTGCGTACCAGTCGACCACAAAACGCATGCGCGACGAGCCCATTCACAAGCCGAAGGCAGTCGTTTTCGGCCCTACGATTGTCTACGACGGCGAGCGTTGCGTGATGTGCACGCGCTGCATTCGCTTCATGGAAGAAGTGGCCAAGGATCCGGTTCTCGAGATCCGCGAGCGCGGCAACTTGAACGAAGTCACGGTGGCTCCAGGCCGCCAGCTCGACGGCCATTACACGTTCATGACCGAGCACGTTTGCCCTGTTGGTGCGCTCACCACGAAGGACTTCCGTTTCAAGGCGCGCGTTTGGTTCCTGCGCTCGGCCAAAAGTGTCTGCCAAGGCTGCGCAACGGGCTGCAACAGTTATCTCGATTACGATCCGCGTTCGAACAAGGCGTTTCGCTACCGGCCGCGCGACAACGAAGCCGTCAACCAATACTGGATGTGCGACGAGGGCATGCTGTCGTACCGCGCGGCGCACGAAGGGCGCGTTGTCGACGCCCGTATTGGCAGCAAAAAGGTGGCGGTGGACATGGCAGTGGCAGAGGCGAAAAAGCGCCTTTCCAAAGTGTCGAATCCATCGATTGCCGTGGTGCTTTCCGCGCAGCACTCGCTCGAAGACAACATGGTCATGTACACCATCGCGCGCTTGTTCGGCACCCGTTTGCTTTACATGAGCGGCGCGGCCGAGGGCTATGCCGACGACGTTCTCATCGACAAGGACAAGAACTCGAACACCGCCGGTGTCTTACAAATCGCTTCCCGCGCAATGTCGTTCGAGCAGCTTCTCGATGACGTGCGCACCGGGCGCGTTTCGCACGTGCTCGCTCTTGGCGGGGTCGCGCCAAAGAGCGATCCGGAAGACGCTACAGCGCTTGGCATGCTCGGCACATTGGTGGTCATCGCCGCGCACGAAGGTGCGTTGACAGATGCGGCGCACGTCGTTCTTCCGGCGGCGTCGTGGGCCGAGGCATCGGGTACGTACGTGAACAGGCAAGGCGTCCGCCAAATCGCCGAAAAAGCGATCGAACCCCAAGGTGCTTGCCGCCCTGCCTGGGAATACGCGTGCCTTATCGGCCGCGCACTCGGGCTCGATGTTCGTTTTTCAAAACTCAAAGACATTCGCAGCATGCTCGTTGGTGCGAGCGTGCAGCCTGACAACGACACGACGGCCAACAACACGATGACGGATGCATCGACATGACAATCACGGCTCTCATCTGGGCTATCGTCAAAATCGCGGTGATGGTGGGTTTTCTCATCAACGTTGCCGGCATCCTCACCTGGTACGATCGGCGCGGCGGCGCCATGATGCAAGACCGCGTCGGTCCGAATCGCGCATTTGTTGCGATTGGTAAATTCCGGCTCCGCATTGCCGGTCTGCTGCATACGGCTGCCGACGGCGTGAAGTTTTTCACGAAAGAAGACTTCATGCCTCCGAAGGCTGACAAATTCCTTTTTAGCCTTGCGCCAATTCTCGCGTTCATGCCGGTGTTTGCGCTCGTTGCCGTGATTCCTTTCGGTGATGCGATCGATACGAATATCATTTTGAAAAATGTTGCTGCACCCCGCTTCAATGAGATTCATGGGGCCGCCGCGTCGTCGCGCCTAATCGATCTCGTGGTGGTCCCGCTCAATGTTGGTCTGCTCTATGTTTTTGCGTTGGCGGGGCAGGGCATTGTGGGTGCTGCGATTGCCGGTTGGGCGAGCGACAACAAATTTTCGCTCATGGGTGCGCTTCGAGCTTCCAGCCAAATGGTCAGCTACGAAGTGACCATGGGGCTTACCCTCGTTGGTGCCCTTATGATTTATGGCACCATCCGGCTCGACGAAATGGTCCGTTGGCAGGGCGAGAATGCCTGGGGCATTTACACCCAACCGCTCGCGTTCTTTCTTTTTTTCGCGGCTCTCATCGCCGAAAGCAAGCGCATTCCGTTCGATCTTCCAGAGGCCGAGAGCGAACTGGTAAGCGGTTATTTTACCGAATATTCGGGCATGAAGTTCGGCATGTTCTACTTTGCCGAATATGCCGAAATCGTCACAAGCTCCATGCTTCTCGTCACGATCTTTCTCGGCGGGTGGACGCTTCCGTTTCTTCATCGCGATGGCCTGACCGTGGCCATCGGCGATACGGTGCTCATTCACCAGAGCATTCCGCATCTTGGAATGATTCTGATTGGGGTGCTCACCTTCTTCGGAAAAACCCTGGTTTTATGTTGGGTCCAGGCCTTCGTTCGTTGGAGTCTGCCGCGCTTCCGCTACGACGGGCTCATGAAGCTTGGTTGGCAAGTGCTTTTGCCAGCATCGCTTGCGAACATTTTCATCACGGCCGTTGTGTGGATCGCGCTCGATCGCGGCGGCGAGTCGGTTGCATCGGGTGCCTCGAGACTCAGAGTCTTGGCCGATATTACCCAAGGTATTACGGCTTTCGTGCTGACGGCGCTCGTCATATGGGCCGTGGTTGGATTCGCTCGCAAGCCGCGCCGCGCGCGAACCATCGTAGGTTCAAGCGCGAAGTATGCCGCTGCCGCTGGCGGCGCCAAGCAGCTGCCGATTCGCGCTGCAACGTAACGACAAGGTGAATTGACATCATGCCACGTGCCTTTCCGCTAATTCCGTACGAGGGGAGCGAGGCCGCTCCCCTCGAGCTCCCCAGCCCGAGTTTCCAATATCGTGATGAGCAGGTGAATTGACATCAT
>WQZB01000101.1 GCA_009780955.1 Polyangiaceae bacterium | reverse complement strand
CGAGCGAATTGAGGCTAGGGCGGGCGCGAGGAGCCCGCGTAAGCGTACGTTGTGGTACGTGCGCAGGCACCGCAGCGCCCAACCGACGCATCGATTCGCGCAGCAGGCTGGTAAACATGCTCTAAGAGGTGCCCATCATGTCGTCCGCGCTGACCGCCATGAAGAGACTCGACGATTTTCGCGGGCGGCGAATCGTCGTTGTCGGTGACTTGATGCTCGACGAATTCGTTCATGGCGACGTCGCGCGCATCTCGCCGGAGGCGCCTGTTCCGATCCTCGAAGTGAGAAACCGCACAACGATGCTAGGCGGCGCCGCGAACGCCGCCGCGAACGTGGCTAGCCTCGGCGGCAAGGTGAACCTCGTTGGCTGCGTAGGCTCCGACCTTCCCGGTGAAACCACACGCCGGATCGTCGAGGCTGCTGGCATCGACGGCAGCGGCTTCGTCATCGACGTCTCCCGACCCACGACGGTCAAGACACGGATCGTTGCGCGCAACCAACAGATCGTGCGCATCGATAGCGAGACGCGCGGAACATTCAGTGCGGCCACCACCAAGGCGATTGCCAGTGCTGTGCACGACGCGATTAAAGACGCGGACGCGTGCATCGTCTCCGACTATGGCAAGGGGGTTGTCACACCGGAGCTCGTTCGTTTCATTGTCGAAGCGGCTGGCAGAAAGCCCGTCGTCGTCGATCCAAAGCGCCGGAACTTTGCGGATTACAAAGGTGTGACTGTCGTTACACCAAATCTCGCGGAGCTCGATGTCGCCGCGGGCCACTCTTGTGGATCGGACGGCGAGATCATCGAGGCAGCACAGAGTCTCTTGCCGCTGCTCGGTGGTGGGGCCTTGCTCGTCACTCGCGGCCCCAGCGGAATGTCGCTTTTCGAACCGGGGCGTGCGCCGTTGCATGTTCCGGCCCGCGCGCGGGCAGTATTCGATGTCACCGGTGCGGGCGACACGGTCGTCGGAACGCTCGCACTCGCGCTGGCGACCGGCCTTCCACTGTCTATCGCGATTCACATCGCAAGCACCGCAGCCGCCATCGCGGTCAGCAAGCCGGGTACCGCAACGGTGACGGTCGAGGAGCTCGGTGCGGAGCTGTTGGGACACGAAGCGTGAGCTGTGGGCACCGTGACAATAAGGTGCTATAGGCACCGCCTTTCTTGAAGCTTGAGAGACCGTCATGCTGGGTGTGCCGAAGAATTCGAAACCGACTTTGATCACGAAGCTCGCCGGGATGTCGGTGGTGCACAAGGCGATCAAAGCGTTCCGTATCCAGCAAGTTGTGGCGCGTGCGCTAAGCATCGTGCATGTCCGCCGCACGCTGCATCGCAGCGGGCTCAAGTATCGCGTTCGCTTTCTCGAGAGCGTCCTCATCGCCGACGAGATCTTCCAGCGAGGGATCTACCGCGAGGCGTTCGAGGATCGGCAAATCCGCACATTCATGGATCTGGGATCGAACGTTGGCTACTTCCCGCTGTTCGCAGTGGAAGAAACCGGTCGTCGCGATCTCGTCGGCCTCGCGGTCGACGGCAACGAGCAGATGGCCGACGAGTCGCGCTGGCACATCGAGCACAACAACCTCGAAAAGATCACGGTCCGTCACGGCGTCGTCGGCTATCCGCCGGGTGTTGATACAGCGACGTTCTACGTAAACCCATCGAATGTTGCGTCGTCCGCGCAGCCGATCCTCAACCCTGAGGTGCCAGCAAAGGGTGCGAGCCGCGCGGTCACTGTCCCCGTGGTCGACGTGCTCGCCGAGTGGAAGAAGATCGCCGGAGATGCTCGCATCAATCTGATGAAGGTAGATATCGAAGGCTTCGAGTGCGACTTCATCAAGAATACGAGCGCTGCGCTCGCACTTACGGATCGAGTCGTGATCGAATGGCACAAGTGGGTTAACAGCCGCGACGCCGTCGACGAGCTTCTTGCCGCGCAAGGCTTCTCGCTTCGGAAGGTGATTAGTGAAGACCCTCACTGTGGTGTTGCGATCTACGATCGAAAAGAGACGACTCACGCGGCAGCCTGAGCGCGCGGGTCAGCACGGCGCTGTATTTGGCGAAGTGCTTGATGGGATCTGCTCATGAATAGATACGTTGCTCGAAAATGGGCTGCGTCCGCGCTCGTTGTGTTGATTCTGGCCGTAAGCCTCGTTTACGTCCTTCCAAGTATCGAACGAAATCCGTTCGTGGAAACGGCAGTGTGGTCGGCACTGCTCCTTGGTAGCTTCATTGGATATGGCTCGACGCTTCGTCGTCTTCTTTTTTCTACGGCACACGTCGATCTCGGATTGCGAGCCGTATGGGGGGCGAGCGTCGTTTGCTTTATAGGTGGCCTGCTCATGGCCATGAGCCTCATGAAGCGGCCTGCGGCCTTCTTGGTCGTTGAAATCGGGGTTGTGTTGCTCGCGTGGTCCGCCATCCGCGAGCGCCGCGCTCTGACCAATCGCCTCCGTTTTTTGCGGCATGCCACGATTGTCGCCCCAGGGATTGCGCTGGCTGCGCTCGTGATCGCATCTCTTTTTCTGATTCGCTATGTAGGCGCGTGCTCCGATCTTCAAACGCATCCATGGGACGACGATAATGCGTATTTGCCCTTTGCCACCAAGATTCTCCAAACGGGCACGCTGCTCGAGCCTTTTAGCTTTCGCAGGCTCTCCGCACTTGGCGGGCAGACACTGTTCACGGCCCTCACGCTCGTTCGGGCCGACGAGCATCAACTTCGCGTCTTCGACCGGGGAGTCTCCCTAGCGCTAATCCTGCTCTTGCTTTTGGGCTGCCGCCGCCACGGCAAGCGCCTCGCGGCCGCGCCCCTGCTCTTGGGCAGCGCCTTCGTTGTCACACTGCCGCTCCTCGCGCTCAACACGTCGAGTTACTACTCCGGAGTCGTCTTCTTTTTTGCCATTTTCCGGACGCTGTCGTTCCTTCAGGCCAACGCAGACAACGAGCCGAGCCCGCACACTATGTGGAGGTCAGCGATAGTCATCGGCTTGGTGGCCGGCGCGACCTGCACCCTTCGTCAGAACTACTTCGCACCCGTGGTCGCTCTCTTGGGAGTGAGCTTCATTTCTCTCGAATTCTCACGAAAGCGATACCGGTTCGTCGAAACGAGTCTTGTTGCGAGTGCTTCGTTCTTGACGCTGATGCCTTGGCTCATCGTTTCCTACCGCTCTAATCACACATTTCTCTATCCGCTGATGGCCGGTACTTCCAACCCGGCACTGGCCCTGCGTGCCTCGGGTATGACGTGGGTGGAAGAAGTTCGCCTCATCGTGTGGGGCGCCTTCCAGGCAGGTCCCATCCGCGTTCTTCCCCTGTTTTTTTTGGCGGGAGTTTTGCTCCCCGATCCTGGGCCTCGAAAGCCTCTTGGCGCGATGATCGTCGGCAGCGCATTCGGTTACGTGGCACTCGTTCATTCCATGACGCAAGCAGATGCCGATCCCGAGTCTCTGAGTCGGTATTTTTTCGGATTCACCTGTGCAACGGTGCTCTCGGTTCTCGTGGTCGCGTTCTCGCAGCGACGCGATCCAAGAACATCCGACCAACTGCGAGTAGCATGGGTTGCGCCCACGCTGGTCGTCGCTGCCCTGTCGGTCCATTGGTTCGCCTCGGTCGCTGGTCTATCGTCCGGCTTGCTCTCGAAAGCGAACTTCTTCAACGAGTATGTGGTTGCGCTCAGGCGATTTGATCAACTTCGACAGACAGCCACGCGTAGTCCTGCGTGCACCCCTCCCGAGCGTGCCCTCTATTTGCGCCTACAGTCTTGTGTTCCCGCGGGCCAACGGATGGCCGTGCTCTTGGATGAGCCGTTCTATTTCGATTTCGCACGCAACGATATATTGAACTTGGACACACCAGGGTTCTCCAGCCCAAGCCCCGGTATCCCCTATTTTCGCGGGAGTGAGGTCGTTCGAGAGTATTTCCTCAAACAAGGAATTCGCTACATCGCTTTCGTACGTTCAGACTCTTCTCGCTATGCCTATCGGCGTGAGTTCTGGCTCGAATTTTTGGTCACCGACAGTGCGGAGCTGCACCGCAACGAGGCGGTCTATGCGCTCAATTTCATCGATACACTCGAAGCGTTCGCCGGCTCGTACCAAAAGCTGTTCGACGAGCGAGGCCTCGTGCTCGTGGATCTCAAGGAGGGTGCACCGTGACAAATCGCGCCTCCCGGTTCGTCCTAGCTGCCATTGTTTTGGTTTCGGTCGTCATCGGCTTGGGATGCTCTCAAAAACCGGATGTTTCTGAAGAGATCCGACTCCGAGAGGAGTACGCTGCGTTGGAAGCCAAGCGTGCAGGCGCGACAGAAGCCTATCGCCTACAATCCACCTCCGAGGTGATCTTCGCGGATGGATTCTCCAATATCGAGTTCGACCCCCCGGGGGACTTTCGCAACCACGCCTTCCGGTACATAGGACAGGGTGCGCACGCGCGCCTCAGGAGTCATGGTGACAAGCCCATGTTCCTGCATATCTTCGGGTGGCTGAACAGGAAGTTAATGCAAACGAGACCCTTCGTTTCGGCCACCATTGACGGTCAATATATCGGCCAGCAGATGCAAATCGGCGACGACGGCCTTTTTTGGATCGACGCTGTGCTCTCACCTCAAATGCTCAAGCATTCTGACTGGGTAGATCTGCACATCGTGTTGTCCTCCGTTCAATTCTATGCATTAGAGGTTCCGGCTCTAAAGATCGGCGTTCTCCTCGACCTCGTGTGGTCGGAGAAGATTCCCTAAGAGGGTGTTCTACAGAAATTTGGCCCAAAACCGCGAACCGTGGCACTGGGACACACGATGGAACGCAAACCCTATCTTTCGGACATGACGGACGCGCAGTGGGAAATAATGAAAGACT
>WQZB01000100.1 GCA_009780955.1 Polyangiaceae bacterium | reverse complement strand
GGGAATCCTGCTAACCCGGTCACGGCAACATGCGGCAGGGCGAGATGTAAACCGGATCTTCGATTACGGCGGCGGGTGGCTGCCCCTGGACGCTAAAGTGCACGTACGACAAGTCATTGCCGCAGTGGTTGAATTCACGCATCGGGATATCCTTTACCGTCGGTGGTTGATCACCAACAGCCACCTGGAGCGTGATGACCTGGTCGGCGGGCGCGCGCCAGAACTGGTACTCGCATGAGATCACGTCGATCCCGTTTGGGCAACCGCCGCCATAGTAAGCCTCCTGCACCGTGCCGCTGGTGATAGCAGTGACGTGGATGGGTAATCCGCTAGTATCAGCACCTACCTCAGTGACAACGAGTTGCGGCCAATCGGACATCTCGCAGCGTGACGTTCCGCATTCCGCGCCGGTCGAGTTGGAGCCGCTCTCGTTAGGATATTGGTATACATCCATGCAATAGTCGGGGAGACCCGTTGCGACGCGACACATCGAAGGGCATGCTGACGCGCTGACATGCGCCGTGAACGGCACCAGTGTCCCAGTGTTCCTCGCACAGCAGTAGTCGAAACCCACATCCGGGACACACGTAAACGTCGAGCCATCCGATTCTTCACACGTGCATGTCGTGGACGTGCTCGCCGCGGCCGAGCCCAATGCTTGTCCGCCCGTGCACCCAACTTGCCGCGCCATGTTTGAAGGAAATCGAATGTCAATATCGAGTTCTCTGTCGGCCGCGGCATTCGCGTCGCCGACAACGAGCGTGATGGTCCCACTCGTGGCAGGGTAGTTCGCAACGAACGCTCCCTTTTGACGATGAAGAAGAGCAACGTTTGCGGCTTGTATCTTCGTTCGGACTACATCATGAGTTGTAATCGAATAGACACCTGGGGTGATGTCACCGAGCTGTATATCGAGAAACCAGTAGTCATCATCAGTGCCCACTCCGGAATAGCGAGAACAGGCTTGCTCCGCGGCTGTCTCGTGAATCGCAAAATGGGCAAAGGCGTTATCGGGAAATGGGCCAGTCAGGCGATAAGAATATATTGCAACTTCAGCGTGTTCGAGATGGCGAAGGGGGTCAAGCGGGGCGGAGCCTTGAGAACCGCTTCGACTGCAGGCGCTCTCTACAAGCACCCCCACCAGGAGACCCCAGAAGGGAGATCGAAGGTCCATCGGCCCCGCCCTCTCGTTCCTTACTTCGTGGGCGCAGTTGCAGGCGTCTGCACCTTGTTGCTAGCCCCACCTGTCAAAAAGACAACTTCAGGCCATGAAGTGTCTGCGAGGATCTGCGCGCTCGCAGGGACTGCCCCACCATAGGCCGACCGACTTGTTCCCGCGCCGTCCGAGAAATTCTCCACCACATGATAGGTGCATCCAGACTGGACTACGGATTTCGAGTCCCGGCGGTTCAATCCTGGATCGAAATATCCGCACTCGAGATCTTGGATCTGTACTTGCGGCGCGATGCTGATTGGGTAACTCGACATTGATATAGGGAGAGCCGTGCTTGCTTTCACTTGGAGAGATCTCGCCGATATAGCCTGCTGGACGCGCCCGACAATTTTGCTCGGCGCGATTGCGGTTTGTTGCGTCGAGCTGGCTGAATAGCTCGGCCAGTCGTAGAAAAATGACTCGACATTGCCATCATTCGCAAACGTGACAACGACGATCGAGCCACCGCCCACGACTGGAATACCTCCAATCGTCCGACCGAAGACGATGCGGTTTGCGACGACCATCTCTGGGGCCATAGCCTTGGTTCGTACGTCCTGCCCCCCCTCGAAGCGATATGCTGCTGTCAAAGCCACGAGTTGTTCATTTTGCCCGAGCATAATGACATTCGCAAGCTTCGACCCAATGAAGGCACGGCCAGCGCTTTCGAGCGCGCCCTTCGACAATCGTGACGTGCTTGGCATTGCGAGCCGTGAAGAGTACGCTTCTGCGTCTTTTATCTGATATATGCCTTGGGTTCCATCAGCCTCGATGTCGAGCGTCCAGCCAGCTCCCTCGACATGAGTCTTCGCTACTGTAACAGTCTCTGACGTCTGGCAGGATCCACACAAGGATGCGAGGAGCGCCGTCTTGGTCGACCGCGCGTTGCCCGCGTTGCGCACGAGCACCGAAGTTATCGATTGGGGTATACCCCTAGTCAGCGACTGGCTCTTTTGTGCGGCCCGCTGCGGGTAGTCCTCTCCAAACGCTGACCCAGTAATCATGGACGCAGCAAGAACCGCAAATGCAAAAACATTTCGATGAATCATAGTTCTACCTCCACGTTCACGATTCAGTTCCACCCGCTCCAACATGCCACCTGCGCCGCGCCATCTTGCAGTCTCGGCATTGAAAGGGCGGTTGCGAGGTTTGCTTGACGCCGGTTGTTGCAATCGGTGGAGTTTGCACCGGTCGCCACAGCTAACGGATGGTTCGAGTTGTCCGCGTACCATACGGCTTCATTCCAGGCGAATCCGACGGGCTCGCCGTTTTCGAGACGTGCCGAGAGCTCTGTTCCCTTTTGATCGTTGCCGTCGTAGAGAAGATCCCACGCGCCGACGACGATTTTCAACCCACCGAAGAGAACTCCCTGCCAGCGGTTGACAAAGTTGTTGTCGTCCACGGCAAGGGTGTCGCACGCGTATGTGGCGAGAACTTTCGCTTGCCGCCCGTTATCACCAACGCGCATGCTACCTGTCCACGCGCGGGTATAGCTGTCCCACATTGCGAAGCGGGCCTGATTCGGATCAATGCCACCATGTGTAAACATAAAGAAGAAATCTACGCTGTCGACGCCCCCGCAGTTGAAGCAAGTGTCCGAGGTAGTTTGGATGGCAGGCTGGGCGCCAATCAAGTTGTAATAGAAGCCGACGGTATCCCCGTTGACGCCGTTGATACCGTTTTTGAACCTGGTGCACATCCCGTAAGCGCTAATTGTCGGATCCCAATTGTTTTGAAAGTCCTCTTGACAGCGGACACCGAAGAGTCAGCCTGGGCGCGCATCTACCTCTTGCGACTGTTGACCGGTCTTCTCGTCAGCCGTGTTTGAAGTCGTCGATTGCGGGTCGGAAGAGCAGCTCGCAGTTATCGCAAGTACCGAGAATGATGCGAGAACGAACAGGAAGCGACCTGTCCTTCGCGACATCAAATTTGCTGCGTTTGGATGTATTTTGAACATGGTGGCGAATCTCCCCCTTTCAAGTTGATGCGAGTTCAATGCGACGGCGAGGCGCGAGTGCTTGTGTCGCCAGCGATGAAATCGCATCAACTTGAAAGCGATCTAAATTTATCTACCAATGTCCGTCAACGCAGACATCGATCGCATCGCGTATTGACGCGCAGTCCGTTCTCGTCATGTCGTGTCAAATCTCGAAGAGGGAAGAGATCCCGACCATTCAGAGCCGTCCGCGAGGATGCACGCAATCGTCTGCCGGCGTCGTGCAGAGACAGTTTGTGTCCGGCGTCAGCAAAGAGGCCTGGCTAGAACCCCACACCATTCCAGATCGTAACCGAGAAAGCGAATTTCTCACAGGGAAAGGGATGACTTGTGCTCGCTCGGATGATGGTATCGGCGTTCTCGAATCCTGCTCGAGGGCGGTGCCTTTCCGAGCTTGCGACGTACATGAAAAGTGAACGATCAAAGGTGAACAAAGTAGACGATCAGAGGTAGACATGAAGGGATCAAATGCTTTCAATCGCCGATGTGAAAGAGCCCTCGTGATGGGTTGACGAGCCGCCGCCATGTACGGCCGGAGCGGGGAATCATCGGGCAAGCTGGCAAGCCGCGTCTTCCCGTTCGTCGCCTTTGCCCCCGAGGACGCTGCGCCGGTCGCCGGGCGTGAGGCGACACCGGACTTCGGATCCGATTCGCAACACTGGAATTGCCGAAAGACTCGAGGCCTGAATGCAGTCTTTGCCCCACGACTCGCCCCATTCGACGTCGCCGCGATTTCAGAACGTTGCGATTGTGAGATAGCGCGGAGGGACGACGCTGCGGTTGAGTAAGCCGGGGGAGGGAAAACCTCCGGGCACGAGTGCGAGAATGTGTGCTGTCGAAGTTGCGAGGTTTGTGTGAGCTTCAAACCTCGCACGGGAAAACTTGGTGATTTCATGATCTTGTCCTGATTCGTGCTTGGTGTGCGAGGTTTGCGTGGATGGTTTCCCCTCGCCGTTCCCAGACCCTTCTTCAGCGAAAAAAGAATGAAGGGTGGGTATCGGGGTCTCTCTGGGAGAGGACCTCGCAAACCTCGCAAGCCACGTGAATCATTCATCTTTCTTTGCGAGGTTTGTGTGAGGTTTGTCTTGTTCCTCAACCCTGCTAGCTGGTTTTGAATCGGATTCATTTCGGACCCTCGCCGTTGGAGATCGTCTCGATCTTCCATAGGATATTATGATTTCGTGTCTCACCTGGGGATATGAGCCTAAGACCGTTCACCACGCGACCCTTCATGCCAGCTAGGTGGCGTCCCATGGTCCGTGGGCTCGGTGGTTGTTTCATTGGACAGACGCTCTCGAGCAGCTTGGCCCTATCTCCAACGGCGAACCGAGAGAGCAGATCGTGCCCAGTAAATGGCGACGTCTCGAACGTCTCGTGTAGCGAGTAGAGGAAAACGTTGAGGGGGCCACGCTCCTCGTCATCCGCCTCGATGCCATCACGCGTGGCGAGCACGTCCGCTCCGCCAGCCCATAGGATCGCGCCCCGAACAAGCTCCGTCCACCTCTCGAAACTGCCTAGCGTAGCGGCACCCACCGCTGGCTTGCCCTCAGCGACGTATGCGGACAGCACCGTCAGCGCGGAGGCGAGCAGGCGACTGCGGTTCGCCCGTGCGTGACCTTCGATGTCCGGAATACGGAAGTCGGTCCGACGCTCGGGTCGCTCAAGGATCGTCTCGAGACGACACGGCAGGACGCGTCGAACGAGATCGGATCCGTAACGTGGGTTATTTGCCGTCGCGGTGAAAACCGTGGAGACGTCCGCGGAGATGATGTCGTTCTTCCCGAGCTCACGCCCTTGTACGCTGCCGCTCGTGAGAAGAGCGTCAAGCTGCGCGTGGCCGAACACCTCTCCGTTATTGAGGTTGTCGAAGTTGATGAGCGGCGGAGCCTGACGCGCGATCGTGAGCAGCGCCTTCGGCCATTCTTCATCGCTCCGCGGGAGCATCGTTGGGATGGTGCGCCACGACGGCGCGGAAAGGAGGCCGCAAGGCCGACTGGAAGCAGCTTAGCTGCATGAGAGATGAGGGAAGGACCCTCGGACTCGGGTTGCAGGACCGGAGTCCAAACCACCGGATGC
>WQZB01000099.1 GCA_009780955.1 Polyangiaceae bacterium | reverse complement strand
TTGAAAATCCAAGGCGATGCGCACACGTCGCGCTCCGTTGAGCCCGAAGGCCGTGGCTCTCGAATAGAAGCGGAGCGTGAGCCACGGATTTCGGGCTCAACGCAAGTGAGCGCCGCCATAGGGTCGCAAGCTTTGAGCAAAACGCACGACGGCATTGCGCGCGTGTCTTTGCCGAGTGAGCCGAATGAACCAGGCCACCTGCTCGTTGCCAAGAAGGACAAGGACGTTGCTTTCGCACACCAAAGTGAAAACGATTGGGACTACTTCATCTACAGACATCGCGGAGCCGCGGTGCGCTGGTTCGTTTTCGACGATCGCGGTACGTACAAGCCAGGCGAAGAAGTGCACATGAAGGGCTGGGTGCGCGATGCGATGCTCGAGCGAGGTGGCGATCTCGCTGCCATTGCGGGTGTAGCGCACATGAAATTGCATTTCGCCATTAGCGATTCGCGTGGTGCCACCCTTGGCAACGGCGAAGCGGTGATTGACAATCAAGGCTCGTTCGATTTTGCCTTCACGCTCCCTGGCAACGCGAATCTCGGCCGCGCAAGCGTCATGATGCAACTCGGCGAGGGTAAGCTGTCGGATGTGCCCTCCCACCAGCATTCGTTCAAGGTGGAAGAATTTCGCAAGCCCGAGTTCGAAGTCGCTGCGTCGGCAATCGAAGGGCCGCATTTCGTGGGCGAGCATGCCATCGCCACCCTCACCGCATCGTACTACTCGGGCGGCGGTTTGCCTTCGGCGCATGTCACATGGTCAGCAAAGCGCAAAATCACCTCGTTTTCTCCACCGAATCAGGACGACTACCACTTCGGCCCTGACGAACCACGAAGCTGGTACTCGACGCCTGGCACCGAAAACAACGTAAAAACCGAGTCGTGGTCGGCTGTTACCGACTCGCATGGCACCCATCGCCTTCGTCTCGATTTCGATGCTCTCCAGCCGTCGTATCCAATCTATATCGGTCTCACCGGAGAAGTAACCGATGTGAATCGGCAGCGTTTGGTAGGCCACACGAGTATGTTCGTGCATCCTGCATCGGCATACGTGGGTGTGCGTCTCGAAAAAAACTTTGCGCGCGTCGGTGAAGATGTCGATGTGTCGCTGATCGCCGCCGACATCGACGGCAAGGCGCTCTTCGGGCGGCCCATGGCGGTTCGTATGGCGCGCCTCGACGCTGTGCAACACGGCAAGGAGGTCGAAGAAAAGGAAGTCGAGCTCCAAACCTGCAACGTGACGAGCCGCGCGGCGGGCGAACCAGTGCATTGTACAATCAAGCCAACGCAGGGCGGCCCGTGGCGAGTCACGGCCATCGTCACCGACGCAGAAGGGCGCAAAAACCAGACCGTCATCACGCTGTGGGTCACTGGCAGCAACATGGTTCTAAGCGGACCGAATACAGCGGCCAATGGCGTTGTCATCGATGACGAACTCATGGGAGACGAGCTTACCGACGAAGAGCTCGCCGCTCGCACGATCCGCGACGAAGTCACCGATGACGAAGTCACCGGCTACAGGGCTCGCGCGATCCGCGACGAAGTCACTGTGATCGCCAACAAGTACGCATACAAGCCTGGAGAAACTGCCGAATTGCTCGTTATTGCGCCGTTCACACCGGCGGAGGGCGTGCTCACCGTGCGCCGCCAGGGGATCGTGCACATCGAACGCTTTACGATGCACGCACTGGCCCACGTGCTAAAAGTGAAGCTTTCAGAAAGTTGGGTACCGAACGTCGAGATGCACGTCGACTTGGTGGGTGCGACCGTGCGCGAAAACGCAACGGGCAAACTCGATGAGCATCTCCCAAAGCGCCCTGCTCATGCGAGCGGAAAAATCGATGCGCGAGTGCTGCCTGTTTCGCGCACGCTCGCTGTAAAGGTCACTCCACAAACGCAGGTCGCTGCGCCTGGGAGCACGACGGCGATCGACGTCGAGGTGAAAGACGCAAGCGACCATGCGGTCAACGGCGCGCAAGTTGCGCTTTGGGTCGTCGACGAATCGGTTCTTGTGCTGTCGCACTACAAAACGCCCGACCCAATTCGTGCGTTTTACGCTCCACGCAGTATCGACGTGCAGGATTTCGGCATGCGCGACCGAGTGGTGCTCACGGATCCGCATCTCGAAGACCGAGGGCAACTCTCGGCACAGCCACCCTGGGGCTGCGGCGTCGACTGTGGCTTCGCCCATAGCTTTGGTCACGGCTACGGCATGTTGGGAAGCATCCCGGTTAGGACCAATTTTTCGCCGCTGGCGCTGTTTGCACCGCGCGTTCGCACCGACGCGGCGGGCAAAGCCACAGTGCCATTCAAGCTGCCGGACAACCTCACGCGCTACCGCGTAATGGCCGTTGCGTCGGCCGGCGAACGTAACTTTGGCGCAAACGAATCAACGATTACCGCGCGATTGCCACTCATGGTGCGCCCGAGCGCACCGCGGTTTTTGAACTTCGGCGATCGCTTCGAATTGCCTATTATCGTGCAAAATCATACCGATGCGCCGGTCGATGTTGGCGTTGTGGTGCGCGCGTCGAATGCGACGATCGAAGAGCCTTCGGCCAAGCGCATGACCATTGCCGCGGGCGATCGCGTGGAAGTGCGCTTTGCCTCGAAAACGGTAAAGCCTGGCATGGCTCGCTTTCAAATTGGCGTTGCGTCAAAAAATCTGTCGGACGCAAGCGAAATCGAGCTTCCAGTATACACGCCGGCAACCACTGAAGCGTTTGCAACCTATGGCGAGATTGACAATGGCGCGATTGCGCAGCCTGTGAAGATGCCGGCAGGCGTGTTCCCGCAATTCGGCGGGCTCGAAATCTCGACGAGCTCAACTGCGCTTTCGGCACTTACCGATGCGTTTCTTTACCTTATCAAATACAAATTCGAGTGCAACGAACAGGTGGCTTCGCGCGTTCTTGCCGTGGCAGGTCTTCGCGATGTGCTCATGGCGTTCAAAGCCGAAAGCATGCCGTCGCCAGAAGACTTGGCAGCGTCGATGAAGGAAGATCTCGATCGGCTCAAGCGCTTTCAAAAGGACTCGGGCGGCTGGGGATTTTGGGGATTTTTGAGTGAAAAGCCGTCGCCGTATGTTTCGGTGCATGTGACGCACGCGCTCGTGCGTGCAAAAGAAAAAGGCTACGAGCCCGACTCGGGAATGATGAATAGCGCTCGAGGCTATCTTCGCGCCATCGAATCGCATATTCCTGGTTGGTATTCGGCCGATGTACGGCGTACCCTTGTGGCTTATTCGCTTTACGTACGGAAGCGCATGGGCGATGCGGACCTGGCGCGTGCCAAAAAGCTTATTGTGGAAGCCGGCGGCGTCGACAAGTTGCCCATCGAAGCCGTCGGTTGGATTTGGCCGACCATCTCGGACGACAAAAGCGCGGCTGCAGAAAATAGTGCCATTCGCGTTCACGTGCAAAATCGCGCCATCGAAACCGCCGGCGCTGCGCACTTCGTCAGTGACTATCAAGATTTGGGCTGGGTTTCATTGCACTCCGACCGGCGTGTCGATGGCATTTTGCTTGAATCGTTGATTGGTGATCAGCCATCGTCGAGTCTCATTCCAAAACTCGTCAAAGGGCTTCTTGACCATCGCAAAGCAGGCCGTTGGACAAATACGCAAGAGAATGCCTTCATTTTGCTTGCACTCGATCGATATTTTAGAACTTACGAAAAAGTCATGCCCGACTTCGTAGCTCGCGTGTGGCTTGGCGACAGGTTCGCCGGCGAGCATGCTTTCCGCGGCCGCACGACCGAGTCGAGCAACATCGATGTGCCCATGCCATGGCTCGTCGATTGCGGCGCCTTCGGCGCAGGTCGGCCCGCCTGCGGCGAGACCTCAGGCGAGGCCAAAGCCACGCAAAATCTCACGCTCGACAAAAGCGGGCCGGGCCGGCTTTATTACCGTATCGGCATGCAATACGCGCCCACGAATCTCAAACTCGCACCGGCCGATCACGGGTTTGCGGTTTCGCGCGTATACGAAGGCGCCGAAAAGCCAGGCGATGTCATACGCGATGCCGATGGCACATGGCACGTCAAGGCCGGTGCGAAAGTCCGCGTGCGCGTATCGATGGTTGCGCCGTCGCGCCGGTTTCATGTTGCGCTCGTCGATCCGTTGCCAGCAGGGCTCGAAGTTTTGAATCCGGCGCTTGCGACAACTGGCGAGATTCCGAAAGATCCAAAAGAAATTGAAGATGCCGCGAAGTCTGGCGGGCGCTACTGGTATTGGAATCGTACTTGGTACGAGCACCAGAACATGCGCGATGAGCGCGTGGAAGCCTTTGCTTCGCTCTTGTGGGAAGGCGTTTGGAACTACACCTACGTAGCCGTTGCGACAATACCCGGCGTTTTCGTTGTGCCGCCGCCAAAAGCAGAAGAAATGTATGCGCCCGAAACGTTTGGACGGGGAAGCACCGATAAAATGATTATCCAGTAGGGGCGTATGGCCATATGCCCCACGGCCGCCATCCACACCTTCGATTTCATTTATGATTCTCCTCAATCATTGCGTCAAAATTCGTGAAGAGGGCTTGCCTGGCTTGCGGTCGTAGGTCAGAAAGAACCAGATGCCATCGCCGTTGCATGAGGCCCAGGTGCTTCTGTTTCGCAACCAGCCCGAGCTGGCGCTGAAGCTGCTTCGGGATTCGTTGGGGGTTGCACTGCCCGATTACCAAGAAGCTCGGATTGAACCAGGCGATCTCAACGAAATCGTTGCTGTCGAGCACCGGGCCGACTTGATCATTGCGCTGCGTGTAGAAGACAGGCCCGTGCTTGGAGTTGTGCTTGAAGTACAAACGGAGCGCGACAAGGCGAAGAAATATTCCTGGCCGGTTTATAGGGCACTGGTGCGTCAGCGCATGCAGTGCCCGGCCTGCGTGATGGTGGTGACGCATAGAGAGAGCGTGGCTCGCTGGGCCCGCAAGACCATCCGTCTTGGGCCTGACGGGGGCAAGCTTCGCCCGTATGTTATCAGCCCGAGCATGGTTCCCGTGGTGCGAGACGTGAAGCGTGCTGCCTTGGATCCGGAGCTTGCGCTTTTGTCGGTGATAGCGCATCAGAGCAAGGAGCCGCCCGAGAGGACTGCGGCCGTGGCAAAAGCGGTCGTCAAAGGTGCCCGGCGGGTGGACAGCCAGCGCGAGAAGGATTATCTTGACGCGGTCATTTCTACAGTGAGCGAGGCCGTGCGCCCGCTGTTCGAGGAGCTGATGGCCTACCAAAGCGAATTTGCCAGGAAGTACGTGGCCGAGGGCGAAGCCAGGGGCCGGGCCGAGGGTGAGATCCAAAGCCTTCTGATGGTTGTTAGTGCGCGGCGCATCGCGCTGACCAGCAAGCAGAAGAAGCGGATTGAGACCTGCACGAATCT
>WQZB01000098.1 GCA_009780955.1 Polyangiaceae bacterium | reverse complement strand
GGGAAACCAAATCTCTGCTTGATCGACGAGCTTCGTGGCGATCAGTTCATCTCCCATTGCCACGTCGTTGCGCGCGGCCTGGGCTATCTCGACGTTCATCCGCAGCGTGTCGTAGCGCCCCTCGCCATTGAGCCGGTCCACGATCGCCTGCAGCAGCGTTGTCTTCCCCGTCTGCCGAGGCGCATGCAGGACGAAGTACTTCTCCCCGTCGATGAGCTGCTGAATCTCAGGCCAGTTGATTCGTGTGAAAGGGTCGATGCTGTAATGCTTCGCGGGGTGGTTGGGGCCAGCGGTGTTGAAGTGTCGGGTCATCGCGTCGCTCCGGAGGGACCTTCGGTGGGTTCAGAGGAACCTTTCCTCATCGGCCGTAGCCGACCCCGCGTGCGCTCGCAAGCGCTCGATGCGCTTGCCCTGTGCTGCTAAGGCGCAGGGGCTCTTCCGAAAGTAGTCATCCACTCCGCGGCGCTCAACATGTCGGCTTCCAGAGCGACCTTCATATCTCCAGAAGCGTGGCACATGGCAATTGCATGGGCAAACAACTGCGCTGCCTTGAGCACTTTTTTGTTGGTGGACAAAAATGATTTGAAAGGCTCCTCGCGAAGGCCGGAAGCAAAAAACAAATCCAGATCCCTGAGGTCATTAAAATCTAGCATTGCCAAATTGCTATGGGATAAATTACCATAAAAGGTGGATTTTTCGAGAGGCACGATCTTGAAAACAGCACGAGCCTTGGCATAGCTGTTCTCCTGGTCAACGTACAATGACCGCGGATCAACGGTTGCCAAGTTGACGACGTACTGCACGTTCTCGGTGAATGATCGCTCGTTCTCACGGACGTATACTTCTGCTGGTGCACAGGCTTCTATGGTCGTACTTCCATTTGGGGCATAACGCGTACGGAGACAAGGCTCTTTGTGGACACCAGTCCATGTGGTGATTTTCTGCTTTTGCGGCATGACCAAGGAGCATTCTCCTTGAAGGCTGATCTCCTTCTGACGAACCTCCACCGCAGCGCCGAATGTACGGGTAATTTCAATGGGGAAAGACATTGAAACAGAATATTGTCCCTCAATCATTCTATTGATAAAATCAACCGTCTGCTGCATCGACAACCCGGCAGCAGGCGAGCTAGCGACCACTTTTTGGTACCAGACCATCGCCTGGGCCTGGTCTTTCGGCACCCCGACCCCCTGTTCATAAAGTTTGCCAAGATTGAATTGCCCGCGCAGATGGCCTTGGTCGGCGGCTTTGCGATACCAGAACGCCGCGCGGACCGGGTTCTTCTTGATCGACACAACCGACCCCGGGTAGCTACCGGTGCCTGTTTCGTAAATCTTTCCAAGTTCGACTTGCGCATAAGCCCTACCTTGGTAAGCGCTTGACCGGGTCAGCGCCATCACGGTTTTTTGCTGACTCTTTTTAATGGCAACCTCAAGTTCCTGTTGTGAAAAAGCATCTGGATAAGCCTCGCTAAGCTCCTTATCCTGCGCATAGACCCTGCCCTGCAGGGCGCCCTTGCGGTACCAGTCTTTCGCTTGGACATCGTCCTTTTCGACCCCTTTGCCTTGGTGATAGAGCTTGGCAAGTTTGATTTGCGAAGACGCGTCACCCTGCTCGGCGGCCTTGCGGTACCAAATTGCGGCCTGAGCCATGTCCTTCGGCACTCCGTTACCCACGGAGTAAAGCACGCCGAGGCTGTTTTGCGCCTTTGGATAACCCTGTTCAGCCGCCTTGCGGTACCAGAATACTACCTGAGTCATATCCTGTTTTTTGAAATTCCACCGTCCACCACCCAAGTAAAGAACGCCGAGCGCGTATTGCGCCCTTGCGTCGCCTTGATCAGCCGCCTTGCGATACCAAATCGCCGCTTTGTCCGGGTTCTCCCTGTTTCTTTCAAGATCGCCGAGAGCGAGTTGCGACGCCAAATCGCCCTGTTCGGCCTTTTTTCGCAACTCGTTTTCATCGTGCTTGATCTTCGAGAGCGCCGAGATGGCATTGCCGGTCGCCTCAAAGGTTTGGCCTATTTCTGACACGGTTTCACACCCGGCCAGTGCGCCGGCTGCCGCGAATAGCGTGGCAATCATGAATCTTCGGTTCATCGCATTACCTCACCCGCACCCGCGATAACAACCATACGGCCCCTGTCCACCGTTCCTGCACGTACCGCTCTCGCAATACCCACAGTGGCCGCAATCGCAGTCGAAACTACACTGGGGTTTAATCCCACTGTCCGTTGTACCTCCACCCCCCGTTGTACTCCCACTGTCCGTTGCGCTCCCACCATCCTCATCCGTCGTACTCCCACCGTCCGTTTGACTCCCACCGTCGTCGCTAAACTCGTACATGTCTTTCGCGATACCTGGGGCCGATGCCGGAAGCGTCCACGTCACGCCTTCGAATGTTTTCGATTCCTCACCAACGCCTGCACCGAAGCCGCCAGACTTTGCGACCGCGCCGTTGATGAGATCGGGCTTGCCGCCGGTATAAGCAATGCCGATACTTGGGCCGCCCGCGCCACTTCCGCTGATGCCGGGTCGGCCACCGCGTCCGCCAGGTTGCCCCGCACCGGCAATCATGCCACTACTACCACCGTTATAACCACCATCACCGCCGAGTGTTGGCGAGCCGCCAAGACTGCCTTCCCCTCCAGCGCCTCCCTGGCCGGCAAGCACTTGGGCCGCGTCGAACGTCAACCCCTCGCTTGCCGACAGAAGCGCCGCGATGCTTGCGCCACCGCCTTTGCCCGGCGTGCCGGTGAGACCTCCGCATCCGCCCGCACCACCCCCTCCTCCCGAAGGGCCCTGTTGGTAATTGATATCCGATATGCAGGTAACAAAGAGCCCCGCCCCACCACCGCTTCCACCGCTTCCTCCACCGCCGGGGCTACCATTGGTTCCCTTGATGCCATCGGCGGGCACATATCCATTCGCGTTGAATGCACCCGTACCCATAGCACTGTTTCCGTCGTCACCGTCTTGACCAGCGGCGCCATTGCCCGATTCTTGGGGTGCAGTGCCAGGTACTAATGCTGTGCGTGTACATTCCGGGTACAAGGTCGCCACCCCGCCGGCCCCGCCTGTTTCGCCATCGCATGTGCTTGTTCCGCCGGCGGCAGCCGTCAGTTGCTCATCGGGCGGATACGCTATACTGACATAACTATTCGCGCCCTTTTTACCATCAACGTCCGGACCATTAACCGCATCTTCCGGTGTAGTACCCGCCGCACCATCGGCACCTTTACCAGCCATGATGCTGCCATTGGCAACCTTCAAGAAACTTGCATTTTTCGCAATAAGCCCAATTGACGATGCGCTACTACCCGACACATCTGGCGCAGTCACGTCAAAGCCCATGAAGCTCGTGTCAGCAAGAATGTTGTTTGCGCGAATCGCCGGAATTGTTGGCGACTCAATACGCGATCGGCCATTTTGATCAGTAACCCAGTCGACCGTGCAATCGTAGCCGCCAATCACTGAAATGCCATTTTCCAGCGTGAGCGCTTCTTGGTAAGTGCCTTTGCAAACGTAAACGCGCTTACCAGATAGCTCGGCTTTTTCAATGGCCGCTTGAATTGACGAAAGAGGACTTGCCCGCGTGCCTTCGCCGTCGGACGCGCCGGCAAGCGAAACGAAAATGCCGTAGTTTTCGTTCAACTCAGCGTCGGGAGGCGGCAGCGTGAGCGCAGGCCCACCAGCCTCAGGCGTCCCCCCACTCGCGTCAGCCGACGGATCTTCCGCGGTTCGGAGGGTGGTACTGCAACCGATTAAACTCGCCAGTGCAATGAATATGCAATGTGTACGCATAATAACCTCTTCGACCTTTGTCGCACTTCGGTTTAGGTGCCGCTCATTACGGAGCGCCCGTGACGCAAAGCACATTCGCGGTCGCTTTGAATACAGACTCGAAAGAAGAAGGATTCGTACCGGTACACGCCGTGTAAGCAGGGTCAGTCGCCTTCAGCGCATTATCGGCATTCATGCAATCGATGGGGACAGCGCTGAAGCTGCTCAGGCACGCTCCCCTCTTTGCCTGATCCCAACAATTGTTGTATGCGTCGTCGTCGTCCAAGAATGACTGACATGCAACCGAGCGACAATAGTCATAATTCTGAAATGGCAACGCACACTCAGGCATCCTGAGCTGCATGAAAAAGCAAACCTCCGCACTCACACTTGTACTTATCGTTGTCTCATTAATAATTTGGAAGACAGCTGGGATGTCGGTCGACCTATTCGCCCCCTCAAGACACTCGTCGCAGCTTGGAGATGTCTCCGCGGCGATGCATTTATCGTAAGATGAGGTGCCACCAATGCAGGCTGCATACAAATCGTTGATCTCCTGCGACGTGCACATTCCTCCAGGGTATTTGGTTGTACACGTACCTTTGATGGCGCCCGCAGCGCTGTCGCCATAACAAAGCGGTCCGACCGGGGGGGTGGTGCCACCGCTGTCAGTACCCGCGTCCTTAGGCGTAGGCGGGGGGCCGGACAGCAATGCAGTAAGCAAAAACCCCGGTGTGCTAAACGACGAGCCTGCCGGGTGCCCCTCGATGTCCAGATGCTTGTCAGTGCTGCTGCCCACAAAGCCGCGGCCGATTACGCCTGTGGCGTGCGTGCCGCTGCTCATGATGCAGTTGCCCGTAAACGTGATATCCAGATCCAGCGCCGCCACGTCCGAGCGCGATTGCACCGTACCGCTGGCCGAGCAGCCGCTGGTTTGCAGCATCGTCACCGTTCCGTCGGCATCGATGATCAGGGTGTACGGCTGCGTCGTCGTGCCGCCGGGGATCAAGCTGCCTGTTTTGATTGTGTAAGTGCCTGCCACCGACGACAGCGGCAGCGTCCCATCAAAGGCCGAGTCGTAGCTCAGCGTCATGTTCCCGGAGCCCACGCCCGGTATTGTCACGTTCAAGCTCGCGCTTTTTTTTGCCGATACCGAACCGCTGAACTTTATCGTCTCGGTGTCGCCGTCGGCAAAGCCAATGTCCACCAACGAGCCGGAGATATTGCTGTCGTTGGCCGACGTGATCGCACCGCGCAGTCCGCCACTGTCGCCCGTAAGCACCACGTTGGTGCAGCCTGAGGCGGCTGTGTAAACGCCGTCAATCAGCCCATCGCCTAAAATGAGGAGCCGCGTCGTCATACCAACGGGCGAGACGCCGCACCACACGCCTGTCGCTGCGGTGGAGCCGACCGCCCCGTCGGCGTCGCTGCCTTTGCAGCCGGCCCAGCTGAGGGCGCAGACCAGACCGGCGAGGGCTACCGATGTGCCTGCTTGTTTCATGGAATCCTCCTTGGGAAAAAGTTGTGTGCTCTGTGGAGCGATCTTCGAATGGTTGAATAGGAAACGGCGTTTATCGAACAGATGATGAACGGTCGAATTCAAGTCCTAAAACTTGGATTCAATGGAGTTTTATTCGCGTAATGGTCCGCCGACTTACGGCGCAAGACTCCGTATCTGCTGTAGAATACCCTCTAAGAAAATACGATAATGCTCGATCGCCTCGACGGCGTGGCCCGTGAGGTACTCGTCGGCAAGCTTGAGACCGTCGCGCTTCAGCCTCGTTAAGTACGGCAACGGGTTGCGCCGGGCTGGTCGTAACCATAACGCTCGCAATTGCCAAAGACGGCGAGGGACTTCCCGCTTCTTGCGCAGATCCCGCAGCGGGCGCAGCCGCCTTTTGCGCAGGACTTGCTGCCTCGCTTAGCCGTAACGGTAAGACACGCGGTGCTAAAAAACCGCGCACATCGGCACAAATATGGCTTTTACCCCCCCCCCCCCCCCCATGCACCCACACGTAGTTCCCAAAAACGCTTTCGCGTTGGATGGCGCCACGGAGTGCGAACGCTTTCACCATGCGTCAAGAAGTTTCATAAACCCGCAACCGCGGCAATATTTTCAACCATGACACAATGCAGCATTTGTTGATTTTGTTAAAATGAAGCAATACGTCGCAAATATGTAGGGGTACAGCATGTTGCACCTGCGCGAATATGCATTTTTGTTGCAAGGAAAGCAATTCTGTGCATAGGGCAGGCTCGCAGAGCGAGTGCACCTATCTGAGCAGCCTGAGCGAGAGCGCCACACGAACGGAGAAGTGCATCCGCACTGAATCTCACCCGCCTGCGTGTCACGCGCAAAGGAACTGAACCGAACCCCCCATCACATACCCCATACCGTGACCGAGCGGCCATCGGCGCTGCGCTCTTGCACGAAGACCTTCTCGTCCCAACTTCGTGTTTCGCTTGGGTCGACGATGATCAGATGGGCCTCTTCTGGATGGCACTTGTCGGCGTACCTCGCCGTCTGCGCGAGTCCTTCTTCGATCGTCGCATCCAGCGAACGGCGCTCGCGCACCATCTTCATCTCCACCACGAATCGCTG
>WQZB01000097.1 GCA_009780955.1 Polyangiaceae bacterium | reverse complement strand
GCGAATCGTCTCGCCCCGGAAAGAGGAGCGTTGCCAGCAAACGTAGAATCGCAGGCTGGGAGCCAGACTATGCCTTTACCGTTCTCAGCATGATTTCCACGGTTTAAGATGCGCTTGCCCTGCTGGGGCGCCACGAACGAAAAGCTGGAGATTCGTGCTTGCCGGGACGGTTGCTTCCGCTGCCAAGCCTTGAAGTGTCACGTTCAAAGGGCCTTGAGGAACGGATTCGTCAACGGTAACAACAAGATGCCCGGTGTTCGAGCCGGATGAGATGATGAGCGGATCCACGGTAACGTTATCGGGTACACCACTTATTGCGTTGATTGTGATGTCAGTTCCGGGCGTTATGTATCGCGTGATGTCAATGGTTATGGTGATGGTTTGCCCTTGCCGCACGTACACCGGGCCATCGGCTTGCACGAATGAGAACGTGGTGCCGGGGTCAACGACCCCGCCGTCAAGGTGAGTAACCCCACCATCGGAGCTGGTGCCACCATTGGTTTGATCCGATCCGCCACCGGATGAGCCCGACCCGCCGTCGGATGAACCTGGGGCATCACCAAACGAGCCGCCACACGATGCGACGCAGCCAATAGCAACGAGTAATCGAGTGATAGAATAATTTTTCATGGATAATCCCTTTCAACACGCGGTCGCATAACTACCGCTGTTGTCTATGTCGACCGATCCGCGCGGAGGTTGCGTCGATGCGGAAAAAAGATCGGATGAGGTTTTGGTGGGATCAGACCCGCGCCAACCGCCTTCGGATCAAGACCGGCATGATACGCTCGGCACATGTCGACAATTCGAGTCGGTGACTTCGAGTGGGCGGTCTCTCGCTCCTGTGCTCCTCGATCCCGAGCTCGTTGCCTATGCCGCCTCGACCTCGCGGCAACTTGAAAGCGGTATGTTTTCGTAATGATTCTTGGTTGGCTCCCAAAGGCGGCCTTTGGCATCGTTCACGAAGTGACGCGGCACTTGTTGCATCGGCCGGTTGTTGGCATCTCGGTGGTGGCGCGAACGAGGGACGGGCGCACGCTGCTCATTCGCCGTAGTGACACTGGCACATGGGGGCTGCCTGGCGGCACGCTCGAGTGGGGCGAAACATTGCGCGTAGCGCTCGAGCGCGAGCTCGAGGAGGAAGCCGGCGTTGTCGCGCCAGTGTTCGTTCGCGTGCTTGGTGTGTGGTCGGATCCATCGCGCGATTTGAGGTTCCATGCCGTGACCGTTGGCGTGGAATGCCGCGTGGGGCCTCCGGTCAAAGCGCCCCAGAATCCGCTTGAAATCCGCGAGGCACGCCTCTTCATGGATGCCGAGCTGCCCAACGAGCTTGCCTTTGGCGCCGAGGACATTCTCGCCGTGGCCCGCACGGTCAATGGTGCAGCCGTTCTCGAGTAGGCGGATAGGCTTCACTTCGTTAGCGTCTGTTCAATAGGCTTTCGAGAAAATCGCCCACTTGTCGGTCGGCTGCCCTGTGAACACGCACTTGGCTGGGCGGCGCTCGGCGTCGAGCGGAACATTGCGCACCGTGAGCTTCATCGGTAGGAGCGCTTGTTCGACCCTTTTATCTTCGACGAATGGTGCGAGCGCAAAGCCGCCGTGGATCTCCGGCTTGTCTTCGTTCTTTGGCGTAAACCAGCGACGGAGCTCTTCGAGATCGGTGATCTCGCGCGTGTGCTCCTTCTGGTAGGCCTCGGCGCGCGCCAAGAGTCCGCGCTGCATCTCGCCGAGGATTGCACCAACGTTCGCAGAAAACTCGGCACGCGGTATCGCCTGGCGATCTTTTGGTCCGCGGTCGCGGCGCGTGAGTGACACGACACCGCCATCGATATCGCGCGGCCCAATTTCGACCCGCAGCGGCACGCCACGCTTGATGTGGAACCAGGCTTTCTCACCCCCAGGCATCGCGCGCTGGTCGATCTCGACCTCGATACGTTCGCCGTCGTAGCGCTGATCGCGGAGCTCGTTCTGCAGGCTCTCGCAATGCGCGAGCACGCGCCCGCGATCGGCCTCATTGCGGTAGATGGGCAGAAGCACGACGTGCTTCGGCGCAAGCTTTGGCGGCATCACCATTCCATCATCGTCTGCATGCGCCATGATGAGCGCGCCGATGAGGCGCGTGGAGACTCCCCACGACGTCGTCCACGCGAATTCTTCGCGCCCATCCGCACCGAGAAACTTGATGCCGGACGAGCGCGCGAAATTCTGCCCGAGAAAATGGGACGTGCCGGCCTGAAGTGCCTTTCGGTCCTGCATCATGGCTTCGATCGAGTAGGTGTCGACCGCGCCCGGGAAGCGCTCCCACGCGCACTTGACTCCCTTGACTACCGGAAGCGCCATCCAATCGCGCGCAAACGTCGCGTAAACATCGAGCATGCGCATCGTTTCTTGTCGCGCCTCGGCCTCCGTTGCGTGCGCCGTGTGCCCCTCCTGCCAGAGAAACTCCGCGGTGCGCAGGAACAGGCGCGTGCGCATCTCCCAGCGAACGATGTTCGCCCATTGGTTGATGAGAATGGGCAGATCGCGGTAGCTCTGCGTCCACTTCGCAAACATCTCGCCAATGATCGTTTCGCTCGTCGGGCGCACGATGAGCGGCTCCTCGAGCTCTCCAGCGGGGCGGAGGCCGCCACCCGGCTTCGGCTCCAGGCGGTGATGGGTGACCACAGCGCACTCTTTGGCGAAACCTTCGACGTGCTCGGCCTCTTTTTCGAAGAACGACAAAGGGATGAAGAGCGGAAAGTAGGCGTTGACGTGCCCGGTGTCTTTGAACATCCGGTCGAGTGATCGCTGAATGTTTTCCCAAAGACCGTAGCCCCACGGCTTGATGACCATGCACCCGCGCACCGGCGAATTTTCCGCCATGTCGGCTGCCTTGATGACCTGCTGGTACCACTCGGCGTAGTCCTCTTGGCGGGTCGGGCGGATGGCATTTTGGGGCTTGTTCGTCCGTTCGGCAGACATCAATCTGCGCTCCTAGCAGCAATTCGAAGACGTCAACGTAAAAACCCCACCGCAAGGAACGGTGCTGCCAGTTCCCACCGCTACCCGTGGCGCTCATGAAGCCCGCTCAGGGTATTGGCCGGGTTTTGGTTTTTCGGTCGGCCGCGCTCAATGATTTCGCCAGCTTACAGTGCGAAGGAAGGGACTTGAACCTGGTCGAGGGTAGCACGAAATCGTCGCTTCTCGACGGGCTGAATTTCGAAGCATCACCCGAGAAAATAGTCTCCGATTGCGTTGAGCCGATCGAGCAACAGCATCCTTCTGACTCGCCGGTTTCGACCGAAGCTCAACCGGCAAAACGGAACCGATCGACATCGAGGCAGTTCTCGTAAGGGCGCTCGAAGGAGCGACAGCAGCCGGTCGATTCGACGTCATCGCGCAGCTCGCCAAGGAGCTCGAGGCGCGGCGGCTGGTGAGTGCCGGCAACGTCGTGGCTCTCGATCGTATGCGACTCGCGAAGTGATCCGGCGTCGCGGGCGCGGCCTCCGCGGAGACCTCGCACGCGGAGCCGGCTCTCGCCTCGCGTGGCAACAACACCGCAACGGTTGTCTATCCTTTTTGCTCAGACCGGGTAGCGTGGGATGTCTTGGAGCAGCCCGATCCTTGAAAAATATCTTCCAAACGAGTGAGACACATGCTCGCGGTACGGGGGGAGCAAACGGAGCCGCGGATTGGCCTTCGCCGCGAATCGCGCCAGCATCGGCCTCGGCATCGAGTACACGTGTTGAAAGCTAGCGATCGATCTTGGGAGCGCCGGCGTCGCGGAGTGCGCCTCCAGCATTGCGAACGGCGGGCGCTCCCCCTTCATGATGGCATTCAGCTCTTTCCGTAACGCCTTGCTCTGCTCGACAAGCTTCTCGACCTTCTGCTCGACATCCGCGGCATCGGGATCCGGCAGCACCGCCTTCGTCCGGTCGGCCGTCGCTTGGGCCTCGCGGCGCAGCATTGGGTCAAGAATAATGGCTGCCGCACGAGCATGGAACTTCCTTGAACAGCCTGCGTGCTGCCGCAGTGATGGTCAACTCGAATGATTGGCGGATGGATTCATGGGCGCGCTGCTGCCATGCGAGGAGATCATCTACGGTGAGGGGCACCGTGTCGTCCGATCGTGCGTAGACATCGATCGTGTACACCGCCGCTTCCGCACCGAGTTTGAGAAGCGCGAGGTTCACGACGGTGGTGCCCTGCGCAAACCGCGCTGTTTCGACTTGCACGGCGAACGGGCGATGGGGCTCAGGCAGTCCCGTGGGGAACCGCGGAAACAACTCGAAGTAGTTCGACGGAGGAGCGTCGACTGGCAGTTGAACGATGTTGAGGTAGCGCTGCCCGACCCAACCGAGGCGCTGCGGTTTCGTTGCGCTCAGATAGGCGCCAAACAGCTCGCGGATAGCGGGCAGGTGATCTTCAAAATGGCCGTATGGCTTCCTCACGTTGAACGTGCACATTTCCACGCCGAACTGAACCGCCCTCGATTGGTCCAGGTTCCATAGCCGGGTTCTTCTTGCTCCCGGCTCGACGCCCTGGGCTATTGAGCGACCGGGACCGATTCCGAGGAGCACGTTGATGTCCTCCAAGTCGTCGCGTTTCCCCGAGTAGCTGGGAAGGCTCTTAGCTAGTTGCTCGGCAGCAGTCGGTGTCCACGGCCCGGCCGGGCGCACGAAAAGCTCGAAGATCGCCTCTTCCAAAGGGGGCTCTTCGTAGCGACGATTCATCGGTGCGCCCACACTCGTGATGTTACACGAAAGAACAGAACCCGCGCGCACTCGGATTAGAATCGCGCGCGATGGCGATCCCGACCTACCACGTGTTCATCCCGACGCTGCTGCAAGTTCTTGCAGCTCACCCCGATGGGCTGCGAGCTCGGGACGCGCACGAAAAAGTCGCTGACGCCGTGAATCTTTCGGACGCAGAACGGGCTCAATTGCTCCCGAGTGGCGGGCAGCCCGTCTATCAGAATCGGATCGGATGGGCCCATGATCGACTCAAACGAGCCGGTTAGTCACAATCGCGTCCGCGTGGATTTTGGCGGCTTACCGAAGCAGGTCGTGCCTTCGTTGCTGCACATCCGATGGGATTCGACACTGAGACCATTGACGCTCTTGCGATCATTCCGAGAGGCTCCACCGTTGCGAATGCTAGCGAAGCTGCGAGGAAGACCGAAGACGCTACGCATCTTGTTGAACCGAAGAGTCCTGAAGAGCGCATCGACGACGCGATCGAAGAGTTGAACGCAAGCCTCTCGCAAGATCTGCTCACGACGATTGCAGATGCATCTCCCGTATTCTTCGAAAGACTCGTTCTCGATCTCCTTCTCGCGATGGGATACGGCGCGAGCCGCACGGACTTGCAGCAGGTTGGAGGCTCGGGCGACACTGGAATCGACGGCATCATTGCGCTCGATCGCCTTGGATTGGAGAAAGTCTACGTTCAAGCGAAGCGTTGGAAAGCAAACATTGGGCGACCCGAGATCCAAGGGTTTTATGGGGCGCTTGCTGGGCGACGTGCTCGCAAAGGTGTTTTTATCACCACTTCCGATTTCACGAGAGAAGCCAAGGAATATGCGCAGAGCGTCTCCGACAGCATCGTTCTCGTGGACGGAACAACGCTTGCCGCGCTGATGATTGAGCGCGGCGTCGGTGTTTCGCATAAGGTGCTGAAAATCGCGCGACTTGACGGCGACTATTTCGAGGATGCTTGAAGCAGGTAGGAGGGTCCACCTCAGGTTGGGCATTTTTCGTTAGCCTCTTTATCCGTCGCGCATTCAAAATGCGGTTCCGGGTCCCATGGCATGGAAATATCGAGCTATCAACGACTTTGCCTCGATTTGCCTGCATGACTGTTGGGTCACGCATATTGGCGAACAAGGGAATGCGATTATTTTTGGTTTTTCGGATGGGTTTTGGATCGTTGAAACCAATGTTCAAAATCCCTACAAACGAACCTTGCGCACCGGCAAATCCAAACTGGCTTTTCTCCATGGCCGTTGAGAAAATGTCGAGGCACGTGGCAACCTTGTACCATGGGAGAAATTCTGCAAAAAGATCAACTCCGGAGAGTGGAAATTTGAGTGCATTTCCGAGAAACATGAGGAGAAAAAGTGCACCTATTGCGGATGGATTTGGTTTCGTCGTCGTCGGGGTCATTCTGAGTGTCGTTTGCAAATTACATTGGATATGGCAATCTATTGCTGGAATGAGATTCGCAAAGACAGGCGTTGGTAACCAGGCAGCGCATGGCGCGCGCCGGCTGGCAAGCGCTGACAACGTGGGTGCTCCGTTGGCTCACGGACTGGCAGAAGGATCGAACTCTATCACAGTCACGGTATTGCTATTGACGTCGACCAAAGGAGAAGCGTCATGCACACGTACGCAATCACGATTGGTGACACCACTACGACCCACACCGCGAACATGGTAGGCGACGCCGTCCTAGAGTGGGCAAGCCATTGGGGTATTCGTCGATTTCGGAATCTGTCAACGAGGATGAGACATGGGAATGAAGAGATTACTGAGCAGAATTATCGGTCGATGAAGTTGATGAGGAATGCGACTTAGGCTTGTTGATCCACACCTCCGTGGGCAGGGATG
>WQZB01000096.1 GCA_009780955.1 Polyangiaceae bacterium | reverse complement strand
GATCTCCCGACGGTCGTAGAAGACTTCCTGCGGGCCTGGTTTCGGTTCAGGAATATAGTCTTTCATTATTTCCCACTGCGCGTCCGTCATGTCCGAAAGATAGGGTTTGCGTTCCATCGTGTGGCCCAGTGCCACGGTTCGCGGTTTTGGGCCAAATTTCTGTAGAACACCCTCTGAGACTCGTGTTTGCCGTAAGCTGGAGATTCGTGGCTTCCGTGGCGGATGCGGCCTCCGCAGAGCCTTGAAGTACCAAATTGCCGTCCAATAAGCCTTGGGAAATGGACGGGTCAACATTAATGGCAAGCTGCCCGGTGGTCGAGCCGGATGGAATGGTGAGCTGAGTCGGAGCCACCGAAACGCCATCGGGCACACTTGTTATAGTGATTTGGATGTCATTCCCGGGTGTTACATTTCGTGCGATGGTAATGGGAATGCTCGTGGCTTCTTGCCCTTGCCGAACATACACCGGGCTTTGGGCTTGCACGAACGAGAATACAGGGCCAGGGTCAACGAACCCACCGTCGAGACCTCCGCCATCGGAACCGGTGCCACCATTGGTTTGACCCGACCCGCCGTCGGATGAACCCGGGGCATCACCAAACGCGCCGCCGCATGATGCAAGGCAGCCAACAGCAACGAGCAATCGACCGATAGAAAACGTTTTCATGGGGAAATTCTCCAAATAACGCGGCTGCAAACCTGCCGCTAATGTACCAGTCGACCGATTTGCGTGGAGGTTGCTTCGAAGCGCAAAAAAATCAGGCTGAGCTCTTTACGGGATCAGACCCGCGCTAGCGCCGCCTGCACACACATCAGGGCTTCTGCATATCCCGCACGCATCGTGCGCCAATTTTTCCATATTGGAAGGTTACTGGGTAACGGTAACCACCGTTCTCGACTCCACTTAAGTGGCCTTCCCACGAGCTACCCACGAGAGGCGTCGTGGGGATCCCTGAGTAGTCGTAAAAAGTGCACGGATGGCCGAATCGGTCGTCGCAATCCTTATTGAAATCGCCTGTATATTCCATCAGGTTCGCGTAAAGGTCCATCCAGCTTTCGCCAAAGCCTTTCGTGCTCGAAGCATCTTTTACAAATCGACCGGGCGCTGCAATAAGAGCTTCGGAGTCGTCCGCGAGGTTGGTATTGGCCGGGTACATATAGAATATCCCAGCCACGCCGTAGGCATTGTAATTCGTGTTCTGGCAAGTGAAGGTGCCAGTATCCCGATTCCCATTGCACCAGTTGTACTGATTGCAAGCCCAAGTGGTATAATCTGGTGGCCCCAGATCGTCTTTACACACCGTCGAAGGGTCAAGGTTGTTCTTATTGGCGCAGGTCGTGATGCTGGCTGCTGGAGGCTTGTCATCCGTGCAAAGGTTCGAATTACCCCAAGGATATGTTTGCGATGGATTCCACACGTCCTGGTAATCGGCCACCATCGCCAGGCGGCCATCGCCGTCCCACGCGCAAAAGGCAGCAAACATGATCGGCATGGCGCAGTTGAGCGGCTTTTCGTCGGAAACTGATTGCAGCAACACGCGTGTCGGAGGAGAATCTTTGTACGCGTCATTAAGCAAACTCTGATCTAGCCAATACGTATTTGCACCATAATCGCCGGGTTGGTTGTAGCAACCACGACTGCCCTCGTAGCTATCGATGGAATTCGACATGTGCTGGGTCAAGTCTGTTTGCACGCTTGGATAAATATTAAGTAAGTCGGAATCCATGTTGGTGAGTGTCGCGAGCTGCGAACCCGAATGAGTGCTGACATACTGCTTGACCCAGGACTGGACATCAGGGCCAACCGCGTCAAGGAATGTGCGGAAGCGCCCTGAGGTAATTTCGTATTTGTCGAGGCGGCCGGGGCGCGTTGGAAGCGAAAGCGACTTGCAGCACGAATCGTGAACCGCGTTCGCGTCGACTGTTTCCCCTGCACCGCACGTCGTAATGCCAGCCGTTCGACTCGTGCCGCACGACGGCGACGCGCACGTGCCTGCCGGCGAGCATGCGCTACCCGGCCAGCAGTCGCCTGCCACAACGCACTTCTGTTCGTCTTTGCAGCGCGGCACCTTGTACGAAAAGTCGCCATCGGTCACGCCGCTGCCGCCGCAGTCGATATCCGATTCACCGCCGTTTTTCACGCCGTCGGTGGCTGTTGGCTCCACACACACCGAATCGGTGCATGCTTGGGCAAGGCAGTCTGAGTTTTGCACGCACACTTTGCCGAATGTGCACCCCGGTGCATTGGGTCCGCCGCAATCGATGTCGGTTTCGCCCTGATTTTGCTTGCCGTCGGTTGCGCTCGGCGCGGTGCACGTGCCACTCACACAAAAACCATCGCAATCGTCATCCGAGCTGCATTCATGCCCGCCGGGGCACGGCGTGTTGCTAGCACCGCCGCAGACCGTGCTTGAAACGCTGTCGTTGCTTTTGCTTTTGCTTTTGCTGCTGCACGCGGGCACAGCCGCGATAACCACACCAACGAGAGTTCCAAGCCATGCATGTTTCATTGGGTAAGCGCCTCCTGCTAGCCCGGATGATTCACGACGCGATTTCTGCTCTGAGTGGAGTCGTCGTGAATCATCCGGGCTTAGAAGTTTACGCAAGCATGTCGCAGACAGGCGAATCGTCAGTTTGGCTGCACGTCGAATTTGCAACAGCACGAGTCAAAATTTATTGATGCAGGAGCTTTCACTCCCACATTACCTCCAAATGTGCATGTATACTGCATGCAACTGTCGAGTTCAAGCCTTAGACCGCTTTCAAGTTGACGCGAGGTCGAGGCGGCGGCGAGGAGCGGACCGGAACAGCCTCCTTGCGCTTTGAGGACCGCACCGCAGCCGCCAACGAAGAGATCGCGTCAAATCGAAAGCGGGCTGGCGCTCAATTGACCACATGCAGCGCCTACATCCGCACCGCCGCTATACCGCCGGTGCGTGAAAACTCCTCGCGCTGCGAGCACATCACGAAATGCGGCTTCGGCCTCGCCACTTGTGCGCGCAAACGGGTCGGCCTTGCCGCCAACAGAGTCGCCCATTGAGCCACTGCCAATGGGATTGTACGGAATCACACTAAGCCGCGGGTTTTTGCCCGTTTTTTCGCGAAACGCGACAACGCAATCAGCAAGCGCCGCGGCGTCGGCCGGCCCGTCATTTTCGCCGGCAAGAAGCGTAACAGCCCACATCGGCGACAGCCCAGTGACAATGGCATGCTCGGCAGCAGCATCGAGCACCTCGGCGAGCGAATGCGCACGGGCAATGGGCATGAGCCTGCGCCGAACCTCATCGCGAGCCGACCCGACCGACAGCGCAAGTCGCACCCTCGGCGCTTCTCGCGCCATGCGCCGAATGCCTGCTGGAAGCCCCGCGGTGCACACTGTGATGGCGCGCGCGTCGATGGCAAGTGCAGCCGGCTCGTGCATCACGCGAATGGCTCCAAGAACCCGATCGAGGTTCGCAAGTGGCTCGCCCATGCCCTGAAAAACAACGCCGTGCACACGCGTGCCGACTGCGAGTGCGCCAAGCGCGCGCCGCACGACCCGCACTTGCTCGACGATTTCCCAAATCTCGAGGTTGCGCAAGAACCCCATGCGCCCTGTCGCGCAAAACGCGCAAGCGAGCGCGCAGCCAACTTGTGAGCTGACACAAACCGAGTAGCGCGCTGGGTGTTCGAGCGGAATGCGCACAGCTTCGATCATGAGTCCGTCGGTCGTACGAAGTGCGTATTTTACGAACGGGTCGAGGAGGCTTTTGCGCTCCGAGACGATCTCGAGCCCGGGGACGAAGCCAGCGTTCATGGCTGCTTTGCGCGACGAGCGGCGAATGAGTGAGCTCGGTGTCGAGATGTTTTGCCCGCGATGCACCTGCGCGACGATCTTCCTCGCATCGCCCAGCGGCAGCCCCGCAATCTTCGCGCATAGCTCTTCGGGGCATAGCCCCTGAAGCGGGATCTTTGTGAGCGCATCGGTCGCCATCTCGTGTGTGCTAGCGTGATCGAGTCGTGTTTGGCATCGGTTTTTCTGAGCTCGTTGTGGTCGTCGTGGTGGCGCTCGTTGTCATCGGACCCAAAGATCTACCAAAGATGCTGCGCAAGCTTGGGCAAGCGGCGGGCAAGCTCCGTCGCATGGCGTCCGATTTGCGCGCCCAAAGCGGCATCGACGAGGCGCTGCGCACCGAGGGGCTTGCCGACGACATCGCCGAAATTCGAAAGCTCGCGCGCGGTGAGCTCGACGCCGTAAAAGTAGCGGCAACGGTCGACATGTCAGGCTCTGGGAGCTCACACGCGGTGAATGGTCAGCTCACCAGCACGAATGCAGATACCAGCGTGTACAGCGATGACTTCGTGGCCGTACGCGCACGCGAATATCCGCGCGACGGAGTCGACACATTCGGCGCCCTGCCAGACAACGCCGTGGTTTACGCTGGCGGCTTGCCCACCTCGGAGCTCGGTCGCGATCCGCTCTACGTGACAGGTGTGACGAGCGCGACGGGCGATGAGAACGCCGCTTTGCCTCACGACACCGCTAATGACACCAGCCCGCCATCAGCTCGGACTAACTGATGTCGACCGACATGGCACGAAAAAGCAATCCGGATGACGACGATCTGTCCCAAATTGGGCCGGAAGGCGACGTGAAGATGACGATTTGGGAGCACCTCGGCGAACTGCGAAGCAGGCTCGTTCGTGCGCT
The DNA here is from genome assembly GCA_009780955.1 of Polyangiaceae bacterium. GTDB lineage: Bacteria > Myxococcota_A > Polyangia > Polyangiales > Polyangiaceae > Labilithrix. The sequence goes on along the minus strand of WQZB01000096.1, from coordinate 1,953 downwards.
GTCTGCCCTTTTTGTCGGTAGCCTCGTTTGCTGGGTTTTTCGCGAAAAACTTCTTTCGTGGCTTTCGCTACCGTACATCGCCGCGTGGCGCGATAAGTTCCCAAACGATCCGCCCGAACTTCAAACTCTCGCGCCGGCCGACGCATTTGTAAATTACATGCAGTTGGCGATCGCTTTTGGTGTCGTGCTCGCGACGCCGGTCATTTTCTATCAGCTTTGGGCGTTCGTCAGCCCTGGCCTGTATGCGCGCGAGAAGCGTTACATCGTTCCGTTCGTCGTTTTCTCGACGAGCCTGTTTCTCGCAGGCGTCGCATTTGCGTACTACATCGCCTTCCCATTCAGTTTCCGGTACTTCCTCTCGCTGCTCGGCGATGTTGGAGGCATCAGGCTCACGCAGCGAACCACGATGGAGCAGTACCTCGATTTCACGACCCGCATGCTCCTCGCGTTCGGCTTCGTCTTCGAGCTTCCTCTGTTCATCGCGTTCCTCGCGCTTGCTGGCATCGTCACGCCGGCCGGGCTTCTGCGCTTCAGCCGCTGGGCCATCATCAGCGCATTCATAGTCGGCGCGGTCGTCACCCCAGGCCCCGAAGTTTCGAGCCAAATCGCGGTGTCGCTCGCGCTGGTGGCGCTCTACTTTCTTAGCGTTGGTGTCGCGTTCGTCGTTGCAAAGCGTCGCGAAGCCGATTCCTAGCAGGCTGCTGCAAAAGTCTTCAGCAGCCTGCTATGGCGGCGCCCACTTGCGTTGAGCCCGAAATTCCGTGGCTCACGCTCCGCAACTTCGATGATTGCACCTGTTTGGCCTCTGCGGAGACCTTCGGTAGGAAGGTCTTCGCGGAGCATCACGACGTCGAAGAATTTCATTACTCCCGCTCGGAAAGGAGAGTGAAGTTCAAACGAACATCAGCCTCCACCGGAATTTGTCTAACGAAGCGATGAGCCTCTGCGGCTGTCTCTCGAACGATGGAGTTCCAGTCTTTGCCTGTGAATATCGAGGAGAAGTCGGCGATCTGATTTAGGTTCGGCTTAAGCTTCTTTCCTTGCAACCAGAAGGCTTCAATACCGCCGATGGCGAGGGATTCCTGCACACAGGCGTCAATGTATCTGTCAGCAGTGGACGCTAGAATAAAAAACTCACCTCCGTACTCCAGTCCCACACTTGCAAACGCCTCTTGAATACGCTTTTCGGCAGTAGATTTCAGTTCCATGGTGCTATCCAGTTTGGATCGTGGCGGTTAGATACCTGAACGATGTCGCCAGTTCGATCGTTGCGAATAACATAGTGCCCTTGTTGATCGATGTAAGCAGTAGCTGGGTCATCCTCCAATCCGCCACCGGGTAAGTGACGAGTGTCGCGAACATTCTTCGTACTGTGCGGATTTTCGATCAATTTGTCGATATCGTCCCGGTCCCACCCTCGTTTTGCCATCTGCTTCTCGATCTTGGGGCCAATGTTAGTCTTCTGTACTTGGGGCTTTGCCTCAACCCCCGCAGCTTTCCTCGGCGCTTCGGGTCCTGACGGCACCACCTCCGGTTCCGCGGACTTGCTTGGTTCGACGGCAACGGGGTTTTCTGGTTCTGTGGCGGGCGTGTCCGGTGAAGCCGGCTTGACAGGCGCAGCTCCTCTCGACATGAGAATGTGCGCGCCAACGGCGAGCGAGCCCGCAGTGACCACCGTTTGCGCGCCTGCCGCCGCAAGGGGCAACGCCACTTCCGATGCTGCGCCGCCGCTTCCGCCTTCGGCGGCAATGCCAGCACCGACCCCTGCAAGGCCCGCCGCGCCGGTAACCACGGCTCCAACCATTTGGCCGGCGCCATATGCGTATTTGTCCTCCTTCGTTCCCACTCTATCGACGACAGCATCGATTCCGAGTTGTGCCACCGCACCTGGTGGGCCAAGCGCCCCGCTCACAACACTTGTGACCAGCCCGATCTCTCCCATGACTTGCGCGT
>WQZB01000095.1 GCA_009780955.1 Polyangiaceae bacterium | reverse complement strand
AATCATTGGCAATGATCCGGTTGCCCATGGCGATATCGTCGCGCGCAGCCTGCGCCGATTGGACGCTGAACCTCATGGTCTCGTAGCGCCCTTCGCCATTGAGCCGGTCCACGATCGCCTGCAATAGCGTCGTCTTCCCTGTCTGCCGGGGCGCGTGCAGGACGAAGTACTTCTCCGCGTCGATGAGCTGCTGGATCTCGGGCCAGTTGATCCGTGTGAAAGGGTCGATGCTGTAGTGCTTCGCGGGTTGGTTGGGGCCAGCGGTGTTGAAGTGTCGGATCATCGATATCGCTCCGGAGGGACCTTCGGTGGGCTCAAGGCGGTTTCCGACGCAGTAGCCGCCCCGGCTTGCACCTGCAAGCGCTCCTATGAATGGTCCTATCTGTTAGCGGTATTCGCGATTCGCGCGATTGGCGCGCGCTTTCGGATCTGCCCTACCATGCCTATCAAACTCGGCGCCACAGCCTGGACCCACCCGCGCATTGCCGGGTTGGCCATCTCTGCTTCAAGGCGCTCGCGTTCAGAATCCTCGGCGCCCCACACGGCTGCCATGGCGAGATCCCCAAGAAGCTCCTCGCGCCTTGGAAGTGCGCTCTCTGCTGGCCGTTGGCTTGCGATTGTCGCCGCGCCATCGAAGTTGCCACTCGCTACCTCGCACATGGAAAGAATGCGAGTCCGCGCGATCATCAGAAACGGAAACGACGCGAAGTCTCGCTCGATGATGGCAAGTTCAGCGCGCGCCTTGTCGATTTGGCCCATGGCCGCGCGCGCAACCGCGAGCTCGGTCGCGAGCCCAGGAACCAAAAGATTGGCGCCTTTGGCAATGAACGGGACAAGCTTTGGGATGGCGCGTTCGCATTGCTCGGCAACGAATGCATAGCGAGCATCATGCGCCGCGAGCCGCACGATTTCGAACGTTGCGGAGCCGGCGAAAAGGGTATTTCTGTCACGCGCAATCGCTTCGAGCACCGGCAACGCCGCTTCGGCGTTGCCAAGCGCAATGTGTCTCCGCGCCATGGCAAGGCGCGCGTTCTTCCTCCGCATCCGTCGTCGTAGGATGGGGATGTACGCTCCGAAAAACAGCACCAAGGCCATCGTGCCAGCAGCTCCTGTGGACCACATCCAATCCAGCGGACGAGCGGCATGCGCATTGGCGAGCGTCGAGCCAATCGCGGCATTCGTGGGCTGCAGGCGCTGCGAGTCATTGGGCGCGAGGTATTGCCACACCACCACGAAAGAAAAGAAGTACATCGCCAAAAGAACCAGGCGTCGGCTCCACGACCATCGCGCATTTTTTTTGGACGCCTGCTTGCGAGCTTTCTCGATGGTTTTGACATCGTCCGCTGGTGCCAATGCCGGCGCCGTCGGCGCGACGGGCGCCGACGCGGCTTCATCGGAACCCGTTTTGACACGCGCAGCATCAATGTACGCTGCAGCTTCTGGTGCGAGCCCTTCGACCCATCCGGCGAGCTCACTTGGTGCGTTGGTTTCGGCAACCTTCGCAGGTTCCCGATAGACATGTTTTCGGCGCTCTCGCACCATTCGTGCGAGCGCTCGAGTAAGCACCCGTGCGCGAGCGTCGCCATACTCAGCAAACAAATCTGCATTTTCACTAAGCGCCGTAGTGAGAGCGGCGTCGTCTCCGGTTCGTGAAAAAACAACGGCCTGCGCAAGGCGTGCCCTGGCAATGGCCTCGGGTGGTGCCTCCGCGATTTGCTCCGTGTCCCGTGCGTCGCGCTCGGCTGCGGAGGTTTCGCCAACGGCCGCGTAGGCGAGCGCACGAAACGCAAGTGCGCTAGCTCGCTGAACTCGCATGGCTTCCGGGATCAGGATGCCGACCTTTTCACTCGTCGCCTTGCTGGCCTCTTCAATGGCCTTGCGAGGATTACCTCGTTGAAGAGCGATCGCCGCTCGGTATACCGAGACCACACGCGGTATGTTCGCCACCATGCCAGCACGATCGATCGCGGCAAGCTCGGCTTCCGCTTCGTCGAGCTGACCAAGACTGACATGCCGCCACGCCTGGTTGAGGTGTTGCACGGCGATGTTCTGGGCGCGTGTGCGCCGCGATATCCAAAAACCGACCCCTGCGACCGCAAACATGGCGACCGATATCGTCACCAATCCCAAGAGCAAATAGGCGATGCCAAGGAAGACGAGAAAAACGCTTATGCTACGCAACCGGCGCGGAGCAGTCATCGTCCAATCTGCGGGGGGCTTTCGGGGCGTCGTGCTACTACGCAAAGTAATTTAGAATAACACATCAGGCGAGCTCGTTGCGCTCACCGGGTCAAGCGGCATAATCCTGTCGACTGCTGCCCAGACAATGTTTCTCCAATTTGCAGTTTTTTCGCCGGGGGTCGAGTCATCAATCATCCGAATCTCCGCCCGAAGGCGAGTTCACGTGCGAATTGAAGTCCTACGTGGCCAAGTTTTCGGTAGTCAACCCGTCCACCAAATCGGGTGAGGTTCACAGCCGACTACATGCCTTTGACAAACGCCGCGCGAAGCTTCTCGATCACCTCGAGCTCGTCACCCTTTGGCGGACTATTGACGTCGGCATGTGTTGCACGCTCGTAGACGGAAGCCATTTCTTCGGGCGCAACGCCAGTGCGGACCGCAAGGAATGCGGCCGGATCCGTGCCTGGCGGAAGGCGTTCGCGCAAGCGCATATCGACGAAGCGACCGTAGGAAGCAAGTGCATGCGCCGTCGCGCCGGCACGCCCGTAGAACGCTCCAGTCGCTTCGACATGCTCGCGGAACGCGCGACGCGTAGGTGCCGTTGTTCTTCTCGGGCGCGCGTGCCTCACACCAGCGGCGAGGAACAACACGAGCACAGCGACGAGAGCATGCCACATTCCCTTGGATAGACCTGACTGAGAGATCGCTTCCGTTGGATTGGTTGGTGGCGAAACGCCAGCCATGTTGCCAGCGACACGCACCATGCGTTTCGGCACAGTGCCCTGCGCGTCGCCTTCGACCTCATCGTCATCGTCGTCGATGCCGTTCGCAACGTCGAACAGCGTCACGAGCGCCGCGGCGTTATCCGGGTGAGCCGCGCCGATGTTCGTGAACAAATCATTGTTGGCGATGCCGACTACCGTGCCATGCCCAACGTATCGGATCGCCGCGTACACCTTTTCACCGATGTGTGCGACGGGCTCGGCTTCGGGAAAAACGAGCGCATCTTGGTTTGCCACACGCGCGCCCGTGATAGCCCCAATATGCAGATCGCGACTTGTTGCTTCGTCATACGAGGCTCGCAGCGTGTCCGGCCAAAGAGCGGGTGGACCAAAAAGAACCAGCGTGCCGCCGCGTTCGACCCAGCGCACGAGGTGTGCTGCAGATTTGTCGTCGAGCGCGCTTCGCGCGGCGTCCACAACGACAATAGGCATTGCAGAATGATCGCGGTCACTCGGGATTGGCAAGCTTTCGATCGACGTCGCGAGATATTGCACGTCGTAATTGCTTCGCCTGAGGACATCCATCGGCAGCCCGCGGCCATCCGCATTCGCTTCGTCCGGATTGCGCATGGAGCAGCCGGTCACGCCGATCACCACGGTCACGAGGAGCGCCACCATCCCAACCAGGGTGATCACCGTGGCGCGCACGAGAGACGACGCGTGCCGTGCAACACGGGTCACGGCGTCGACCCTTGGTGTAACGTGGCCAAACTCGGTTTTGTCCACTTCGGCAACGATTTCCCGAAGCGCGTTGCGCGTGGCATCGTGCTGGCAATCGCGCACGTATTCGCCGTTCGTGCGGTGCCGTGCGAGCTGGATTGCGCCTTGATGGGCGAGAGCCGCGAGGGATGCAGCCAAGTACAGCGATAGTGCTCGCTCGTATTCGCCGCGGTTCGCATGTTCGTCGGCCAGACGCATCGCGACCTCGGCATCGGAAATGGCTTCGGCCTCGAGTGTAGCGGGTGCTGCAGGCAGATTCGGCTCTGCACTCGTTTTTGCCTTGGCCAGCGGCTTGCGTTCGCGTTTCCGTCGTAGTGCCGCAAGAACGATTGGCACGAGAACGATGGCGATGACGGCTGCGACGAAGATCCAAAGGAGCACGCGAGCGATGCGTGCAAAAAAATGGGCAAGGGCTTCGAGCCACTTGCTTTCTTGCGGCGCAGGCTTTGGCTCGCACGCAGCCACGAAGCCCGCACAATTCTCGATTTCGGCCGCGAGCGGACAGAGTGATTTTTCTCGTCCTGTCAGCGGCATGGTTTGCGCGTCGCAGAACGTGTAAGGGCCCTCGCGTCGAGCGGCTTTCGATGCCTCACGTGCGTGTTCAATGCGGTCCTGGCTGGCGTGCACCTCGGATGCATGGGCAACGCCTTCTTGCGTGAAGGCTTGCGCGCAGAGCAACCCGACGATAATTGCATAACGCATGTATCGAATCATGGGCTTGCGTTCCCCGCGCGCGCCGCGATGGCCGCAAAGCGAGCTTGGATGTCCCAGCCTTCGGCGCGGGTGCGCACATTGAGATAGAGGAAGAAGCGTGCTGTCGTGATGTACGGGATTACGCAGAACCATCCGACTGCGCTGAGAACGCTGCCGCCTCGTGCAAACGGTGGGGCGTGGAATTGCAGAAGGTCTTCGATGACTATGCGCCCGCCAACCTCGGTAAGCAGCACAGCACACATGGCGAAAAGCGCGAGCAAAAGCGCACCGGCGAGGGTTGTACCGAACGACGAAGTACTGATCTGATAGGAGCGCACGAGCGAGCGAGCAATTCCGGCGCGTTCGAGCAGCAGCACCTCGGACGCAAAGAGCAAACTTGTCCAAACCGCCACGGCAGGGAAAAAGAAAATGGCTGCACTGGCTGCGATGGAAAGCGCCCAAAGAACGCGCATGGTAGCGATGCGCGGAAGTGCCCGAAGGGAGGCGAAAGCGACGTCTTTCACGTTGACGTGATCATCGAAAACGAGGCGTGAAACCAAAGCGGTGATGGGCACTTCTGCCAGCAGACCCAAAGCAATGGCCGCTAGCCATGCGAAGAGCCACCCCCAATAGTGGGCAATGGCGAGCGTTGCGGCGAGGGACGGGGCGAGCGCGAGCAACGCAATTTTCGCGTATGCGCGCCATTGCAAAACAACAAAGCGCAGCGCGAGATCGAGCACATCGACGAGCGGTCGGTCGCGGAAGACCACGCGTGCGTGAAGAACGTCGACTGCGCTCACCGCGCGCCCTCGCCGTTGTCGTCGCTTCGGCGCCCCGCAAGGGTCACGTAAAGGGCGACGAGGACAAAGAGCACGGTGCCGACTGCGAACTTGACCGTGCGCGGCGCGCTCGACGCGGACCAGAACCCTTCGATACCCGCGGCCATGAGTAGCATCGCAGCGGCGCCGAACACGATGACGATGATTTCGCGCGCCCTCTTCTGCAGCGACGCGAGGCGCGTGCGATCGCCCGGGGACACGACCGACCAGCCGAGCGAGAGCCCTGAGCCCCCAGCGAGGACAATGGCGCCGAGCTCGAGTGAACTGTGGCCGACGATGAACGTCAGGATGTTCATGCCCGCGCCTTGCGAAGTGACATAACCGAGCGTAGCGCCGATGGTGATGCCGTTTTGTACGAGGTAAAACGCCGAGCCAAGGCCGCCGAAGACTCCGAGCGCGAAGCATCGAAGCGCGATGCCAACGTTGTTGTTGATGTAAAAGCCCGCCATCATCACGGACTCTCCCGCGCCGCGGCCCGCGTCGAACCCGTGGGTATAGGCTTCCGTGAGCTGACGCAGCATGGCCTCCGGAGTCACTCGAAATGCAAAGGCCGGATCGCGCAGCGTGAGCCATGCGCCTATCGCTAGCGGAATGAAGAACAGACCGGCTGCAAGCGTCATCGAACGCCACCGCGCGCGTACGGCGCGTGGAAACGAAACGAACCACCCGCGGCGCAACGCGCGCCACATGCCTTGTGGCGTTGATCGGACCGAAAGACCTGCTGGTGCATAAAGCAGCGTGTGCGCAGACGCCGTGAGGCCTCGGAGGTAGTCGACGAGAGGAGCGCTGTAGCGTGCGACTTGCGAGGCTGCAAGATCGGCGCAAACGTTGCGGTAAAGCGGCGGAAGGCGCGCAACTTCATGGCTTGAGAGCTTGCGGAGCCGCGTTGCGTGAGCTTTGCGTGTCAGCGCGTCGAGCTCTTCCCAGTCGCGCGTGCGCCGATCGACAAAAGCTTTTTCGGTTACGTTGGAGGCAACGCTCATCGTGCTTGTTGCATTGGCGGTGGGGGCGGCAAGCTGAACGAGCGGAGCGACGCCGGCGCGTCGGTACGGCCCGCGTTGACGGCGCGATCATAAACGAGAGCGAGCAGGCGCGCGGGATCGGGGTGACGGAACCCAATGCGCTCGCCGATGGGTCCAGCAATCATTGCGGCAAGCTCGTTCGCGCGTGCAGGACCAAGGCCGCGGCGGCGGCGTAGAAAAAGCTCGATGGCGGCGCGTTCGTCTTCGTCGAGCGAGATGTCTTCGGGAAGCGTTGCAAGCTCGTGTGGGTATGCAGGCGGTACGAGATCGAGCGCTGCTGCCTTTGCTGCATGCTCCGGCACCACGACCATGGTTGCGGCAACGAGATCGCCGAGACGCTGAAAGCGCGATGTCATCGCCATGCAGATAACACCGGCAATGTAGGCTGTTGGAAGTGCATCGGCGGCGCGCAAGAAGTTACGAAGAGCCGCAGCCTTGAGCCCGATTGGGCGCCCCTCGGTTGTCACCACGCGTAAGCCCACCACCATTTTGCCTGGCGATCGGCCGAGCGTGGCCTCCCACGCGACGAAGTAGAGCCATTGCGTGGCGAAGACCGCAACGAGAAGGAGACCGCCGCTCGCCTCTGCGACGAATCCGGACACGCCCTGGCCGCGCGCGCCCGCCATCGCGAAGATCATGACGAGCACAAGGACCGCCAAAGCGGTGGAGTACACGAACCAATCGATCACGTGCGCGACGCATCGCCGTGCTGGTCCTGCAATGCGGTAGCGAAACACGATGTGCTCGGGCGATTCAACGGCAACGTCAGCATCCATCGGAGCGATTGGCACGGGAAAGAAGATAGTACCCCATGCTCGAATGCTCGCCGAACGGAATGCGGGCACATGCGCTCAACGCCAAAGGCTACGTAAACTGTGCGAACGTTATCGCTTACGCTTTCGGCGAGGAGGTGAGGCGAGAATTCGTGTGGTTTGCATGCAACCAAATCGGTCCGGGAAACCAGGTCGACAGTTGGCGCCTTGAACGCCGATTCAGACAACAGATTGTCGCATCGAAGCCGTGGCATCGAATCGCATGGAATTTTTGATATCATACATACGCATACAGGGCCGCTTTGTAGATACGCCATGTAGATATTTGAAATGATTCATTTATGGTCTGAACGTGGGAATGGTTACCCAAAAGGATCCTTTTCTCACGACCATGTT
>WQZB01000094.1 GCA_009780955.1 Polyangiaceae bacterium | reverse complement strand
GTAGGGGCGCAGCATGCTGCGCCCCTACAATGAAATCGCGTCAACTTGAAAGCGGTTTAGTCGGAGGTATTCTCTGGGAGCGGCGATGCCGGAAATTCCATCTGCCAACGAGACAGATGCCGAGGACGTCGTTTGGGGGCTCCAAACGGCGGAGGCTTTGTGGAAGCGCGGCGACCGCGTCGAGGCTGTTGCCTGGGTTCGGCGCGCGGCGCAAGCCGCGAGTGAAGCTGCCGACTATAGCCGGGCGCGTGAGCTCGCTCGATCGGCCACAGCACTTGCGACTTCGATGGCGCGTGCGCCGAGCACGCGTCCGCCGAGCACACGGCGCCCGTCTTCTCTCCCTCCGCCGTCTCGCCCGCCGTTGTCTCGTCGTCCGCCGTCTGCGGGCTCCGAAGACAAGATGCCAGTCACTGCCAGAGGTATTGGTCCGTCGCCTGTAGGGCCGGCAAGCGCCCGCCCTCCGCCTTTGCCGTCTCGTCGGCGCCCTCCGCCTTTGCCGAAGTTCGAGAGCATCGACGACGACGACGTTATAACGAGCGTGAGTACCCACGAGGCCGCGCAGATCCTTGCCGACGAAACCGTGCGTAAAGCTGGCAGAGTCTCGGGCGCCCCGGCGGCTGCTGCTGCGCGCGCGTCCGCCGCCGTTCTCAGTTTCAATCTCGATGACGTGGAAGCCTTTGCCGATCTTCCCGACGACGTGCGCGCCGACTTCGCGCATGCCGCTACGGTCAAAGACTTTGCCGAAGGCGAGGAAGTTCGCAACTTTGCTCTCGCGATTGTGTTGGGTGGCGCTTTCGATGTTGCGGCGACAATGGTTGACGCGCCTGCTGTTCGTCTCGAAAAGGAGGCAGTTCTTCGAGCGCGCGGCACAACCCAAGAAGGCGTGCCAATGCGCCTGATTTGCGTGCACGCGACGGGTCGCCTAGCAACTTGGTCCGATGCAGCCGTACAAGGCGCGTTTCGCACGGTTCCGTGGGTCGAAGAAGAGCTCCGCGCGTTGGCCGATCGTGTCCAGGCCCTTGTTGGTATCACCCTCGGTCCGCTTGGTCAGCGCTTTGACGCGTCGATTCGCGAGCAGATTGTTGGTCGCTTGCAGGTGCGCTCGCTCTTGCCCGGTGAGGTCCTTCTGGAAGCTGGCTTGCCCGTTCCTGGACTGCTTATCGTTGGCGTTGGAGAGCTCGAACTCGTTGGCGACAGCGGTGTTGTCGGCACCGTGGGTTCGGGCGAGTTCGTTTTCCCAGGTGAAGTTCTCAGCGCGGGCGTAGCCTCTGTTACGGCGAGAGCAGGCGCGGGTGGCGCCCTGGTCATGTGCAGCGATCGCGCGCTCGCTCAGGAATTGCTCGCCACGTGGCCACCCCTCGTCGAAATGCTCGCGGGCATGTGATCCCGCTCGATTCCGGTGCGTCGCGCGCTACTGAAAAGGGCGGCCACAGGGGGCCGCCCCTACGGATATGCGTTGGGGAATGGCCTACGCCCTACGGATATGCGTTGTTTGGCCGTAGGGGCAGACCCCCGTGTCTGCCCGCCTCGACGGTCACTCGATCTCCCAACGAAGTTCTTCGTTGCCTTCGGCGCCTGCGAAGCGCAAACCAAACCATCTCGCGTGCGGTGAAATCGTGGCGCGCCCGTCGGGAGTGGTGGTCGAGAATGTGACGCGGAAAACATTTCGGAACACGGTCGAGTAAGGGAAATAGATTTTCTCGAGAGGACCTGGCCGCACAATATAATCGATAGAAGACGGCGCCGTTTCGTTGCCCTCTTCGTCGATGAGCCGCACAATCCACGCGCTGTATGGGCGCGTGAGATCGCTCCAACGCGGCTTCGTTCCATAAAGGGCCACGTAGAAGCGATGGCTGGCGCGTGTTTCCGCGAGCGTTCTTTCAAGTAACGAGCGCCGCTGCTCGACGGTAAGCCGGTAGTCGCTAGCATACTTGACCACGTAGGCCCATCGGAAGTCCCACGACTCGAAGGTTGTTGTGACGGTCAGCGGCGTTTCGAGCTCGCCCAACGTGACTAGGCTTTTGCTTCGTGTCCAGCGCTCGAGCACCTGGGCGTAGTCGCTGTCGGTGTACTCACGCGGGCCAGTGCCCAACGACACTTTCGGATCGGCGCACGCGCTCGCACTCGCACCTAGTAGTGGCAGCACCACGAGGGCAATCGTGTGCATGCTGCGGCGGATCATGCGTTCACTCTGGCCCATACGACGTGCTGTCGGCAAGACGTCTTCTTTTGGCATGTGCTTCGCATTGTCGAGCCAAGGGAATTGGCTATCAGCGTGTCTTCAATGTCTCAGGGCACGCTGCAGATCTTCGCTCTCAAAGGTGCGTTTTGATCGACAAACTCGACTTTCTGGTCCGCTTCTGGGAACTCAAGGCTCGCAACGCGTCGCTTGGCAGGCCGCTCGATCCGCACGAAAAGATCGAACTATTGTCGCTCATGCAGCTTGTCACGAGCGATCTCGAGGTACCCACAGAAGGTCCCATCGACAGGCCGCGCACCGCTCTGCCGGCACACATGATCGGAGACGGAGCCATTTGCCCCGCTGAGATTCGCTGGGTCAGTGCAGCAGCAGTAGCTGTGAGTGGCGCATCGCCGGTTCCCGTTGGCGCACACGTCATTCTCCACGCGGCCGACGCGATTCTCGGCATCGAGTACGCACTACCGTGTAGCGTTTTGTGGGTCTACAAAGCCTCTCCCACAATCATCGCGTTGTCGGTCGATGGCATCCCAACGCGTACCATCTTTGCCGATCTTCCAGAGCCTTGGATGTCGATGCCAATGGCTTTAGGCACGCGATCGACTAGACCGCTTTCGATTTGACGTTCGCGGTGCGATGGCGTGTGCGTGTGCTATGCAAGCACACGTTCTCTAAAATTTATGGGAGACCACGTCTCGATGAGCCTGAAAATCAGCGTTCGCTCTGCTCTGCCGTCCCATCAGAAGGGTGACATCATCGTTGTCGGCGTTGTCGCTGGCGATGCTGATTCGAAGAAACGTGACCGTCCCATGCTGGACGATTTCGATCGCACACTTGGAGGTGCGCTCGATCGGTTGCTCAAGAAAGAAGAATTTACCGGCAAGAAAGACCAGCAAGTTTCAATCGCGCTGAGCGGCCGTATCAAGGCTGACAGGCTCGTTGTCATCGGCCTTGGTGACATGGAAAAGCTAGGTGTTGCCGATGTGCGCACCTTCGCGGCCAAGGCCGCCCGAGCTGCCAACGGCGACAAGGCCAGGCGCCTCGTGCTTGGCTTGCCTGCTGGTCTTGAAAGTCATCTGCGCGCGATTGCCGAAGGCCTCGAGCTTGGCGCCTACCGCTTCACCAAATACATGACCGGCGATCGCAAGCCGAAAGTCGAACTCGCGCAAGTCGACGTTTGCCTTGTCGGCACCACCGGCACGAAAGGCATCCCGAACGACGCGCATGCACATGTAACGCTTGGGCAATCGACGGCACTTGGCGTCAATCTCGCGCGCGATTTGTCGAATGAGCCAGCGAACGTCATCTATCCCGACACGCTTGCTGAAGCCGCAATCAAAATCGGCAAAGAAGCAGGGATTAAAGTCCAAATTTTCAACTACGACGAGATCCAAAAGCGCGGCATGAAGCTATTGCAGGCAGTGGGGCAGGGCAGCGAACATAAGCCTTGCTTCGGTCACATGTCGTGGAAGCCCGCGGGTGCCAAGCGCCGCATCGTGGTCGTGGGTAAAGGCATCACGTTCGACTCTGGTGGTCTTTCGATCAAGCCCTCCGCCGGTATGGGCGAAATGAAACACGACATGAGCGGTGCGGCGAACGTCATCGGCATGATGGCCACGATCGGCCGGCTCAAACCCAACGTCGAAGTGCATGGCATTTTCGCGGCTGCTGAGAACATGCCCGACGGCAGTGCATGCCGTCCGGGTGACGTGTGGGGATCGCTCGATGGCAAAAGCGTCGAGATCACCAACACCGACGCCGAAGGGCGACTCATTCTCGCGGATGCGCTTGCGTACGCGCGCGTGCTCGAACCCGATTGGCTCATCGACAACGCAACGCTCACGGGGGCCGCCGTCGTCGCGCTCGGCAACGGTTGTTCCGGCTGGTACGCGTCGAACGACGCTGCGGCCGAAGAGTTCCAATTGGCTGTCAACGGAAGTGGCGAGCAAATGTGGCGCATGCCGCTGCTCGATGATCTCAAAGATCAACTCAAAAGCGATTCGGCGGATCTCAAAAACAGCGGCGATCGATGGGGTGGTTCGATTAGCGCCGCGCTCTTCCTTCGCGAGTTCGTTGGCAACGTCGCAAATTGGATTCATTGCGACATTGCTGGGCCCGCCATGGGCGATCGCGTTCGCGGTTGGGACCCGAAAGGCGGTACCGGCCATGGCGTGCTCACGTTTCTCCATCTCATCGAGCGCGCCGAGCAGGCTGCAGCGGGCGCAAACCATCCGGGGGCGCCCGATTCGAAAAGATCCGAAAAGGCGCCAAAGAAGACAGAGAAGCCAAAGAAGACACCCAAAACCGACAAGTCATCTTTTCGAAAGAAGAAATCGCCGCGCAAAAGAAAATAAGCGATAGGGACAATGGAAGATTTCCATTTGATCGAACGGCGCTTGACGCGTGCTCTTTCTCGCGCCGTCACCGACTTCCAAATGCTCGCCCATGGCGATCGCGTCATGGTTTGCGTAAGCGGTGGCAAAGACAGCTACACAATGCTCCATTTGCTTCGCGAATTGCAGCGTTGTGCGCCCATTCACTTCGAGCTCAAGGCCGTCAACATCAACCAAGGGCAGCCAGGTTACCCTGCCGATCGCCTGCGCAGTTACATGCGCGACGAAGGCTACGACTTTACGATGATCGAAGAGGATACCTACTCGATCGTCACAGCCAAAATCCCCAATAGTAAAACCCGCTGTTCGCTTTGCTCTCGGCTTCGTCGCGGTATTCTTTACCGTGTCGCACGTGAGCTGGGTTGCACGAAAATCGCGCTCGGCCATCACCGCGACGACATCCTTCAAACGTTGCTTTTGAACCTCTTTTTTGCCGGCCAACTCGCGGCTATGCCGCCAAAGCTCGTTGCGCACGACGGCAACGTCGTCATTCGTCCGCTTGCGTTTTCGGCCGAAGCAGACATCGCCGCGTTTGCGAAGGAAAAAGCCTTTCCAATCCTTCCATGCGATCTTTGCGGTTCGCAAAGTAACCTGCAACGCAAAGTCGTCGCGACCATGATCAACGATCTTGAAGCCAAGCACCCAGGCATCAAGGCCGTTATGCTTGCGGCCACGCAGAACGTTCGCGCAAGCCAGCTGCTCGACAAAAATCTTTGGCGCTCGCTCGGCATCGAGGCGGCCCAATCCATCGAGGCAATCGAGATCGATCACGACAGCTTTCCAATCGAAAGCGGTCATAGTGTGCACAGTCTCCTCAACTCATGATCGATTCGCCGTCCTCACAACAAGGCCTTCCAAGCAGTCCAACGCGCGGAGGCGGTCTTCTCTCACGCATTGCAAAAATCGGTGCTTCTGCGCAGGCGGCGATCCCAGGCCTGTACGCGTGGGCAACCACGGTGGCTCCTGTTGCATGGTCGCCTGCGGCTCGTTCCGCCGCGAAAGTCATCGCCGCAATCGGTGTTGTGGCTCTCGTCACTGCACCTATCTTCGAGATACTGCGCCCTCCACGCGCGTCTCCAGCTCGCTTTCAAGTTGACGCGAGATCGAGGCGGCGGGAGGTGCGTGTGCATGTTTCGCACACGCACACGGCCTCGCACGGCTCGGCCAGGAGCGGACCGGAACATCCTGCTTCGGCTTTGGTGCGTGTGCTGGGTAGCACACGCACACGCCGTCGCACGGCTCCGTCAGAGGCCGCACCGCAGCCGCCAACGAAGAGATCGCGTCAAATCGAAAGCGGGCTAGTGCGGATTTGGTCCATCTGGGGGCTTGTTCTCTCGAGCGCCATCGTTTGGGTGCTCGTGCCTTCGGCGCTTTCGCCCGTGCGGTTCGATTCCGTTCGCGGCGTGCTTGGCATCGTCGGTTGGGCACTTTTTGCTTTCGCGTCGGCGGGGCCGCCTTTGCGTGCCGATCCAAACACACGCGTGCATGTTGCATCCGATGGTCCGCTCGAACCCCGTTCCAAGCTTGTTCGGGGCGATGGAGTGTACGTTGGCGTGGGGGCCATGATTGCATTGTGCATGCAAGTGGTCGGCTGGGAGCTGATGTCGCCCGAGAGAGCCGTGCTCGTTCGACTCGTCACGCTCGCTTCGGCGATGGCGGTTGTTGGCGCGATGACCAGCCTCGCTGTTGCTCGGCATTCGATGCGCGTGGCACAAGCGAGTCGCTTTCACTTGCGGAGTGCGCTGCCGTGGATTGCAACCGCTCTTTTCCTCGCGTCTTCGGGCGCACTCCTTTGGCTCGTGCAAAAGTGATCTCTTTGGCATTCGAGTGCATCGAGCAGCTTGAGTACATCGTGGCAAAGATGCGGTAATTGGTTTGGCGCGATGCAATGGTTCGATGTGCTCGCTGCAGTTGTCGTCCTTGGCGCCGTCGTGGCGCTTGTCTTGGGAGCACTCGCGCTGTCGCGGTCGAATGACGTTGAAGCTCTGTACTTTCTCGTGACAGGTCTTTTTGCGTTGCGCGCCGCCGTACAAATTGCGCGGCTTACGCGGCCAGAGGCAGGCTCGTAAAATGAGCGGCAAGTGTCGCTCGAGACGGCCCGCGCCGGCGCGCGATATGGAGGCAACGCAGTTCTCGATCATTCTTGCCGAACTTATTGGCCGTGTTCCTGGCGCTTACGCCGCTGCTCTTGTCGATATGTATGGCGAAACGGTCGATTACGCGGGAGCCATCGAGCCTTTCGACGTGAAGGTCGCGGCCGCGCACATGCGTATCGTGCTGAGCCAAGTGGATCGCTTCGGAAAGCTCGGCGAGACTCGCAATGTCGTCATCCGCGCGGCCACGACAAGCTTTGTGGTGAGAAAACTTCCTATTGGCTATGCCGTCGCGTTGCTTCTCCGCAAGCGCGCAGGCTTCACGGCGTCCGAGCGAGCCTTTGCTGTGTGCGAGCGATTGCTTGCGATCGAAGCCGGGTGGCCTTACTTCGAATCGAAGCCGAGCTGGTATCCGGTCGACGTGGCTGTTGACCGCCGCGGTCGCCCTACAGGCATTGGAAAGGTGAGGCAGCAGGTGCAGCGGGTCGAGGTACTCGGCTCCGTTGTGGGACTTCGGCCGCAAGAGAAAGGATTTCGCGTGCGCACCGAAGTAGGCGAGGAACTTACCATCGTGCGTGAAGCGCGCAGGTGCTGGTACGCCGACGAAGTAGTGTGCTTTGAGTGGGACAAAAATCAAAAAAGAAGTTGACGGCGAAGCGCCGGTGGATACAATCCGCCGCCCTGACGCAGCGAGGCGGAAGCGCGGAGTTGCCTTGGTCCTTGAAAACTGAATCGTACGCACACATGGAGAGATGTGAGTGGGTAAGGAGTGCGCAAGGCGAGAAGGCTGAAGC
>WQZB01000093.1 GCA_009780955.1 Polyangiaceae bacterium | reverse complement strand
GGAAAAATGGCTTCGTGGCTTTCTCCAATTGCCTGGCGGTGTGCCGTGCGCCGACACCTTCCGCCGCGTATTCGAAGCGATAGATCCGCGGATGTTCGGTGAGTGCATGGCCCAGATTACCGCTACCTGTCGCGGACAAAATATTGGAGTGTCGGCGACAGGGGCGCGTGGGGGCGTATGGCCATACGCCCTTACTCGATGGCGTCGGCGTCGCCTGAATCGCCCGCATCGTCGGCGTCGCCCGAGTCGCTGGCATCACCTGAATCGTCCGCGTCGTTCGCATCCGCATCCGAGGCATCGACCGACGGCGACGCGTCGAATATCGAGGCATCTTGGTTGGTGGGCTGGCCCGTGTCAGGCATTTCGACAGGGATCTTCGTGCGATCGAAATCGACCACGAGCTCACACCCGAGCGCAAAAGAGGCAATAACGAGAAAGACCGTGGCTATACGAATCGTAGAACGTGGCATTCTGCTTCCTCGTCAATCGTGTCAAAACTGAACGTGGAGCCCGGCACCGCCTCCAGAAGGCGACACGTACGGCGTTGGCGTGATGACAATGGTTTTCTTCTTCGCGCTCGCCGCGCTCGCCACGGCCGACCCCGCCGAAGTCTTTGCCGAGGAAGGCTCGTCGTGCGAGAAAAATAGCACGGCGCTCGTCACACCGAATGTAATGGCAACTCCAAACATAAGATCAGCGACAAGTGCGTTGTTTTGGCCATCGTCGGCAAGCTTCGAAGTGGGGTTTTTGCTAAAATCGTTCGATTGCGACAGGGCCTTGATGCCGAATCCAATCCCAACACCCAAGGCAGCAATCGCCACGCCGCCCGTCACGTACGCGGGAACCTTGCTGCGTGGCTCGAGCGGCGGCGCTGGAGGCGGCGTTGGAGGAGCAGCGGGAACCTCGGCACCAACCGGAGGCGGGGGCGGCGGAGGGGGCGGCGCCTCCTTCTTTACGAGTTCTATGTGCACGTTCTGCTTGGACGCGTAATCAACCTCAATCTCTTTGTCGGCGGGCTCGAAACCTTCGGCCATAACGTGAATGGTATGCGTGCCAGGAGCCAAATCGAGCTCCGTAGGCGTGGGCGTAGGTTGCGTGCCCGGGCTCTGGCTCGAGCCTGACGCACCGCCGCCGCCGGCCGGCTCATTCGCGTTCGGCTTGGCGTCCACCGCGATTGTCGCGCCCGTTGGCGTGCTTTCAACATGCACCTTTCCGGGTATTGCCTTGATTGCCAAAATTCTTGATTTCGCCTCTTCGACTTTTTCTTTGTTGGCAGCTGGGTTGGCGATGAACTTCTCGAACGCCGTAACGGCCTCTTGGTAGTGCTGCAGGTTGTCGTGACATAGCGCGATGTAGCGCTCGGCCTCGGGCGACGGTTTGGCTGCAATCGATGCTTCGAAGTCTGCAAGTGCACCCTCGTAATCGCCAGCTTTGAATTTCTTTTCGCCCGAAGCGAAAAGCGCTTTCGGATTCGCGGGCTTCGCTTTCGCGCCTTTCGCTGGAGCCTTTGTTGCGGCTGGTGCAGGCTTTGCGGCTGCAGGCGCCGGTGACTTGCCGGGTTTCGGGACGGGCGGCGCTTCGGGTGACGGCGGTGCCGGTGGCGCTGCAGATCCCGTCGGCTTCGGTGGCGGAGGCGTTTCGATCGGACCGGCCGTGGGAGCAATTTGAGCCCACGCGGGTGCTACGGCGAGGCCGATCGCGACCGCGATCGCACTTGCAACGCCTCTCGGATCCCCAAAGACCTTCATGAGCGCAGAACTTACACCAAGCGCCGTAATGAACGACCTACTTTTGGGTCGCGTGGTCGGGTTCAACGAGCTCGACGAGCACGCCGCCCGTTGCCTTTGGATGCAGGAATGCAACCTTGTGACCGCGAGCACCAGGGCGTGGGGCTTCGTCGAGGAGCGGCACACCAAGCGCTTTCAAGGTTGAAAGCGCGGCTTCGATGCCCTCGACCTCGAAGGCAACGTGGTGAAGCCCAGGTCCTCGCTTTGCGAGAAAGTGCTCCATTCCCTCGTTGCCCTCCTTTGGAGAGAGCAGCTCGATGCTTGCCTCGCCTGCCGGCAAAAGGACGGCTTCCACCTTGTGCGACGTGACGACTTCACGCACAGTCGGCTCGAGACCGAGCACATGCTTGTATTTTGCAATTGATTCGTCGATGTCTTTCACACAAACGGCAACATGGTCGATTTTTCTTATACGGATCATAGCTTCGGAATTTATCTGAAAGCGCGCCGCAACGCAGCCACCAACGAGTGAGGGAGTGGCCGTCCATGAAACCAACGCCATCGTCCTACGAACCCAATCCAGTGCTCGCCTGGATCTACCACCGCTTCTTTGAAAAAATTGGCGTCGATGAAGCATGGGCGGATCGCGTGCGTGAAGCCAAGGCACGCGGCACGGTCGTTTATGTTCTTCGCAATCTGTCGTTCGTCGACTTCCTCGCGCTCGATTATCTCACCAAGCGCCTTCTTCTGCCGCAAGTGCGCTTCGCGAACGATCTTGGTCTTTGGGTTTTTGAACCCATGGGCCGCGGCTGGCTGTCGGCATTCAAACCACGCAGCGATCTCGATGACGTTGCGCGCTTGCGTCGCGTGCTGGGTGAGGGTTTGTCGGCCGTGCTCTTCCTGAAGCGCCCGCCGTCGCTGCTCGAACCATCCGCCATTGCGCGCCAACGCAGTGCAGCGACCACGGCCCTGCCCTTGCGCGGCAAAACCGAGGGCGATGCCTACCTACGGGCGATTCTCGAAGCGCAGCGTCAGCAAAGCCCCCCCATTCTGCTCGTTCCACAGGTTTTCGTGTGGACACGAAACCCCGACGCGCGTCAGCACAACGCCATTGACGCGCTCTTCGGGCCACGTGAATGGCCCGGTAAAATCCGCACGGTCATGCAATTTCTCGCGAATTGGCGGTATGTCACGCTTCGCGCCGGAGAGCCGGTGGACGTGAGCGCTTTGCTTGCACAACAAGCGCGCGAACATGCCGAACCGCCGCCCACCGACGAGGTGCTCGTGCGCCGCCTCACGTACACGCTTCTGCGACGCCTCGAGCGCGAACGCCGTGGCGTGGTTGGCCCCGCGAAAAAGGCCACCGACCGCATGCGCGAACAGGTCGTGCGCAGCCCGCGCCTGCAAAAAATCATCCGCGACATGGCAGGAGAAGGGGAAACCGAACGACGCGTGCTCGGCTTCCGTGCCCTGGCCATGCTGCGCGAGATGGAAACCGAAGTCGACCCAAACGCCGTGCGCGCGCTCGACGCCGTGTGCGACCAAACCATCGCGCGAATGTACACGGGCTTCGAGATCGACACCCAAGGGCTCGCTCGCCTTCGCGAGGCTGCAAAAGACAAAACACTCGTCCTTTTGCCAAGCCACAAATCGCACGTCGACTACATCATTCTGACGCGCCTGTTCTTCCGGTCGAACATGCCCGTGCCGCTCGTCGCGGCGGGCGACAACCTCGCATTCTTTCCGCTTGGCTCGGTTTTGCGCCACGCTGGTGCGTTCTTCATTCGCCGCAGTTTCAGGGGTGATCGCCTCTATGGCGCGGTCGTCGACGCGTACATGCGCCGCCTGTTCTTGGACGGCTGGACGCTCGAATTTTTCCTCGAAGGCGGCCGATCGCGCACAGGAAAGCTCTTGCCGCCAAAGCTTGGCCTATTGTCGATCGTTGTCGACGCTGCCGTTGGTGCACAAGAAGGAAGCGGCGCACGCAAGGTTGTTTTTTGCCCCATTTCGATCGGTTACGAGCGCATCGTTGAAGAGCGCGCTTACGTTCGCGAGGTCACCGGCGGCGAGAAGGAAAAGGAAGATGCCAGGGGTCTTCTGCGTGCAGCGGAAACGGCTCTTGGCCGTTACGGGCGACTCAATGTGCAGTTCGGTGAGCTTCTCAGTCTCGAAGGTGTACTCGCCGAGATCGAACGCGAGAACCCCACCCGTAGCGGCAGCGGCAGCACCAGCAGCGTGGGCAAGCTCACGCCAGCCAGACGCCGAGCCCTTGTTTCTCGCCTTGCCTACCGCGTGATGAACGAGATCAACCGCGTCACCGCCGTGACGCCGGGCGCGCTCGTGGCAACTGCGCTATTGACTCATAAAAAGCGAGGAATCGCGCATTCCGATCTCGTTTTGGCGTGCGATCGCATCGCCCGCATTCTCGTCGGCTACAAGGCCCGCTTCACGCCATCGCTCGCCCATACCCCAACATCGCCGGGCGCCACGCCCGTACTTCGCCACGATGCCATCCGCGAAGCATGTGAGCTATTCGTCCGTGCCGGGCACATCGAAGTGCATCGGCCTGGAGATCCCGTGGGCGACAAGCGCAAGCCCCACCCGGGTCCTGACGCGTTCTACGTCGTGCCGGACGTTGCGCGCCTGTCACTCGACATCGCGAAAAATCTCCTTTTACACTTTTTTGTGTCGCGAGCGATGATCGCAACACCACTCATGGCCAAAAGCGGAGCAAGCGCAGACGGGTATGACTACGCCTGGATCGCCGACCGCGCGCAGGTGCTCTCGCGTCTGTTCAAATACGAGGTTCAGTTCCGCGCTGACGCGACGTTCGAGACCATTTTCACCGAAACACTCTCCGCCATGGAGGCCGACGGTGAGATTACGCGTAGCGCTTCTGGGCGCGTGAACGTCGCCACATCCGGCGAGGGCCACGAACGCGTCGCGCTCTATGCGCGCATGGTCCGAAACCTTGTCGAGGGCTACGTTGTCGCGGCACGATCTCTTGCAGCGCTACTCAAGGGACCGCTCGCACCGAAAGATCTCGCCAAGCGCGCCATGGCCGTTGGCGAGCGCATGTTCCTTGCCGGCGAAATCGAATCGCGCGAGGCCGTGAGCCGCCCCGTGGTCGACAATGCTCTGGTCGCGTTTGTCGATCTTGGCTACCTCGATCGCAAGGACGGCAAGTACATCCTGCCCGAGAGCTACGCCACCAGCGAGGCCGTGCACACCGTCGAAGTGCGCATCGCAAGTTATCTGTAATCTGCACATTATGCACGGTTGGATGTTACACTTATGCGGATCCGTTGGCCCGCGCACCCCGCGCGCCACGGACAACGGCCTCGAGCTCGCCGGCGAGGCTCGCCGCCATCGCGCGCGCCATGCGCGAACTTGGCGGTGGGCCTGCTGACGCTTCTCTTCCCGTTTGCCCCGTTTGCCCGGCAGCAGGATCATCGAGCAGCCCCTCGATTTCCCTAGCGAGAACTAACGCCCTGCCAAGGTTGGTGTTCGTGTCCGCGTCGTCGACGCGAACGTAGCTTAGCCCAGGTCCTTCGATCGCCATCATCATCGATCCTCCAATCGCGCGGCCTAAAGCGAGCATGACTTCATCTAACCCGTTTCATGCGCTCCGCCATCGGCAACCCACACACGCGTGTTTTCGGCTAAAGAAAATTCGCGTTGCGATCGCCCGTCCCGACAAGCGCTCCGAAAATGAGATTTATACCCTCAGCACGTTGCACGTCCATGCTTGCATTGACTCTCGTTGTCGCAATTCTGTGCGGATGCGTGCACGTACCGTCTCCGCTTTCACCGCACCTTGAAGGGTCGATTGGTTTGCCACACCACGGTGTGCTTACGGGTGCGCGCGAGCTCGTATGCGCGAGCGCGACGCTGCGTTGTCTTCACGATAACAATCGGCATTTCGGAACGCCGCGCTTCGTTGCCAGCATCGAGCGCGACGCCGCAAAGGTCGCCGAACAGCGCCGCGGTTCCATTCTCACGGTCGGCGACATCTCTGCACGAGTGGGAGGACATCTGCCGACGCACGCTTCGCACAGGACCGGGCGCGATGCCGATCTTCTTTTTTACTTCACGACACTCGAAGGCGCTCCTGTGACTACGCCAAACTTCCTCCATGTCGATAGCGATGGCCTCGCGTGGGACCCGTCAAGCAAGCGGTTTCTGCGCATCGACATCGAGCGACAATGGCTGCTCGTCAAAGAGCTTCTTTCGGATGACAACGCGCGCATCCAGTGGCTGTTCGTGAGCCAGCCTGTCAAGGCCATGCTCATCGAATGGGCACGCGCACGCGGCGAGTCCGGTGAGATCCTCACGCGCGCGATGGACGTGCTCTGGCAGCCGTCGCCGCCGGCACAATCGCACGACGATCATCTCCACGCACGCACGGCTTGCGATCCAGACGAAGTCACGAGCGGGTGCGAGCCATTCGGCCCCGTCCGCCCATGGATTGCGGCCATCGACGCCAAAGCCGTAGCGATCGCCGTACCGCCTGCCACGCTGGAGGCTTTGCTCGAAGACATCCTTCGCCCGATCGAAACTGGGAATGCACGTGCGAGCCGGTAACGCCTTGGAGAGCCGTGTCGTGCACGGCGACGCTCTCGACCTCGACGCGATGCTTGCGCCTGCGAGCTTCGACCTCGCCTATCTCGATCCGCCATTCAAAGTACAAAAAACTTTTGGTGCACGCCTTGATCGAGGTGCACGCGCCAAGGGTCCCATTGCCTACCACGACGCATGGGCGTCGCTCGACGCCTACCTCGCGTGGCTAGAAGAGCGCGTTGCCTTGGTTCGCGATCTGCTCTCGCATCATGGAACGATGTGGCTGCATCTCGACGCGCGCGCCGTGCATGAAGCCAAGGTGCTTTGCGATCGCGTGTTTGGTGCAAGGCACTTTCGCGGCGAGGTGATCTGGGTGCCAGGCAATGGCAGCAAGAGCCGAAGCGGACCTGGAATGGGCCATCAAACTTTGCTTCTTTACGCGCGCGGCAGCGATCCAGTGTGGAACGGGAAAGATCCAACACTGAGGGCGCCGTTTGCTGCGACCAGCCAAACCATGCATTTTACACGCATTGACGAGAACGGGCGGCGCTACCGCGACCGAACCGTGCACGGCAAGACGTACCGCTACTACGCCGACGAGGGCCGCTCTCTTGGCAGCGTGTGGACCGACTGCCCGGCCATGAGTGCGAACACGCCGCTTTGCCGCGAAGCAACCGGCTACCCAACGCAAAAGCCGCTCAAACTCCTCGACCGCATCGTGCGCGCCTCGAGCCGAGATGACGCAAGCGTGCTCGATCCATTCTGCGGATCGGGCACCACACTGGTCGCCGCAGCCACGGCAGGCCGCAGCTTCGTTGGATGCGACATGGGCGCGCTGGCGATCCGCACAACGCGCGCGCGCCTCGACGAGGCTCGCATTCAATACGCGTTCATCGAGCAACCGCTTTCGATTTGACGTACTCTCTTCTCGTTGGCTTCTTGTGACGACTATAGTTCGGATATTTCTTGTCGAATATCCCATGATTCCAATAGTATGCCACGCGCTGAAGATTTTCAGCTTCGCAGTCTGCGCGCTGCTGCTGATTGGCATACCCAGAACAGTCAATCTTATTTACAAATGGAGCATAGTACGCAGGAGCCGCGTACCCACTCAGAAAACGATTCAGATTGTCTACTGGATCGTATGCATCGCGTGCAGTCACACCATTTCCACACGGTTTTGAGCAATCCCAGCTTGGCGGGGCCACGAGGTCCGTTACCCAGGGCGAGCGCATCTAATTTGGCCATTTTCTCGCTTTTGTGGTGTGGGGGCAATGACCCCGCGACGTTCTCTCACGACCGTCGTGCGTCTGCTCCGGGCCCAGACGAAAAACAGGCCACCTCAGCGCGTAGCTTATTAGCCTGGCAAAGCGTCGGCCTTGGGAGCCGAAGACCGCAGGTTCGATTCCTGCCGCGTTGACCTCACATGCGGGGCTCGCTCTCTGGCGCGAGCGTCGGCGTTCCCTACGTTGCAACCTTCAAGGTATCCTCGACCTTTCGAGGAGGCGACGATGAAGATCTACAACGAAGGTAGTGAGCCGCTGCACGAGCTCCTGAAGGCAGCGAGCTCCAACCAGGGCGCGACGCTCTTGGTCCCCGACCTTCAGCGTCCCTACGTGTGGGCCCCGAGCCAGGTCACGCTCCTCGTCGACTCGCTGCTGCGAGGGTGGCCGTTCGGCACGCTGCTGCTCTGGAGCGTCCGTCAGGAGGAACTGGCCGGCATCCCGTCGCGTCCGTTCTGGCGTGTTGTGGACCACACTGGCGAGTTCGACGATCAGCAGACTGGCAAGAGCAACCCTCCGGCGCAGTTTCGCATGGTCCTCGATGGTCAGCAGCGCCTCCAGAGCCTGTTACTCGCGTTCGGCGGCGACGCTTGGGGTTGCGTCCAGCATGAAACCAAGTCAGGAGGTGAAAGTCCACTGGGGAGCCCTCGCGGGGGCAACCCCCCACATAAGACAAGGGCCGACTCGTGAGAGGCGGTCTGGTGGAAGTCGAAAG
>WQZB01000092.1 GCA_009780955.1 Polyangiaceae bacterium | reverse complement strand
CGAGCGGTGATTTACAAGGGGCTCAGCGTGCCTGGGAACAAGGGAAATAACGAGATTTCGTGCGAAGACAGGGCTGGGAAAGAAGAAATCTTTGTTCATGCGCAAAAAGACTTGAACGAGCGCGTTGGGCACAGTCATTCGGAAACCATCGGCGCGAGCCAATCGACGAGCGTGGGTGGAGCCCAGTCGGTGAGCGTGGGCGGAGTTCAGTCGGTGAGCGTAGGCGGTGCGCAGAGCGTCACCGTGGGTGGAATTCGCACGGTGACCGTGACTGGCAATGAAGTCATTCACGTCAAATCAAAGCGCACCGAGACGGTGGACACCGGCGAAGACGTCACGGTTACGGGTGGCCGCGGCCACACCGTGATGGGAAATGACACGCTCGATGTCAAAGGGGGGAATCGCACGGTGACAGTGTCGGCGGCTCACAACAGCACGTCGAGCACGGTGAATGTCGCTGCCGCAACATCCCTCACGCTTCATCACGGTGGCGACACAAAAGGAGCCAACGGCGATGCATCTCTCACGCTCATAAAGGACAATGCTTCCATTTTTGCCAATAGCTCGGTTGTGATTCACGGAACGACTGGAAATATCAACGTTTTTGGTGGACAGATGGTCAGCATTCTCGCTGGCAGCGTCATCAACCTCACATGCGGGGCCGCATCGCTCCAACTCAAAAGCGATGGAACCATTACTGCCAATGGCTCCGCCATCAGCATTGCAGGGTCGAAGGAAGCCTGCCTCAAAAGCGGAGAGAATACCACCTTCAAAGCCGAGCCATCGAAAGCCTCTGTTAGCAGTGCGGAAGTCGACGTTACGGCCGTTGGAACAACGGTCATTGGCGGCGCCATCATCAAGATTGGGTGAAGCCGTGCAGCGTATCGTTCAAGATGTCACCAAACGCTTGCAGGCCTTCCTTGGCCAGGACGAAACCCTCGTCTTGCTTATGCGTTATCGCGACGAAGACGGCGCGATGATTTTCAAGATGTTGGACTGCATTGACGAAGTTTCCGAGGACGTTTTCTGGGTTTTCAACGACAACTACACGGATGCAAATACCTACGTCGCATCCGTCATCGAGAGCTTTCGGAAGCGTGCCGAGCTCTTGGCCGCCGAGTTCGAGAAAAACGGCGTTCCTCCGTGGCCGCCGTTACCGACTGAGGTGAGCGATAGGACGAAAAGGCCCGTAGAGCGTCTTCAATTGCTTTTGTCGTACGCACGAGCATGCATGATAAATCTCGAGGCCTCGCACCTCATCATTGGGCTTTTGCCGCTCGAGATCGCGAAGCCGCTGCACTTTCGAGCGTTCTTGCGTGAACTCATTTCGTATGATCCGGATGCGTCATGGTGCCATCACATGCGTCTCATCACGCGTGAGCCGCTGCACGTGTCGGTGAAGGATCTTTCGCAAGAAATGCAAGACAAGCTCGACCCGCGCACATTCCCGAGCACGGAGATTTATCCCGTTGATTTCAGTGTGGAGGCTCAGCAGAAGGCCATGACGGAGGGTATGGCCGACCCGACCATTCCTCTTGCAGAACGCATGCAGCTCCTTTTCATGGACGCGAGCATTGATTATGCACACAAGCGATATGAAGCTGCGGGGGATAAATATCAACTTTTGCGCACGTATGCAGCGGCTGTGAACGACCGCCCGCTTCTTGCCATGGCACTCAACGCGCTAGGCGAATTGCATGCGGCCGCATCTCCTCGGCTTCGCAACAATGCGATTGAGTATTTCGCAATGGCGGTCACCGCTTGTATCGACGGGGAATGCTACCCCTTGCTTCTCAACGTGGCGGTGAATCTTGCCAACTTGTATTTCGTCCAAAAGAAATGGGCACCGGCAGCCGAACATTTTTCTGCGGCAGAGGCACTGGCCACCGCGCTTCTCCATGCCGATGCGAAGTTGATGTGTCTGGAGAAGCTTGGCATATGCTGGTACAAGCTCAAGGAGTATGGCTTGGCGGAAAAGGCATGGCAAAGTGGCCTAACGCTCGCGCGCGCTGTCGAGGAAAACGACGCGCGCAAGAGCCTGCTCGTGCATCTTCGAGATATATATAAAAAGGCTCGAATGCGAGATCGTGTCAAGGAAATAAAAAAAGAATTGCGAGGTTTCCGATGAGTGCAAGTTACCTCGAAGCGAGCTATCTCGCGTTCAAAGGCAACGTGATGTCGGTGGTCACTCCGCTTCTGAACGTTGCGGGTGTCGACCCCGACAGAGACCCCAAAAGCCCCGCGAAACCTATGAGTACGGCGCGCGCCATTTCGAGTGTCATCGGCGCAGTGACTGCGATCACCCAAATTCCTGCGCAGCTCGGTGACACGGGTTTTGCGCTGCTCACCGCGGGAATATCAAATATGCTTCCGCTCTTTCCCGCGGCCACCGCCACGACGATGTACATGGCGTTGCCGCATTGTCATAGTCATCCCCCGAGCCTCATTCCACCGGCCCCACCGATCCCCTTGCCCAGCATCGGGTTGATTACCTCCGGCAGCATGAAAGTGCTTATCAACGGCAAGTGGGCCGCGCGAGCAGGAGACATTGGGCTGGCCCCGACGTGCTGCAGTTTCACTCCTTTTTTTGAGATTAAAACGGGCTCATCGAAGGTATTCATCGGCGGGCAACGTGCGGCCCGCGCCATCGATTTTGCATGGGCATGCCGCCCGGGCGACAAGATGGATAAAAAAGGTTTGGCCATGCTTGCGATAGGCATGGTTGCAGGCGTTGCAGGCATCGTGGCGGACAAGCAAGACGCGTCGGAATCGGCGGCGCAGGGCAATGCGGCCATGGCTGCTGCGCAGTCGCTCGCGGCCGAAATGGCGGCCAAACAAATGGCCGCGGACGCTGCCATGACAGTCGTCAAGCAGCTTTTGGGCAAAGACAAATCCGTTCCGCCACTGCCAAGCACGCCAGGGATGATCACAAATATAGGCAGCTCGGCCACGGTTTCTATCGGCGGCTTTCCAATTATTCCCGATCCGGTGGGGGCTCTTACCAAATTCCTAAAGAAGATGCTGGCCGCGCGCAAAGGCAAGCGCGAGAACTCCGAAAAAGGCGAAGAGGGATGTCCCAATTGCCCGCATGGTCCTTCGCCGTCATGATGTGCCCGGCCAAATTCAACAAGCGCTTGGTGGGCGACCCTGTCGACGTCGTGACGGGCGCGTTCGTCGACACGATTCGAGATTTCGTCGTTGCAAGCGATTTTCCCATCGATTTTCGCCGCACGTACAGCACCGAATGGGTAAAGAAGGATTGCGGTTTCGGGCGCGGGTATTCGCACAACTTCGACCATTGCCTCAAGCGAACGCTGGATGGCATTTCTTATGTATCCCCATTCGGTAGCAAAATCGAGTTTCCAACGGCGGACGCGACAACCAACCGCGTTGTGCGAGACGGCTATGTGCTTGTCAACAAAGGAGATTCCTTCGTTCTCACGCTGCCAGACGGCCTCGGGCTTACTTTCGAGAACAAGCGACCAGAGAGCCTGCCGTCACGCATGCGCTTGCTTGAAATGCGCTCCAGTGATGGGCGCACGATCCGTGTTGGTTACGATCCGTTCAGTACGCAAGTTCGAATTGCTTCTCTGACCGACTGCCATGACAAACGAGTTTCTTTCTCATGGGAAAAAGGCCATATCGTAGAAGCCCACGTTTTGTCGCCAGATGGCCCTCAATTTAGCATAGTTCCATCGTGGAAAGAGAGCACGGATCTTGCTCATTACTTTTATGAAGGCGACTTGCTCGTGGAAGTCGAAGACGCGTACAAGCATCGACTTCATTATGAATACGACGCGGCGGGGAGGTTGACCAAGCGCACCGACCGAAATGGGTATTCGTTTTTCTTCCAGTACGACAGAGACGGGCGATGTGTGCGCAGTGCAGCAGAAGACGGCCTGCTCGAAGTAAATCTCGAGCACTTCCCCGACGAACGGCGCACGCGCGTGACCAAGGGCGACGGCGGCGTATGGGAGTACCATTACAATCAATTCAAAACACTGACAAAGATCATCGGCCCCGACGGCGTGACCGAATCGTTCGTGACGCGGCCGGAGGATGGCCGAATCGCGTTCGAAATCGATGGCGCGAAAAATAAGATTGATTATGAGTACGATGCGGAAGGCCGCCTTGTCGGCAAACGCGATGAGCTGGGGAGACCCATCGCGGAAGAGCGGGAGCACCCTGTACCGACAAGCCCGGTACAATACGAACTCGGGCGCTTCGTGCGGCCTACCGAGACGCTGCCGGAGCCCAGGTTCGTGCAAACTCGGGTGCCGGAAGTTTCTGCATTGCTTGTTGTCGCCACCGCGTCGCAGGATGCGCATCTGCATGAAGTGCGCGATATTCAAGGACTTTTGGTTCGCGAAGAGAGGGACGGGCTGACGCGGCGCTACGGGTACGATGCAAACGGCAACTTGCGCTGGGAAATCGACTTCGACGGCGGCAGGACCGGCTACGAGTACTCGTCGTTCAATCACCTCATCAAGAAGTTCGATCCGAACAAGTTCGTCACGGATTTTGTATATTCGAGACAGGATGAACTGCAAGCGGTGGAGGACCCGCAGCGGACATGGACGGCGTTTCCGAGGGACCTGCGAGGGAATGTCGCGGGAGTGGCGCGAGGGAACGCGTGGAAGGAAGGATATCGCCGGGACGGCGCTGGGAAACTGATTGAGAAGACGGGTGCGCACGGCCAAAAGCTTTACGACGTCAAGCGAGGGCCGCAGGGCGAAGTCCTCGAGCGCACCTTCGCGAGCGGAGGATTCGAGCGCTTCGAATACAACTACGATTTACGCGTCGTCAAAGCAGAGACGGCATCGTCGAAGTGCACGTTTGCCTATGACTATCTGGGCAACCGCACCAAGGATTGGCGTGACGACAAGGGAGTGCAGCGGCGGTTTCATACAGGCAAGCTGACCGAATACCGCGTTCTCGACAAGTTCGTCACCCGTTACCGGTACGCAGAGACGCCCTATTCCCACAACGTGATCATCACCGATCCGACAGGTCGCACGCACTGCATCCGAGACCAGGGCTACGGAGTGGTGACGCGGGAGTACGCGAGCGGCCGCAAGGAGACGACGCAGTATCACCCGGCAGGGCATGTGCTTGTGCGACATGTGTACGGGTCGACACCGAAGTCGGCCAGTTGGACGCGGAGGTATAAGTACTCCGGCGAGGGGTACCTGACTGCACGCTTCGACACGCAGAGCGGTCCGACGCGCTACGAGCACGACGCCGGGCATCGGCTTTTGTCGGAGCAGGGCCCCGACGGCAACAAGCGCGTTTTTGAGCACGATGCTGCCGGCAATCTCACGCAAAACGGGCTGGTCTACGCGCAATACGACAAGAATTTGCTTGTTGAAACCGATGGTCGCCGATTCGAGCATGATGGTAGGCAAGCGATTTGGAAGGAGCAGTGGAAGGGAGGTTTTCGGTGGTTTCACCGGGACGAACGCGAGCAGTTGGTTCGCATCGAGTTGTACGGACAGGAAGAGCACAAGTGGCGTGTCAATAGAGTTTGGACGGCAAGGTACGATGCGCTGAACCGGAGAATCGAGAAGAACGTATACGGCGAGATGACGACGTTTTATTGGGATACGGACAGGCTTGCTGCCGAAATCGCGCCAGACGGCAAGCTTCGCATTTACGTTTACGCCGATGCACTGGCGATGACGCCGGTGCTGTTCGTGGACTATGCCAGCGTGGATGCGGACCCTGCATCGGGCACTGTATACGCTGTTTTCGCGGACCATCTGTCGTGCCCCGAGCGCATCGAGGACATGGCCGGCAAGGTGGTGTGGACAGCACGCATCGCGCCGTACGGCATGGCGCAAGTGGTGGAAGGGCAGGACTTCCACCAGCCGATGCGCTGGCCCGGGCATTACTACGATGCGGAGTTGGGGCTGCATTACAACCGATTTCGGACGTATTCGCCGGAGCTCGGAAGGTATTACGAGCCGGACCCGTTGGGACGCGGCGGTGGTATCGAGAATGTTTATGCGTATACGCAGAATCCCTTGTTCCGAGTGGATACGCATGGGCTGGCGTGTCCGTTTGCGCCGGGCGCAAAGAAGCCGGGTGAGGGAGAGCCACAGGCGCAGGGCGAGCCACCAGGCGCCAAGCCTGGTGAGGAGAATACAGGGGAGCCCGCTAATAAACCAAAGACTGCGGAGGAGGACGTACCACGTGATCTCCACGCTGAAGCTATTGTAGCACGAGATGCCCTTGCAGCAGAGCTTGCACAGCAACGACACCCACCAGCTACGGTGGTGGGCGCATATTCAGAGTCTACCGGTCAGGTAACAGCAGGGGCAAGTCGCGGTGGTGGATTAGGTTGCGCCGAAGGTGTGTGCAATGAAGCCCTTGGCCATCCTCCCGATATACAGTTCACGCCCGCAATAAGACCGAGAACTATGCAACCTGTTGATGTATGCTCAAATTGCGAAACCACGTATGGTCGCAACGCGTTTCCTGATCCTACCACGCGGTTTCAATCTGACCAGGAGAATTAATGATGGCAAAAGTAGAACCGAAATCGGCTGAGCAGATTCGCGGTATCGAATATGATTGGCTCGGCAGCGATGAGAATGGACAAGTTGGTTTATTCAGCACAGCTGGTGCTGGTTATGCGCCGACTGAATTCTTGCGCGATACGGATGCCCACGATGCGGCAATAGACGCAATTCTTGGTGTTCGTGCCTCTACCACGGCGAAGTTTGCGCCGTCGCTCGCTCCGAATCTCGTTAATACATGGAAGCTAGTGGCAGAGCGAGGCTTGTACGCCTTTGACTGTAATCCCAATGGTGGCTCCTACCGCCTCATCGCACTGCCGGTTGTTCCGATTCGAATAGACGCACTACCAACCACAGTCGCTAGGGTCGTCTCTAAGATAAGACTTCGCTTTCGTTTCGATACTCAAACGGTCATTTCGTATGACATGTTGATGCATCTGTGATGTGTTCCATTCTGATTAGGATGCAGAATGCTAACAACTCGTGCAAGCAACTACCTCAAAACACTGAAGCGACGCCCCTCAATTCCAGTTAAGGAGGTTGAAACAATCATCCGCAACCAAGGTTTTCCAGTTTTTGACTCGTGGCTGGACTTTCATGAACGATATGCGGGGTATGAAGACACGATTGGAAGAGACCTGGCCATCTGGGGACTAGTTCACGAAGATCCGTACTGGTTAGCACCGCGTGAGGCAGACATTGATCGCGAGCTTTACGAAGAAACGTGGTACATCACGTGCGCAGATGTTCACCCATCGTACACATACAGGCTGACAAACACGGGCGAGTTTTTGGGTGCCCCTGCCCAGTCGTTCGATACGAACGTTGAACGTCTCGCTCTTGGGTGGGAGTTTTTTCAGACGGTCGGTGGTAGGGCTATGACCATGACCGAATTGCGTGCGCCGGAGTTTCGAGACATTTTTTTGAATCATATTAAACCATTTCTTGTCGCAGAGGCCTCGGACAATTTTATTCGATACTACATGAATGACACTTATCTGATCTCTGAGATTGTCGAAACGGGGGATTTCCGACAAGGTAACGTAAGAAGCAATGCATGACGCGGAGTGGCCATGATTGTATGCGTGTACGTTGACTATCGCACTACCGCGGTTGTAGCAGCATGCGTTGGCATCCGAACGTGGAGCGATGTAGCTTCGTGCATTGAGCGCGTCGTGCGAGGTAGCGAGGTAGCGGCACCGTACGTTCCCGGCCAATTCTACCTTCGGGAAATGCCATGGATCCTCAAGATTCTTGAACCCCTCACCGATGTCGAGTTGCTCGTTGTCGATGGTTATGTGTGGCTGGCACAAGATCGCCCTGGCCTTGGAGCTCATGTCTATGAGCGACTCGGCGGCCAATTTCCGGTCGTCGGGGTTGCGAAGAGCGCATTCCACGACAACGACTGCGCGATGGCGGTGATGCGGGGTGAGAGCACTCGTCCTCTCTATGTGACCGCAGTGGGCATTGATGCGAGGGTTGCAGCAGAAGGTGTCGCCCGGATGGCGGGTCACCATCGCATGCCTACGATCTTGCAGCGGGTTGATCATTTGGCTCGTGGTATATGTTCAATTGGTAACGAGTGAACGTCGTGCGCGCTGGCGCCAGATCGTAGGTCAGTATCCAAAGAAAAATAATTGATTCGCGGAGACGCTCTAAGTGCTATTTCCGTGGTGTCGCGAACCCCAATCGCATCGCTCTTTGACAATCTAGCCCACGAGGCATTGTGAGCAACCATCGAGGACTATCCGCGCACGCCGGATTGATGGCTTCTTCGCATCAAACCCTAACATGGGCCTTCCATGCCCGCGCGCAGGAAGGCGCGCTCCGACAGTCACGCTGCTGTCATACCAAAAAGCGCTGAAGTATGGGAGAGGCGCGCCTGACGAGCACGAGGCCAAGGGAAGGCAGACACGGCGAAGCCGTGGCGGATGGGGAAGCGCCGGGAGACCGGCAGAGAGAAGTAGGTGAGAACGAAGATGGAAAGTCGACGGACAAGCCCTACGCCGGAACAGTTCACGACCGGCAAAGCCAT
>WQZB01000091.1 GCA_009780955.1 Polyangiaceae bacterium | reverse complement strand
GCATCCGGTGGTTTGGACTCCGGTCCTGCAACCCGAGTCCGAGGGTCCTTCCCTCATCTCTCATGCAGCTAAGCTGCTTCCAGTCGGCCTTGCGGCCTCCTTTCCGCGCCGTCGTGGCGCACCGCCCCTACATTCAAGAACGCATCATCGAAAGCGTTCAAAACGAGCGGTAGATCCCCACCCATGTACCGAAGATTGCCGTGAGCACGGCGAGCACGGCGGAACAAGCAAAACTACGAAACGCCATGGTGCGTAGCGAGTTGCGAATGCCAATGCTTGCCGCGCGCGTGGATGTGAAATAGGCAATGACCCCGGCCCACGCAAGCATGAGCGCTGCGAACGCGAGGTGCTCTTTTCGCTCGAATAAGAGCCCCACGCTGCGGGCATGTTGGAAAATGTCTCGTTTCAGGCTTTCGCGGTAGCCAACATAAAGCCAAGCGCCGCTCGCCGAGGTCAATGTGGCAAGGGCCGTTGACAAGAGTACGGTCAAGCCCACATTCCGCGTGCGGCTTCGCAGAGCGATCGCAGGATGGATCAGCAGAGCAGCCGAAAGCCAGCCTGCTTGACCGTGCACGTGCTCAATCGCTCGATGAAGGTCGAATGGCATCGGCGTCTACGATACACTTGGCAGCGTGAAGTGTAAGGCTCACCCCCAGGTCGAAACCACGACCACATGCTCAGTCTGCCTTTGCCCAATGTGCGAAGCATGTGCAACATACAACATCAAGGAGCAGCCAGCATGCGATGCATGCGGCCACGCCGAAGAAGCGAAAAGCCGCAGCCTTGGGTTGGGCGCGGTCGCGCTGGTTGGGGTTGGCTACCTCGCGACGCTGGCTGCCGGCGTGCACCTTTTTCAAACGAGGCAGCTCGTTGGTTTTCTCGCGGCCATGGTTGCCATTGCACTTAGCCGCATTCTCCCGATTTTCATCAAGCCTACGGCTGTCGAACACCATGTCAGGGGTTGATCTTCTCTCGCGGCTCAAAGCGCAAGAAACAGCGAAGCGCACGATTCTCGAGGCTATCAGAACAGGCCGAGTGCACCACGCGTACCTGTTCGCAGGCCCTGATGGCGTGGGCAAAGAGCTCGCCGCGTTCGGTCTTGCGCAAGCACTCGTTTGCGAAAAGCGCGATCGCGATATTATGGATAAGCGTGCATGCGGACAATGCTCGTCATGCTTGCGTGCCGTGCCGCGCGACGAACAGAGGCTTCCCATACACCCTGATGTCGTCGTTCTCGAGCGCGGTCTCTACGCCCCTGAAACCATCGGCAGGCGCACGCCAGAAACGCAAGATCTTTCGATCGACCAGGTGCGAACTCTGGTGATCGCGCACGCTGCGTACCCGCCGCACGAGGGGCGCGCAAAGGTGTTCATCGTTCGTCGCGCCGAAGAACTTAGCGTGTCAGCTGCCAACGCGCTGCTCAAGACTCTTGAAGAGCCTTTGGCACGCACGCACTTTGTTCTTCTTACTTCGCAACCTGAATCGCTACTGCCAACCATTCGCTCGCGAACGCTTCGCGTGCGCTTTGGGCCGCTGCCCGACGACGTAGTGGCCGAGCTGCTCGAGGCAAGCGGCGTGGCACCGGCGCGCGCACGCGAAGTGGCGCACCTTGCAGAGGGAAGCATGGCCACCGGCGCTGCGCTGGCGAATCCTCTACAAAGCGAGACGCGCGAAGCATTCGTGGCGCGTGCATTCGCTGCCGTGGATGCAAAAGCCCTCGATATTGGCCTTGCGCTTGCCGAAGACGCGAAGAAAGACAAGGGCGCGCTTGCCGCGCACGTTGCGGCTCTTGCAACGGCATTCGCAGCGCGCGCATCAGCAGCCGCAAAAGCAGCTTCGCCTAATGCCGTAACACTCGCCAAACGTGGAAATATCGCGCTTTTGGCTCTTGATCACCTTGCCGGCAATGGTGCACCGCAGCTCGTGGTAGAGGCGATGATTGTGCGCATGCGCGCGGTTTGAGCGGGGGACCGCAAAATCAAAAGCGGTAGCGCGGTCAATTCCAAAGCCGCGAGAGAACCGTAATGTTTTGGTCATTCGAGCTGTTGACCGCGTTGGAAAGCAGGACGATTCGCCCGCTCGTCTGCACACGCGCGGCGATTGATCCATTATTATACTCCGAGAGACCTGAAGGCATCGGCTGTGTCGCCTTTCCTGCTGAACCAAACGACCGGTCGAGTGATCCATCTGCCGTGTAGCGCGAGACAGACTCAAGAAAGCCCATGGTATACGAGGGAACGAGAAGGCGATTTTGATTATCTACAAAAACGTTTGGAATAAGTATGGTGCCAGTTGGCACGCTGACCACACCATTGCTGCCAAACGCTGTATCGAGTGTTTTGCCATCCGCAGCAAACGCTACCATAGGAGAGGGGTAAGAGTTGCCGCCATCGAACATCGCGACGACTTGACCGCCAGCAAGAAGCGCGATCGCCTTCCCACCATCGGTACGGGGGTTGTACGTTGTAATGGATAATTGGTCGCCTAATTGGTCGAACAACATCTGACCATTCGACGCAAAGTTCGGGTCAGGAGAACCTTTGCTCGTGAGCTGCTCGATGACGGGCAACATGCCCTGTATCACGTTGGGGTTGGGGATTACGCCCACAATGGCAATTGTGCCATCTGGCCGCACAGCAACGCCCCTGCTCTCAAACGAGGAAGCACCTGGAAAAGATGTGAGCGCAACGCCGTTCTGGCCAAATGAATCGTCAACTCCGTTGCTCGTGATTTTCAAGGCCCCAATCGCGGGTTTGTCGTTGATATCCGCCGCATCGAACACAATGATTCCGCCTTCGCCATTTGGCAAAGGCGCAATCGCGGGGGTAACATTATTGTAGGAGATCGAGGTGGGTGCCCCATATTGTGTCAGAGAGTTCACAGCAAGGTTCGCGTTCGCTCGATTTCCATCCGCTGGGACTACGCCGTATGCAGGCGTGTACGTATTACTACCGTAATTCCCAGCGCCAATGATCATACCCACGACAACGATGCTGCCATCAGATAGGAGCACCCCTGCTCCTCCATTTGCTTCCGGAGACAATCCCACAAGCGCGGCCACGCCGCGACTGCCGTAGGCCGGATCGATCACGCCGTCCGAAGTCAGTCGCGCGATGCAAGTGCTGTTCGCCCCAGAACGCGTACACCCAGCAATCACGTAAATGTGGTCGTCGGATGACACGAGAACGTCGGCCGCGCTCGTTTGCTCTCCGAACACGTCGATGAGCCGGCCACTGCTTGCAAAGGTTGCATCGAGACTACCTGCAGTGCCACGCACAAAGAGCGGCAAATTCCCGGTGTTGGACACTTGCGCGCCCACGGCTTGCCCTTGAATCGTGACGCCCGATAAAGCCCCCTGAGCCATCGTAATCGGAACATTAATCTGGAGGTTGCCAGTGCTTTCTGCGGAATGAATTGTCAGCGGCGCCGCAACGACGCCGGAAGGCAAGCCTTGCACAGTCACTTGGATATCGCTTGCAGTTGCGCCGGTTCGCGCAATTGAAATAGGAATTGAGTTCGATATCCCTTGCACGATGTAAAGCGGTGCCGAAGAATCGATATTGAAGCGGAAGTTCTCGGCGCCGTTATCGGTAGGGC
Source organism: Polyangiaceae bacterium (assembly GCA_009780955.1). GTDB lineage: Bacteria > Myxococcota_A > Polyangia > Polyangiales > Polyangiaceae > Labilithrix. The sequence continues at coordinate 6,630 of WQZB01000091.1, read as the reverse complement.
CGCCATCGCCTTGACCGCCGCCGTCGCCTTGGCTGCCGTTGCTTTGACCGCCATCGCCCTGACCGCCGGGTGGCGGGGCCTCGCCAAAAGGAGTGGCGCACGCCCCCGCCGCTCCCATCATAAGCAACGCGAAAAGAACAAGACGGCTGGAACGCATACAAACCTCCAAGAATTTAAGACTACTCTTGCGGCGGCAAAATGTCGCTGCTCGAGTCGAATTTGACATTATCACGACCGCCGACGACCGCCAGCGCTCCCCCAACCTAGCATTACTGCCGGGCAATTCCCGGCAGTAGTGCTAGACCGCTTTTCAAAGCGTGGCTCGCCCAGACGCAACTACCTCATACGACAACGGCGCGAGCTCTTCACCGCGAAAAGCAAAGGCATTTGCACGGCTGCCCTTGATGACGACGAGCCGCTCGGCACCCGCAGATGTGTACTCTGCAAGAATCAGCGACTCGCCCACGTCTGGAGCGCCCGTGCCGATGCGCGTTGGCGTGAGCGGCAAGCGTCTTGTGCGCTCGAAGCGGGTTCCTTCGTGATCGACGGACGTGGGTGGCTCGCTGCCAACGAGAATCGTGCTTGCATCAATCGATTCGAGCCAGAGGATGGCCTGAGCTGGCAACGGCCGCGCGAAAAGCCAAGTATTTCGGCCTGCATCAGGCGCCACAAAAAGCACTGCAACAGGCTCCTCTTCGGAAAGAACCAAAGCCCCGGCAAGCCACGCTTCTTCCCCGGTAGTGCGCATGACAACATCGCCGAGCTGGCAGGGAAACCCTGCAGGGAGAGTTGGAGGCTCGGCGGCGTTGCTGGTCATCATGACCGTGCTTCGACATCGCGTGCAAAAGCACCGAATATGCGTTGAAACTGCGTTGCGCGATCGGTCACACTGCGCAATGACGCACCCGGCGGGTACAAATCGGAGATCAACGCACAAGCGCTTGCCCAGCGCGCAACCACTTTTGCGTTTGCAAGGGTAATCCCGCCAATGGCAACGAGCGGAATGCGAGCAGCGTGCGCAACTTCGCAAGCAGCGCGCAAGCCCTCAATGCCAACCACAGGATCGGCATTGGCCTTTGTCTCGGTTTCGAACACTGGGCCATAAGCGACATAGCGAGGCTTGGCGATGAGAGCACGGTGCAGTTCATCCAAGTTGTGCGTGGAGATGCCAATGGCGAGCTCGGGCGCAATGCGATGAACAAGCTCGTAAGGCAAGTCTTGTTGACCAATGTGCACCATCGCGCAACCCGCAAGCACCGCGAGATCTGCGCGATCATTGGCAACGAGCGGAACACCAGCCGCGCGGCACATGGGACCGATCAGCCGCAAAAGCGCGAGGATCTCACGCGCAGGCGTGTCCTTCGCGCGAAGCTGCAAAGCTGCGGGCCGCACTTCGAGCAATGCGCGCGCGTAGGCAACCGGATCGGTCTTGCGCGAAGCAAGGAACTTCGTGTCGACAACAGCGTAAAGCCCCTTCATAAACGCTCCTTTGCCCTTTTGGCCCTTTTTGAATTGCCCAGGTACATGCGATGCGTGCAGACGTCAAACAGTTACGAAGCGGAGCGTGAGCCACGGATTTCGGGCTCAACGCAAGTGAGCGCCGCCATAAGTTGGCCAAACCCGAACCGTGGCGTCAGGGCAAAGGCGACCGCCTTTTTCGACGGATGCGCCGGGTGCATTGGCGCCCGGCAAAAGCGCGACGATATCGCCACGACAAAGGTTGTTCCAAGCGAGGTTATTCGGATTCGCGTCGCGGTCGAGCCTGCGAAAACGGACGCGCTCGCCCTTGCTTGTGCACCCGAAGATTTCGACCTTGCCTTTGGTTCTCATGACATCCGAAATGACTCGAAGGTGCAGCCCTCGTAAAGTCGGCCCTAGACCGCTTTCAAGTTGACGCGAGATCGAGGCGGTCGGCGAGGAGCGGACCGGAACAGCCTCTTCCGGCTTTGAGGACCGCACCGGAGCCGCCAACGAAGAGATCGCGTCAAATCGAAAGCGGTCCGGTTGCAAAACCAGATAGCTAAACGATAACCCTTGCCAACGAAGGCCCGCGCCGCGCGCAAGCGGAGCAAGCCAGGTGGGCAGATCGACATCGAGATCTTCATGGCACCACTGCCCTTGGGCGGAGAGCGCGGGGCAGTTTTGGTTGTGCAGGCATGGAGCAAAAACATAAGCCTTTCCTGCTGCAATCAGCGCATCGCGCACGGCATGAAGGTGACGGGTGCGATCGCGCAATGCTGGCTCGATCACAACGAGAGCACCGCCGCGATTCACCGACGTGGCTAACCACCCAGCAAGCATCGCCGCGTGACGCAAGGCGCGCTCGGAAGCAGCGAGCGCCAGATCGAGCTCGCTCAAAACCTGCCCCACCACCACCAAGTCGGCTTGCGGAAGCCTTAGCGCGGGCTGAATATCCGCCGTGCGTGTGAGCACAGCGAGCTTCACCTTTGCGCTTGGCAGCGACCTTTGCGCCGTGTCCGCCATGGCTTTGGCGACAGAGAGAACGGCTTCGTCGTCGTCGATGAAAAGCGCATCGATGCTGCCCGACTGATTCGCAGCCTCGAGCGCGCGAGCAATACCCCATGTCATTGCGCCAAGACCCGCACCAACATCCACGATGCGAAGAGGCCTTTCATGAGGAATCGTGAGCTTGCCAGACGCAACGAGCTCGCGCACGGCGCCAGCGCCTTTCGGGACATCGCGCGCAAAGGAAAAACCAATGCGCGCTTCGAGTGCGTCGAGTGCAAGTGCGCGGGCGCTCGCCCCTTCACCATGGCCTGCATGGCCTGCAAGCGACGCGTTGTAGGTGCGCGAAAGCGCCATGACCTTTGGGCCGAGACGCCGGATGTCGGAGGTGATTGGCGCGCCCCGCTCGCGCAGCGTCGCGTCAATCACGTTCTGCCAGGCATCTTCGAGAGGGCGAACGAGGTTCTGTGCCGTCATCGTGGTAAGAACTAACATTACTGCCGGGACTTCGTCCCGCGCTGGCCGCGTTTCCGCTTCGCGGAAAGCAGTCATGTTAGACTTGTCTCGAGGGGGCGCGGCGCCCCCTCTTGCCCGCTTTGCGGGCAATTCACCCCTCCGCGAAGTCGCTCCCGCGACTTCGTTAGCATTACTGCCGGGCAATTCCCGGCAGTAATGCTAATAAAGCCAATGTCCGTGGAAAACGCCCCACCGAATAGCGCACATCACAATGCTCTTGCTGCTCGCGTGGCGCATTGCGGACCGGAAGAGCACGCGCGGCGCCTTCGCGAAGTGACCATTTCCGACGACCAGCTCGAGCGCGCAGCAGCAATCTTTCGAGCTGCCGGCGATCTTGCACGACTAAAGCTTTTGCACCGCTTGTGCGACGGTGAGTGGTGCGTTACCGAGTTGGCGGAAGCAGCCGGTGTTGGGCTATCAACCGTTTCGCAGCAGCTACGACTTTTGCGTGCCGAGCGCATTGTTGTGCGCCGCCGCGCAGGCAAACACATCTTCTATTCGCTGGCCGACACGCACGTAAGCGATCTCATCAAAAGCGCCATCGAGCACGCGACCGAGCCTCACACGCACGCCAAAGAGGACATCGCCAAAAACGACGACGACTAGCTCACGGTGACGAGCACGCTTTTCATGAACGCCTCTTTGCCGAGCGGTTGCGGGAAATCATGACCACACGGCAAATCTTTTTCTTGCACCAGTTCGCGCCCCGCGGCTCGAACGCCATCACGCACCATGCGCCGGAACCGCGCGCGCGAGATGCCACGATGATTGCAACATGCAATAATTTTTCCGCCCGGCGCAAGAACGCGAACAGCAAGCGCAATGAGCTCGCCATAATCGCTTTCGGCAACGAATCGTCGTTTCTTGGTCGACGAATAGCTTGGTGGGTCAATCACGAGCACGTCAAACTTGTCGCCCTTTGCGCTCGTGCGCCCGAGCCACGCAAACGCGTCTTGTACGACGAATGAGTGCTTCAAGGCACCGACTCCTTCGAGATCGACACCTGCCACAACGAAGGCCTCGCGACCGCGCTCGAGCGCAACGGCCGCTGCATCGACGCTTATGGTGCGAGCGGCTCCACCAAGCGCAGAAACCACGCTGAACGCGCACGTATAGGAAAAGAGATTGGCAACTTTTGCGCCCTTTGCCATGGTTCGCAAAAGCCTTCGATTGTGCCGCTGATCGAGAAAGATCCCGGTCGAAAGGCCATCGAAAAGACGCACGGGAAACGCGATTCCTTCTTCGTGAATCGTCATGGAATCGGGCGCTGCTTCGCCGCGCACAGGCGATGCCGGAGCCATGCTTTCGCGGCGCGTGTCAGCGAGCAGGTTCGCCTGCTTGGGCCGGATTTTCAGGTAAATGCCACGGAAGCCGAGCGCACCGAGTTTGTCGAGCACGCGCTCTTGGCGTAACGGATCTTGCCAGATCGCGCTTTCGTGAATCTGCGCGACAAGGTAATCGCCATAAGTATCGACCGCGAGTCCGGGCAATGCATCGCCCTCTTCGTTGATGAGGCGGAAGGCCGTTACTTTTCGATCGGCAGAGTCTCTGTCGGCACTTTGGCCCAGCCCCCAGCGCCTCTCTACTGCTAAAGCAATGGCTGCATCGAGCGCCGCGTCGTCGTCGTACACACCCGCGCCAAGATCGCCTTTCGCAAGCCAACGCTCGAGCGCGGAAATGTCATGATCAGCGATGACCATGCGCTTGCCCGTGCGCGGGTGGGAAAATCCAATGGATATTGCATGCAACATAAGGCGTGGGGCGAGCGCTCCGCCGTAGATAGGATCGCCAGCAATGGGCGCCCCCTCATGAGCAAGTTGCACGCGCGCCTGGTGCATGCGGCCTGTTTCGAGCGTGAGGTCGACGAGCGCGCGATCGGCGTTGCGAGCACGAACACTCAAGTGCGTTACTGCGCGCTGGCCGTTTCCAGAAGGCGACACGACTTCGACGTGCCCCTCTACTCGCCGCAAGTCGTGGACGAGTGTGGCCGTTCGCACGTGCGAGGGCAGACCGCGAACCGCTGCAACATAGGATTTTTTGACCTTGCGCTGCTCGAATTGCGCGGCGATAGAAGCATTGGCTTCCTTGCGCTTGGTGAAAAGAATAACGCCGCTCGTGTCGCGATCGAGCCGCTGGTGCGTGCCAAGGTAAGGCTCGCTCGCAAGGCCTTGTCGCTCCGCGAGAAAAAGCTTCAATCGCAGCGCAAGATCATCAGGCCGGTCGGCCTCCGCGGCCTGGCTCGGCACGCCCGCAGGCTTATGGACCACCAAAAGATCATCGTCCTCGAACAGAATGTGGCTAGGACGGAACAATGGCCAAATGCGCGCGCGGTCCATCAACGCCGCGATGCTATTCTGGAAGTATGAATGTTCATACTATGAAGATTGCCGTGAGCTTGCCGGCAAAGACGCTCCGCTCCGTTGAGGCGACGCGCCGGCGCCTTGGTCGCTCCCGCAGCTCGGTGGTCGCGGAAGCGCTGGAGTCGTGGCTCGAAGGGCACACGTCTGCGACCGAGGATGCTCGATACCTCGAGGGATATGCGCGCTATCCAGAGCCAGACGACGGTGCAGTCGCCGCTGCCGTCATGGCAACGTGGGACGATTGGAGTGGGCGCACTCGCTCGGTGAAGCGGATGCAGCTTGATTGACGTCACGCCGATAGGCCCTTCGTGCAGTGGCTAGAGATGTCACCGAAGGCCATTTTCGATGTCGCGAGCGCCTGTTTTGCTGTCGCGGGAGGCTGTCTCGGTGTCACGAGCGCCTGTTTTTTCGTCACCGGTGGGTGTTTCCGTGTCACGGGCGCAAGTTTGCGCGTCACCATTTGTGTGTTTCGGTGTCACGGGCGGTTGTTTTTCGCCAACAGGCGCGACTTCCTTCCGAAAAAGAAGGCGTTTCCAGCGCGACATGCCCCACTACCAAAAGAACAACCAAAGCATTTCAGCGAATCAATCATCCTTCTTTGGATCGAAAGCAACGTCTGCAAGGCAATCCGGGTTCTTCTCCTCGAACCCGAAAGACAACTTGCCCCACGACATATCTTGGGAGTAGGCGGTTGTCCCGTTGAGTGAATGGCCGCTTGGAGTGTCAGTGATTCTGAGATAGTCATATTTGACCATAAGCTGACTCGTGGTGATGCAAGTTCCGCCAATGTCCAGGACCAAAAATCCTTTAGTTATGCCCTCTGCGCCACGGGCCAATCGCAGGTCAACGAGGCGAATTTGAACGCCTTCCTGCAGCTCCGGTCCAGGGCCTTCAAGAAAGATCGTATAAGTGTTGCGGTCCTTCTCTGCCAGATGAGTCGAAAGCACGGTCTCGACCTTCTGTTTGGAAAATGGAATTTGTTGTGCCAATGCGTCGATGATTTGCCACAGGGTCATGTTGCGAGGTGTCATTGAGTCTGTCCTCGTTGCTTGAGACTTACAAGCTGCTAGAGAGAAAACAAAGAACAATGAAATGACGACGTTGCGCAGGTGGTGTCCCGCGGAATGCTGAAATTGGGCAGAGGGAAACATGGAGTTATGCAGGCGGGGAACCGCCACCTTATTTCTTCAACTTTCTCAACAATTGTCGGGACGATTCCACGAGTGTGGACATGATTTTGTCGTATTTATCCCCGTAATGTTTGTTGTACGGTTGTCCGTCGGACGCT
>WQZB01000090.1 GCA_009780955.1 Polyangiaceae bacterium | reverse complement strand
GTTTTACGAGCGGACCGCGCTTTCGAAGAACAAGGCGGCGATGCTTCGCAAGGGGCAACAGCAGACGCCCGACGACGTGATGACGCCCGAGGAGTCGATCAAAGATCCATTCTACCTCGAGTTTTTGAACCTCAAGGACGAGTACTCCGAGAGCGATCTCGAGGCCGCACTCGTCGCGAAGATGGAGTCTTTCCTTCTCGAACTCGGCGGCGATTTCACCTTCGTTGGCCGGCAGCGGCGGCTCCGCGTGGGCGACGCCTGGTACCGGATCGAACTCCTGTTCTTCCACCGGCGCCTGCGCTGCCTCGTTATCATCGATTTAAAGCTCGACAAGCTCACGCACGCCGACGCGGGACAGATGCACCTGTATCTGAACTACGCGCGCCAGCACTGGATGGTCGAGGGCGAGAACCCGCCCGTGGGGTTGATTCTCTGCGCCGAGAAGAACAGCGCAGTCGCGCACTATGCACTTGAAGGACTGCCAAACAAGGTGATGGCCGCCGAGTACCGCACCGTTCTGCCGAAGGAGCGCACCCTCGTCGCGGAGATCGAGAAGGCAATCCACATCCTCGAAACACGACAGGCCCCCAAATGAACCCCGCCACTGACCCCGACGTTGGGCTTTTCACGGTGCTGCGCGAAGACGGCTCGGTCGACCCCGAGCGCGATCCGAAAATCCCCAATACCATTTTGCTCGAAGCCTATCGGCATATGCGCCGTTTGCGCAGGCTCGACGAGCGCATGATTCTGCTTCAGCGCCAAGGCCGTATTGGCTTTTACGGCCCGTCTACCGGGCAAGAAGCCGTGCCCATTGCCGCGGGGCTCGTGGCGCGCGAAAGCGATTGGGTATTCCCCGCGTTTCGTGAGCACAGCATCATGCTCGTGCGAGGTTTTCCGCTTCGCACCTTCCTCGCGCAAGTGTTTGGCAACGCTGGCGATGTGCTGAAAGGCCGGCAAATGCCGAGTCACCAAGCGGGCAGGGCGGTCAAGCAAGCAAGCTGGTCGTCGTGTGTTGGCTCGCAGCTCCCTCATGCCGTGGGTGTGGCGTGGGCCATGAAGCTTCGGCACGATCCGAGTTGCACGTTTGGCTTTCTCGGCGACGGCGCCACGAGCACGCCCGACTTCCACGCGGCCATGAACTTCGCCGCCGTGATGCACGTGCCTGCGGTTCTCGTTTGCCAGAACAACCAGTTTGCGATCAGCCTGCCAGTAAGCTTGCAAACCGCTTCGGCAACCCTTGCCGTCAAAGGGCGCGCGTACGGCATGCGTGCGGAGCGCGTCGACGGCAACGATTTTGTTGCATTATACACGATTCTGGCGGAAGCCGCCGACCGCGCGCGCCGCGGCCAAGGCCCCACGTTTGTCGAGGCCGTCACGTATCGCGTTGGCGCGCACTCCACGAGCGACGACCCAAGCCGTTACCGCGAGCAAGCCGAAGTCGATGCATGGAAAAACAAAGATCCGATCCTGCGGCTTGCGTGTCACTTGCGCCGCCTCAACGTGGTGACAGACGAATCCGAGGCAAAGCTTGACAACGAGCTCGAGTCGGAAATTGCCGCGGCAGTAGCCGAGGTCGAAGCACTGCCCGGGCCTGCGCGCGAAAGTCTGTTCGACGACGTTTATGCCACGCTTCCCTGGCACTTGCGCGAGCAACGCGATGCGCTAATGGCGCTGCCGCCGCCCAAATAAAGATTGCGCGTTAGCCTTCACGTTGGCCTTAGGTCCGGCATGTTGTAAATCGGCGCCATGTCGAACCAAGCGGCGAAGCGAACATGCGATGTGGTCGTGATTGGCGGGGGTCCCGGCGGGTACGTGTGCTCGATCCGCCTTGGGCAGTTGAAGCAAAAAGTTGTCTGCGTCGAGAAAGAAGAAGTGGGCGGCGTGTGCCTCAATTGGGGCTGCGTGCCGTCAAAAGCCCTGATTAGCGCGAGCCACACCTACGAAAAGGTGAAAGTTCATGGCGCCGGAATGGGCATTTTCACAGATGGCATTCGTGTCGATTCCGACAAAATGCAAAATTGGAAAAACGGCATTGTAAAAAAGCTTACGGGCGGTGTGCGCACCTTGTTCCGCGGCAACGGCGTGGAGCTCGTCATGGGCGAGGCGCGCGTCACCAGTGCCCGCACCGTGGAAGTGAAAACACCATCAGGCACGGAAATCTTCGAGGCAACGAAAGCCATTGTGATTGCGACTGGCTCGTCAACCATTGAAATTCCGAATTTCAAGTTTGACGGCAAGCAAATCATCGGCGCAAAAGAAGCCGTTAGCCTGCGCGCCATTCCAAAGCGCCTGCTCGTGATTGGCGGCGGCGTCATTGGCCTCGAGCTTGGGTGCGTTTATCAAAAGTTCGGCGCCGAGCTCACGGTGGTCGAGGCAACACCGGGGCTTTTGCCAGGCATTGACCCTGAGTGCACCGCGGTCGTCGAAAAAAGGCTAGTAAAGAAAGGCGCCAAAATTATCAAAAGTGCCAAGGCCGAAGGTTACGAAAAGAATGCCGATGGCTCGCTCAACGTCAAACTTCATCTCGATAGCGGCAAGCACGACACGGTCACGACTGACATGGTTCTCGTTGCCGTTGGCATGCGCCCCAACGGCGCGGGCCTTGGCCTCGAAGAAATTGGCGTCAAAGTCGAGCGCGGCTTCGTTCCGGCCGATCACCTTGGTCGCACGAACGTCGAGGGCATTTACGCCATTGGCGATGTTAGCGGTCAGCCCATGCTTGCGCACAAAGCAAGCAAGGAAGGCGAGGCAATTGCCGAAATCATCGCGGGCCACAAGGCCGCAAAAGATTGGGTTTCAATTCCGGCTGCCGTCTTCACCGATCCCGAAATTGCCGTTGCCGGTCTGACCGAGGCGCAAGCCAAGGAAAAAGGCATTGAAGTGCGCATTGGCAAATTCCCATTCGCAGCGCTTGGCCGCGCCATGGCTGTTGGCGAAACCGACGGCTTCTTCAAAGTCGTGGCCGACAAGAAGACGAGCGAACTTCTTGGTGTTCACATCGTTGGGCCCGAGGCGAGCGATCTCATCAGCGAAGGCGCGCTTGCCCTTGAAATGCACGCGTTCCTCGAAGACATAGGGCTGACCATTCATCCGCACCCAACCCTTGGCGAGGGCATGATGGAGGCCGCGATGGCGGGCTTAGGGCAGGCCATCCATATTATGAATCGATGATTCATGAATCGATGATGCGATGAGGGCGGCCACAGGGGGCCGCCCCTACGAATATGCGTTTTCCGGGGTAGGGGCGCGATTCATCGCGCCCTTGGCGTTCGCCTGCGGTCGGGCGCCATGAATGGCGCCCCTACGAATATGCGTTTTGTTGGGTCGTAGGGGCAGACCCCCGTGTCTGCCCAATTGCCGCGATTTCTTCGTTCGCTGTCGTCAATGATCCGCGCTACCGTGCAAAAAGCATGGGCATTTTCGACCGCATGGGCAAAGTCATCTCCAGCAACGTCAACTCGCTGCTCGATAGAGCAGAAGACGACAAGAAGCTCATCGAGCTAAACCTCGAAGAAATGGCGGAGCAGCTGAGGGCGGGCCGTCAAGAGGTCGTCACGGCCCTGGCCGACGAAAAGCGGCTTCGAAAGAAGGTCGATGACCTCAAAGAGGAAGTCGAAAAGTGGGACAAGCGCGCCGAGCTCGCACTCAAAAGCGACGACGAAGCGCTCGCGCGTGAAGCGTTGCGCCAGAAGAAGCGCACCGAGGCCGAGCAAGCAAACGCCGAGAAGGCGCGGGTTACTCAGCGCGACGTAGTCCTCAAAATGAAAGACGAACTATCGCGCATGGAGCAGAAGCTCGAAGAGTTCAAGATGCGAAAAGGCAGCATTGCAGCGCGCGCGGCGCAGGCGCGTTCGGGCGGCTCTAGCGAGGGCCTTGGCGCGCGCGGCGGTTCGAGCGCTTTTTCCGATTTCCGGCAAATGGAAGAAAAAATCGAAGGCCGCGAGCAGCAAAACATAGCCATGGATGAAGTGGAAGAAGCCCTTGGCAACGGTCCGCGCGAGCGCGATCTCGAAGCGCGCTTTCGCGATCTCGAAAGTGGCAGCGGCGGCAAGAAGGACGACGCAATCGAAGATGACTTAGCGGCTATCAAGAAGCGAATCCGAATCTGAATCTTAACCAACCCCAAAGCTATATTTCGTGGACTATCGCACGATTCTCAATTGTCGGCTCGAGCCAGGCGCAGGTCGAAATTTTCTCGTGCGCGCGCGTGCACTCGATGCGCGGGCCCGTGCGCGTGGAGCCTCGCTCGTGTCCTTCGAAGCATCGAGCCTCGCCTTTGCGTTCGACGATCCGAACGATCTGGCAACAGCGCTCGATCTTGTCCTTGTACCGGGCGACGACACGTGCCCTGGCGAAGTGCCGTGGGCAGCAGGCATCGCGTACGGGGCGCTCGAGCGCTTCGCCGAGAGCGGCGGCCGCAGCGAGCTCGGTTGGGGGCCGGCCCTGGTGGCCTCGTCGCTGCTTGCACGCGCAGCCATGCCAGGCGAGGTTCTCTGCTCGCGGAAACTACCCGGTGTGCACACCGGCGAGCTACGCACCAAAGGCGCGCGAACGGCCCGCCAGGGAACCTTGCGAGTGCGAGGTGTGCTGCTCGATGTCGAAGAGCCATGGCGGGATATGAAGTTGTCCCCGTCGTTGAAGGCCGAGCCAACCAGCACGCCACCAACCACCGCGAGTGACGCTCCGCCTCAATCATCACGTCAATCGTCACCTCAATCGTCGCGCCAACCGTTGGCGCAATCATCCTCCCACCCCCCGTCGACGCCGACATCACGTGTTCCTTTGCGAACCGATAGCGAAAGTCCGCCGTCGTCAGTACCCACCTCGCTTGCGACGAGCCTTGGCGAGGTTGCGCGGCGCGTGCTTTCGACGATCCCTCCGCCATCCATAAAAATTAGCGATGCACAAGTCACCTGCGACCTAACCGCAAGTCCCATCCAATCGACGACCGGCGCACGAATGCGTGCATTCTCAATGCTTGACAATGGCGAGATTGACGACGCACTGCGTGCTCTTCGTAGCCTGCGCTCCGAGATTCAAAGCGAGGACCATCGGCTTCGCTGCCAGGCAACGCTAGCGATTGCCGTTGCGCTCAGCGTTGGCGGGAATGTCGAAGAAGCGCTGGTTGAAGGGATGGAGGCCCTTGGGTGTTCGCGGCATGCTCACGATGCAAAGGGCGAACGGGCATGCCTGGCGTTCCTTGCCAAGCTATTCGCAAGCGCCGGGCGTATCGAAGCATCGAGGCTTCGTCATGCGGCGCCCAGCATGCCGCCACCATCCAGCGCGCCACCATCCAGTCCGCACGCATAATCGTAGGGGCGCCATTTATGGCGCCCAACCGTGGCGGATCGCGAGGGCGCGATGAATCGCGCCCCTACACACTACCCATCAATTGGGGGGCCAACGGCTAGCCCTTCGCGTTCGCTCTCTTCCCAGGCTTCGCGCAAAATCTCGGCGACTGCTTCGTAGAGCGCTTCAGGAATGGCAACGCCGACTTCGAGTTCGACCAGGGCGCGCGCAAGTGGCACGTCGCGCAAGACGGGAATGCCGTATTGGCGCGCTGCCTCGATCATGCGAGCGGCCAAGTCGCCCTGGCCAGAGGCCACCACGACCGGGGCGTCGTCGCCCCCGGACTCGTCGTAGCGGAGCGCGCATGCAATGTGGGTTGGGTTCACAACGACGACCGTTGCATTCTTGACGTTGGCGACCGTGGCGGAGTTGAGCAGTTCCTGGTGGGCGCGCTCGCGTGCAGCCTTGATTTGCGGATCGCCTTCGCTTTCTTTGTACTCACGCTTTACTTCGTCTTTCGACATGCGAAGTTTTTTCTTCCACGAATTGTACGTTACGACAATATCGATGACCGCGAGAAAGATGCCGAGCATGGCCGCCCGCAGCGCCATCGACCGTGCCATCGACGACGCGACCACGCCAACCTGCTCGAGCTGGCCCGTCGTGCGCCCGAGATCGACCAGATGCCCGCGAATGATCAAATAGGTAAAGTAGCCAACTCCACTGCCGAAAAGCGCGGCGCGTAGAATGCCAACGATGCGTTGGAGCGAGAAAAGCCCTTTGAACCCATTGATAATATTGAGATTATCGAGCTTTGGAAGAAGCTTTTTCGTGGCAATGACGCCGCCCGACTGCACGACAGACAAAACCGCAGCGCTGACCGCCGCGGCGCCGAGAATGGGGGCCGCGAGAATCACGACGCTTAGCCCCACATAAAAAGGGTCGAAGTCGATTCGCGGTGTCGGGTTTGCCGCTTGCGCGATGGCCGAGCGAATGTCCTTGGCGGCTTGGGTCGTAAGGGCACCGATGGCGGCAGGAGCAATCGCAACGGCGACAAGGAACGCGATGGCCTGGCTCGCGAAGCTGCTAATCGGGCTATTGCCTTCTTCTTGCGCCTTGCGCAGGCGCTTTGGAGTCGGCTCTTCGGTTTTGTCGTCGCTCAACGCTGCCTCGCGACTGGCTTGGCTGTGTCGGCTTTCGTGGAGGGTTTTTCGGTAGCGAGCTTATAAAGCTCGATGCAAATTTCGCGGATGCCCTCGCCCGTGACAGCGGAGACGAGGTAAAGATTGATCTTTTTTTTCGCAAAGGCCTTTTTGAGACGAACGTATGCATCGCGCGCTTCGGGCAAATCAGCCTTCGACACGGCAACGATTGCAGGTTTCAATAAAAGCTTTGGGTCGAACGCAGCAAGCTCGCGGACAAGCGCATCGTAATCGGTGGCAGGATCGCGACCGTCACCTGGGTCGAGCGTGACCAGATGCAAAAGTGCTTTGCAGCGCTCAATATGCTTGAGAAAGCGATGCCCGAGCCCTGCGCCTTCGGACGCGCCAGCAATGAGGCCTGGAATGTCGGCGATCACAAAGGTTGCCTCGCTGTCCACGCGCACCACACCGAGGTGCGGAACAAGCGTCGTAAACGGGTAGTCTGCAACTTTCGGCTGCGCGCGCGAGCACGCCCGAATGAACGTGGACTTGCCAACATTGGGAAAGCCAACGAGCCCCACATCGGCCATGACCTTCAGCTCGAGCCGGAGCTTCTTTTCCTCGCCGGCTTCTCCGGGTTCGGATCGGCGCGGCGCGCGGTCGAACGGCGTGGCAAAGTGGATGTTGCCGCGCCCGCCGCGCCCGCCGCGTGCCACGACGACGCGTTCGTTTGGCTTGTCGAGATCGAACAAGAGAGCGCCAGAATCGCGATCATAGATCTGCGTGCCCACCGGAACACGGACAGCCACATCTTTGCCGGCGCGGCCGTAGCAGTCTTTGCCTTGCCCATGCTCGCCGTGCGACGCGCGGATGGTTCGTGCGTAGGTGAGGTCGAGCAGTGTCGAAAGGCCTTCGTCGGTAACGAAGACCACGTCGCCGCCACGGCCTCCATCGCCGCCAGAAGGTCCACCAAAGGGAACGTATTTCTCGCGACGGAACGCGACAGCGCCGTTCCCGCCGTTGCCTGCAGCAATGTCGACCTCGCAGCAATCGACGAACTTCACAGTCGCCTGGATAGCGTGGGCTTCGTTCGATGAGAAGCAGCCCGCTTCCGATTCGACGCGATCTCATCGTTGGCGAACGCATCCTTGGGGCGCAGCATGCTGCGCCCCTACAATGAAATACTGAAATCGCGTCGAATCGGAAGCGGGCTGGACTGCTTTTCGCTTCGCTTGCAGCGTGCCGCGAACCAGTAGCGAGCTCACGCAACGCGAGTCATACCAGACGGCGCTTCTCGGCTGCGCGGTAACGGTGCTGGTCGAGCTCGCCGGAATGCTGGTCGACCATCGCTTCTACCGGTCGTGGCTGCTTGTTGCATTCGATCTCGCGCATGCGGTTCAGGCCGCGATCCTCGGCGTCGTCCTTTGGCGCTTCGGACGGTCATGGTCGGTGCGCACATGCGACTGGCTCATCGTAGCGCTCGCCCTTCCATTCCTCGTTACGACATGGGTTCCACAGCACGCTGTCATTGAGCACGGTCGCCTCGTAGAGCCATTCCTCGCGCACAATTTTCTCTTGCTCGGGCTCGCGTTCCTCGCGCCAAGTAGCCTTCGGCTCACCCTTGGGCTCATTGCCCTCACCGTATTGCAGGGCATTGCCATGTGGCTGCCCGTGCGCGCCGTGGCCCAGCTGCCGTGGCGCGAGCCTTTCTTCACGCTGCTGTTTGCGACCATTGCCGTCGCACTCGTTGCGTCGCGTCACCGGCAACGCCGGCTTGGCGCGCAGCTCGCAAGCGCCGCGTCGCGCGCTGACGACTTGGCGCGTCGCACGGCGCTCGTTCTCGCGTTTCGCGATCAAGCCAATTCCCCACTTCAGACACTCGAGATTGGTCTTTCGACGCTCGAGCACCGGCTGCCCGAGCAAAGTACGATTTTGCGTTCCTTGCGTGCCGCGCTTCAACGCCTGACGAACATCCACCGCACGCTCGGCAGCGTTGACATCAAAACGCGCGCCGACGATGCGCTAACCCCGGACCTTGAAGGCGAGCTATCAAAACTTCGCCACCCTGGAGGAGACAATGGCAACGGTACTCGTCGTCGACGATGACACGGATTTGCTCGAAGTCATCACCATTCTCCTTGATGACGCTGGCATTCAATGCCTGCCTGCGCATTCGCTCGCCGAGGTCGAGGCCTATGGCACGCGTGTGCTCGACTGCACCCTCGCGTTGCTCGACGTCAATCTCGGGCGGGGGCAGCCAAGCGGACTCGATACTTCGAACTACCTTCGCAAAATGGATTTTGAAGGGCGCATCGTGTTCATCACCGGTCACGCGCAAGACCACCCACTCGTGCAGCAGGCGCTTGGTCCGGCGGACCGTGTGCTGTCAAAACCCATCGACGCAAAAGCACTGCTCGAACTTGCCGCTGCGTGATCGCACAAAACTTGTCATGCTTGCCAGGCGCCTTTGAATCGCGCATCTTTTTGGGCGGTGCGTACCAGAAGGCTGCTTTGCCTCGTTCGCGTTGGTGTCGTTCTTTTGGTGCTGGCATTTGCCGTGCTTGGGTGCCACCGCAAGGCGGCGCCCGCTTCTGACGTGACCACCGAACTGCCCGTCGTCACGGACACGAGCTCTGGGCTTCTTCTGACGTGGATCGACGAGCGTGGAGAATTTCACGTCGAGCAGAATGTTGCGAGTGTGCCCGCGACTTCGAGGGATCTGGTCCGCGTTGTCGATCCATCGCGTGATCCGCCAGCGCAGGGTGGCGTTTTTCTTGCCGACGTTCGCGCTGCCGGCGCGGATGGCCATTACCCAGTCCGCCTTGCCGAACGCGACGAGTTCGAGTCAGTTGCCGCGAAACGACGCGGCGAACATGGTGCGGTCCTAAAACCTCAGCAAGCTACAACTGCAGTCTCGTCCGCGGACGACGCGGGCGCCATTGGCGTCGCACATCCCACGGTCATCATCTACGGCGCGTCGTGGTGCGGGCCATGCCACCAGGCGCAGGCATATCTGCGCGAGCGCGGCATCCCATTCGTCTACAAAGACATCGAGGCCGACCCCAGCGCCGCGCGCGAGATGCACTCCAAGCTTGCCGCAGGCGGCATTCGCGACGGGTCCATTCCGGTCATCGATGTGAGCGGTAAGATCTTCGTCGGCTTTGATCCGCGCGCCCTTGCC
This sequence comes from Polyangiaceae bacterium, assembly GCA_009780955.1. Classification (GTDB taxonomy): domain Bacteria; phylum Myxococcota_A; class Polyangia; order Polyangiales; family Polyangiaceae; genus Labilithrix. The sequence goes on along the minus strand of WQZB01000090.1, from coordinate 969 downwards.
CGCGCCCTTTGACCGCTTTCGATTTGGCGCGATCTCTTCGTTGGCGGCGGCGGTGCGGTCCTCAAAGCCGAAGCAGGCTGTTCCGGTCCGCTCCTCGCCGACCGCCTCGATCTCGCGCCAACTTGAAAGCGGTCTTTATTTAGCAGGTCTTGGCTTGATGCGTGCACGACTCCGGATCATCGGAGACTCCGTCCGTGTCTGTCTACCGCGCGTGCGATCTGCTCCTTGTGCCGAATATGGTCAGCGCGGCACGCATCCCGCTCGCGATCGCATTTCCCATAGCGATTCGCCGCGCCCGCCGCGATCGGATTGAGGTTGCCTTGGGCATTGTGCTCGCAGCGGCAGCAACCGACGTGCTTGACGGTCTCATCGCGCGCTATCGCGACGAAGCCACTCCAACGGGAGCTCTCGTCGATGGAATTGCCGACAAGATCTTTGGCGCGTCGGTGCTAGGCACACTCGTCGTAGGTCGCATGCTCGCTCCATCGCTCGCGATGGTGCTAGCGGCTCGTGAGCTCGGCGAGCTCGCGCTCGCTGCGCGATTGCTCGTGCACCCGAGCGAAGCGCTTGCTGCCACGGTTGACAGGAGAGCCAATGGACTCGGCAAGGTTGCGACGACCGCCGAGTTCGCTGCGGTTGTTGCCGTGCTCTTGAACGTGCCTTGGCGCACGCTGCTCGTTGGTGTTGCCGCGACGTTTGGTGCGGCCGCTGCGATTTCCTACTGGCGACGCGAATCTCCGCGCTGAAGGTCAAGGCTAGGGCCTGTCCTCCTGGAAAAATCCGCCCAATTGCCTTGTGCAAGGTCAGTACATGCGCGCTGCAATCTTATGGCGTTGCTGAATTGATAACGAGCGCCTGACGATTTTTGGTTCATCGACGCAACTCGCGTCGAAAGCGGCCGACTTAAGCCGTCATGAGCAATTGGTTCAACTCCGTTTCATCACGTGCTCGCGAAACCTTTAACCAAGC
>WQZB01000089.1 GCA_009780955.1 Polyangiaceae bacterium | reverse complement strand
TATCAAAGGATTATGAACGGTCGACGTCAAGTTCTGAAACTTGGATTCAATGGAGTTTTGTTCACGTGATGGTCCGCCGGCTTGCCACGTAAACTACCGTACATGCTGTAGAACACCCTCTCAAGCTTTTCGTTCGCGGCAACCCAGGAACGCTCGACCCCACCTTTGAAACTCGTGGTTTCTACGAACACCCATTAGACTATGGGGGTATACTTGTGGCCGTCCCGCAAAGCGATGGCAAAATCCTTATTGGTGCACAAAACACCGACGGGGCCACAAGCGCGGTCATTCGCTTGAACGCCGATGGCGTGGTCGATTCAACGCTTGGGTCGGATATAAAAAATATTACCGGGTCCCTCAACAGCATGGCCGCATATCCAGACGGTCGCATCGTAACAACCATATCAGTATACAACACGACCACGGGAGTGTACAACGACATCATCAGCCGCTACACGGCTGCCGGTATCCTCGACACAACATTTCCAATCCCAATCCCAATCCCTGCCGGTTGGACTTCTTTTAGCCTATGGGCCGTCGCTGTGGGACAGGATGACAGCATCTACGCCGGCGGATTCGCCAACATTCCCGACAACGGCACCCTCATTGCCCCCTATGCATTCCTCCAAATCCCAACCAACGGGCAGGGAAGCATGCCCGGCTGCTCAGGATCTTGGAATAATTTCAACCAGGGTGGTCAGTACATTACCCATCTGTCCGTGCTTCCAACTGGCGCGCTTATTTTTGCCGGTTACGACGTGCAGTCGAGCGGCGTAGGTGTTGGTCTGTGCAATCAGCCGTCATCGCGTTGTGATCTTGATGCGAATTACGGAATCGGCGGAAGATGGTTCTCTACGGATTGGACATATTTGTACGATGCCTTTTTCGAGACCGATGGAGGCGTTGATTTGCTCGCGCGCAGCAGAGGCACAACCGCCTATTCGATTGTTCGCATCGACTCAACCGGTCATTCAACGGACAGTGTAGATTTGCCGTTTGTTGAAGATCATGGAGGCGGCATCACGCGTGCCTCCGATGGCCGCTCTTGTTGCAGTCCAGGACAGCAGTAACTATTCCATTGCCGTTGTTTATTACAATTCTGATTTGACGCGCGATATGTCCATTGGCAATCAAGGCATCGTTTCCATACCCGTTCCCACCGCCTGGCCCTATCCCATTGTGACGGGCTTGCGCGCCGTATACATGCCCGACGGCGAGCGCACGGTGGTTGTAGGCAGTGTACAGGGTACGAACGCCGCCGGCGCTACCGTCTCGCACTTCGTCGTGGCACGCATTTGGAATTAGGGTCTGTCCCGATAGGGGCGACCACAGGGTCGCCCCTACGAATATGCGTTTTGTTCGTCGTAGGGGCGCGATTCATCGCGCCCTTGGGATCTGTCGCCGACACCCCAAATTTTGTCCGCGACACATGGATGCGCATGCAATTCGCCTATTTTCCAGGCAAATCAAAGCATGCGGCAATTGGCGCGCGATGTGCTCTTGGAGCGGCAAGCACCCATGCTACGCTCCTCAATCATGCATCATGGCGCGCGCGAATGGCATCATCGTGGTTTACACCATAGTGTTAATCGGCTGCCGCGGGATTGGCGTGACTGGGAGCTGTCCGAGGAGACCATGCCTCAGTCCACGCCTCACGATGACGCTATCGATCTGATAAAGGCCATTCTCGCCTGGTGGGCGCGCTCGCAGCCCAATACCCGAGTGGTACACGACTTGGCCATTCATTGGGATGAAGAGCACCCCAGTGTTGGCCTCAGTCCGGATGTAGCCGTGCTTCGCCCGGCCCCTCCCAACGATTCCAACGGGGGTTTGCGGAGCGTTCGCACGTGGGAGCCGGGCCACACGCCGCCGATATTGGCCATTGAAGTGGTGAGCGAAACGAATCCGCGCAAAGACTACGAGATTGTGCCTGACAAGTGTAAGGCATGCGGAACTCCGGAATTGTGCGTTTTCGATCCTCATCTTGCCGGGCCTCGCCGCGGTCGCGGCACTCGCGGTGAAAGTGGACCGCATCGCTTGCAGCTATGGCGTCACAACGAAAAAGGTGAATTAAAGCGGGTTTATGCGGGCGAAGGCCCGGTGTACTCGCCCACGCTCAATGCGTATTTTATTGCGGTCGACGAAGGCCTCAAATTGCGCATTTCCGATGACGAAGCTGGTTTGCAATGGTGGCTTACCGGTGAAGAAGTGGAGCGAAAAGCCAAGGAAGCAGAGCGAGTCGCAAAAGAAGCAGCGTTGGCGCGCATTGCGGAACTGGAAGCGCAACTTGCCAAAGCGACGAAATAGATATTCTCGCCTTTTGGTAAATACACCGCTTTGACCAAAGGAACTCCACCATGACTCACGGAAATGCCGCGTCGCTGGCCCCGAGGCGGCCTGACTGGAATCTGATTATCCCGGCGGTGGTGCTGGTGCTGGCGCTAGCCTTGAAGGGCAGCACTTCGGTTCTGGCGGGAGTTTTGCTCGGCGCCGCGTTACTGGGCGGCGTGCTGACCGCCGTGCATCACGCGGAGGTGATCGCAGCGCGGGTTGGCGAACCGTTCGGCGCAGTCATCCTTGCCCTGGCGGTGACGGTGATCGAGCTTGGGCTGCTCGTTTCCGTCATGCTTGGCAAGCATCCGGAACCGACGCTGGTGCGGGATACCATTCATGCTGTCGTGGTGCTAGTGCTGCACGGATTGGCCGGATTGTGCATCGTTGTGGGTGCGATCAAGCATCACGAACCGGAATTCCGCACCCAGGGTGCGCAGGCGTATCTGACCGTGCTGCTGCCCATGGTCTCCATTACCCTGATTCTGCCCAACTACACGGTGACTTCGCGTGGTCCGTATTACTCGGGGCCGCAACTCGCTTTTGTCAGTGTTAGCTGTCTGGCGCTCTGGCTTGCGTTCACCTTCGTGCAGACCATCCGTAACCGCGACTATTTCAAGCCCACGCAGCAGCGGGAAGAGGCGGCGCAGCGGGTGTCGCGCCCGACATCGCGCGCGACAGGCATTTCCCTGATCATGCTCTTGCTGGCTCTTGTGGCGGTCGTGCTGCTTGCCAAGGGCGTATCGCCCTTCATTCAGACGGGTGTGGCGGCGATAGGGGCGCCGTCAGCGCTGGTCGGTGTGATTGTCGCCGCCATCGTGCTCATGCCGGAAGCCACGACAGCGGTGCGCGCGGCGCTGGCAGATCGTCTGCAAACATCCATCAATCTTGCGCTCGGCTCGGCGGTCGCCAGCATTGGCCTGACCGTACCTATCGTGGCGCTGATCTCTTGGTGGACGGGAACCCCGCTCGAATTAGGTATTTCCGCGAGTGGATCGGCCTTGCTCGTTTTGTCTTTCATGATGGCGATAATTACTTACGGCATAGGCCGCGCCAGCCTGCTGTCGGGCGTGGTGCATATGATATTGTTGGCTATGTGGTTGGTGTTCCTAATTTCACCTTGACCGCTTTCGATTTGCCGCGCCCTCTTTCGCGATTGACTCGTTGGCGGCTGCGGGTAGTGGCGTATGGCCATACGCCACTACTTGAAATCGGTTTACGGTTTGCCAATCGCGATGGGGTTCCACGTTGCGTCGATGGCGAGCGCCGGTATTGCCGCGTCGGCGTTCGGCGCGCTCGGCGGAAGTTGAATCGTGCGAGCCGGTGCAAGGATGCATTCAATGGCATTGGCCGCAACAGGGCCGCCAGGTGCAAGGTGTAATTCACTCACGGCCGTGCCGCGTGTCGTTGCAACGAGCACGAAACTCGCGGCACCCACGGCGAGCGCTCCGTCTCGCTCTTTCGTTATTGCGCACGACTCGAGCTCGTCGGCCACAAGATTGGCAATGCGCGTGGCCTCGGCAAGGCTCATGTGCTTGGCACCGATTAGGCCGACAACAGCGTGCGGGCGGCGCGCGACATGGACGTAGGCGCCGCCCGATCCATACGCGGTCGAATCGCGTACATCGCGCACGTCGTGCGATTCGGGCACGACATCGCGCGGTGCGGCCGACGAGCATGCCGCGCCGAGCATCGCAACCAGCGCGGCGCACCGAGATGGTAATTTGTGAGCGCGCGAGTCAGCCGAGCACTTGCCTGCCAATGACAATGCGTTGGATTTGCGCGGTTCCCTCGTAAATCTGGAGGATTTTGGCATCGCGCATCAGCTTTTCTACGGGGTATTCTTTGACGTAACCATTGCCGCCGAAAATTTGCACGGCATCAATGGCAGATTGCATCGCGGCGTCGCCACCAAAAGCCTTTGCGCAACTCGATGTGAGCGGATCGCGAATTCCCTTGTCGAGACTCCACGCGGCTTTGTACACGAGCAAACGCGTGGCTTGGATGCGAATGGCCATTTCGGCGAGCATCGCTTGAATGAGCTGGTGATTGGCAATTTGCGTGCCGAAGGTTTTCCGCTCTTTCGCATACGCTACGCACTCGTCGAGGCAGCGGCGCATGATGCCAACGGCAATTGCGCCAATGTCGGGTCGCGTTTGATTGAATGTTTCCATGGCCACTTTGAAGCCATGGCCCGGCGGCGCAAGCACTTGCTCCGGAGGGACGACGACGCCATCGAGCATGACTTGCGCGGTGTCGCTTGCACGTTGCCCGAGTTTGTCCTCGTGTTTTCCAACCGAAAGGCCCTTTTGGTCACGATGCACGATAAAGGCGCCAATGCCTTTGTGGCGAAGTGCAGGGTTTTCCGTTGCGAAAATGACATAGAAGCTTGCAAGATTGGCATTGGTAATCCACGCCTTGGTACCGTTCAAAACGTAGCTGCTGTCTGCTTGCTTGGTGGCGCGCGCCTGCATGCCCGCGACATCGCTGCCTGCGCCGGGCTCGGTGGTTGCGTAACTTACCCATATTGGCTCGCTCATGAGCCAACCAAGGTATTTCTTCTTTTGCTCTTCGCTGCCAAAAAGCTTGATGGGCGTCATGCCAAGCGTATTCGCCGTAATGCTGGTTTGAATGCCGCTGCAGCCATAGGACAGTTCTTCGGTGATCATGGCCGACTCGAGGTCGGACAAGCCCGGTCCGCCATATTCTGCCGGAAGCGTAGGGTTCGCGAGCCCGAGCTTCCACGCTTCGCGAAAGACTTCTTTGGGAAATTCGGACTTGCGGTCGGCTTCGGCAGCCACGGGAATGATGCGCTCTTTTGCAAAGCGCTTGGCGGTATCGATGAGGGCTCGTTGCTCATCGGTGAGCTCGAAATCGATCATGGTGTGCAGCCTTGCATGCCAGCGGCCCACAAGCAATCATGACGTGCGCGGCTGCGGTGTGTCGCGCGGTAGGGGCTCCGATGCTGCGCCCCTACGAAATATGCGTTTTGCTGGCTGCGCGATCGATGGCGGCCTCGAGGCCATCGAGGCGCCGGCCGAGCGCTCGCTGTTTTCGCCAAAGCATAAGCAAAAAGCCCATGAGCAAAATCCATAAGAGCGCGTACGCGGTCACAAGCAGCGTTGCGCCATTGTACTGTTCATGCGTACCGTCAACGGCCGCAAATTCGGTGGATCTGTCTTGCGGCTCTTTCGGTTGGTTTTGGTGAAGTGCGAAAAGAATCATGCCTCTGTCCGATCGTCGAGGCCAAGGTCAATGGCTTCTTGCTCTGCGCGCATGAGGCGACTTTTTACGATTTCGAGTCGTGTACGTGTCCATAGAAGCGCCATGGAGAAAAACGTAAAAGAGAGCATTCCGAGGCCAAAGCCAATTTTCATATCAGGGTGGGCAAGCCCACCGCCGCCGTGGCCCACGACAATCGGGTGCTGCCCGCCCCATTTCTGAACGCTGAAATGGATAATGGGAAGATTTGCAGCACCGATGATGCCAAGGGCCGCGGCGAACCGGCGCTCGCCAGGGCCGTTGCCGGCAAAGATGCGCAGGACCACGTACGCGACGTAGACGAGCCAGCTCAACATGGCAGTCGTTAGCCGCGGATCCCATGTCCAAAAATAGCCCCAAGCCTTGGCAGCCCAAAGGGGACCGGTGACGAGTACAATCGCGCCGAACACAATGGCAACTTCGGCGCCGGCACGTGCAAAGGCGTCGCGCGCGTCCGTTGGCTTGAGCAAATAGCCCGCCGAGCCCAGAAAGCAGGCGCTTGCGCCAAGGTACATGGCGTATGCGCTGGGCACGTGGAAATAGAAAATTTTCTGGACGATGCCCATGTGCGCCTCGACCGGCGCGCGCAGGAACACAACGTAAATCGCGGTCAGAATGAGCGCTGTCGCGACGGCGAGCAATGGCACAAAGAAAATGTCAAAGCGGTATTGCTGCCGCGTCATTGCGCCGAATCCTCTATCATGCCCTCTATCATGATTGCGCGCCGTCGCGGACTAACCAAGCGACGACGGTGGCAAGTCCTTCGGCGAGCTTGATTTCTGGCTGCCACCCGAGCTCGCGATGGGCACGAGAGATGTCCGCGAAGGTTGCGTCGACATCGCCAAGGGGCACGGGTGCGTGCTCGACGATGGGCTCTTTGCCTGCGGCTTTGCCCATGGCCGAGACAAGCTCGGTCAGGGTAAGGGGTGCGCCTGATCCAAGGTTGTAAGGGCGAACGCCTTCGGGTGCGTTGTCAGCGGCAGCGAGAACGCCGTGCACGATGTCGGTCACGTGCGTGAAGTCGCGGCGCATCGAGCCGTCGCCAAACACCGTGATTGGCTCGCCACGGAGGATTTTTCTGAGGAATAGCGAAATAGCCATTTCGGGGCGTTGGCGAGGACCGTAAACCGTGAAAAACCGCAGCATGGGGCAACGCATGTGTGGCACTTTGCGAGCCATTGCGAGCATGACGAGTTCGGCCGCGCGCTTGCTTGCTGCGTACGGCGATTCTGGCACGATGGCTGGCGCGTCTTCGTGGGCGGGCAGGGCCGTGGTGTTGCCGTAGACCGACGAACTCGAAGCGAACACGAAGAGCCCAATGCCTTCGCGCTGCGCGGCGTCGAGCAACGTCGCCGTGCCTTCGGTGTTCACGCGAGCATAGCGCGCCGGATCGACAAAAGAAGGACGCACGCCCGCGAGTCCCGCGAGGTGCAGCACCCCATGAACATTTTCGACGAGCTTTTTCCCGAGAGCTCGGTCGGTGATGCACCCGCGCACGACTTCGAAGCAGTCTGGGTTTGCTTGGCTTGCGTGCGAGGCCAACGCGAGCCGTCGAAGCGTGGCTTCGTTTTGCTCTTTCATCGCGGTTGGGTACGGCGCGTCGGAGTAGTCGTCGACGACGCGCACGGCATCGCCCCGCTCGATCAGCGCGGCGCACAAGTGATGCCCGATGAAGCCGACGCCTCCGGTGACGAGCCAGCGACGTGGTGGGCGCCCAATCTCGCTATTCGCCTCGCCGTTCACGAGCCCTGACCCCAGACTTGCGATGGGCGATCTGCCACGCGATGGAGAGAAACGCCGATCCCTTGGTAGCGTAAGCCAGCGCGCTGGACGTCGCTTGGCCGCCAAATGTTGCGTGCATCGATGAGCACCGGTGGCATGCCGTCTGGCGAGCCTACGAGCCGCCGCTTGATCTCGGCGAAGTTCGGCGCGCGGTAGCTGCGCCACTCGGTGAGAAGCACGAGGGCGTGCGAGCCGTCGAGGGCGTCGTAATCGCGTTCTTTCACGGTGACTTTGCTGCCAAAAAGCTTCGCGAAATTCGGGCCTGCTTCTGGATCGTGGCAAACGATGGTGGCGCCGCATTCGATGAGCGAGCTTGCGAGGCGCACGGCTGGCGACTCGCGAATGTCATCGGTTTCAGGCTTGAAAGAGAGGCCCCAAAGCGTAACTTGCTTGCCTTTGGCGCCTTCGAGCGCCGCGTTGACGATGTGCACGAGGAACGACGCCTGCTCTTCGTTGGCGTGGTGCGCGGCTTCGGCCACGCGAAGCCGTACGCCGTTTTCGCGACCAAGTGCGGCGAGCGCTTGCACGTCTTTCGGGAAGCACGATCCTCCGTAGCCAGGGCCTGCATAAAGGAATTTCTTGCCGATTCGTGAATCGGTGCCAACGCCGAGGCGAACCGCGTGAATGTCGGCGCCCGTTGTGTGGCAAAGGCGCGCGAGCTCGTTCATGAACGAGATACGAATCGCGAGCATGGTGTTCGACGCGTACTTGATAAGCTCGCTCGATCGCAAATCGGTCATCACGAGCCGCTCGCCCGAAAGCTGCAGCGGCGCGTACAGCTCACGCAGCAGTTGCCGCGCCTCTTCCGAGCGAGCACCAACCACGACTCGATCGGGCTTGAAGAAGTCCGCGACTGCGTCGCCTTCTTTCAAAAACTCGGGGTTTGACACGACTTCGAGGGGCACCTTTGAGGCTGCGAGCCGATCCTGAACCGCGTCGCACGTGCCAACGGGCACGGTGCTTTTGACCACGACAACGGCCTTGCGCGCGGCAACTTTGGCGATGACGTCAGCGGCGCTCATCACAGCCGACAGATCGGCCGCGCCATTGGGCCCAGGCGGCGTACCAACGGCGATGAAGTATGCCTCAGCGTTTGCGAACGACGTGGGTATCTCCGATGCGAACGCGAGCCGACCGCCGCGCTGGTTACGGTGAACGAGATCGGCGAGGCCAGGTTCGTAGATGGGGATACGCCCTTCTTTGAGGCTTGCGATGCGATTGGGGTCGATATCGAAAAGCACGACCTCGTGACCGAGATCGCTGAGGCCAGTACCCGTGACAAGGCCAACGTACCCTGCACCGAAAACGACGAGACGCATTGAGACGACAATCTTCGTCGTTCTGCGCCAGGATCGCTAGTATTGTCACGAAGTTGCTCATTTTCGCGGTTCTGGCCACGATTGGCGCGTGCTCGCGCCACACCTCCATAACATCCTGCGACATGTGCCTTGGGGCGCGTGGGCGGCCGTGGTGCGATCGAGCAAGTGGGTCGTTCGTTGGGTTTCCGTGCACACGGGACTACCAGCGCTCATCGTTACAGCGCTGCTCGTGGTTTTGGGCTTACGGCTGGCCAAAAAAACGACGCGGTTCGTTGCGCAAGTCGCCGTGGTAACGCTTGCCCTGGTGGCGGCAACCTCACTCGGATGGATCCGCTGGTAGGGCGGCCACAGGGGGCCGCCCCTACGATGCGTTTGGTTGGCGGTTGCGTGTAGGGGCAGACCTCCGTGTCTGCCCCGCCTCGACGGGGCCGCCCCTACGATGCGTTTGGTTGGCGGTTGCGTGTAGGGGCAGACCTCCGTGTCTGCCCCGCCTCGACGGGGCCGCCCCTACGATGCGGCATGGAAAAAGCTTCGAGTCGCGCGAAATCGTGATTTTTGGCGCGGCTTGTTCTATGGCCATTGCAGAACTGACCGAACAATTCCTTTTGGCCGAAAAGGCAGCCGAGCCAATCGGGCAGGTGCGCGTCGGAGTTCATGATGCATCTCGCTTGGAGTGGAGCCTGTCGCTCCCTCTGCCCGAAACCAAGGCGATAGCGTACTCGTTAGGCGTAGAGATCGAGATCCCGCGCAACGCGTTCGTGCGTCATGTGCCATGGGAGCGGATGCAAGCCTTCACGCGTCTCGACGGTCCTGCGTTCGATGGTGCAGGCGACGACACGACGATTGACGGCTTTCGGCGTGGGGCGCTCGCCATGGCAAGCGAGCTTGCTCGCGCTTCGGACGGCTTTGCCCGCCATTGTCGCCTTGCGGCTTCGCTCATTGCCACGGCTTCGCGAAGTGAGCTCGAGGACGCGCTCACGATCTGGGTCGACGCCATGGTGCACATCTCGCAAAATGCGCGCGAAAGGCTTACCCGCGCTACCCGCGCGGAAGTCTCTGAGCTTGCTCGCGAGCGCACGCTCGTCGACGAATACATCAGCGTTCGCTTGTGCGAAGCCCTTGCCGATGCGGAACGGGCGCTGTCGAATCTGGAGCAGGCGAAGTCGCCGAAAACGGAGCGTTTGGCGCCCGTGCTCGCGGTCGTTGAAGGCAGGCTCGGCGAGGCGCTTGCCTCTGAGCTTGCGTATCGCCATGACCACCGTTTCGACAATCCCGATCCCGCGTCGTCCGTTGCGCTCGAGCATTATCTCGATCGATCGAGCCGTTTGAAAAAGCACTTTCAGGAGGTGCTTTTCCTCGAGCGCGACTCTGTCCAAGTCGAACAGCGTGCCTACCACTGGATTGCCGCTTTCGTCGCGCTGCTCGCATCAACGTGGGCGTTTGTCTGGCAACTCGCGCTCGCGAAACGCACGAGCTCGGCGCAAACCCTAAGCTCGGGTCTCGTCACCCTCGCACTCCTTGCTGGCATCGTTTACGCCACGAAAGATCGCATCAAAGAGATTGGTCGCGATTGGATGACACGCCGCGTGCACCGTGTTTACGGCGCGCAGCGAATCACTCGCTACCGCGCCCCCGCGCGCCGCTTGCCCGGGCGCGACGTGATTGTGACGGCGCGCGAGTCGTTCACACAAACAAGCACCATGCTGCCCGATCCGCTGAACCCCGAGGCAGGCGCCACCGTGCCCGTGATGGTTCTCAATTACGAACACACAGGCACAGTCGTGCCGAATGCACCCCTTTTGGCTTCTGGCGTGCGTCGAGTCAAGCACGTGTTTCGCTACGATTTGTCGCCCATGTTTGCGCGCCTCGACGACGCGACGAAGCCGGTGCCGGTGCTCGACGAATCGAGCCGCAAAGTCCGCTTCATTGATGCACCACGCTGCTATCGCGTGCCGCTCAAGGTCGAAGTTTCCGTCGACGGTCAGAAGCACGACGAGCTTGCAACACTCATTTTGCACAAGCACGGGCTCGAGCGACTCGAGCGCGACGACGATTCGAATACGGTGCTTGCCGACAGCGGTATCGAACCAGTCTGACCGCGGCCCTCACCTTTTTATTTTTTTTTGCGCATCGACGCAACTTGCGGCCGAAAATGGCCGACAGGGCTTTTATGGCTACAGAAGGTATTTCAAATCGCCCTCGTGATCCCTTCAACCTTAACCAAGCTGAAGAAGGAGCCCACAACGCCGTTTCAACGGTCAAAAAAGAAGCAGACGCCGCTATTTCAAAAGCCAAAGAACCAGCCTTCTCGGTTGCTCACTGGCCCGAGCCATCAAAGGCGTTGGACGACCAATACTCCGCCGATGTTGTGGAGTTTGTGAAAAATTCCACGGCGAACGCCAAGCCAGCCGCAGCACCGTCAGCCGCCACGGGTGACATGACGGAAGGAAACGTGAGTCACGCCCGTGATCGCATCCCCAAGATGTATTACGTGAGTGGAGTCCATGATCGCCTTGCCGGTGCGGTCGAACAGAAGGTCACGACAGGGCTTGGAGTAGAAGTAGACAAGCTGGCAGCCATGTCGCCAAGCTTGCAGAAAGATGTGAAGCAGCTCACAAAGAACGGATGGCACATCCAGTACGGGCCGGCGTGTGAGGGCTGCGAAACAAATAGAGATAAAAGCCTAATCATTATCGACGGTTCTTTCAAGAATTCCCCAACGGTTGTCGCACAGTTTTTGGCCCATGAGGTAGGTCATGCAACCCAT
>WQZB01000088.1 GCA_009780955.1 Polyangiaceae bacterium | reverse complement strand
TGACATTGCGAAAGGGATTGTGAGTAGCGTCCCAATTGTCGCCGCTGCTAAGCAGCTCTCCAAAGCCCACGAGGCTGCGGGCGATAAGGCGAAAGGGCTTGCGGATGGAGCCGGCGATCGCTCTTCCAAAATGTCTAGCGAATCTCGTACCCAGCAGCTCCTTACGGCGGGCTCCGTCGTCGTTCCCGCACTAAAAGGTATTTCGGAGGTTCGCGCCCGAGCTGCTGAGCAAGGCAATACCGCGTGGGGTTGGTTTGACGCTGTAAATAGGCAATGGAATCCATTTGTTGGAGTCGTAGAACACGGCTGGAATGCAGTCGATGCCATTGCAGACAAGGACGCGCATAAAGCCGGCGCCGAAGTCACGCACACCGTCGTTGCCGTCGCCAACGCCGTGGCCGTTGTTGAGGGCGCGAAAGGGCTAGCAACAGGCGCGGGCGCTGCGAAAGGTGCAAGCCTGGCAGAAGGAGCGGAAGGCGCCGCGGAGCGAGAGGCTGCTCCTCGCCTTGCGGAGTCACGAGTTGCTCCGCGTGCAGAGCGTTCGGTTAGCGCTGAAGGGCGTGCAAAGGTCGGCGACACAGCAAGCAAGATCGGCGTCGAATCACCTCGAGCAAGTGCCGCGCCCCCATCGCTGAAATCGCCTGCGAAGGCCAACCCGGGTAAGCTGGTTTCTGCTCAAAAACAAACAGCGCAACCCAAATATTACGAACCCACGGTGACCGTTGATCCGAATCTCGAGCCGGGCACCTTAGGTGAGACAGACAAGTACGGCAACATTAGTATTTCGCCGAACCTAACGCCGAAAGAGTACGCTCGCGTACTCGCTCATGAGTCTGTTCATTCGTGGCTGTCTCCGAAACGGCTCAACGGGCTCTATGAGTTCCGAGCCGAGCTGGGAGTGTCCGCATATCAGAACTCTGCGCTTTGCACCTACCTTGAAGAAGCTCTGGCCGAGTCATACGCCCAGGTAAAAGTCAACGGAATTCGAGCCTTGCCCAAGGGTCTCATATTCCCGATTGCAAATGGCCGCTACATTACGCTGAAAAAAGTTTTGGTCGACACTGCCATTGGCACGATTACCTACGCAGGAGTCAAGTATGGGGTGTACCTGGTAGACCCAAAGAACGAAAACAAGAACGAATCAGGGACCAAAAAGGGAGAAAAGCCATGACACGCGAAGAAGTCGTCGTAAAAGTCCACGCCTACTTCGAGGAGCGTGGCCGGCGCTGCAAAGGGAAATTGGTTGTGTATACATGTCGAAAATACATATTTTTCGGAGACAAACACTTCATAATCGAGGGCAATACGGATAAGCGTGGTGGGCAGTGGCGTATGAAAATCGATGACAAAACAGGAGAAGTCCTCTCCTTCTGGGTTGCCCCGCTATGACCCGCGAAGAGGCCATCATGAAAGCCCGCGCCTACGCCGAGGAGCGTGGTTGGCAGTGCGAAGGGAAATTCATTGTGAGTGCATATCGAAAGTACATACTTTTCGGAGATAAATACTTTGTAATCACGGGCAATACGAATTGGAAGGATGGAAATTGGCATTTGAGGATCGATGACAAGACAGGAGAAGTCTTCTACGCGGTGATTGGCCTGCTTAGGACACGCTAGGGGACGAAAATAAAAAGGAAATAGCACCATGATGACCCGTAAAGAAGCCAAAGCCGCTGCGCTGGAACGAGCCCAGCGTCGATGGGCTGGGGTACCCGATATTGTCATTTATGACTCGGTTACGATTGAAAAACCCTATGGCTGGATCTTTTATTATCATAGTCGTAGCTACCTCGAAAAAATCGATGCCCACATGTACAATCTCTTTGGCAACGGGCCTGTTGTCGTGATTGCCGCTACAGGCGAGGTCATCGAGCTAGGCACGGCCCGCCCTCCTGATGAGTTAATCAAAGAGTTGGAAAAGGAGCGCAACCTTCTTTACAGAAGTCGCCCCATGACCCACGAAGAAGCCCGAGCCGCGGCGCTGGAACGAATCCAGCGTCTATGCGTTGGGATACCCGATGTCGTCATTGATGACGTGCGTACGGTTGAAAAACCCTATGGTTGGATCTTTTATTATACGACTCGCCAATACCTCGCAACCGGCACGGGCATGCTCTTTGGCAACGCACCCATTGTCGTGATTGCCGCTACGGGCGAGGTCTTCGAACTGGCCTATCCTTCCGCGGAGTCCATCAAAGAGTTGGATAAGGAGCGCAGCCTTCTTTGAACCCCGCCCGTGCACGAGGCTTTGCGCCCGTCGCGATTGTGGCAATATCAGAAGTGATGCCCGACGATGTGAAGCGCCCAACCCATGACTACGGCGGCGAGCCGCTTGATGCGCGCAGGCCCGATGCGCCGCCAAGCTCGCGATTCGGGCGCCTCGCGCGCCTTGGGGTACTTTCCACGCATGCGCTGCCCATCGCGACCGAGGTGGTTCGGCGTGCGACCTTCGGCAAGCGCCGCAGCGAGCACGAAGAGCTGGAAGCGCAGCGCCGCGTGATCTCCAACGCGAAGAAAACCGCGCATGCCATGCTCAAAACGCTCGGCGAAATGAAAGGGCTACCGCTCAAACTAGGGCAGATGGCCTCGTACATCGACGGCCTTGCCCCGCCCGGCTACGAAGAAAAATTCCAGCAGGTCCTGAACAAGCTTCAGGCAAAGGCGCCACCGCTTTCGCGCGAAGCCGCCGTCAAGGTTGTTACCAAAGAGCTCGGTCCGCCCGAAGAAGTTTTTGCGGCGTGGGACGCCGATCCCTTTGCCGCCGCAAGCATTGGCCAAGTGCACCATGCAACAACCAGAGGCGGCGACCACGTGGCCGTGAAAGTTCAATATCCCGATATCGACAAAGCCATTGAAAATGACTTGAAAAGCATTTCCATGCTTGAAACCATGATTGCGCCCATTGGCCGGCGCTACCACTCCAAAGAAGTCTTGAACGACGTCAAAGCGGTGTTCCTCGCCGAGCTCGATTACCGGCGCGAGGCCGACAACGCCGACGCCTTCCGAAAAATCCACGCGGACGATCACGAAATCATCGTGCCGAAAGTCTGGCGCTCGCTGTCCGCGCGGCGCGTGCTCACCAGCGAGCTCATCGGCGGCGTCGACTACGCGTCGTTCTGCGCGAACGCATCACAAAACGACCGCAATCGCGCGGCGCAAACCATCTGGCGTTTCATGTTCCGTGCCTTGTTCAAGCATGGCTGGCTTTATGCCGATCCGCATCCGGGCAATTACCGATTCGTCGAAGGCGGCCGCGTCGCGTTTCTCGATTACGGCTGCGTGAAGGTCCTGCCACCCGAACTCCTTGCTGGCATCAAGCGGTACATCATCGCCGCCATGGACGAGCGATGGGATGATTTCGAGCGCGCGTGCATCGAAGTGCTTGGCTACGATGACTCGGATCCCGCGTCGTTCAAATTGTATGTCGATTATACGAAACTCGTGCTCGAACCTTTGACGCGCAACGGCAACTACAAGCACACGCATGCCACGGCACGCGAAACCGTTGCGTTCTTGGTGCGCGGCTCGAAGAAAATCATGAAACCCAAAGAAGGCGAAGTCTTGCCGAACTTGCCAGGGTCCGTTGCCATGCCGCAAGACCACACCTTCATGAACCGCCTTCAATGGGGGCTTGCGAGTGTCATGGCCGGACTGGGCAGCGAAGCCAATTATCGCAGCCTGGTCGAGCCATGGGTGCGCGGGCCGCTGGTCGAAATCAAGTGAAAGCTGCCGAATGCATGCGCCTGGTGAGGCACCACGGCGAGGCGGGCGCTGACAACCTGCTCGTGCATGGCGACAACCTCGCGGCGCTTCTGGCTTTGCGCGGGCGCTTCGAAGGAAAGATTCGCTGCGCCTACCTCGACCCGCCGTTCAACACGGGTCGTACATTTGCAGAATACACGGACGTGAGAACAAGCGACGATTGGGCGAGCATGATCGAATCCCGCCTTCGGGCGCTCGCGCCGCTGCTCGCCGACGACGGCGCAGTGTTTGCGGAAATCGACGACACCGAGCTCGCGCGTCTTATTTCCTTGATGGACGAAACTTTTGGCGCGAAAAATCGAATCAGCACAATCACCATCGTGCGTAGCGCGCCCACGGGGCACAAGGCCAAGAACCAAGGGCCCGTGCATGTGAGCGATTTCTTGCTTGCCTACGCGAAAAACAAGAAACTTTGGCGTTACAATCTCCAAATGCGCGTGCGTAACGGCTACGATTCTGCCTACCGCACGTGGCTCGACAATCCCTCCGCGCCGCCGGCACACTGGGCATTTCGGCCCCTTCGCACGGCAGTTTGCCACGAGCTTGGCTACCCGTCGGTGCGCGACGCGGAGCGCGCTTTGGGCGGTCGCCACGAGCTTGCCCATACCATCGAGCGTTATGCGCTCGACCACGCCGAGCACGTGGTGCGCTTTGCTTTGCCCCGTTACGAAGCCATTGCCCGCGCCATGCAAAAGGTCGTAGACGAATCGCGCGCCGAGCCATCGCGGACATTCGCTCATGAGCGTGAGGGTCGACCGCCATTTTTCGTGCGCGGCGGGAATCGAATTCTATTTTTGAAAGACAAAATAAAAAGTGTGAATCATAAAAATGTCATTGTGCAGCCCATCACGAATGTGTGGGACGACGTAAAGTTTCAGGGCATTGCGCGCGAAGGCGGGGTCGCGTTTTCGCGCAACAAAAAGCCCGAGTTTTTGGTTTCGCGCGTCATTGCCATGGCAAGCAAGCCGGGCGATTGGGTGATCGACCCTTTTTTGGGCAGCGGAACCACGGCCGCCGTTGCGCACAAGATGGGTCGCCGGTGGATCGGCATCGAGTCGGGCGATCATTGCGAAACTTTGTGCGAGCGCCGTCTTGTGCGCGTCGTCGCCGGCACCGACGATACGGGCGTGAGCGCGTTGTTTGGTTTCGAAGGAGGAGGTGGCTTTGCCGTTGCACGCATCTAGTACCGCTAACGGCGCGTTGCTGCGTGCATCGATCATGCTTGTCATGGCGGCGTGCGCGGGCTGTCCGCGTTCCGATCCAGCTCCTGGCGGCGGGTCTGAGCCGACAACTATCAAGACCGGGGCTGCAGCGTTTGCGCCAAGTGAGAAGGTTACGTCGGCACCTGCCGCCGCCGCTCTGCCAAGCGAGGCGATGTCGTGGCCTTCGGCGGTTCGCGCGCAAGAGTGGGCAGAGGCCGAAGCCATGCTCGCGAAGCTGCCGCCCGCCGAAGAGGCCAAGCCGGAAGTGCGATTGGCTCGCGCGCATGTGGCGCGCATGCTCGGCAAAGAAGCTTTTGCGATTGCGCTGCTCGACAAGCTTGAAGACCAATTGCCTTTGGTGCGCGAGCTCATTGCCAAAGAGCGTGCGCTCTCGGAGCTCGTGGCAGGTCCGGCCGATCGAGCCGCTGAGTGGCTAGCGACCCAACCAACACCGGCTTCGTGGCTCCTTGCGGCCGAGGCTTGGGACCGAGCGGGGGAGCCGGCGCGTGCGCGTGCCGAGTGCGAGCGCGTTCTTTCTGCGGCCAACCGGACGCGTGTGCAGGAAGAAGCGGCGCGAGCGCTACGTATGCGCCTGGTTCGCGATGCATCAGACGCATCGGGCGTACAAGGCGCACATGCATCGAGCAACGGCGACGGCGCGACGCTCTTGGTTGACGCGAAGTGGCTTGCAACGAATGCACTCGACCCTGACCTGTCGGCCGCGGCCGTCAACGTGCTTTCGCACCTCAAGCCGAAGGCGATGCTCAACGCCGACGATCTCCTTGCGCGGGCAAGTGTGCTTGCCGAGGCGGGGCACGCCGAACAAGCGCTTCGCACCCTCGAGCACGCGGCAAGCGCGGCAAGCACGAAAAGCGCCAAGGGTAGCTTGAGCGAGGTCGATCGATGCCGCGCCCGCGCCGAAGTCCTTTACAAGTTGCGAACCCATTACGCCGAAGCGAGCCTTGCCTACCGCGCGTGCGCTGCCCTTGGTGGCGCGCATGCAGCCGAAGACGCGTTCTTGTCAGCGCGCGCGTTGTTACGTGCCGATCGCGACAGCGACGCTCTTGCCGCCTTTGCGTTGGTGATTCAGCGTTATCCGAAAACAACGTGGGCCGACCAAGCCCAGTTTCACATCGCGCGAACGCACGCGCTCGCCGGTCGCTGGCAGCAAGCCGCGCGCGCCTTCGACGACTACGCGCAAGACTGGCCCCAAGGCCACGAGAAGCGTGAAGCCGATCGTTATCGGGCGTTGTCACATCTTCTGGCGCAGAATCACAAGGTGGCGCGAAGGCTCCTCGAAGATCTTGCTGGCAGCGGCGACGATCCCATCGTTCGTGCGCGATGGACGAACCTGGCCGCGCTTGCAGCCAAGCGCGATGGCGACAGGCTGCACGCACTTTCACGCTGGGCGGATGTCGCACGATCGGTTCCGCTAACGTGGCCGGCGCTTGTCGCGCGAGCGCGTCTTACCTCGGAGGGGGCCGCTCTTCCTGCGGCGATCGAACCCGCGGAGGCCACCGACGCTGCTCGGCTGCCGGCGCCGCTCGAGATGGGGTTGCCGCCACCGGTCGACATGCTCCATCGCATTGGGCTCGACGACGCCGCCGAACAAGCCCTGCGCGAACGCGAGTCTTCGGTCGTGGCCAAAGCGCAAGGACGAAGCACTGAAGCTCTTTGCCGTACGTACGCCGAGCTCGATCGAGCCAAGCGTCGTTTCCAGCTTTCGTTCAAAGTGCCCGCAACATTGCTCGCAACCGCGCCCAGTCCGATGAATTTATGGGCATGGGACTGCGCGTTTCCCACGCCGCACCATAGACACGTCGAGAGCGCCGCCGAAGCCGCGCGCATCCAAGCCGATCTGCTTTGGGCCGTGATGAGGCAAGAGAGCGCTTTCGATCCCGAAGCTGCCTCGTCGGCGCGTGCCGTGGGCCTCATGCAGCTCATGCCGGCAACCGCGAAGGCAGTGGCAACGACTGCGCGCTTGCCTCACGACGAGACATGGCTCGTGCGGCCGGAGCACAACGTGTCGCTTGGTGCTCGCTACTTGCGTGCGCTGCTCGACACGTGGGGCGGCAACGTAACTTTCGCCGTAGGCGCGTACAACGCAGGTTCCGACGCGATGATGCGCTGGAAGGGGCGAGCCCAAGGCGAATCGCTCGATGTGTTCGTCGAAACCATTCCTTTCCTTGAAACGCGCGGCTACATCGTTCGCGTGATGGGAAACTTTGCGCGCTACGGTTTTCTTTCCCGCGGTGAGGCTGGGGTGCCGAGCATCGTGCTCGACATGAAATAGGATGAAAGCGGTCTCGACTCTCGGCGACGCCGTGCTCGCAGATGCGATCATGGTAGAGTCGCGGTCTGCAACGTGATCGGCATTCTCTTCGCGGTCGTCTTCATCGCGCTCAATGGCTTGTTCGTCGCGGCCGAATTCGCGTTCGTCAAGATTTGCACGACGCTCGCTTACGCGAAGAAGTTGCCACGCGAAGACGTGCGCGCGAGGCGTGCGCGCGAGGTGGTTGCGCGGCTCGATCGCTATCTGTCGGTCACGCAATTCGGCATCACGGTCGCAAGCCTCGGGCTCGGCTGGATCGGCCAGCCCGCGATCGAGCGTTTCGTCGACGACGCCGCGCGCGCCATGTTCGGCGGCGAGCCCGGCAAGCTGGTTCACGCGGCCATCGTTGTTTTGTCGTTTACGATTCTCACCTTTGCCCATGTGCTTTTCGGCGAGCTCGTTCCAAAGCTTGTCGCCATTCAGCGCTCGGAAACCATAGCCTATGGGTCGGCGCGATTCCTTCAGCTCGTTTATGTCATTTTCCAGCCGCTGCTTTGGATTCTTGAATATGCAACAAGGCTCATTTTGCGCACCATGGGTCTTCGTGCCGATACCGCAAGCGAAGGCACATTGTCCGAAGAAGAATTGATTGGCATCCTTGCCGCGAATGCCGCGCGCAGCCCGAACGGCAAAAGCCGAGCCGACTTACTCGAGCGCGTTTCGCGCTTCGCGCAGCGCACCGCGCGCCATGCCATGGTGCCGCGCGTCGACGTTTTCAGCTTGCCCCTTGCCACCACCGGCGCCGTGGCCATCGACGAGTTTCGCGCTCATCAATACTCACGCGTCATCTTGACGAAAGACAAAAGCTTGGACGAAGTTGCCGGCTACCTTTACGACAAAGACTTTTTGCTCGATCCGCAAAGCTTGAAGCTTTTGTCGCTTGAAAGCATGCGGCGCGAAATTCTATTCGTGCCCGAAACGCAAAGCCTTGTCGACGTGCTGCGCGAAATGCAACGCTCGCAAATCCCCATCGCGGTGGTGGTGGACGAATATGGCGGAACGAGCGGCATTCTCAGCATGGAAGATCTGCTCGAAGAAATCGTCGGCGAGATCCGCGACGAGTTCGACATCGAGGCTGCCAATCTTGCCAAGGTGCCGGGCGAAGAGAACACCTGGGACGTCGATGCACGCGCTTCGATGGAAGATCTGCGCCCAACCGGCGTTCAAGTAGAGCGTGACGAATGGGCGGAAACGGTCGGCACGGTCGTACTCGGCTGCCTCGGTCGCATCCCGCGCATGGGCGACAAGGTCAACTTGGGTTCCAACGCCACCGCGGAAATCACGAGCGTTAGTCGCCGACGCATCATCCGCGTTCGCGTCCGCATCGAGCAGGCGAAAACAACGTGAAGATTGCACGTATTCTCACTGTGCTGCTCACGCTGCTTTCGGTCGTCTTTGTCTTGCGGCTCAAGCTCTCGCGGGATCTCACCGAGCTCTTTCCACAAACGGCCGAGGCCTCGGCGCTTGCGCGCGTCACGCGCGTTTTCGGCGGAGGCGATGTTGCGCTCGTTCTGCTTCGCGCAGAGCATCCAAACGAAGTGGAAGCTGCGACCGTCGAGGCCGCCGACAATCTTCGAGCCTGCCAGGAGGTGTTGCAGGTGATGAGCGCGCCGCCTGCGCCCACGTCGAGTGAAGCGCCTGATCCCACGGCGGCGTGGAGGTGGGCAGGTCCCATCGCGCGGGGCGAGCTTCGGGACGCTCTTACCGAAAGCGGAATGCGCAAGCGCCTTGCCGATACGCGCGCGCTGCTCCTCGCGCCAGGGTCGAGTGACATCGCGACGATTCTTACGCGCGACCCACTTCGGCTTTCGATGATTCCATGGGAAGGGCGTATCGAGCTCACTGCGGGCGCACGCTCCGTGCCGGGCGGCGCATTCGTTACAGACGATGGAACCGCGCGCTTGCTCGTTGTCGAGCCGAAGGGGCGCGTGTTCGACGCGGCAGCTGCAGCCGACTTTACCCGCAATGCCGAAGCCGCGCTCGATGTGGTGAGGCGCGCGCACCCAAGCGTTCGAATCTCTCTTACCGGTGGCCACGTCATCGCCACGCAAACCGAAAGAATGATGCGCGAAGACCTCGAAAAAAGCGGCGTTTTGTCGATGGTGCTCGCGTCGATCATGTTCGTGGTCACGTTTCGACGGCCGCGCGCGCTCATTGCGGTGCTCCCTCCGCTCGTTGCGGGAACCCTTTGGACAACCGCCGTTGCGGCGATTGCTTATCCAAATCTTTCGGCCATTGCGACAGCGTTTGCGGCCGTTGTCATCGGTGTTGGCGTTGACACCGGCGTGCACGTTTACGGGCACCTGCTCATGGCGCGGCGAGCCGGTCACGCTCCGGACGTCGCGGCCAGCCTTGCGCTACGCGAAACGTGGCGTCCAACGCTTGGCGCCGCGATTGCTGCGGGCGCGGCTTTCGGCTGCCTTGGGCTGTCAGAAATCCAAGGCATGCGCCAGCTTGGTGTGCTCTGCGCGATCGGCGAAGTCGCGACTGCGGTGGCGATCTTGCTGGTCGTGCCGCTGGTTGGATCGTGGCTCGAGCGCGGTGCGCCTCCGCCGCCAACAACGCTTCCCTTGGTCTCGGCGCTCACGGCAACGCGCCCTCGCGCGCTACTCGCACTTGGGGTGGCAACGGCGTGTGTTGCATTGGCGATTGCGATGGGGATCCCCGAGCTCGATCACGGCGTTGTTGCACTCGACGCAAAAACGCTGCCCGCACTCGCAACGTACGACGAAATCTACTCCACATTCGGTGGCACGCGCGGCCAGCTCGTCGTCGTTTCGGCCGATGCCAGCGAGGCCATGGCACGTGCGCGCGCCGATGCCGTTGCCGAAGTCGCTGAAATGCTTGCTAAAAACGGCACCATCGCCGGTTTCGACGCACTCGGATCCATCGCGCCATCGCAAGCCACGCAGCGTATGCGACTTGCGGAAAGAGACAATCTCGATTTGCCGTCGAAGGCACCGCTGCTCGCGCGTGCGTTGAAAGACGAAGGGCTGTCGCCCGAAGCGTTTCAGCCAGCGCTTGCGGCGTTCGAGCACCCAACGATGGACGTTTCGAGCGAACCGCCAAGCGCCGCTGCCGCCATGTCTTGGCTTACGCGTCGCCATCTCGGCCACGATGCCAAGGGCGCGTTGGCTATCACCTACGTGCGGCCCACAGGGGATCGCGACAAAGACCAGATGGCGCGCGCGGCCATCCGCGCGGCGGATCCGGAAGCGATTCTCACGGGGTATGGCGATCTCGAGCTCTCGCTGAAAAATTCGCTCGCGCGCGATTTGCCGCGCGTGCTCGCTGCCGCCATGGGCATGGTGGTCTTCGTTTTGGCGATTTCGCTGAAGCGTCCTTTGGCGGTTTTACTTGCCGCGATTGTGCTCGTGGTCGAAATCGCGATTGTTCTTTTGACCGCGCGAATTTTTGGCGCGCGCTGGCATGTTTACAATGCGCTGGTGCTTCCAGTGCTGCTCGGCATCACGCTCGACGAGGCGCTTTTTCTTCTCGACGCAGCCAAGCACCAAAGCATTGGCGATGCGCTTGCCGAGCAAGCGCCGCTTGCATCGGCCACCGCGCTTACAACCGCGGCAGGGTTCGCCGCGCTCGTGGTTTGCCACTTCGGC
The DNA here is from genome assembly GCA_009780955.1 of Polyangiaceae bacterium. GTDB lineage: Bacteria > Myxococcota_A > Polyangia > Polyangiales > Polyangiaceae > Labilithrix. The sequence goes on along the minus strand of WQZB01000088.1, from coordinate 806 downwards.
GGGCTTGTCGATGTTGGCAAAATCGGCGCGCTTGGCTCCGCGGTTGGCTTGGTGTGCGCGCTGGTCGTGATACCTGCAGGGCTGCGATTGACACGTAGACCGGTCTAGAGGAAAGGTTCCTCTGAGCCCACCGAAGGTCCCTCCGGAGCGACGCGATGACCCGACACTTCAACACCGCAGGCCCCAACCAACCCGCGGAGCACTACAGCATCGATTCTTTCACGCGGATCAACTGGCCTGAGATCCAGGAGCTCATCGACGCGAAAAAGTACTTCGTCCTGCACGCCCCACGGCAGACGGGCAAGACGACGCTCTTGCAGGCGATCGTGGACCGGCTCAATGGCGAGGGGCGCTACGACACGCTGCGGATGAACGTCGAGATGGCCCAGGCGGCGCGCGACGACGTCGCGATGGGCGATCGATTGATCGTCACGCAGCTGATCGATCAGGCCGATATCTGGTTTCCCGAAAGCTGGATCGCCCGCGAAGGGACTTCGTTCTGCGCGTCTCGCCAACCGGGAGCCCTCCTGAATGGTCTGCTAACCCAGTGGGCCCGCCACGCTCCGAAGCCGATCGTTTTGCTGATCGACGAGATCGACTCGCTGGTCGGTGACACGCTCGTCTCCATCCTTCGACAGCTCCGGAATGGCTACGTCGGCCGCCCCGCCCCTTTTCCCCACTCCGTGATCCTCTGCGGGGTCCGCGACGTGCGCGACTACCGCATCCACACCTCGACGGGCGAGATCATCACGGGGGGAAGCGCCTTCAACATCAAGACGGAGTCGCTGCGATTGGGAAACTTCTCG
>WQZB01000087.1 GCA_009780955.1 Polyangiaceae bacterium | reverse complement strand
TTCAAATCCAGAGCGCAGCAAGCTCCAACTCGATGGCGTCAAAGGGCTCAGCGCGCACCTTGGCGTCGTCGCAATAGGTAGCCACGCGCAGCCACAAGCCATTTTGGAGCCGATGGACTTCCAGCGTGCGCGCGATCGGATCGACGAACCAGAGATGGTGCACGCCTTCGCGCGCATACACATCCATCTTGCCAGTGCGATCGAGTTTTTCGGTGCTTGGCGAAAGCACTTCGCAAACCCAATCTGGAGCCAGAGTGTAAAAGGCCGTGGCGGGAACCTTTGGCATCCGCTCGCGCCGCCACCCCGCAATATCCGGAACCACGACGTCTTCGCCAAAGTGGAGTTCCGGCTCGTCGATGATGATCCAGCCACCGGGACCACCAGGTCCGAGATAAAAAGGGCCGCCGAGGCTGATTCCCAGCACGGACGAGGCATTCGCATGCGGGAACGCGGGCCGTGGATTCGTGTAAAGTACACCGTCCACAATCTCCGCCACGAGCGGCGATGGCACACGCACCAGATCGTCGTAGGTTGCTCTATGTTGTTGCGCCACCGCTACCATGATTGCTCAGTGTAGCAGGCGCGTTTCTTCGCTGAGCAGCAACAGACCCATGTTGAATCGTCCTGACGCCGCTGGACGATTCAACGCCAGCGCCAGGTTACTCCACGCGTTCACGGAACGAGACGAAGGGCATCTTGAACTTCTTGCTCTCGAGGGTGCGCTTGTCAGCGTCAGCATCCTCGATGGTGAGGAGGCCGGCTTTGATCGCAAGGACGAAAACGTCGACGGTCGTGATGACGCGTCCGACTCCAACACGAGCCTCGGCTTCGCGTAAGAACCGCTTTTTCTCGTCGGAGGCAATGTGCCAGTTCTCCTTAGCCGCTATCGCGATGCACGCGGCCTCACCTCGACCAACGTGGGTAATGAGCTCGGTGAACATCGAAATGGCGCCCATATCGTCGAGGACTTCGACCTTCATCCACCCATCAGCAATCGCTTTGTCAAGAGCAGACCGCTGCTCGGCAATCGCGATCTCCTCACGAACGTGTTCGGGCACCACGAACTCATAGTTTGGGATCTTGGCAAGCAGCCGGAGACGCGAGACGTGCATCAGATTGATGAGCACGTTGGCGTCGGCCACGACGACGCGGTGGAGCGATGTGCTCACGGCGTGGGGGAGTTGTCAACGTTGATGCCGGCGTCATCGAGGAGTCGATCGAGGTCATTGGCAACGAAGCCGACCATCGCCACGAGCTCGCGTAGCTTGCCACGTGAGATCTCATCCCGGCGGTAAGCCTCGAGCGCGAGTCCCAGGAAACGATGGTTGAATTCGCTGCGCATCTCGACGTGATCGGGCTCCGGGAGGCCGAGCAGCGTAGCGAGCTGCTTGCCCTTGCCCTGCTCATCGAGGCCCTTTAGGTGATCGAATTCAGCCTTGGTAAGGAGGCGCAGGTTACGTAGGCGAAACAGCGCAGAGACACGGCTCACGCCAAAGTGGTGCGCGAGTTGGACGACGTCGTAGAGCTGGATCGTCTGCGTCCCAGGCTCGCAGCGGCCTTCGACGTTCAGGTAGCCAACCTCGTCGAACACTTCGGCGAACAGGCGGCTCGGCTTCCCTTTGCCAAGCCCTGCGACGAACTGGTGCACACCCTTTTCCGGCATGAGGAAGTTGGCCGCGAATGCGTTGGCGCGAACTTCGATGAGGTTGTCGCGTGCCGAGGTCTGGCTGATGAGGCCGGAGTGATTTCGATCGGCAACAACGTGTGCGTATTCATGCGCGAAAGAGAAGCGACGGCGAAGGTAATGGTGGGTGCGGTTTGCGACGACGAAGAGCCCGACCTTCCGATCGCTGAGCGTGAGCCCGGAGACATCGTTCGGCAGATCCACCAGACTGGTTCGAACGCCTTGCAATTCGAGCAGTTCGCTCATGTCGGGAAGCGGGGCGTGCCCGAGGCCAAGGCGACGTCGCTCATCTTCTGCAAGATGCTGCCCCTGGTGGACGGCCTCCAGGCGTGCTTTCGGCGTTGGGAGCGGGTACCAAGCAACGGTCGACAGATCGCGATCGATGCCAACGAGCTGCTCCAAGTTCGTCAACTCTCGCCCGAGCGCCATGCACTCGCGGAGCTTGTCGAGCACTTCGGGCTCGCCAACAACGGAGGGCTGCGCGCGGAATAGCGCGGCAAGCGAATCCTCCTCGTGAAACGAATCGGCCACGAACTCGCGGATGTCGCGCCCGAACAGGTACGCGAGTGCGTCGAGTTCGAGACTGGACACGCTCCGATTTCCGGCTTCGATTTGCACGAAGGTCGGCCGCGACACACCGAGCTGTTTCGCGGCTTCGTCCTGCGTCATTCGGCACGCCTCGCGAGCCGTTCGGATTCTTCTCCCGAGTTCTTGCGGAGTGATCGGCATTGGAACCCTCATGCGAGCCAATCATGAAGTTAGTTCTCGGATGCTTTCATGTCAAGTTGAGGATCTAAAGATTGAAAATCTAACCTTATCGATCTCCTTTCTATGCCGGTCCGCTTCCGGCTGCCTCGCGCGCCCTGATCCGAAAAAAAGAGCTCAGCCAATCTTTTTTTGCGCATCGAAGCAACATCCATCGCATCCGGTCGACTTGTACCTGTAGACCGCGTTCAGGTTGACGCCGGTTTAGCAATGTTTTTTTACAACATTGCGGAAAGGTTCCTCACCAATGAAACGTTTTTCTCAAGCCAGATGGCTCGTTGCTGTTGGTTGCCTAGCGTCATGCGGCGGCGCGTTTGGTGATGCCCCAGGCTCAAGCGGGTCAGATTCATCCGATGGCGGCGCGTCGGATCAAACCAATGGTGGTGATGCCGGCTCCGATGGCGGGGGCCACGCCACCCTCGACGGCGGAGTCGTTGACCCCGGCACCACGTTCTGGTTCGAGCAAGCCAAGAACCTATGGGTGTATGTTCAGCAAGGGCAAAGCATCGACATACCCATTACCGTCACGCGATATATAACTCCCGGAACTGACATCACAATCCAAGCAACAAGTCAGCCCGACGGCGTTACCGTGGATCCGCTCACCATTCTAGCCGGCGCGACCACCGGGCAGCTTACCGTCAAAGTTGGCGCGTCCGTTCCTCAAGGTCTTTTGAACGTGGCACTTCAGGGCTCTGCGGCAGGCGCAACTGCCACGACAAATGCGAATCTCCAGCTTTTCGTGATTACCGGCAAGCCCGGCACACTTGATACTTCATTTGCGCCTGCATCCGGCGGCGTCATCGAAGACACGATAGACTATTTCACTATATCTATACGTGCGGTCACTTCACAAATCGATGGCAAAATCCTTATTGGTGGAACGCAGCGTCACGACCAGACTGCAAGCTACACGAGCTCGGTGATTCGCCTGAACGCCGATGGCTTGGTCGACAAAACACTTTCTTCTGAGTCGGATATACAAAATATTCCCGGGGGCCTTTACAGCGTGGCCGCATATCCAGACGGTCGCATCGTAACGTTCACGTCGACCGGGTCGATATCCACGACATCCAACATCAGCCGCTACACGGCCAACGGCGCCTTTGATACAACATTATTTGATACGAATTCATTACTCCCTGCCGGTTGGACTTCTTTTTCCCCAGCTGCCGTCGTTGTGGGACCGGATGACAGTGTTTACGCTGGCGGATCTGCTTATACCCCAAGCGGCGGTTCCTTCACTCACCCATACGCATTCCTCCACGTCCCAACCGATGGGCAGGGAAGGCCCGGCTGCGCAGAACCTTCTTGGAATAATATCAATGGCAGTTCGGAGAGCATTAATAAGCTTTCTCTGCTTCCAACTGGTGCGCTTGTTTTTGCCGGTGGAACCAATTCGAGCGGAAGTACTACGGATGGTGCGGGTGTGGGTGTGGGTCGGTGCCAGCAGCCGCAATCGTCTTGTGAAACCAACGGGGTATGGTCCTCTACGACCCTTTCCTATTTTAGCGATGCCTTGTTCGATACCGATGAAAGCGTTTATTTGCTCACGGGCGCATCAAGCGCAACCAATTCGCTTGTTCACATCGACCCGACCGGCAAGCTTGTAGCCATGGTGACTGTGCCTTTTTATATCGCTAGAGGCATCACGCGTGCACCCGACGGCCGCTACCTTGTTGCAGGCCGGCAGCAGGCAAGCAACTCTCCCATGGCAGTTGCCTATTACAATTCAGATTTGACGCTCGACAAGTCCATTGGCGATCAAGGTGTCGTTACCATACCCATACCTGCCTCCACCACCTTGACCAATCCTAATGCGATTGGCTTGCGCGCAGTATACATGTCCGACGGTTCGCGCACCGTGGTTGTGGGCGGTATTTTCGGTGTGGACGCCGTCACCAAGGCTAGCGTCTATCACCTCGTTGTGGCGCGCATTTGGAATTAGGGCGTGTTCCTGGGGGCGGCCACAAGGGGCCGCCCCAGCGCCGAAGGAACCGGCGACCGCTGGTTAGCCATCAGGTCGGCTTTTGGAAAGCGGTACCGAGTGCACCAAACTTCTTGACAGGTACCGTATACGGTACCATATTGTGTCGTGACCAATAAACAGAAGCTGCTCGACGCGATCCGAAACAACCCGCGAGACGTGCGCTTCACGGATCTGGTACGTCTGCTCGAAGGGCTCGGCTTCGTTCAAGTACGCCAATCAGGATTGCACATGGTCTACCAGCACGATGCGCACAGGGACGAGCTGGTGAACTTGCAGAGCGGAGGAGACGGAAAGGCGAAGCCGTACCAGGTGCGTCAAGTGCTCGCGATCATCGAGCGCTGCAAGTTGGAGGTGCAGTGATGTTCCCCTATCGAATCGTGACTGAGTGGAGCGACGAAGACGCATGCTACATCGCTCGTGTTCCTGCGCTGCAAAACTGCGCCGCCCATGGGGACACGCCGGAGCAAGCCGCACACGAGGCGCAAGTCGCAGCGCGGCTCATGCTCGACGTGCTCGGCGAGAAGGCTCCGCCGCCCGACGTCAACGCGGAATACTCGGGCAACATCCGGCTACGTTTGCCTCGCTATCTGCACGCTGATCTCGCACGTCGCGCGGACGCGGAGGGCGTTAGCCTCAACCAGCTCATGGTGAGCATTCTTGCCGGCGCTCGATGAGCAACGCCCGACATGGCACGACCGCCGCGCCATTCAAATCCAGAGCGCAGCGAGCTCCAACTCGATGGCGTCAAAGGGCTCCGCGCGAACCTTGGCATCGTCGCAATAGGTAGCCACGCGCAGCCATAAGCCATTTTGGAGCCGATGGACTTCCAACGTGCGCGCGATGGGATCTACGAACCAGAGATGGCGCACGCCTTCGCGCGCATACACATCCATTTTGCCGGTGCGATCGAGTTTTTCGGTGCTTGGCGAAAGCACTTCGCAAGCCCAATCCGGAGCGAGCGTGAAGAAGGCCGTGGCAGGAACCTTTGGCATCCTTTCGCGGCGCCACCCGGCAATATCCGGCACTACGACGTCTTCTCCAAAATGAAACTCGGGTTCGAAGAGGATGATCCAGCCGCCAGGACCACCGCGCCCACGATCAAAAGGACCACTGAGATCCGTCTCGAGCACGGACGAGGAGCGCGCATGCGGGGCAGCAGGCCGTGGATTCGTGTAAAGTACACCATCCACAATCTCCGCGACGAGCGGCGATGGCACACGCACCAGATCGTCGTAGGTTGCTCTATGTTGTTGCGCCACCGCTACCATGATTGCTCAGTGTAGCAGGCGCGTTCCTTCAGACCGCTTTCGATTTGATGCCGCCCAAATGCCTCGCGGCCCATTCAAATCCAAAGCGCAGCGAGCTCCAACTCGATGGCGTCAAAGGGCTCAGCGCGAACCTTGGCATCGTCGCAATAGGTGGCCACGCGCAGCCATAAGCCATTTTGGAGCCGATGGACTTCCAACGTGCGCGCGATGGGATCTACGAACCAGAGATGGCGCACGCCTTCGCGTGCATACACATCCATCTTGCCGGTGCGATCGAGTTTTTCGGTGCTTGGCGAAAGCACCTCGCAAACCCAATCCGGAGCCAGCGTGAAAAAGGCCACGGCGGGAACCTTCGGCATGCGCTCGCGCCGCCACCCGGCAATATCCGGGACCACGACGTCTTCGCCAAAATGAAACTCCGGTTCGTCGACAATGATCCAGCCACCGGAGCCACCGTGGCCCCAGTCGAACGAGCCACCGAGATTGCCGCCGAGCACAGACGAGGCAATCGCATGCGGGGAAGCAGTCCGCGGATGCGTGTAAAGTACACCGTCCACAATCTCCGCCACCAGCGGCGATGGCACACGCACCAGATCGTCGTAGGTTGCTCTATGTTGTTGGGCCACCGCTACCATGATCGATCAATGTAGCAGGCGCGGCGCTCCAGAGAATCGAACCCCTCTCAAATGCCTCGCGGCCCGTTTCGCTGCGCCAAGTGGGGCAGCAAAACGAGCCGCGAATTTTAGTTTACTAAGTAGACGCTTTCAAGTTGACGCGAGGTCGAGGCGGGGCCGAGGAGCGGACCGGAACAGCCTCTTCCGGCTTTGAGGACCGCACCGCAGGCCCCAACGAAGAGATCGCGTCAAATCGAAAGCGGATTACCGCGATGAACGGCGCCGGCGGATAAGCCCCGCCAACGCAATGGCCGTAACGCCAGCAACCGAGCCAAAGCCGGCACCGTGGTTTGCGCCTGCAGGCACCGAGCACGAGGTGCCGCCACCGCCACCGGCGATAGCAACATTACTATTCGATGCGTCGGCAGTGGTACCGGCGTCATTGCCAGCGTCTTCTTCCGGTGTCCCGGAATCAGGGGTTTCCGCAGGCACACACTGGTTCGTGGCTGTGTTGCAATGCGGTTGCGATTCGTTGGTGCAGTCTGCATCTTCGTTGCAACCGCCGGCCGGCATGCAAGTGCCATTAGCGCTGCAAACACCCGAGAGACACACCACCGCGGTGTCAGCGGTGCAGTGGCTGCCGTCTGGCTGCTTGGGTAGGCAGGTGTTCGTCGGATTGTCCGCATTGACAGCATCGTTGTCGCAATATTTGGTGTTGTCGTTGCAGCTGGCGTTGTCGGTGCAGGGCGGATTTTGGCACGTGCCAGTGCCATCATCATTATTGGTTTGGCAATAGCCGGTCTGGCAGTTTGAATTGTCGTCGACGGGTGTGCATGCGTCGGTCGGGGCAATACCGCATAGGTTGTTGCTTCCACAAACGCCACTGACACAATTGTCGTTATCGTTATTCAAGCAGGGTTGGCCGTTTGGGATCTGCGCTGCGCATGTTCCATCGGGCGTGCAGATAAACGACCCATCATCTCCGCACTCGTTGCCGCCGGCCGTGCACACGCTGGCTATCTGGATGTCGGTGATGAGAAGGCCTTCGGGGTTGCCCACGGGGTCAGGCGGCGGATCCTGACTAAAATCGCCGCTATTGGTATTTCTGACGACAAATTTAATCGTGTTCTCCCCGGCCTTGAATGTTCCCTTAGGAATCATGAAGGTGCCGATTGGATGAGTATCATCAACCTTGAAGCCTTGGATGCTTTGGTCGTTGTCGTCCGGCGGATTATTTATATCTAGACCCGGCGGTTGGGTCACTCCCTCGACCGGCGTGTCATTGACAATAATCTTACACCAGTTGTCGCACGCCCAATTGCCAGTCACCTGCACCGACAACGCTGGCACGCCGTCAGGTATGGTGAGCGTGGTTGTGTAGGTGTAGTCTGTCGCGTCTACGCCAGGCACGCCTACATCCTTTGAAATAACGTCTCCAGGCGTCGCACAGGAGATCCACTGAGCCTGCGTCCCGGGATCGACAACAGTAGGAGAGGCCCAGCCCGGGTTTGCATTGCCGGCAATAATATACGCGGTGCCATTGCAATTCGGATCGTCGGACGTGACCGTGTAGTGCGGATCGGGGATCGGCGGATCGACCGGATCGTTATTCTCGTCTACAGCTACGAGTTGATTTCCGTCAGCATCAACACCCGTTGGAAACAACAGAGTTCCGGCGGCCGCCAACGCATCGTTCGCCGTGGTGAGAGCCGCCGAGGTGCTTCGGGTTGCACCGGCGTTGGTGCCGGCTTTGGTTTGTGGTGTTGATGCGCTCGAGCAGGCTGCGATGCCTGCAAGCCCAGCAACGGCCAAGAAAAGGTGACTACGACAAAAACTTATCTTTAGCATGGGTACTTGTTTTCTCCCCTCATGAGAAAAAATCATAAAAAACGGTTCCTTACGAGTTCTTCGCGACGCCGACCAACGTGCCCGCGACTGCGATGGTGCAACAAAAAACCGAGCGTCGATTGCCGAGCCTAACACCTTTGTGGTTCGAACGGGTCGACATTATCGTGCACAACACGGGTCGCCATAAGATTCAAAACGCGCGAGCAGCAAAGGCCGCCCCCAACGCAAGCACAATTCGGGCCACCAGACAACATGCTTGACCGCTTTCAAGTTGACGCGAAGTCGAGGCGGGGCCGAGGAGCGGACCGGAACAGCCTCTTTGCGCTTTGAGGACCGCACCGCAGGCCCCAACGAAGAGATCGCGTCAAATCGAAAGCGGTCTAAAAAGCATCGAACCAGTTCCAGATCGGCACCCGATAAATGTCGCGCAGATCGTGATCGTTGCCGTTCGTGAATGTGTCTTCGCACCATAAAACTGGGGTTGCGGAGGGGCAGCCATCGTATTGCACACACCCAAGGCTCGCAAAACCGTCGGCCAAGAACGGCGTTGATGTTGACGCGCACCCGTTGATGCTGAGCCAGTTGTCACGAGCATTTTGCCCGTTGGCTATGACTTCGTTGTCATCGTTGGTTCGATGGTAGATGAGCGCCGCCGTTTTTCCGCACGCCGAAGGATGGTCCAAAAAACCGCCGTCGGCCGCTGCAATGGCTCGAATGGTTGCCGAGCGCTGGCAACCAAGGTGGTTCGCCATGTACGCACCCATGCTAAAACCGAGAGCAAACGTGCGCGACGGGTTCGTGCAAAGCGAGCCTTGGAGATCGGCAAGCATTGCGTCGACGAAAAGCAAGTCGGTGTCGCCGGTCATGTCCCAGTTGCCACCAAGACCGTTGGGGAACACCACAATCGCATTTCCGGCAGAATAGGTTTGCATGGAAATGTAATTGGCCATTTGTTGGCCGCTCGAGCCCATTCCATGAAAAACGATGACAACCGGATAGGTGCGCGACGAGTCGTAGCCGCTTGGAATAAAGCGAAGGTACGAGCGCGTGGTGCCGTCAACCTGAAGGCTGCGTGTGTCGCCCGACTTCCCGCTCGGTGTTGCGGCTGCACCGCAACCTGATGACGTGGTCGGCCCCAAAGGCTGGCCGTTGCCGCCGTTACCTGGTGTGGCACCGCCGCTCGAACTCGAGCCGCAGCCGCCGCACCAGAGGAGGCACGGAATCAACGCCAAAAGCGAAAGGCCACGTAGCGTCATTAGCTCTTAGCTGACTTGCCGGACGTTGAGCGTTTGCGCGGCCACGGGCGCCGGGAATTGCGCAAGCTCGCGCAGAAGCATTTTGTTCGTGTCGAAGTAGACCTGCCAATAGTCGTTGGGCTGGCAATACGGGCGCACCACGAGAACGGGGCCCACGAGATTGAATTCGAGAATTTCAACCTCGGATTTGGGCTCGGAAAGCACATTGGGAATCGAAGCAAGCTTTTCCTTCAAAACGGCAATGGCTGCAGGGATGTCGGCGCTGCCCGACAATTGTGCTTTGATCTCCACACGGCGGAAGCCGTTCGAGCTGAAATTCACGATGTTGTCGCTGAGGATTTTGTTGTTTCCAATCGTGTTATGAATGTTGTCAGCGGTGTCGACGATGGTGGCAAAAAGACCAATTTCCCGGACCGTGCCAGTGACCCCGGCCACGGTGACAAAATCGCCTGTTTTGAAAGGCCGCAAAACGATGAGGAACACGCCGGCGGCGAAGTGGGCGAGCAGCCCTGACCACGCCATGCCGATGGCCACACCAGCGGCGGCGAACAGCGCCGCAAACGTTGCCGTTTGCACTCCGAAGTAGCCAAGAAGGCCGACGATGAGAAGAATGTTCAGAGTGACCGAAACAACCGAGTTGGCGTAGCGCAGAAGCGTTTTGTCGACTTTGTTGCGCTGAAGTGTTGCGCCCAGCAGGCGCACGGCCCAGCCAATGAGCCACCGACCAACCACGAAGATGATGATCGCGGTGATCACTTTCATGGCGAGGTCGGCCACGGTGGTGAGCAGCAGTTCCTTGAGATTTGCGGGATTCAATGCGTCCATGAGTGGGTCTCTTCTAAGGGATGCAGAATGGATTGCCAATAAGCCACTTAGGCCGCGGTTGGATGGTCCGGGTGAGCTGGGCGAATGGCGCGAGCGCTCCTGCAATAGGAATGCCTGAACGATTGACCGCTTTCGAAGCGATCGATGCCGCGTGCATGCGACACATTTCGATGGAATGACAACGACAAAGGTATTGATCTTTCGAATTCTAGATGCCAATGCCTGTGCCCACGATGAGCACCTGCGCCCAGCTCCGGGGTCTATTTCACACCTTTCTTCCATTTGCCGCTGTTACGCTCGGAGCCTCCGCCGCGTACGCGCAAGCCACACCCGCACCCATGGGTCCGCCGCCCGACGCCAAACCACTTGTCACGGCGCCGAAATTCGCGCCAGCCGAGCCAGCGGCTGCGTCCCAAGTCGATGGTACGACCGTCACGTTCGCTGCTGGCGGCATGTGGAACACCGGCAACTCACGCCAGCTCGCGGCCACGGCCAACGGCTCGTTCGACAAGCGCTTTGGCGACAACGGAATTGGCGCGTCACTCCTCGGCAACTACGCGCAGGGTGCGCCGCCCGGCGAAGGCATGCAAGTCACGGCGCAGAACATTCAAGGTCGCCTTCGTTACGACCGCTACGTGCTGCTGAATGCAAGTGTATTTCTGATGGAAACCGGCAGGCACGACCGCCTTCAAGGCATTGATTATCGCAACAACGCCGACGTGGGCTTCAAGTACCTTTTTTACAAAGAGGTGACAAACTCGCTATGGGCGGAGGTTGGTTACGACTTGCAGCACGACATTCGCCGCAACGGCGCGCGCACCGTGCTCGACGACAACGGCGATCCCGTGCTCGACGCAAACGGCCAGCCCATCATTCTGTCGAAAACCGAAACCGATCACTCGGCGCGCCTTTTCGTTGGCTTCAAGCACGGGTTCAACCAAGATGTAACGCTTGCAACCGGCATTGAGTACCTTCAAAGCTTCGTTGAAAGCACGCGCAACCGCATCAACTACGATGCGCTTTTCGCCGCCCAAGTCGGCGGTGGCTTGTCGGTCGGCCTCGGCTTCAGCCTGCGCTACGACCACGATCCGCTACCCGACAAGAAACAGCTCGATACGGCGACAACCGTGAGCCTAATCTACTCGTTCACCGACATCCCCAAGAAGGAAGCGCCGCCAACGTGCCCATGCCCGGCTCCTGCAAGCGCGCCTGCTGTCAGCGACAAACCGGCTCCAGCAACCCCACCGCCTCCCGCGAGTACGGCCCCTGCAAGTGCGGCCCCTGCAACCCCACCGCCTCTTGAGAACACGGCTCCTCCTGCAGGCGCGCCCAAGCCGACTGAGCCAACTGACCAGAGTCCACCTAACCCCACTCCACCGCCTGCGCCGAATCCCACTCCGTAGTCAAACGTAGGACATTTGATTTCCTTGGTGAAGATAAGATTTTGATATTGCTGGTTTGTTTTGTGATGTCGCGCGCGTGAGACGGTGTCGATCGCGCGCGACGGTTTCACGAAGTTTTCCAACTTTATAGGCGTGAGTCTTGCTATGACCTGCGAGAGTGAACCATAATTTTTCGATTGCGTTATCTAAGAGGGTGTTCTACAGCATGTACGGTAGTTTACGTGGCAAGCCGGCGGACCATCACGTGAACAAAACTCCATTGAATCCAAGTTTCAGAACTTGACGTCGACCGTTCATAATCCTTTGATAA
>WQZB01000086.1 GCA_009780955.1 Polyangiaceae bacterium | reverse complement strand
CTCACTGGGCATTTCGTCGAGCACCTTGCCATTGACTGAGATGCGCGCGCCGTCGGGCGCGTCGATTTCGACCTGGCCCACTTTGGTGAGAAGGTCGGCAATGTATTCCTTTGCCTTCTCCCTTTTTTTGTCTGTAATGCGCGAGTCGAATTTGCTTGACTTGAAGAAAGCGCGATAGTGCTCGATCGCCTCCACGTCGTGCCCTGTCATTTGTTCGGAGCGCGCGAGGTTGAACATGACACTCGGCGTTTGAAGAACGGTGGCCGCTTGCAAAAACTTTACGCGCGCCTGCTCGTACTTGCTTTGATCGGCAAGATCGAGACCCTCGGTAAAGCGAGATTCCGCCTCCGTTTTGGCCACGTCATCGGCGCGCGCAACATGGCTCACCGTTACGCTTGCTGCTGCCAAGCTGCCTACCAGGCATGTCGTAAGAAAAATTCGTTGCATCGTTCGACCTAAGCCCCCTCAGCTCAAACTCGACTTGCTCGACGTCGTGAAACAATCTCAGAAAAATAAAAAAAATTCAAAAAAAATGTGGCGATCAAGAGGATGTTTACTAGCCGTCGCGAGCGACGCGAGACCAAGGCGGGCCCGAGGAGCCCGCGTAAGCGTACGTTGTGGTACGTGCGCAGGCACCGCAGGGCCTAACGCAGGTATCGTGGCGCGTAGCAGGCTAGTAAACATCCTCTAAAACTCGCGAATGAAGTCGATGCCCTTCGGCACCACAACGTCGTGGTTATCGACCATGGCGGCATTGTGCTTCGATGCACTCGGTGTACCATGCATGCGCCGGCTCACGCTCGCTGTTGGCTTGCTCGCAACGCTCGCGCGATCGCTTGACGGATTGGTTCGAACACCGGCCACTGTGAGCGCTGGCGTTGCGGGCTGGCCCGCCTGTGCTGGCGCGGCTGCGGGTGCCGGCGCTGGCGGCGCGAGCTGTGCTGGCGCTGCGGGTGCCGGCGACGCAGGAGCCGCTGCGCCATTCGTTGCATTCTGCATGCGAGCTTCGCGTGGCGCCGTGCCGTCGAGCGCCATGGGCGCCATTTGCGCGGCGAGAGGCACAACGGGGGAAGCGTGCGCTGCGGGTTGCACCGCTGTCGTTGGCGACACGTGGCTTTTACCACCAAGGCGATCGATCGCTTGCGTGTAGATTACAAGATACGTGACGCCGCTCACGAACGCGAGTGGAAAAAGAATGGACGCAGCAATGGGCACCACGTTCTGGCGCGACCAGTCCCAACCCTTGACCGTGCGGGCAGCGCGGCTGGGGAAGCGACGCAAGAACCGAAACCTTGGCCGCTGAAGCCACTCGAGCCACGCCAGCTTGCCAACCAACATTTTTTTCTTGACAGTGTCGGCCGAATCGCTCGACTCGTCAGCCTCGCTGGACGCGGCGGCCTCGTCGCTGTCATCGCCGTCATCGTTGGCGTCGCTGGACTCGTCGTCATCCGCAGGCATGACTGGGTCGTCGATAACCGGCACCTCGCGCAGCTCGTCGACCGCGTTGCTCGGTAACGGCGCGCTTTCGCCATCAGTGTAGTATGCAAGAAAATCTTTTCTGCCTTCGATGCGCCGAAGCTCACGCCCCGGCTTGCCGAAAGCATCGATGACTTCCGCTACGCTTTTGCGCTTGGCTGCAATGGCGGCAGCGCGAGCAGCGTGTGCTGCATTGGCTGCTGCATGCGGCGTGGAATGGTTGTTGTGTGCGTTGTGCAGACTTTCACGCCGACCGTCCGTCGCCGTGCCGTCCGCGTTAGCCATGTCGGCGCTATCGTTCGTCATGCGATTGACTGCAACGCTACATCATCGCAAGCGCAACGCCACTATAATTGCACTTCAAAAATGCACTTTAAAAGCTGCGAATGAACTCCGTTTCCGACTTCGTGGGGGCGCTGGTCGTTGGTGCTACCACATGATGAGCGCCCTGCCCAGACTCAGAGTGCGGCGGTCGTCCGCCACGCCCTCTTTGCTGTTGCTGCTGCGTTCGACGCGTTTGCGGGCTTTCCGGGGTGGGCGGGGCCGGCAATGAGCCGGCAGCGCCAGCCTGGTTTGCGTTTGCATTCTCGGTAGGAGCGCCGACCACAACAGCCTGGTTTGTGTTCGCATTCGCTGATGGAGCCAATGTGGTTGTTGCAGCGCCTGCCGACCCTGATGGCACGGCAGCCAAATGCGCGGCCGCACTCGCCGGCGCATTTGGTTTTGCTTGACTTGCTTGGCTTGCTCCTGCCTCGGCGTTGCTATGCATCCGGTGAATCACCGCGAAGCCACCGCCGGCAGCGAGAAGCAAAACAGTGGCCGCGACAAGCGCCAAAATTCGTCGCCGCGCGCGCTGCTTTCCAAGGAGCAGCAAGTCTGAAGAATGCGTGGCGAGCGTGTCGCCTTCGCGTGCCACGCGCTTGCCATTGGCCTTGGCTTTAGCCTTGTTGAGCGGTGGTGGCCTCGATGATCGACGTGGTGGCTTTGACGAATGCAAGGCAGGCGAGACAGCGGCTCGCGCCACGGCCTCCGACGCGTCGATGCTGTTTCTTTTGCCAGAAGCGCCGTTGCTTGGATGCTCGGCGAGTGTTTCGGCAACGTTGATTGGCTTGACAGGTTTGGCCGAAAGCGGTGCAAGCGCAGGGTCGAGCACTTCGGTTCCACCCGCTTCGAGACCACCGAGCAGCGTGTCGTCACCAGGCACCGCAGTCGCGTTGGCGCCATTCGCATTGGCGCGATTCGCGTTGCTGCCTTTCTTGCCAAGCCCGCGAAGTGTGGAGCCGTGATAGCGCCTCGAGTCGGGCACGCCGAGCAAGGGCAAGTTGGACAGGCAATCGGATGCGCGCAGCGATTGATCGGATGGCGGCGAGTGATGATCTGCGGGAACCTCTTGGCTCGACACGGCCGCAGCACCCACGGTGCTGAGCACGCTCGTCAGCGGACCCACGCCTGGCAAAGCGGCGCCGTCGCCGTCGTCAGCGGTTTCGAGATCGCGAAGCTTCTGCGCGAACGTGTACGCGTCGCGCGGGCGAGCCGCGGGATCTTTCGCGAGCGCCTCGGCGATGAGCGACACGATCGAGTCGGGCACCCACGGCGCGTAATTCGAAACCGGCGGAGGCACTTCGAGAAGCTGTGCAAGCTGCACGCGTTCGAGGTTGTCGTACGCGTTGAACGGATTGAAGCCCGTGAGGATTTCGTAGAGCACGAGACCCACGGCGTACAAGTCGGTCGCCGGCGTGACGCGCAGCCCGCGAATTTGCTCGGGCGCGGCGTAGCCCAGCGTGCCTGCGAACACGCCGTCGGGTCGCTTGTCGGAAAGCATGACCACGCCGAAGTCGATAAGCTTCACCGTGGGCTCGCCATGCTTTGGCATGTGCAAGAAAATATTTTCAGGCTTGATGTCGCGATGAATGACGGCAACGTTGTGCGTGTGCGCGCAATGCAGCGCCTCGAGAAGCTGGCGCGTGATTTCGAACGCGGCGCGAGGCGGGATGTACTTTTTCTTGGCAGTGGGGTCGATGCGTTTCGCTTCGAGCACGTCGCGCACGGTTTGACCGTGCAGTAGCTCCATCACGTAAAACGGCGTTCCGTCAGCGAGCTTGTCGTAGTCGAACACACGCACGATGTTCGGGTGCTCGAGCTGCGCGAGGATCCTCGCTTCATCGAGAAACTTTTCGCGAAACGACGGGTGCGGAGAAATCTCCGAGCTCATCAACTTAAGCACGCACTGAATCGCAGGCGGCTTGATGACTTGGTAAACAATGCCCATACCACCGGCACCGAGCCGCTTGACAACGGTGTACTTTGTGCCGGGCATCACAGTGCCTGGCTGAAACTCGGGTCCCTTGGCGGGCATGAGAATTCTATGGTGCCGGTTTTTTTGGCGTTGCGCTAGCCTTGGCGTCGCGCCACCGATATATGCCGATGTAGGCATTGCCGCAAACTGCGGCAATGCCGCGGGCAACCAGGGGCACAAATCTTTTGGGGGGCGCAGGTAGGGGCGCAGCATGCTGCGCCCCTACGTTTTGTTGGTGGCGGTTGCGACGCGGCGGCGGCACGGCACCCGGTTGGGGCCGCGGTGGCCGCGGGGGCCGCGGTGCGTGGCGCGCGGTGGGTGGGCGCCATGAATGGCGCCCCTACGAAATGGGCGAAACTTTTTCGGCGAGCGGCCGATAGGGAAGAAAGGTGCGGTTTGCCGAAAAAACAAAACCCAACCGCAAAGAGAGACTTCATGCCGCACGATGCGGCAGTACGCTCATGGCACCCCTACATAAGGATTTTTTAAAAATGAAACCGCTTCGTCTTTATGGACTGCTCATTACTGTTGGCTGCCTTGCATCATGCAGCACGCCATTCGGCGAGGCTCCTGCGCCCGGCGGCGGATCGAGCTCATCGGATGGCGGAAAGTCCGATGGCGGGTCCGATCAAACCAACGGCGGAAAGTCCGATAGCGGATCGGGGCAAACCAGTGGCGACACCGACTCCGGTGGCGAGGTCGTTCCTCTTGGACCCGAACATTTCTCGTTCGTGGCAGCGGACACGCAGCAGGTCGTGCAAGGCAAAACCACCAGCGTGCCCATTACCATCACGCGAAGCGGCGAGACGGCAAGCGACATTCAAATCACGACAACAAGCGTGCCACCAGGCGTCACAGTGGGCCCGCTCACCATTCCAGCGAACTCGAACACCGGCCAGCTTTCGCTTACCGTGGCTGACTCGGTTGCCCAAGGCAACTTGGATGGCCTGGCCATTCAGGGCAACGCGGTGGGTGGGCAGGCCTCCGACACCGAGAATTTGCCGCTCTTCGTTCGCGGCAAGCCCGGCGCACTCGACACCACATTTGCACCTGGCGGCACCATCGAAAACACGACAGACTATAATCATATACGTGAGGCCAATCCGCAAAGCGATGGCAAAATCCTTATTGGTGCATACAACACCGACGCGAGCACGAGCGCGGTGATTCGCCTGAACGCCGATGGCTCGGTCGACACGACGTTTGCTGGGTCGGATATACAAAATATTCCCGGATCCCTTCACGACGTGGCCGCAGACGCCAACGGCCATATTGTAACGCCGATAGGAATGAGGGTCTACCGCTACACGGCCAACGGTGCCCTCGACACAACATTCAACAATGGAGCAGGCTTCGTTGAGACGTACGCAACATCGTCCCCAATCCCTTCCGGTTGGAAGACTATTTACTCCTATGCTGTTGCCGTAGGGCAGAATGGCAACATCTACTATGGCGGATACGCTTCCGTTCCCGCCACCGGCACTAATTTGCCCTATGCATTCATCCAAATTCCAACCACTGGGCAGGGAAACCTATACGGCTGCCCAGGGTCTTGGACGACTAACAGCTTATATCAGGATATGACCCGTCTGTCACTGCTGCCGAGTGGCGCGCTTGCCTTTGCCGGTATCGCCACGGACTCGACCGGCAATTCCAGTGTAGGCATAGGTATCGGTCGATACTTGCAGCCGCCAACCTCTTGCAATCTTGACCCGAACTACGGAACCAACGGAGTATGGTATTCTACCGACTGGCAATTCGTGGGCGATGCCTTGTTCGAGACCGATGGAAGCGTTGATTTGCTTGTGGGAAAAGCAAGCCCAAACCCCGATGTCCTAAGCCCGAGCACAAATCCAACCGCCTATTCGCTTGTTCACATCGACCCAAGCGGCAAGCAACTGACCAAGGCGGATTCGCCGCTTGTGTGTTATTATTGTAGCTATACGGAAAGCACGGGCAGCGGTTACGTCGGCGTCACGCGTGCACCCGCACCCGACAACCGCTACCTCATTGCAGGCAAATACCCGCCGGCGGGCAATGCTTCCATGGCCGTTGTCTATTACAATTCTGATTTGACACCCGACACGTCCATGGGCAATAAAGGCGTCATTACCATACCCGTCTCTACCGCTTTGACCAGTCCCACTGGAGTTGGCGTGCGCGCCGTGTACACGCCCGACAAGCAGCAAACCATTGTCGTGGGCAGTATGCACGGGAGAAACGCTGCCACCAATACTATCGTGGAACACTTCGTCGTAGCACGCATTTGGAATTGAGGGATGACGATGAAAACGCTTGGTTTTTATGGATTACTTGTTCTTACTGGTTGCCTTGCATCATGCGCCACACCATTTGGCGACGCTCCCGCGCCCGGCGGCGGATCGGGTTCATCGGATGGCGGAACATCCGATAGCGGATCGGGGCAAACCAGTGGCGACACCGACTCCGGTGGCGGGCTCGTTCCTACTGGGCCCGAAAAATTCTTGTTCGTGGCGCCGGCAACACCGCCGTATGTTGTGCAAGGCAAAACCAGCAGCGTGACCATTACCATCACGCGAGGCGGGGAAACGGCAAGCGACATTCAAATCACGACAACCAGCGTGCCGCCAGGCGTTACGGTGGGTTCGCTCACCATTCCAGCGGACTCGAACACCGGCCAGCTCTTGGTTAGCGTGCCTGACTCGGTTGCCCAAGGCAATTTGGATGGTCTGGCCATTCAGGGCCACGCGGTGGGTGGGCAAGCGTCCGACAAAGAGAATTTGCCGCTTTTCGTTCGCGGTCAGCCAGGCGCGCTCGATACCACGTTTGCGGCTGGTGGTGTCATCGAAAACACGACAAACTATTATCAGATACATACGGTCGCTCCGCAAAGCGATGGCACAATCCTTATTGGTGCATGGACCTCCTACCAGATGTCGCCCACGGGCCTACGAGCCGCGAGCGCGGTGATTCGCCTAAAGGCCGATGGCGTGGTCGACCAAACGCTTTCTGGGTCGAATATACAAACTATTACCGGGCCCATTTACGGCGTGGCCGCAGATCCAGACGGTCGCATCGTAACGGCCGTGGCGGTCAACAATATGGTATACAACATCAGCCGCTACACGGCTGACGGTGCCCCCGACCCAACATTCAACGCAACCAACACACCAGGCTACGTTGCCATGCGTGCATCACCCCAAATCCCTGCCGATTGGAGCTATTTGTACCCATATGCCGTCGCTGTGGGACAGGATCACAACATCTACGCTGGGGGAGTCGCTTACGTTACCAATGACGGCTCCGAACCCTACGCATTCCTCCAAATCCCAGACAATGGGCAGCCGCCCGATGGGCAGGGAAGCACGTCCGGCTGCGCAGGATCTCCTTGGGATAATACCAGCAACAAAGAGCAAATTACCAATCTGTCTCTGCTTCCAAATGGCGCGCTTGCTTTTGCCGGTTACGGTGTGGACTTGTCGACCGGCCTTATTGTAGGCGTAGGCGTCGATCGATACAGTCAGCCATCGCCTTGTACTCCTGACCCGAACTACGGACCCAACAACGACGGAGTATGGTACTCAACGGACTGGCAGGCTTTGAGCGATGCCTTGTTCGAGACCGATGGAAGCGTTGATTTGCTCGTGGGCAAAACAGGCGCAAGCACCTATTCGCTTGTTCGCATCGACCCAACCGGCAAGCAAACAACTAAGGTGGATTTGCCGTTTTCTGCCGGTTCTAGCGGCATCACGCGTGCACCCGCACCCGACAACCGTTACTTCGTTGCAGGCCAGTACCCGCCGGCAAGCAACGCTTCCATGGCCGTTGCCTATTACAACACGTCTAATTTGACCCCCGATACGTCCATTGGCAATAAAGGCGTTATTACCATACCCGTCCCCACCGCCTTGACCGGTCCCACTGGGGTTGGCCTGCGAGCCGTGTACATGCCCGACGGCATGCGCACGGTGGTTGTGGGCAGTATGCACGGTGCGAACACCGCCGGCACTGCCGTGGAACACCTTGTCGTAGCGCGCATTTGGAATTAGGCATGTTCCATGATTGATTGTAGGGGCGCAGCGTGCTGCGCCCTAAGGGTACCAGCGTTGGCGGCTGCGGGTAGGGGCGTATGGCCATACGCCCCTACATGTACCACCTAAAGCTCAACCGATCGAGCCAAACCTGGCCGATCATCGAGGTCAACGGCATTTTTGGTCATGCGGTGCTTTTCCGTCGTGAGCGATTCATTTTGCATCGCGTAACAGACGCGACTTCTTCTATTCTGGTTCTGCCAAATCATGCAGGCTCAAGGGCCCAGTTTCGATCCGAACCAGGTGCTCGTAATGGTTCTCGCCGGTGGCGAGGGCAAGCGCCTTTATCCGCTCACCCTCGACCGCGCGAAGCCCGCCGTGCCGTTTGCTGGCCGCTATCGCATCATCGACATCGTGTTGTCGAATTTCGTCAACTCGGGTCTTTCGCGCATCAAAGTCCTCACGCAGTACAAAAGCGCGTCGCTCGAAGAGCACATCGCCCGCGTCTGGCGACTGTCGCCCATTCTCGATCAGTTCATCGAGGCCATTCCTGCCCAGCAGCGCACAGGCCTTTCGTGGTTCAAAGGCTCGGCCGACGCCGTTTTCCAGTGCCAGCACGTCATCACTGACGAGCGCCCGGAAATCGTGTGCATCTTCGGCGGCGACCACGTCTACAAAATGGATGTTCGCCAAATGATCGACGCGCACATCGCGCGTGGTGCTGCTGCCACCGTTGCGGCCATTCCCGTGCCGCGCCACGAAGCAGGCGACTTCGGCGTCATCGAAACCGACCTCGAAGGGCGCATCATCGGGTTCCACGAAAAAGTGAAAAACCCGCCAACCATGCCGGGGTCGGACGACATGTGCCTTGCGTCGATGGGCAATTACATTTTTCGCAGCGACGATCTCATTCACGAACTCAATCGCGACGCCAGCGTCGAGTCGAGCAAGCACGACTTCGGCCACGATATTTTGCCGCGTATGGTGGCCGACGGCCAAGACATCTTCGCTTACGATTTTGCCAAAAATCGCGTGCCTGGCGAGGAAGAGCGCGCGCTCGGCTACTGGCGCGACATCGGCACCATCGAGGCTTATTGGGAAGCGCAGATGGACCTCATTGGGATCCACCCGCTGTTCAATTTGTATAACGAGCGCTGGCCCATTCGCACCGGCGTGACGCACGATCCGCCGTCGAAGTTCGTGTTCCGCGACGAAGCCCACGCGCGCGTTGGTATCGCCACCGATTCCATGGTCAGCCACGGCTGCATCATCTCGGGCGGGCGCATTCACCGAAGTGTGCTGTCGGTTGGCTGCCGCATCAACTCCTTCAGCGAGGTCGAAGAAAGCGTACTTTTCGAGCGCGTTCGCATTGGTCGGCACGCAAAAATTCGCCGGTGCATCATCGACAAAGGCGTCGAGGTGCCGGCAGGTGTCGAGGTCGGCTTCGATCTCGAGGCCGATCGCAAGCGGTTTTTCGTGACGGAAAACGGCATCATCGTCATACCCAAGCGCGCCAAGCTCGACGACGAAACCATGTGGCGACTTTGACCGGCGGCGACTTTGACCGGCCGCACCATCATCGTTGGCGACGTGCACGGCTGCCGAGCCGAGCTCGAAGCCTTGCTCGATCGCATTGCGTTCACGAGCGGCGACAGGCTTGCTTTCGTTGGCGATATCCTTGCGCGCGGTCCTGACTCGCTCGGTGTGCTCGACATCGTCCGGCAAACCGGCGCAATCTTGGTTCGAGGCAACCACGAACAGAAAATCCTCGATTTGCGCTTCCTGGAAAAAGGCGCGTCAGCCAACTCACCAAGCAGCCTTCATCTTGCTCTTGCCCGATCGCTCCGGCCCGTTGATTGGACGCTGCTCGAATCGTCGCTCGTGCGCGCTGTTTTTCGTGAGCACGATCTGTGTATCGTGCATGCAGGCGTCGTTCCAGGCATTGCGCTCGAGCACCAAGAGCAGCAGACGATGATGCGAATCCGCACCGTTGCCGCAGGCAATGGCCATGGCCAGCATGGCGAAGAGCAAGTTCTTTGGGGCAGTCGCTGGGTGGGGCCGCCACACATCGTTTTTGGGCACAACGCGGCGCCGGGCTTGCAGCTTCACCCGTGGGCAACGGGACTTGATACGGGGTGCGTTTACGGCGGGCGACTCACCGCTCTCGTTCTCGGCGCGAACCGCAAAGTGCCTCGCGATGTCGAGGGCAGGCGTGCACTTCTTGTTTCCGTGCCGGCAGAGCGCATTTGGTACGCGCCCGACAGGCGCCGCGCCATGCCACACTAGCCAACCAGTTTACGATGACCGAACCACGCTACCATAACGTTCATGTCGACACGTTGCCCGAGCACGTCGATGACGTAAGCGCGAAGCTGTTCGACCTCGGCGCCCAAGGCATCGAAGAGCGCGACGAAACCACCCTCGAAAAGAACGAGGCCCACGGCACCATCACGATGGTAGCAAATTTTGCTACCCACGCAGAAGCGATGAATGCCATCGCGGATCTGCCGCCATCGATGGCGGCGCGGTACCACGAAGTGGTGGGCGATGCATGGCGTGATGCGTGGAAAATACATTATAAACCTCATGCCCTGACTCATCGGATCATCGTGCGGCCGCCCTGGGAGCCGTACGAGGCGAAAGCCGGCGAAAAAGTGCTGGTGCTCGAGCCAGGCCGCGCATTCGGTACGGGCCTTCACGAAACCACGCGCCTCGTCGCGCAAGCCATCGAAGAGCACGAGAAAGAACTCGCTGGCGTCACAGTGCTCGACGTTGGCTGCGGAAGCGGCATCCTCGCGCTCGTCGCCCTCGAGCTCGGAGCTCATCGTGCAATATGCATCGATTGCGATCCCGACGCCATCTCGGTCACGCGCGAAAACGCAGCTCGCAACGGCCTCGAGCAGCGTGTCGAAGCAGCTACAACACCCATCGAGCAAGTGGCTACCCGTTCGCCCTTCGTGCTCGCGAACATCGAGGCGCGCGCGCTCATCGCCATGGCGGGCGATCTAAAAAGCCGCGTTGCTCCGGGTGGCTTGCTTCTTCTCTCAGGCATTCTCGCTTCGCAGCAGGACGACGTGCTTGCGGCTTACGCTGACATGATGCCAGAGATGCCAAAGGCGGCTGGCGAATGGATTCTTCTCGCGTTGCGCCAACCCATGGGGCCGTAGGGGCGCGATTCATCGCGCCCCTCGGATGGGCCAATGGTATGGATTCCAAAATGCTGCGGGCGGGCGCAATGAATGGCGCCCCTACGGACACCAAACCCAATGTAGGGGCGCAGCATGCTGCGCCCTAAGGTGCGACTTGCTCTGCCCAATCTTACGCCAGGGTCGCGCGTGCTTTCGGCGCAAGCCTCGCACTACCTTTGCCGCGTGCACCGGCTTGGCAACGGCGACGGGTTCGTCGCTTTCGATCCCGTGGTTCACGCTGAAGCAGATGCGTGCATTATGCATTGTTCAGAAGCGAGCGCTGTGGTGAGCGTAGGCGATGTCCGCCTGCCACGCGTTGTGGCATGTGCGCCATTGGTGCTCGTTTACGCGCTTGCCAAGGGCAGCAAAGTCGACGCCGTGGTACGCGACGCAAGCGAGCTTGGCGCCACATGCATCATCGTTGCGCGCACCACTCGGTCGGTCGTGAAAAGCGACGACGTGCGCGCAGCGAGCAAGCTTGAACGATTCTCGCGCATCGCTCTCGAGGCGGCGCGGCAGTGCGGGCGAGCCGATCCGCCAAGCATCGAGGGCATTTTTGATTGGGATGCTGCGCTTGCACGAGCCGCGGAGCTCGCCGACTCACGCTACTGCCTTGATGTGCATGCGACCGAAGAGCTCGGCCCCATGCTTGCCGATGATCTTGCTCACCATCGATCGATCGCGTTCGCGATCGGTCCTGAAGGCGGCCTCACCGATCGCGAGGTGGACAACGCCCGCGCCCGCGGCTTCGTGCCTGCGTCGCTCGGGCGCTTTGTTCTGCGCACCGAAACCGTAGCTGCTGCTGTGCTTGGAGCCTTGCGGGTGATGGCCAACGTTGGCGGGTAGGGGCCGTTGGCGAATAAAACGCATATACCTTGTGGCCGCCTCATAATAGGGCACCCACAAGGGGTGCCCCTACCGCGGTACCTTGGTAAGCTCGGCAATGCGAGCCTCTAGCTCTGCAATCCTCACCATCGCTTTTTCGTTTGCAGCTCGCAGTACTTCGGTCTCGGTGGACCACCGCAAATCAACTTCGTCGTTGGAAATACGCAATTTGCGGCCGTTGTCGACCACCCTGAAATATCCATTGAGCGCGCGCGAATACACCGGGCCGTCGCCCGCATAAACGCGGTTGAAATCCCCGCGTTCATCGCGCTGCCATAGCTGCAAGCGATGCGGCCCGTCCTTGTATTCGCCGCAAGCGCCGTGAGGCCTGTCAAGGAATTGATCGAAAATGCACAATTCTTGCGTTCCGCTCTCTGCATACTTGTCGGGCATGCTCTCGTAATCTTTGGGAGGAGTGTCTTCGCTCAAGGATTCCAAGATTTCAATGGTATCCACGATTTCAATGGCCAAAATCGGCGGCGAGCACCCCGGTTCCCACGTGTACACGTTGGCCGCATGTGGATTGGGCGGCAAGGCCTGACGAAACACGGATATATCCGGATCGAGGCCAACCTTTGGGTAATCTTTCATCCAATTAATGCCTAAGTCGTAGGCCACGTGGGTATTGGGCTGCGAGCGCGCCCAGTACTCGAGAATGTCACGCATCAGTTTGATGGCGGCACCGTGACCCGTGGATTGGGGCCTTTTCCCCTCGAACAGATCCCAATCACTCCAATTCTTCGGCAGCCGATTCGCTCGACGATGCATTTCGCGCTCGTTATGCATGACTGCGAAGTGTAGCATGGTTGGGATGGATTTCCAAATACCGCGGGCGGCCGCAATGTATTTGGGCGCCATGAATGGCGCCCCTACGCGTCGAATTCATTTCTTGGCAAGTAGCGCTTCGAGCTCCGCAATGCGCGCCAACGCTTCTTCCTTGGCTTTTCGCTCTACTTCTTTGGCTGCCCGCTCCGCCTCTTTGGCTTTTCGTTCCGCCAATTTTTCGGCTCGTTCCATCGCTTCGGCTTTCCAGGAGACTTCCTTGGCTTTTCGCTCCACTTCCTCGCTGGTGAGCCACAATTGCAAACCGGCTTCGTCATCGGAAATGCGTAATTTGCGACCTTCGTCGACCGCGATGAAATACCCATTGAGCGTGGGCGAATACACCGGGCCGTCCCCAGCATAGACTTGCTTGAATTTCCCGTTTGCATCGTGCCGCCAT
>WQZB01000085.1 GCA_009780955.1 Polyangiaceae bacterium | reverse complement strand
CCGTCCGCCACCACTTCAACGTGCTCACTTTCACTCCATGCCGGCGCGCCACCGCCTGCGCGTCGCCACTCGCCTCAAGCTCCGATATCCGCCCCGCCCACCATGCCGCCGTGTGCATCATGCGCGCAATCAAGCGCACCCGCCGGCGTCGCGCACGGCGTACTTCCCCGGACGGTTACCTCCCTGCGTTCTACGCGCTTCTCCATGTGACCTGAGCATACTCATTGAGTACGCTCATTCAATTAGCCTCCCGGCGTTGTGCGCCGCTCCTGCCTGAAAAGACCACGCCTCATGAAAACCACCGCCATCTTCATGCCCACGTTTGCCCTCATGCTCTGGACGGCGCTGGTACTGGTTCAGGTGCCCATTCGCAGGTTCACGGCCTACTGCCGGCGCCGCGCCAGTTTTGAGGATTTCCGCTACGGAGATTCACCACACGTTCCACCCGACGTCGCGTTGCCGAACCGCGTTTTCATGAATTTGCTCGAAGTCCCGGTGCTCTTTTACGTGCTGACGCTCATCGCCTTTGTCACCGGCAACGTCAACCCGGTGGTGGTCGGCCTGTGCTGGGGGTATGTGTTTCTTCGCGTCGTGCACAGTCTGGTTTATTTCACCTACAACCATCCCGTACACCGCTTTGCCGTTTTTGTCGCCAGCAATCTGGTCGTGCTGACCCTGATCTTTTATCTGGGCCAGGCGTTTCTTTGGGCCTGAAACATGGCTCGGTAAAGCTGTTGCGCGTCGCGAATTGCTGTAAAGTGCACTGTCATGAAGGCCATTTCGACTCCCAACGCACCTGCTGCCATTGGTCCGTACTCGCAAGCCATCGCGTCTGGTTCTTTCATTTTTTTGAGCGGCCAGATTCCGATTGATCCAAAAACTGGCGAGCTCGTTAAAGGCGATATCACACAGGAAACCGATCGCGTGCTCGACAACCTCGAGGCCGTTCTCGCAGCATCGGGATCGTCGTTCAGCAACGTCGTCAAAACGACGATTTATCTCCTTGATCTCAACGACTTTCAAGTCGTGAACGAAACGTACGCAAAGCGCTTTGGTCAAACCCCACCGGCACGCGCCACCGTGCAAGTTGCGGCTCTTCCAAAAGGTGCGCGCGTCGAAATCGACGCCATTGCCCGGATGCCGTGATGATTTTATTGATTCGGCAATTGGCTGAACAGCGCCGCGCCGGCCACCATCGCGATCCCGATGCCGATCACCTGCAGAATGATGACCACGATCGCCATGATCCCCGCGAACTTCCAATACGACTTCTGGTGACCTATGGCAGCTTCGAGATCTTGCGGTGATCGACTCAATGCCAGCCGCGAAATTGCACTTCCATAAGCCCAAAGCTTCATGCCCGGGTAAATGGCAAGGAAGGCAAAAGGAATATATAGGAGGGAGAGGAAGGCAAATCCCGAGGGTACTCCCTTGTGCCCCATCGCGTTTACTGCCGCCATGCCGGCGAGTCCCCCCACCAACCCTAGCACGCCCGCGAGCAACATAAACGCCGATGCAATGAACGCCAAAACGCTTAGGAATCTCACCCACGGGCGCGTCTGCAAAAGCAACTGCACCGTTGCCTCTGATACGCCTGCGCCTGCGCCGCCGCTCGCGTAAAATTGCTGTGGGCCATAGCCTGGCGATGGCGAATAGGGCGAAGCGCCCGGTGGACCATAGGGGTTCATATCGCAACAAGCTAACGCGGGGGTTCGTGCTACCGCAACTCATTCCGTTGTCTCCGCCCGCGACAAGCCTGCGAGAACATCGGCTGCGCGAGCATTGGCTCGAGCAATGGCTTCGCCAATCTGGTGTAAACTGGCAATTTCTGCGCGAATTGGCGCCCCAAGCACCACGGCGACAGCAGCAAACGGCAGAGCGAGCGAGAAGCGGTCCCATGCTCGTGTGAAGATCTTCGCGTGCGCCGACGCACTGCCCATGGGCACGATGACTCCGCCCGTGTGTCTCGCCACAAAAAGCGCTCCAGGCTTGACCACACCGTAAGGACCGCGAGGACCGTCGACAGCGACCGCCGCATCCATGTTCTCGCGCTTCATGGCGCGAACGAGCGCCGAAAGCCCTTGCGCACCACCTCGCGATGACGATCCGCGTACAACATGCAACCCGATGGTTGCCAAGGCACGTGCTTGCATTTCGCCATCGGTCGACAGACTGACGAGCACCACGGTGGGGCGCCGCCGCTTCCACGTGAGCAGCGGCCACTGCGTGCCGTGAAAGAACGACAGCACCCATGGAGTGTCGCGAACGTCGCGATGACGTTCGAGCTCGGGGTGAATTTCAAGAGTCACTCGCAGTGTTGCTAGCCAAACGCGCGCTACAGCACCGAGTGCGGTGCCGAGGGCAGGGGCAAGAGCTTGCGATTTCAATTTTTCAGATCGGCGAGCATGGCTTTCGCGCGATCGAGTGTTGGCTCGTTTTCGACGGCGCGCTCGAGCATTTGCACGGTCTTCGCCTTGTCGCCTTGCTTCATGGCGATCACGGCAAGGTAGTAGAAAACCTCGCCCTTGGAGATGCCGCTCTCAGGACCGAGCCGCTGCAAAAGCAAGGCGCGGAACGTTTTCTGGGCGCGCTCGAGATCGCCATTATCGAGAGCGAGCATACCCAGATCGCGCAGCACATCGACCGAGCCCGGGTCGATTTTGAATGCCATGTCGAACTGCGCGAGTGCAACGTCCTTGTCGCCGAGCGACGCGAGCGCGCGCCCGAGGCGATGGTGGTAGAGCGAGAGCTCTTTGGTTCGCTTGCCGCCAAACGATGCAATGATGCGCTCGAGAACGGAAGCGACAGCGCGCTCTTCTTTCGTGGCAGTGTAGGCGTCACAAAGCATGAGGAGAAGCGCGCGATGATCATGCTTCGCTGGCCCCGTTAGCGCCGTTGCGCGCTCGAGCAGTGGAATCGATGTCTCGAAAGCATCGAGTTCGCGCTGGCAAATCTCCGCGGCACGACGGAGCAGACTTACCTGCTCTGTAACGTATGCCGGCGGCGGCCCGCCCGAATCTGCGAGCGATTCGAAGCCATGGTTTTCATCGCGAAGGATGTCGGCATCGCCGACTAGCAAGTCGACAACCGATGCCCACTTCTTCGTGCGCGTGCAAAGCTCTTCGAGCCGTGATCGCACTTCGCGGTTCGAAGGTTGTTCTGACAGCGCATCGCGTAGCGCCTGCTCAACGCCGTAGTCGTGCCCAAGCTCTGCGCGCGCCGTTGCGAGCCTTAGCGCCAGTGCGACTCGGGCGCTGCCCGTTGCGAGTTCGACAAGCTTCGACAACGCGGCTTCCGCCTTTGCCCAGCTCTTGCTCGATTCCGCTAGGCGTGCGACCGCTTCGAGCGCCGCGCGGTGCGTGGCCCTTTTCTCGAGCACCTCGTCGTAAACCGCCAATGCTGCCGCACCATCACCCATGCGCTCGTCAAGGATTTGGCCGAGGCGCACCATTCGATCGAGCTCTGCGTCCTTGTCGCCATGCAGGCGCGCCCGCTCGACAAGCTTGGCTTGCAAGTCGGCAAGATCCGCATATTGACCGGCCTTATCGTAAATCGAGGAGAGGATGTACGCAGCTTCGTCGTGGTCCGGGTTTTCCTCGAGCACAGCGGCAAGCGTGCTCGCTGCTTGTTCTGAGTTCGCGAACTTTTCAAGCTGCACACTTGCGAGATCGACGCGAAAGAGAGAGCGTTCGGTCTCGCTTTCGGCGTTGTCGATGAGCATCTGCAGCAGCTTTGCGAGCGACTCGTAGTTTCCGACTTCGCCGTACAGCACGCGGAGACAATTTGGAGCGAGCGAATCGGCCGGCTGTTGCGCGAGGATGTCTTCGTAGAGCGCGATGGCGCGATTCCGTCCGCCTTCGTACGACGCGGCGACGTCGGCGGCGCGATGACGAAGGAGAAGGGCATGGGGCCCGTTATCTTCAATCTCGGCTCGGCGGAGCAAAAGGTCGACGACCTCGGCAGGGTCGCCTGTCTGTTCGAAAAGACGTATGAGCCCGTCGAGCGCCCACACATCGGCGTCGTTCTGGGCGAGCAAATCGCGCATCGTGGCTTGTGCGAGCGCCGTGTCGAAAAGAACGTTTTCGGCAAGCCGAGCGGCCTCTTCTGCGGCGGCGCGCTTGGCTGCCGGTTCATTCTCCAGACCGACGAGAAGCCGAAGAACCATGACGTGATCCATCTCACGGCCCGCTCCTTGCGTGAGATCTCGGAGGGCATGAACGTAGGTGATGTTCTCGGGATCGTTGCCCAATGCCTTTCGAAATGCCTTTTCGGAACCACTTGCATCATGCACATAGTCGAGCTTCCAGTGGCCGAGACGTGCCCAGAGCTCAGCGCGTGCGATGTCCGTGCTTGGCGCGGCAGCGTGCTGTTCGAGAGCGCGCGTGAGTGCATTGGAAGCTTGGTCCCATGCGTGGTTTTTCTCGGCGAGCCGTTCGAGCTCTTCGATCGAGTCGCTCTCGTCTGGGTCTTCGACAACAGCGGCCTCAACGGCGCGCTGTGCAGAGACAGAGTCGGCGCCTTCGATCTCGAGGACGCGGGCGAGCTCGAGGCGTGCACGCGTTCGCTGTTGCGTGCCACTTGCACGATCGACACGCCGCGCGTACAGACGGCCAAGAGCCTCGCCCATGTTCGTCAGGCGGTAGACCCCTTCGAGAGTCGCAAAAACTTCCTCGAAGAGTGCGTCTTCGCCGAGAAGTTCTTCCACGAGAACGCGGCTTTTCTCATGCTCGGGCGCGTGCTCGAGGGCGAGACGTAGCAGCGCGAACATGCGCCTTTTGTCTGTGTCGGGATCCACCCGCAAGCACGCAAGGCGAAAGTACAGATCTGCCTGCAAGTCAGCGTGTGGTTCGATCGCAATGCGCCTTTCGAGCACATCGGCGAGCTCGCGGGTGCCCTTTCGTGCCGTGTGCACCCGCTCGAGCGCGGAGAGCACCTCGTCGTTGTCTCCACCCTGTTCGGCGGCACGCGCGTATGCCTTCGCTGCTCGGTCCAGATCGCCAAGGTTATTTTCGGATATCTTTCCGAGCAGAAAGAAAAGCGAAGAGGCAACGGGCGCGTCGAAAATGGCCGCAGCGCGCTCAGCGAGCACGTCCGCGAAGCGTGCGTAGCCAACTTTGCCGAGCCGCGAGGCGACTCGTTCCATTTCCGCATGCAGCGACTCGTCTTCCGGAGCATCGACGAGGGCAGATGCGAGTGCCGCTTCGGCGCGCCCCAGATCGCCAAGCCACTTTTCTGCAATCTCGGCGATCGATTTGCGAATTGCCACGCGCTCCCGAGGATCGATTGGCGGCAAGCGCTCTTCGTAGCGTACTTCGGAGAGGCGCATTTCGAGCGCCTGCACGAGCAGCTGATAGCGAGTCGTGTTGTCGCCCGGGATAGGGCGGGAAAGCACTGGCTCGACAACGTTGGCCGCCTCGACGCGAAGCTCGTCGCACGCTTCGCCCAGAGCCAAAGTGGCTTTTGCTACTTCCTCGTCGTAGCCGGCGGCAAGCACCTCTCGGTATGCCTCGAGCGCTGCGCCGTAGTCCTCGAGCTCTCGCGCCAAGAGCTTTCCGATGCGCTTTCTGAGCACCACCTTCTGTGCCATGTCTGGCGCTGCGTCGGCTTGGAAGCGAAGATTGTCGAGCAGCTCGCCCCACATCTTTTCGGCTTCGTAGAGATCGCCGAGATGCGCTCGGATCTCGTTGTCGCTCGGTGTGCTCGCAAGCGCCTCGTTGAGCAGCACGATGGCTTCGCGGCGGTCGGCGAGGTCAAACTCGTAGCACCTGGCCGCGTCGAGCAACAGCCGATGGCGAAGCTCGCTGTCGTCTTCCGTGCATTGATCGATGCGCCGCCTGTAAACTTGGGCGAGGTTCTTAGTGTCGTGCCTCTTGTCGTAAAGGGAAATGAGATTGTCGAGCGACAGTGTATTGGTCGGTTCGAGCTCGAGGGCTCGCTCGTAAGCTTCGATGGCACCTTGCTCGTCGTCGAGCATGTCGCGCCGCGCTTCGCCGACTCGCCGAAAAAGTTGCGCGCGCTTGTCGTCGTCGTTTGTGAGCTCCGCACGGCGGCTCAGAACGCGGACAAGCACTGGCCAGTCAGACAATAAGGTGGCCAGACGATCCATCTCGACGAGCGGCCGCTCATCGCTTTCGTCGAGACCAAAGAGCCGGTCCCAAGCGGCCATGGCACTACGCGGATCATCCCGTCGCTCGTCGTGCAGCTTGGCGAGCGTTCCGAGTAGCTCCTTTTGGAGAAGGGGATCGGCTGTGGCAATGCCTTGCTCGTAGGTTCGGGCGAGATCGTCCCAGCGCCCAGTTGCGGCGCCGAGGCGATCGAGCTCGGCTCGCGTTTCGTCATCGCTAGGGTCGAGGACGAGGGCTTGCATGTGGCACTCGAAGGCTTTGTCGAGATCGCCACCGCGCTTGTCATAGAGGTGTGCCAGCTGTCCTAAAATGGCCACCTTCTCGAACGGCGCCGTTGCGATGGAAAGGCTCTTCGTATCGAGCAGCACAAGTTTCTGCCAGTCGCCCTGCCGCTCGTAAACAGGCCGAAGCAGCTCGATCACACGCTGGTGTTGCGTGTGTTCTGCACGCTCGAGCAAAGTCTCGAGCATGGCAACCGCCGCACGCTCCGCCTCGCCTGCGTCGGTCTCGCTTGCTTTCGGCTCCTTGTTTGTCTCGGCGAGGATCGTCTCGAGCTCGTCGACGGCAGCCTGCGGCTCGTTCATCTGCTCGCTGAGCACGCTCGCGAGCTCGAGGCGCACCGATATGGCGGCCAGCCGTTGGGCCGGCTCGACCTGTCCGTCATGGTAGGCGAGCGCATCGCGGTAGAGCGCCACGCGGTCGGCTGCGCGCCCGGTGCGCGTGAGAATGCGGTCTATGGCCTGAAACGCGCCTTGCTCGTCTGCGGGTGAGAATGCATAGGCACGCCTGTAGAAGATGAGCGCACGAGCATCGCTCTTCTGCGCCTCGTAAAGCTCGCCGGTGCGCTGCGCGAGACGCGCGATTGCGGGGGGATCGGGATGGTTGGACGCGATGCCTTCAAGGCCTTCGAGCTCGGTTGCATAGATCTCGGCGAGGCGGCCCTCGGCATTGGACAAGTGGGCGAGTCGTTCGAGCTCGCTCCACGTTGCGACCTCGGTCACATTTTCGTGCAGTAACCTTGCGGTGACATCGAGCGCTGCGATGACATTTCCCTCCTGCTGCTCGTGCAGCATGGCGAGGCCGTGCAGAAGCGAACGGCGCTCATCGGGATCCTGGTTGTGGGCAAGGCGCGCCTCCATGGCCGTTACGACCTTTCGCCAATCGAGCTCTGCGAGATAAACCCCTTGGAGAATCTCGGCTGCGCGCCCGGCATGGGGCGAATGCGCCATGAGCTGTTCGAGCGACGCGATGGTTGCCGCGTGGGAAGGATCTTCCGCAAGCGCATCACTCCAAGCCTCGAACGCTCGGTCAATCTCGCCGAGGCTATTGTAAAACACCGAGCCCAGCGCATGGGAAAGCGAAGCCCGACGCTCGCGCGACGTTCCTTCGGCATGTAGCTCGCGCTCGTGGAGAGCAACGAGATCTCGCCAGTGCAACCGCTGCGTGTAAAGATTTTCGAGCGCTGCGATTGCTGGCGCGTCGAGACCAAGCTCGAGGATCTCTTCGTAGACGCCAATCGCGCGATCGAGATCGCCGAGCTTGCCTGCGCACGTTTGGGCAACCTTGTAGAGGATCTCGCGCTTGGCCGCGTCGCTGCCCTCGAGCTCGGCACGGCGCCTGAGGATCTCGATCAGCAATTCGTGTTCTTCGCGTTCGCTCGCCTCTTCATAGAGCTCTTCGAGCGCAACGAGTGCACGCGCGTCGTCGCCCCTGACTTCGAGCGCATGGCGGTAGTGCTCCTTTGCAAGGGCCGCGCCTCCGAGTTTCGTGCGCGCAAGATCAGCGATGCGCAGATAGAGGTCGACCTGCTCTTCTTCGTCAACCACGTGGTTCACGACGTCGCAGAGAACCTCGACAAGGCCTTTTGCGTTGCCGGTTTTTTCGGCGAGCCGATTGATCCGCTCGATCCACGCGCCGAGCATGCTCGGCTCACCAGCGGCTTCGCGAAGACCACGTGCCGCGTAAGCAAAGGCTCGTGCCGTGTCGCCCAGCTGCGTGTCCAAGATGTCAGTTGCACGCGCGAGCCAATCGAGTCGTACTTCCAGGCTCTGTTCGGCAGCGATCTGAATGTCGAGCACGCGGAGCAGCTTTGCCGCGGCGCCGTCGGCCTCGTAGAGCGGCTTCAAGATCTCGGCCACGTCACGCTGCACGGTATCGTCGTCGAGCAACACTTCGAGCGCTTCGCGCGCCGATGCATGATCGGGATTGAGCGTTAGCGCTTCGCGGTATACCTCGATCGATGCAGAGATATCCCCGAGCTTTTTTGCGCGCACGTTGCCAAGGCGGACCAGAATGTCGACGCGAGCAGCGCCATCGGGCTCTCGGGTTGCAATCGAGAGCTCGGTTTCGAGCGTGTCGGCAAGGTCGTCCCAGCGCGAGTCTTTCTCGTAGAGGAGCGCAAGCGCCTCGAGAGTTGCGCGATCCGCGCCGAAATCGTCGAGGACCGCGCGGTACGCAACGATGGCTTGCGGCACATCATTGAGCTGACGCCCGAGCACTTGCGCGCGGCGGACCATGAGAGCCTTGCGCGACTCGCTGCTGTCGGCTTGCTGCTGGCGTGCGCGAAGCACTTCGGCCAAGGCCCGATGGTCTTGGGTTCGCTCGTACAATCGGTCGAGCGCGGCGAGCGCTTGTTCGTCGGCCTGATCGTCGTCGGTGCGCATTTTCCACGCCGCAATGGCGGCCGTGTCATCATGCAGGACCTCTTCGCAAATCGATGCGAGCCTTACAATGAGCTCTCGCCGTTTGGGCTCCGACTCTTCGAGCGTTATCTGAACGCGAAGAACCTCGGCAAGCTCGCGGCTCTTGTTGGGCGCATGGGCGTAAAGGTTCTCGAGGGCCCGTGCCGCAGCAAGTGCAATGCTTGGGTCGTCCGGTGCAAGGTCGAGCACTTGACGATGCACGGCTTCGGCGCGTTCGGCGTCGTTCGTGTCTTCGTAGATCTTCGCGACCTCGGAGAGAATTTCCGCGCGCGGCTCGGGCGCGCTGGCATTCTTTGCGGCAATCAGAAGTACGTCGGCAGCTTCGCTCCGCCGGCCCTGACGCGCAGCGATGTCGACGAACCGCTTCAGCGTGGTTGAATGCGCCTCGTTATCGCCTGCGAGCGCGAGGCGCCGCTCCAAAAGATTCGCGAGGCTCTGCCACCTTTCTTGTTTGAGGTAAAGCGTGTCGAGCGCCAACAACGCCTGCGCGTGCGTTGGGTCGATTTCGATGATCCGCTCGTAATAGTGGATCGCCTTGTTCGCGTTGCCCGTGATTTCCTCGGCGACCAGCGCAACTTCGGAAAGCAATTCGACACGCCGCGCGGCTCCTTCCGTGGCAGAAAGCACGCGCTCGTATAGATTTTCGAGATCGTCCCAGCGCTCGCGAGCCGTCCAGATCTGCTTGAGGCGGCTAAACGCGCGCTCGTTCGTTGGCTCGCACGAAAGGATCCGTTCGAGATACGGCGCGGCTCGGTCGACCTCGCCGAGCACGTCGTCGTAAAGCGTTGCCGCTCGCCGAGCGAGGTAAAGTTCGACCGTTGGTGCAAACCCGCTGTCGCCGCGCTCGGGCAGCACCCGCGCGATGACGTCGACGAAGTCGTTCATGCGGTGGGTACGATTCGCCAGCACCGCAAGCCGCTTCCATAGGTCGAGATCCGTCGGATTTTCCTCGGCGCCATGCGCAACAACAGCAAAAGCGCCGTCGCGATCGCCGAGCTTCTCTTTCACGTCTGCCAGCCGTTGCTGCAAAATCGCGCGATCGTGCGTCGAGGGCGCTGTTGCGATGAGCACGCCAAGAACATCCGCCTGCTTGTCCCACGCCCGAGCTGCGGCGTACGCTTGCTCGAGTACGACGGCAGCAACTGCGCGCGTTTCTGCAACTGGCAAAAGCTCTTCGATCACACCGATGGCTGCGAGGTCATTTGGCGAGATCTCGAGCGCCCGGCGTGCTGCAGCGAGAGCCTCGATAGGCTTGTGTAGCGGGCCCATCGAGAGGCGTGCGAGTTCGACTTCACGTTCGACGCGAAGCGGCCCAGAAGCGAGATCGCGTTCGCGCATGAGTACCGACGCCGCGTTTTCTGCATCGCCCGACGCGACAAGCAATCGGCCAAGAGCCCGGAGCGCATGCGGTTCTTCTTTTTCGATTGCGAGGATCTCGCGGTAGATGGAAATGGCACCTTCGGCTGATTTGAACTTTTCTTCTTCGAGCTTGGCCCACTCGGCAAGGATTGCCACACGCGCCCGACCCTGCGCGCTCGTGGCGCGAAGCCGAAAGAGCCATCGCAGATCGTCTCGACGATTGGGCGATTGTCGCAGCAGCCGAAAAAGCGCCAATATGGCTTCGCTATCCGCCGGGTTCGCGGAGATGAGATCTTTGTAAATGCCGACGGCATCGTCCATTCGATCCGCGTCGCGCGACTCTACATCGGCAAGCGTGAATTTGAGCGCGCGCCGCTCCCGCTCCGAGGCATCGGGGCAAGCCGCCCGTGCATTGAGCACTCGTGCAAATTCGGTCCACTCGCCCGATGCACGCGCCCACTGTTCGAGCTCGCTCACGGCGCCTGGCTCGGTTGGAGCAATTTCGAATGACTTGACCGCGTAATGGAAGGCGCGCGCTCGATCCTGCAAGCGGTTACCGCACACGCTCGCGAGCTTCTTGTAGAACCCACGACGCGTAACGTTGTCGGTGGCGTGCGCGAGCAGCACCTCGTAAAGCATCGGTAGCCCTGCCCACTTCTCGTCGGCCTCGTAAATCGGAACAAGGGCAGCGGCCGCTCGGTGATCGTCTGGGCGCGCCGACAACACACGCTCGTAAGCTCGCTGCGCCCGAGCGGGCGTGTGCAACTTCTCTTCGAGCACCGCGGCTGCGCGGTACGACAGATGGATCCTGATCTCGGGATTGTTCGCGCGATCGGCGGCGGCCAGGAGCACTTCAACGAGTCCATCCCAATCGTTCGACTGCGCGTAGAGCTCGGTGAGGCCGTTGTAATCATCCATCGCGAGGTAGCTGTCGCGCAAGATGCGCAACGCTTTCGGATGACCAGGCGACAGGTCGAGAACGCGCCGCCAGGTTCGAAGCGCACCGGCATGGTCTTCGAGGCGATCTGTGTAGACACTTCCGAGCTTCTGGAGAACTGCGAGTAGCGCGCCCGGCTCGGTCAGCAACGCCGCTCGCTTTTCGAGCGCTTCGGCGACGGTGGCGAAGTCCCTGTCGCGCTCGGCCTGCTTCTCGAGCGCGTCGAGCGCTGCTGCGTCGTCGGGATCTTCGGCAAGGATTGTCTTGTAAAGGCGGACCGAATCGGCAGTGCGATCGAGCCGCTCGGCAGCCATTTTGGCCATCTCGTTGTAGAGGGCGCGGCGCTGCGAGCCCGTTGCCTCGCGGGCTTCGGCCTCGTAAAGTTCGTAAAGCTGCCGGGACGAGCGCCGCTTCGTATAGAGCTCTTTCAGTTTCTTGTGAGCCTCGACATCGCCCGCCTTGAGCTCGCGGAGCTTTTCGTACGCTTCGATGGCGTTTTGAACGTTGTTGAACGGATTGAGCCATCGCCGCGCGATCGCGCGATAAAGTTCGGCCTTGACGCTCCTGTCGCTCTCGAGTTCGGTGAGGCGCACTTGCATCGTGAGCAGGTCGCGGAAGCGTCCGAGTGCTTCGTAAACACGCGCGAGCTCGCGCATGGCCCCGACGTCGCGAGCGTCGAACGCCACGATTTGCGTAAGGATCGTAACGAGTGCCGAGTCGCTTTTGAGCACATCGCGATAGATGGTCGACAGTTCGCGTAGCAGGGGCAAGCGCACGGCCGCGTCGCCTGGCGGCGCGTGTTCAAGGATCGAGCGAAGCAAGTCCGCCAGTTCGGTGAATGCGCCGATCTGGCGGTACAGCCGCATGAGCCCGCTCCGCGCGTTGTCGTCTCGCGGATTGGCACGCAGCTGTGCGCGCCAGTGCTCGATGGCTTGCTGCGCGCTGGCATCGTTACGAGCAAGCTCGGCGATCTCGGCGGTAATTTGCGCCCGCTCCGCGCTTGCCCCCTCCGTAGTTGCCCCCTCCGTAGTTGATTGGGGCATGGCGCATTCGGCTTCGGTGAGAATGGTGATAAGGCGTGCCAGATCGTTATTTTTGCGGCACCATTCGCGGAAGAAGCCAAGCATGCCAAGGTGAAACGGCGCGAGCTTGCGCAACCGCTCGAAGTACGGCTCGGCGTCTTCGGGCTTGCCGCGCATGCGCCAGTGGACCATCGCAATCTGGAAAAAAATGCCAATTTCGTCGACCGCTTGGTCGCCGCCGGCGCCCCCGCCATGGAGCTGACCGTCGTAGAACGACACAAGATGTTCCCACATCCCGCGCTCGGTGAAGATGTCCACGAGAACGCGGCTCGCTTCGGCGTGCATGGGTGACAACTCGAGAATGCGCTTGCACGTTGCCACCGCGCGCTCGTCGGCTCCGAGCTTCCTGCGCAAAATGCGCAAGAGCCGCACGAGCACAGCAAGCTTTTCCTCCTTGTTTTGCGTTGTCTCGGCGAATTCCGATAAAGCTTTCGCGAGATCTTCCCACCGCTCTTGCTCGCGCAGCACGCGCTCAAACAGTCGTATGGCGCGCTTGTTCTGCGGGTCGAGCGAAGCGGCCTCGCCAATGCGCGTCACAACGTTGTTCAGAAATGTGTGCAGCTGCCGATCGCCGCCTCGGTGACTTGCGTGGTTGCCCTTGGACGCGCCTCGACCCTTTTTGCCCTTTGCATCGCGCGCGCTGCTCGTGGCGCCATCACGGCTCGTGGCCTTGGCGAAGACCGATGGGCGACCGAACCGCAGGGCGACTTCCACCGCGGAAACAAGCAGCGCGCTCCGGAACGACGCATCGCGCGCACCATCGGCCTCGGCGAGGTAGCGGCTCACGAGATCTTGCCACTTGCTGTGCGTGGCCTTGCTTCGTTCGATCGCCTCGAGAGCAGCTGCATCGTTCGGCACAAGGACGAGCACGCGCCGATAGGCCGCGATCGAACCGGCATCATCGAGCAAGATGTCACCTCGCACGTGCGCTAGTTCGCGTGTGAGCTGCACTTGGCTTTCGTCTGTAGCAAGGGCCGCTTCGATTTCGAGCAGACGCGCGACAGCCTCATACTCCCAGCGTGATTCGTGAGCCTCGCGGGCAGAGCGCAGTAGCTGGCTCAACTCTACGCTGAGGCCAGGGTCCTTCTGCCACGGCGTTTCCGATTTGAATGAGCCCGCATTTAACGAGGATGGCGGCGAGAATCCAAGGGCTTCGTAGAGCCCGGCCCATGCGGTCTCCTTGTCGGCATCGTCTTGCAGAATGCCAAGGGATCTACGGATGGTATTTCCGATCATCGTCGCACTCATGTCGCTGTCGTTCAATGGTTGGCTCATGCATCATACAGCGCAACCCAGTTGCGCTGATTTAAAAGTCCAATGGCGATGCGCACACGTCGCGCTTCGTTGAGCCCGAAGGCCGTGGCTCTCGAAAGAAGCGGAGCGTGAGCCACGGAATTTCGGGCT
>WQZB01000084.1 GCA_009780955.1 Polyangiaceae bacterium | reverse complement strand
GTGAATCTCGTCCACGCGTCCAAATATGGAGTCAGTTGAATTCACAGCTCAATTCCTGGGTGAAAAGATGAGAGGGTAAAATAGCAATACTTCTACGTTGACCCGTGTTCGGTGCACGCGCAAGCCAGCAAGCGCATTTTGCAGGCGCGCGGGGTCAAGCCCGATGTTCAACTTGGTCATGAAAACCCAGTCGACCGCTTTTGCTGGGAGTTGCGTCAAAAATTCAAAAATCGTCAGTCACTCGTTGCCAATCCAGCAGCAGCATAACATTATAGCGATCGGCGGCCGGCAATGGCGCGCCCCATCGTAATCGGGTCGGCGTATTCAAGATCACCCCCGTGCGGTACGCCGCTCGCGATGCGCGTCATCGTGACCGCCATGCTCGCGAGCTCGCGTTTGAGAAGCAGTGCCGTTGCCTCACCGTCGACGCTCGGTGGTGTTGCGACGATGATCTCACGCACGCCGTCTTGCTCGATGCGAGCCGCAAGGCGCTCCAGAGGCAAGTCTTCGGGGCCAATTCCTTCGAGCGGCGAAAGCAGCCGGCCAAGCACAAAGTAGCGCCCACGCATGGCGCCCGCGCGCTCGATGGACAACAGATCATGCACGCGACCCACGACACAGAGCAGGTGCGGATCGCGACGCGGATCGCGACAGATGCTGCAGATGACGGGCTCGCTCTTCGATGTAGCCTCGGTCGTAGTCTCAGCGATGTTGCCACACTTATCGCATGGGCGAAGCTCGTCGTGCAGCGTGCCAAGCTCGCGCCCTAGATCGCGCGCGATTTCAGGATCGCTTGTAAGCAGATAAAAAAGGTAACGTTGCGCCGTTTTCTCGCCAACACCGGGCAGACGCGAAAAAAGCGACACGAGGCGTTGGATTTTGGGTGAATACTGCATCTACCTTGGCGCTACAATCCAGGTACTTTTGCGCCCCCAGTAACCTTTGCCAGCTCCGCATCCATGCCTTTTTTTGCGGTTTCGAGCGCAGCGTTGGCGGCGACGCAAACGGCATCCAGCGTGACCTCGAGTCCTTCGCTCTCGAGAAACGCAGGGTCGACTTGCACACGCGAAACCTTGCCAGCATAAGTTGCCGTGGCAATGACCTTGCCGCTTTCGAACGATTCCGAAACTTCCTTGTCGCCAAACTCCTTTTTGACTTGATCGATCTTGCGCTGCATGCGCGCGGCTTGGCGCACGAGTTCATTCATTCCGCCGCTGCTAAAGTGGCCCATTTTTCAATTCTCCTCCGCGGGAAGTCGAATGCCTTGGAGCTCAGCGTCGAAAATCGCAATGGCCTTTTGAACCATTGGGTGACGCTCGACGGCTGCGCGTGCTTGGGAGATTGCATGTGCGCGCTTCGCGGCGTCAATCGAGGCAATGCTGCCGCCGCGGCTGCCCCGCGCGGCAACGTCGATCGAAACAACCGGTTTTATGCCGAAGTGATCTCGCGCAGCCTGCGTAAGAACCATCGTAGCGTCCGAGTCGACCACGCACGCATTTTCGAACGACTCGGGCTCGAAACCGATGACGATTTTTTCTCGAGTGACAACGAGCGGCGCAGCAAGATCGAGTGTTGATGCCATGGCCGGGTTTTGGGCGCGCACCTTGGCGAGGATCGCGCGCCATGTCACCAGCATTTCGCTTTCAACAGAAGCTTCCCCCGCTCCCGCGGCACTAGCCCTAGTAGCCGCGCCCGAACCGCCGCCGCGCGGAGGAGGCGGCGCTCCTATTGCGAGGCGTTTCTCGAGATCACCGAGTCGAGAAAGTAGCTCGTCGAGAGGCAACAGAGGCGGCCGTCGCGCAAGACGCACAAGCGTCATTTCGAGCGCCGCGCGCACCTGCCCGCTTCTAACGATGTCGTCAAACGCGCGCGAGAAGCCATGAAAAAGGCGCGTGAGATCGTCGGCGTCGGTCATGTTCGCCACGGCGAAGACATCGGCAACCTCTTCGTCGGCGAGATCGAATAGCTCGCGCGCCCGGCCGTCGGGACTATTGGAACAAACCTTGGCAACAACGAGATTTCGCAAGTAACCGAGCAGATCACGACAGAGGTGAACGAGATCGAAACCTTGACGAGTGACTTCGCTGAGCACCTCGAGCGCGGTGGCTGCATCGCCCGCGAGCACCGCGCGCGCAAGATTGTTCATGATTTCGCGATCGGCAACACCAAGCACGCGCGCCACGTCGTCGGCCGTGATCGCATGACTTCCGTAAGCGATGACCTGATCGAGCAGGCTCATCGCGTCGCGCACAGATCCGGCAGCCTCACGCGCGAGCACGTGAATCGCCGAATCTTCGGCAGAAATGGACTCTTTCTCGAGCACTTCCCTGAGCCGCTCGCCAATGCGCTTGGCCGACACGAGCTTGAAATCATAACGCTGGCACCGGCTGAGAATGGTAACCGGAACCTTATGAACTTCGGTTGTCGCGAAAATGAACTTGACGTGCGGCGGGGGCTCTTCAAGCGTTTTGAGAAACGCATTCCATGCCGCGGTCGACAGCATGTGAACTTCGTCAACGATATAGATTTTGAAGCGGTCGCGTGCCGGGCGAAACGCCAAGCCTTCCTGCAGGCGGCGGACTTCGTCGATGCCGTTGTAACTTGCCGCGTCGATTTCCTGGACATCCATGTCCACGCCGGCGGCAATTTCCGTGCATGACGCACATGTTTGACACGGCGTTGGCGTTGCGCCCACGGCGCGACCATCCTTGCCAAGACAGTTTAGGCACTTGGCAAGAATGCGTGCGCTCGTCGTTTTGCCAACGCCGCGCGCACCGGTAAACAGGAATGCGTGCGCAACGCGGTCCTGCGCGATTGCGTTGGAGAGCGTTTTGGAGACGTGCTCCTGCCCGACAAGGTCGTCGAACGATTGCGGGCGATACTTGCGAGCAAGAACCAGGTAGCTCACATTCACCTTGGTAACCTAGAATTTCTCCCAAGGAGAGCGAAAAAACCATGAAAAGGCACGATGCACGTAAGAATATCGAAGGCCAACGCGTTCCCGACGTCACATTTCGCACCCGGGAAAACGGCGGGTGGAAAGACGTCAAAACCAGCGACATCTTCGCGGGCAAGCGAGTTGTGGTCTTCGCGCTACCTGGCGCCTTTACGCCAACATGCTCGAGCAGCCACGTGCCACGCTATAACGAGCTCGCCCCTGCTCTGCGCGCATGCGGCGTTGACGACATCGTTTGCATTTCGGTAAACGATGCATTCGTCATGGACGAATGGGCGAAGGATCAACGCGCCGATAACGTGCGCTTTTTGCCGGATGGCAACGGAGAGTTCTCCGCGGGCATGGGTATGCTCGTCGACAAGCGTGATCTTGGTTTCGGCCATCGTTCCTGGCGCTACTCGATGCTCGTTGAAGACGGCGTCGTAAAAAAAATGTTCATCGAACGTTCCGTCGAGGGGGATCCATTCGAAGTCTCCGACGCCGACACGATGTTGAAATATCTCGATCCAGCAGCCGAGCCTCCGCACGACATCCTCTTGATGGGTCGCGCTGGCTGCTTGTTCTGCCTCAAGGCCAAAGACATGCTCAAGGCACGTGGCCTGGCTTACGACGAGATCGAGGCCAACCCGCGCCGGCTTCGCGCCGCAAGCGGTCGCACGACAACACCGCAGATTTTCATCAACGGACAGCATATCGGCGGCACCGACGATCTGGCCGCGTTCCTCGCGAAGGAATGACCGCCTGTCATTTGGGGCGGCCACAGGGGGCCGCCCCTACAAAGAATGCGTTCGGTTGGTGATTACGAATACGCGTGCGGTTGGCGATGACGAATACGCGTGCGGTTGGCGATGACGAATACGCGTGCGGTTGGCGATTGCGTGTAGGGGCAGACCCCCGTGTCTGCCCCCGGCGTGCTACGCGTGCTTTTTCAATTCGGCGGTCAGTTCTGGCACCGC
The DNA here is from genome assembly GCA_009780955.1 of Polyangiaceae bacterium. Taxonomy (GTDB): domain Bacteria; phylum Myxococcota_A; class Polyangia; order Polyangiales; family Polyangiaceae; genus Labilithrix. The sequence goes on along the minus strand of WQZB01000084.1, from coordinate 10,370 downwards.
TTGGAATAGATCGGCGACAAGACCGTAGTCGGCCACTTGAAAGATTGGTGCATCGGGATCTTTGTTGATTGCCACAATCGTTTTCGAACTCTTCATGCCAGCAAGGTGCTGAATGGCGCCCGAAATACCGATGGCGATGTAGAGCTGCGGGGCAACCACGCGACCTGTTTGACCGACCTGAAGCTCGGGTGAGGCGTAGCCAGCGTCGCACGCCGCACGACTTGCGCCAACCGCAGCGCTGAGGAGGTTCGCAAGTGGATCGAGCAGCGCCGAGAATTGCTCTTTGACGGCTCGACCACCAGCAACGATGACACGGGCTTCGCCGAGATCGGGACGTTCGCTTTTTGCGGTTTCCATTGAGACGAACGAAACGCGCGCGACGGCTGGATCTTGAGCCGCCACTTGAACGCTTTCGATTGGGCTGCTGCCACCTGTTGGTTCGGCTGCCGAGAACTCGCTTTGCCGAACGCTGACGACTTGAATGGGTGTGGTGATATGGCAGATGCCGTAGGCGTTGCCGGCAAAAACTGGACGACGATAGGTAATCTTGCCGCTTTCGTTTTTCACGCCGCTGATGTCTGACGCGTAGCCAGCACCAAGTTTCGCTGCAATGCGCGGCGCGATGTCTTTACCAAATGAGCTCGCAGTAACCACCACGACGTCGTATCCGCCGCTTTTGGCAGTTTGGGCAATCGTTGGCGTAACGACTTCGGCCAGGCCATTCGCGAGGCTTGCGTCGTCCGCGACAAGAACCTTTTGCGCGCCGAAACCAGTGACCTCGGCGGCTGCGGCCTTTGAGCCTGGACCAAGCACCAGGATCGAAAAGGGTACGCCGAGTTGGCGAGCGAAGTGGATGGCCGAGTGCGTGGATTTGCGCACTTTGCCTTCGTGCATTTCTGCAATGATAAGAGTGTTTACCATTTGACGTGGCTCCTACCTCAGAGGACCTTGGCTTCTGACTTCAGCTTTTCAACGAGCTCTGACACGCTTTTAACCTTGATGCCGGCTTTGCGCGCGGGTGGTAGCTCGAAACTTGTGTAGGCGATTTTGAGGGCAACATCGCTTGTGAGATCAGCAAGCTTCACCTCGACTAGAGGCTTTTTCTTCGCCGCCATGATGGCCATAAGAGCCGCGAAGCGAACGCCATCGGGATAGGCGTGGGAATCGGCTGTGTGCTTCGACTTGACGCTTTTCGGCGCGACGATGCGAAGGTCGACCGACACGACCGCAGGAAGCGTGACACGCAGATGGATCGTTCCGCCGTCGACCTCGCGGCCAACAAGGAGAGACTTGTCGTCCTCGCTTTTGATCGTTCCGGCAAACGTCGCCTGCGGCCAGCCAAGGTATTCGGCGAGCAATTGCGCAACCTGGTTCGAGTCGCCGTCGACCGCCTGCTTTCCGCAGAGGACCAGATCCGGCTTTTCCTTCTCGACAAGAGCTTTGAGGGCGCGCGCCACGAGATCGCCATCAAGTTTGTCGTCGGTGCTATCAACGCGAATCGCTCGATCGGCACCGGTGGCCAAGGCACTGCGGAGCGTGGTTTCCGTGTCTTTGGCGCCGAAGGTTACGACAACGACCTCACCAAGGCGAGCCTTCGGGTTCGCGCCGTTTTCGGTCAAACGAAGCGCCGTTTCAACTGCGTATTCATCGAACGGATTCGGCTTCCACTCGAGACCAGTGGTTTCAAGCTTGCCGGCGTTGACCTTCACCTTGTTGGCGTTGTCAGGGTCGGCGACCCGCTTCAGAGGAACGAGGATCTTCATGGGACCTCGGGGCAAATAAAATAAAATGCGATCCAGAATGAATCGCGATTCAGTTGCGGGGTTCTTTAGGGGGCATGAGCCGCGCTGTCAACCAGTCGACTTTCGATGGTCGCGCGCCCAAGGCTCTTTCGCTGTTCGCAAAACCGTTGCCACCCAAACGACGAGCCCTACAATCACAACGGCCGCGACCGCATACAGCTTGGTTTCAGGCATGCGCATACACCGTAGTCGTGCGACGATGCAGCCGTGAAGACTCTTTCGAATCAGCCAACACCGGGGACCAAGGCCGCACCACCCGCACCACCCGGGCCTGCCGACCCAGCAAAGCCGCCCGAACTCGGAGGCGCGCGCGCCCGCATCGATGCTCTGGACGACGAAATCCTCGATTTGCTCGGACGCCGCGCTGACGTCGCCAAGCAAATCGCAACGGCCAAACGAGCGGCCGCCGTCGAAGTCTTCCACGATCCAGAACGTGAGCGTCAGGTCCTCGAGCGGCTCATGCAGCGCGGCGAAGGCCGCTTCCCGCGCGACGCCATTCGTGCTGTTTTCCGCGAAGTCATGAGCGCGTGCCTGTCGGTCGAAGAGCCATTGCGCGTCGCGTACCTTGGGCCCGAAGGCACCTACTCGCAGATGGCTGCGCGGCACCTGTTCGGTCTGTCAGCGCGCTATCGCGAATGCGCGACGATCGAAGCTGTCTTCGATGCCGTGGAAAGCCGCGACGTTACCTACGGCGTCGTGCCCTTCGAGAACTCGACCGAGGGCGCCGTGAGCATGACATCCGATGCCATGCTCGAAGGCCAGCTCATGATCCGCCAAGAATACGTTTTGCCGGTGGCGCACTGCCTGCTTGCTACGGCAACGTCGCTCTCGTCGATTATGACTGTGTACTCGCACCCGCAAGCCCTCGCGCAATCGCGCGAATGGCTCGGCAAGCACGTTCCTCGCGCGCAAATCATCCAAACGACGTCCACGACAGCGGCCGTACGCGAAGTGCTTGCAGACGACCGCGCCGCCGCCGTTGCCGCCGAGTTGTCGTCCGAAATCTACGGCGTGCCTATCCTTCGGCGCAACATCCAAGACCGCCCCGAGAACGCAACGCGCTTCGTGGTGATCGCAAAAGAAGACGCCAAGCCCACGGGCAATGACCGAACAACGCTCGCGTTCGCCGTGAGTCACAAGCAAGGCGCTTTGCGTCGCGTGCTGAGCGAGTTCGAGACCGCGGGCGTCAACCTCTCGCGCATCGAGTCGCGCCCGAGCCGCAAAGAGGCCTGGCAGTATGTCTTCCTCGTCGACGTCGAGGGGCACAGGACCGATCCTGCGCTCGTGCAAGCGCTCGCTGCCGTGAAAAAAAACGTCTCCTTTCTCAAAGTCATCGGCAGCTACCCGCGCGCCGACGTCTTCACCGCAGTCGCGAAGATGGCGAGCGGTCCTGACGATTGAGATCGCGTGACGTTGGTCTAGAATATTGATGTGCGCAAAATGTCAATTTGGTTTGCGCGCACTTTGTTCGTGGGTGGGCACCCAAATGAAGCTTTCGCTCGAGACCGTCGCATCGCTCTCTGGTCGTGGACTTGTCGGCACATCTGTCACGCCTACACCTGCTACGGTCAATGACAACGCACCCGCTTCGATCGGTTCGGCCGCTTCAATTGCAAGCGGCGCGCTGTCAGTGCCACCCGCACCAACACCAACGCCCTTACCAACGGACGACGAGGAACCGATCACGACGCCGATTCTGCCCCTTACACGCGCAACGCAGCGACCTTCTCCCTATCCAACAACGCAGAAGCGACCGCTCTCAGCGCCTCCAATTGAAGCCGAGATGGCTCCGCACAGCCACGCGCAAAAAACGTTCATGAAAACAGTTTAACGCGTGACAATCTCGACTAGCTCAATGTCGAACTTCAACGCAGCATTCGGTGGAATTTTGTCTCCGCTGCCACTTTCGCCGTAGGCCATGTCCGACGGAATCGTGAGCGTGCGCTTGCCGCCAACGCGCATGCCGGGCAGACCGTCGTCCCACCCTTTGATGACCTGGCCTTGGCCAATCGTGACTTGGAATGGCTCGCCTTCGCGCGAGCTGTCGAATTCTTTGCCGTTGAGAAGCATACCTGTATAATGCACCTTTACGGTGTCGCCGACTTTCGCCTCGGGCCCGGTGCCAACCTTGGTGTCGACGATCTGAAGCTTGCTCGGTCCGGGTGGCAGCGGCGGCGCTTCAGTGGGCTTGAAGCTGCTGGGCGCAGGCTCATCGACCTTCTTCGAACAACCAACAGCGCCGAGCGATCCGATGGCAACGAAAGTGGCGATGGAGGCGATGGATCGAAGAGCGCGCACATGAATCATTGAGCGCACTCAATTACCACGGTTCGCGGCGCGCAGCAGGCTGGTAAACATGCTCTCAGCGTGGCGTGCCCGGCTGCATGTCTATGCCGAAGTATGCACCCACGCGATTCAAGATCGACTCGAGCTGATCCTGCCTCGCGGAGATCTGGAGCTTGACGAGTTTTCCGTCGGGCAGGACGCGCGCGCCGTCAAGCAGGTGGCTTGTTGCAACCTGCACGAACCACGACGAGTTTTGTCGACGAATCAGATCGGTCATTGCGTCGGCCGTGTCAACGGCGGCCTCTTCGCTCGTGCAGTCGCCCTCGACCAGCACCTCGGCCCCGCCGTCCGATGCACGCGGCACAATCCAGAGCCGCAACTCGCTCAACGACTGACTAAATTTCAGTCCTGGGATCGCAATCTGCTTCGACGGATCTTTCACCGTGAGCCGCATTGCCTCGCCGGGGCGCACCTTTGGCGCGACAGGCGCGCGCTTTAGCACGCGTGCAAACTCATTTGCCTTGTCTTTCGGGACGACAACGAGCACATGCGGCTGCACACGCATGAACACGCGCTCGGCATTGTCGGCGTGGCCGAGCGAAGCTCTCACACCGGCGACCCCTGCGTCGAACGTTCCGCCGTTTTCGTAACGCTGCGCAATCGCATCGACGGCGGAATCGACGAGTGCATCGGGCGCTGAATAGTGCACGAGCACGGCGTCGCGATCGGTGTGAATGAGCGACGGCCCGTAAATGAGAATCCAGTCGGTGTCACGAATCGGGTCGATTGTGGATTGCGACCCTTGCATGAAGTCGCGCCACTGAGGGATCGCAAAGAGCACCGGTCCAATTCGCGCTCCCACAGGATTCGTGCGGATGACCGCAAGGTTTACGAGCAAGGTCACGTTCACCTGCCCTGCCGTAACCAGACCAGACAAGCCGATCATCGATCCTGGATCGCGCGGGCCGCTTACACCACCCACGCCACCTGCATCTGTCCCGCCCGCATCGCCCGATGCAACAAGACCGGAAGCGTCGAGCGCGGCGTCGCCGTGGCCAGCGTCGCTCGGCCCGCCGCCATCGCGAGGGACATGCGAGGCGTCCGGAGCCGATGCATCGAGCTCGTTTTTTGGCTTGGCTTTTGGTGCGGAGGCGTCGAGCTTGTGCATCAATGCGTTTGGATCGCTACTGACAGGCGCTTGCCGCTCCTCTGCGGAAGACGGCGGTGGCTGCGTGGGAGCTTCGCTAAGCAGATCGATTGGGATCGTCAATTCACCGTCAACGTCTTTGAACTCGATGCCCGTGCGATCAGGCAGCAGGTGCCACGGCACGACGAGCCCATGTACAACGAGCGAAACGCCGAGCGCCAAGCATGCAGCAATGCGAAGCGCACGGGTTGCCCAGAAGCGCGCCGGGCCGCTTTTGTCGGTGCCGCTCGGCGGCGTTGCGTGCGGAGCCGTTGGCGCGATCTGCGCGGCGCCACGTGTTGGATTGCCATGAAACGTGTACACTGCCAGTTCACCGAGATGAGTCAGGGCCGCCAGCTCACCGTCACACGGTAAGACGAAGCAAAGAGCATGACCAAGCAAAAGCTGGGCATTATGCGCTGGCGCACACACGGCGCTCAGCCATTGATTTCCGTTCGATGGCTACCGTGGAGCTCGCTGCGTGGTTTTCGCGACGACGAAAACTGGCTCTTTCTTAGACTCTTTGGCACACATGGGCTGACGCCTTCGCCGACCGCTCGACACCCGAACGGCTCCGTGCGAAGGGCTCCGCCGTAGGATGTTTTTTTGCTCGGTCAAAATCGTAGGCGCGGTCGGGATCGCGACGATCCTTGGCGCATGCAGCGAACACGCTCCCGCACCCGACCAAACCCGTGAGCCGCAAGCGTCGGCGTCTGCGCAACCTCCCCCCTTTGCACACGACACCGGCGACGCTGCCCCAACAGGGTCGGTTGCCAACGCCAAGAACGCAAGCAATGCAGACGCCGCAGTCGCTCCACTCGGCGTCGACGGTCCGTTCATAGGTGCACTCTACATGCAAACGCCTGTCATGAGCGACATGGAGTGGGCGAAAGAAGACCGAAAGCCAGGCGATCGTTCGGGCGCCACCCGGCTCGGTTACATTCGCCAAGGGTCGCGCGTTGCCGTCATTGCCGAGCCGCACCCCAAGTCGAACTGCAAGGAAGGCTGGTACGAGCTCGTTCAGGGAGGCTTTGTATGCGGCAAGTACGCAAGCCTCGACCTAAATCATCCCCGCATCAAGTTTGCGCCACACCCACCGTACACCGACTCGCCCCTGCCTTACGACTACGGCTACAACCTGACAAACGGCACGCCACTTTACCGGCAGATCCCATCGCGTGAAGAGCGCATGGAGCTCGAGCCATGGCTCGCCGCGCGCAAGCCGAAGCCGCGCCACTCGGCGCAAGACGAGACCACCGAGACCGCCGATGCCGAACGCGACGCGGGCGCAGCGCTCGCCCTGACGCGAGCAACCACCAGCGTCGAGCCGCTGGGCAGCGACGCGCTCGATGCAGGCGTTCCCTGGTATTTGCGCGACTACGACGGCGGCAAACCTCAGATCACGCTCGACGAACTCAAAGGCGAAGGCACCGTCGCGCGCCGCATGGTCAAAGGCTTCTATCTGGCGCTCGACAAATCGTTCGAGTCGAACGGCGCCAAGTGGTGGCGCACGACAGGCAGCCTCGTTGTGCCGTTCGATCGCGTTTATGTGAATAAGATTGCAAGCGACCTTGGCGGGCTTTGGCTGAACGCGCCTGCGCAGGCCCAACCTGCCCAGCCCCAAGTTGATGCTGGGCCGAACGCGCAAACCAACGTCGGCGCGAGCCCAGAGCCCAACCAAGATATTTGCCAGCCCAATGGTAAAGCCCAGGTCGGCATCATCTTATCGAACCGGGCGCATAAGTATGCCGTTAGTGCGAGCCGCCGAGCGATCACGACGGGCGATCCTGTGGCCAGGCACACAGTGATTCGCCTCACCGGCGACCGCGTTACGGTAAATGGTGTAGCCTACAATGAAACGGACGAAGGTTGGTGGATGAAAGCCACCGAAGGCACCAGAACGAAGCCAGCAGACGCACCCAAGGACCTTCTACCCAACGAGAAGTGGATCGACATCAACCTCACCTTACAGACACTCGTCGCATTCGAAGGAACCAAAGCCGTTTTCGCCACGGCTGTTTCCACCGGCAAAAAAAACGAGCAAGACAAAGAGAAAGACCACCGTACGCCCGTAGGAAGCTTCCGCATTCGCGAAAAGCACATTGCCGCCACGATGGATGGCGATGTGGCAAGCGACGGCCCGTACTCCATCGAAGACGTGCCGTGGATCATGTACTTCAATGGCAGCTATGCACTGCACGGCGCGTTCTGGCACAACGACTTTGGCCGCACGAAAAGCCACGGTTGCATCAACCTCGCGCCCAAAGACGCCAAGGCCCTGTTCGGCTGGACCGAGCCTCGCCTGCCCGACGGCTGGCACGGCGTCTGGTCAGGAGCGCAAAATCCAGGTACGCGCGTTGTCGTACACGACTAAAACAAGCATGTTCGCTTGACGGGCGACTCTCTTTTGCGACAAAACCGGGGGTAAACCGATGGATCAATTCTCCGCACACCTCGACAGGGGTTGGGATCTCGCCCAAAAGGGCGACGCATCCGGTGCTAGTGCGTGTGCCAGGCGCGCGTTGGAGCTCGATCCTCAGTCGCCCGAGGTGCACAACCTTCTTGGGTACACAGCGGCACTCGTTGGAGACTCCGACGAGGCGCTCGAGCACTACAGGCAGGCCATTGCGCTCGACGAAACCTACCTCGAAGCCATGCTCAACGCCGCCGAGCTGCTCATGCACCCACTTGGTGAGTGGGACGAAGCCATCGATCTCTGTAGCGATGCACTCGACTACGCCGAAACCAAAGAGGAGATGGCAGATTGTCTCCTTCTTCGTGTCGATGCGCTCGTTGGCAAAGGCGACATTGAGGAGGCAAAAAAGTGCATGTCACGTCTTCCAGAGCCTCCGTTCGAAACACCGAGCTACCTCTTTCTGATCGGACGCGCATTTTACGAGCTCGGCGAGGCCGAAAAAGCCTTGCCTTACCTCGAAGAGGCCATCCGCGCCGAACCCTATCACGCCGACGCCCACTACTATCTTGGTCTGTTGCGTGACGACACCGGCAACGCGCACGGCGCGGTCGAGGCGTTCCTTCGTGCACGCTCGCTCGATCTCGCCCAACCACTGCCGGCCTGGGCGTCTGCGCCCGATGCGTTCGCGCAGATCGTCCGCCGGGTGGTCCGCGGGCTCGACGCACTACTCAGCCGATGGGTGCGCAATGCCGAAGTGTACATTTTTGATGTACCCGGCGCCGAGCTCGTGGTCGACGGAATTGACCCACGAGCCATGGTCATCGTCGACGCGCGGCCACCAGACAATGCAGACAACGTAAACAACATTGGTGGCGAAACCCCAGCACCGCAAAACGGCCTCGAAGTGCGCCTTTTCATCTACCAGCGCAACGTCGAGCGATCGGCCGGCGCGATTGCGGGGCTCGAGTCGGAGCTCACAGCAGCCCTCGAACGCGAGATCACCGCCGTGTTTATCGACCACCACGAACCTGCGTCGGGTACCGACAAGCAACATTTGAATTAAGAACCAATCCCGAGGGCGCGATGAAGGGGCGGCCACAGGGGGCCGCCCCTACGATTTGCGTTTCCGTTGGTTGTAGGGGCAGACCCCCGTGTCTGCCCCCTACCTGAAACCTGTAAGGTGCACGACGTACCACTCGCCGCGCCACGAGATGAGCGAGCTCACATCGAAGCTTCGCTCGACGCCGTCGACGTCGTAAACAACGCGTGCACCATACACACGATAATAACCGATCTTGTTGGTCTCTTCGTTTGGCTCGACCCAGCGAGCACGCGCCTCGGGCACCTCGACGCGAATGAATTTCGCGCGTGCAGCACTTTCGCCGAGGCTCGTGTGAAGCGCGTGGATGTCGCGCTCGTAGGCAGAAACGAGGCGATGCTTCCAGTCGGATGCGGGATTCGCAATCGCTTTGACTTGCTCGTATGCGGCGATCGGAAAAAAGGCAGAGAGTGCAAAACTGGGATCGTCTTTTACGACAGCGCGAAAAAGCGCACCCATCCGCTCGACAAAGCCGGCACTCGTTTTGGAAGGCTTGTCGTGGGTCTGAGGAAGCGTTCCTGGGTCAATCTTCTGGTCGTCGACCGGTGCCGCCGTGGTGGTAGGCGCGGCAGACGCGGCAGAGGCGACGGGCAGCAAGGCGCTCGCGTCACCTGCGGTGTGATCGTTTGGTGGCGGAAGGGAGGCAACAGCCGCATCGAGGGAAGGCGCCGGTGGCTCCCCTCGAGTGCACGCCCAAACGGCAAGTCCCACAACCACGACAGCAGCGTCTCGAAATGGTCGCCTCACCCCCTGCAAGATACAACAAGCCGGCTAGAAACGCGGACACTCGATGTTGACGGCGAACACCGAGGCCGATAGTTTCATCAAAAGGAGACACACATGCGAAGAATTTCGGTCGTCGCTGGTCTGGTTACTGCCATTGGTGGTCTCTCAGTGGCCTGCGAAAGCAGCAACACGGCGCAGGGCCAGCAGCCGGCGGTGCCAAACCAAGATCCCTACGCGCAGCAGCAAGGCTACCCTCAGCAGGGCTACCCGCAGCAAGGCTATCCGCAGCAAGGCTACCCTCAGCAGGGTTACCCGCAGCAACCCCAGCCCGGTTATCCTGGGCAGCAGCCTGCGCCAGCAAGCACACTTGCGGTGCCTGGCCCGGCGGCACTCCCTTGTCAATCCGACTCGCAGTGCTTCACACATCGGTGCAACACGCAGTACGGACATTGCGCAGCCCCGTGCCAGTCGGACAACGACTGCATCCAGGGTGCAACATGCCTTGGGGCAGGCACCCCGCTCGCGGCGTGTATGCCCGGTATGCCCAAGCCTCCCGGTCAATAATAAACGTCGCCGTCAAATGGCAAAAGCAGGATCGGCGTCGGCCCCACCAGATAGATCGGGCTGCCGACGCCGGTGCGTGAAGGCCTCACGCCGCCACGAGGCCTATTGCCAGCAACTGTGTACCACTTGAGAACACAACGAGTCGTAGGGAGCCCCTGGGGGAGCAGCACACCACAAACACGCCGAAATATTGCAACTGATGGGCACACCCGTTCCAGTGTCAGGCGTGCCGACGATCACGTTGAGTGCGACATCGGCGTTTGCTTCCTCCTCGCTGCAGTCCACAAGGGG
>WQZB01000083.1 GCA_009780955.1 Polyangiaceae bacterium | reverse complement strand
GAGAGGCGAGGCGAGAGGCGAGGCGAGAGGCGAGGCGAGAGGAATCGCGAAGGGACTTGCCGAAGGGGTACTCGGGGTTTTCGAGGCTCGCAGCATCCACGTCTCTTCGGAGCAGAAGGCGCGCATTCTCGACTGCTCGGATATCGCGATCCTCAGCGGCTGGATCCGCGAGGCTACTTCGGTCACTTCGGCGGGCGAGCTCTTCTCCGAGCGATCACGGTAAAGTTGCAAGATGCAGCCACCTGCCCTCCGCACTTGGCACAAAGCCTCGAGCTCGTGAGCTTGTCACGGCAACCTGATCTTCGTGCCAAAGAGGTACGATCCACGCTTCATCGCGCACGCGCCGTTCGAGCTCGGCGTAGATTGGTTTGCGCGCATCTGGCAAAAGCTCGGCATCGCCTGCATCGAGCAAGCGATCCACCTCAGGGTCGGCAATGCGCCCACGATTGGCTCCTTTTGGCGGAATGGACGACGAGTGCAAGAACACGCGAAGCACGTTGGGCTCGGTGAGCTCGGGCAACTGCAAGGTTCCGAGCTCGAAGTCGCCGGCCGACAGCCGCGCGAGCAACGTGCCGAATTCAAGCGGGATCACGTCAACGACTACGCCAATGTCCGCGAGCTGTTGTGCGATGACGCGTGCAATCGTCACGCGCAACCGATCGGTCGATGTAAGCCATGTGAAGTGCAACGTGTCGGCGCGGGCTTTGGCAAGCTCGGCGCGCGCCATTGCTGGATCGAAGGACAGAGGACTTTCTTTCGTGTAGGCCCAATGTAGCGGCGGCAAAAGCGTCGAAGCCGATCGAGCGCGTCCGGCGAGCAGCGTGCTCGCGATCCCGTCGCGATCGATCGCCATGGCGAGCGCACGCCTCACGTGCACGTTGGCAAGCGCTCCTCGGTCGGTGCGTGCAAGCATGTACGTAAGGTTCGAGCCAGGGCGACTGGTGACCGACACTCCTGGTGCATTCTCGAGCGCGGGAAGAAGCGTTGGCGAAAACCCGTTGACGACCAAATCGGCGCGTTGTGCATGCATGCGCAACGCGCGCGCATTTTCGTCGTGCACGGTGCGCACGACGATCGAATGAAGAGGCGTAGTGCTTACGCCACCTTCGGCGGGTGCAAGCGTGATGGCACCTGGCACACGCTCTTTCACGACGAACGGACCGAGGCCATCGAGCGTGCCGTTTGGCTGCGGTGCCGAAGCGGCTTGGTCTTCGCGCAGAATGGGCAGCTCGAGATCCGTGAGCAACGTGGCGTGAGGTCGAGCAAGATGAATGCGCACGGCGTAATCGCCTTCTGCCTCGACCCGGTCGACAGCTTCCACCACACGCGCATGGCGGGAGGCCACGGCGGCATCGGCGAACGCACGCAGGGTTGCGATGACATCGCGCGAGGTGAGTTGACTACCGCCGTGGAAGCGAACATCGTCACGCAATTCGACGCGCAACACTTGCGGACTCATCCACGACCAGGCGCGCGCCACGTAGGGCACTGGCATGAGCGTGGCTTCGTCGAGCCGCACGAGCCCTGCGTGCACAAGCCGCGTGGTTCGAAGCGCCACGGCGTCGGTGGCGTAGCGAGGGTCGAGCGTTTCGGCATCGTTCGCGACGAGCATTTCGATCGGCCGAGCGCTCTTGTCTGTCACGGCGGCTTGGCTGCATCCGCCGAGTGAGAGCGTGCATGCAAAGAGGCCAATGACCTTTGCACGCTGGGTTTGCCAACATGCCAGTGCTCCTTTCGCGATGCCTGTACGCGCAGGTATAGTTGCGCGATGCGACGGCATCGTTTCTTGGCTTTTGCGCTCACAATCGGCCTTTTCATGCCCCAAGCAAACGCTCGCCCCAGGGGCGCGCAGAGGGCTGCCGAAGCGGGTACTGCAGGCGCGGGCGCTGCAGACTCGGCAGGCGCGCCGACGCGTGCACCAGAAATCGAGGCCGCCGTGCGAGCTTTGGTGAGCGATCGATCGCTGAAAGATGCACAAATCGGCGTGTCGGTGGTCAACGCCGACTCTGGCGCTGTGCTCGCACAATCCGGCGAACACATCGCGCTCAACCCGGCCTCCAACGCGAAGCTTTATACCGCGGCCGCCGCACTCGCGATCCTTCACGGATCTCACAGGTACCAGACCACGCTCAGTGGAGCGATCAAAAGCGGCAACGTTGGCGAGCTCGTTTTGCGCGGCCATGGCGATCCATCGCTTCGCTCGAGCGATCTATGGGCAATGGCCGAGGAGCTCAAGGCGCGCGGTGTTCGCAAGGTGGAGTCATTGGTCATCGACCAACGCTTTTTCGACGAGCAGACAACACCACCCGCGTTCGAGCAGCAGCCGAACGAGTGGGCGGCGTTTCGTGCGCCGGTGAGTGCCATTGCCTTGAATGAAAACACCATCACGCTCACGGTGCGACCCACCCAGGCGGGCTCGGCAGCCATTGCGTCGTTCGATCCGCTGGGGTTCGTTGACGCGCAAGGCACAATCAAAACCACGGAGTCGGGTGCAGACGCGGTCGTTCTCGACCTCTCGCCTGCAGGCAGGCGCATGACGGCGAAAATTTCAGGCGCGGTTGCCGAGGACTCGAAATTCGTCCGCTACACGCGGCGCGTTGACGATCCGCTACTTTTTGCTGGATATGCCATGAAGGCCATATGCGAAGAGATCGGCATCAAAGTATTGTCCGATCCAAAGCTTGCAACGGGCCCAACGAAGGCCCCCATGATTGTTAGACATGAATCGGAGCCTCTTTCGACGCTGCTCTATGCACTTGGCAAAAGTAGCGACAACTTCTACGCCGAGATGATTTTCAAATCACTTGGGGCGGAAGGCAAAGCGCGCCCGGGCAAAAGCCAAGACGCCGCCGAAGTCGTGACGAAGTGGCTCGAGCATACCAATTTGTCTGATGCAGGCGTTGCCATCAAGAATGGCTCGGGCCTATTCGACGCGAACCGCACAACCGTAAGCAGCATCACCAAGCTTCTCGCGTATGCGTGGCAAAATCCGGCAATTCGCACCGAGTTCGTGGCGCAACTTTCGATTGGCGGCGTCGACGGCACGCTGCACAAGCGCTTTCGTGAACACCGCGAGCGCCGCGCCATTCGCGCGAAAACCGGCACACTCGACGACGCCATTGCGCTCTCTGGCTACGTGCTCGGGCCAGCCGGCACGCCACCGCTCGCGTTCTCGATCATGTTCAATAAGGTTGCCGGAAAAGCGTCCTTCGCGCGCGCCGCCGCCGATAAATTTGCAACACTGCTTTACGACAAGCAGTGGCATTGATCTGCTAGCTTGGTGGCACGATGGATACGGAAGAAGAATGGGTGGTCCTCCGGGATCTGCTCGATCGGGTAGAAGCTTCGCTTCTTGCCGAGTTCCTCGACAACCAACAAATCCCGGTCACCCTTGAAGGTGTGTATTCTGCCGGTCTTCTTCCGGGCGTTGAAAGCGTGCGCGTCATGGTCCCATCCGGTCGCCTGGGCGAGGCACGCCTGGCCGCGGAAGCGTTTGATGGAAAAACTTTCGATCCACCCTAGCTAGCGCGCTCGCCGACAATATTGAAATCCTACGTGACTGCTTTTGCGCATAGTCAACCTGTTCACCAATTCGGATGAGGTTCAGCATCCTGTGAGGGGATGGGTCAGAAAATTCACACAAGAAACACTCAGTCAAGAATCACTCAGTCTTCAACTTTTCGGTTGATCCGAAAACAAGTTGACAGCAGCATACTAAGCTCTGTCGATCGACAGACTTTTTATAAAAGGAGACAAGCCATGGCTGAATCCACATCTTCGTCCATCTCAGCGCGTCTTGATGCCATCGAGGCGCAACTCAAGGAGATCGTCAAAGCACTTTACGGCAGCAGTGGCGCGGCTGGCGCGGCGCCCACGACGACGACGATTGAACTCACCGACAGCGAGTTCGATAAGATTGCCGATGCGCTGGACGATCTTGATGCCAAACTCACCGACCGGCAGCGCCTCTATATGTTCGCCATATTCGGCGCCGCGGCCAGCCACTTCGCGACGGTCCTTTCGGCTGAAAGTCCGCAAGTCGCGAACATCCGTACAATCCAGGTGCAGAACGCGGATAAGATCAGCAACGTCAAGCTATCGGACACATTCCACAGCCTTGTCCAGATCGATCAGGGCAAACTTGGTTCGATGGTGAACCAGGGTACCGTTGCGACCTCGGGCGGCGCCACGACCTCGGGCGGCACCGTGATGGATTCGGTCACTGCCGGCGTAAGTGTCAGCGCAGGCGTCGTCTCGGGAGGCGTCACCTGGTCGAAAAGCGATGGCGGAAACCAGGTCGGCAGCTGGCAAACCATGGCGGCGACACCGATCGACGACCATGATCTTGGAGGAGGAAATCCGACCGGCAACTTGCAAGCCAGCAGCGCCGTCAATCAGAGCCAGGTCGCTGCAAAGGGCGGCATCGCAGGGCTTCCTGGAGGCTTTACCCGCTAGGATCGCGGTATGATGACGCGCCACACGCGAGGGCCTGGCGCAAGCGCGGCCCCGCAGATTTGGCTGGTGCCTGAAAATGTGCCCGAATCCCACGCAAAAGCCGCAGTCGCGAGGCGCAATCTCCCTGGTGGCGGCGCCGTTCAACTCGTTTCGGCGACCGTCGATACAAGTTGGCCTGCTAGCAGCCATCGCGCGCGACTGCGGCTGGGCCGCTCGTACACACCACCTGTTCCTCGATTTCGCCGCGATGATTGGCGTAAAGCTCTACGAGCGCATCGCCAACGACCGCGGCGTGGCGGTGGGAGACTGGCTGTTCTCGACCGAGGCGTTCGGTGACGACGCGCCAGACCGAGACGGCAGCGCAATGCTCGCTGCTTTCAATCTCAAGGACGAGGCCGCAGCGCTGGCAGCCGCCCGCAGGGAGACCGTTCCGCACTTCGTTCAGCTTGCCGCTGAAGAGATCGCGCGCAACGCGCCGCAGGTCGTCGGTTTCACGTCCACATTTCAGCAGACCGCTGCCGCGATCGCCATCGCGCGCCGGCTGCGCACGCTCCTTCCACACGTCAGACTGCTGTTTGGGGGCGCCAACTTCGAGCGCGACATGACGCTGGAATGGGCGACCCACGTGCCCGAGTGCGAACTGGTGTTGAGCGGCGAGGCGGACGACAGCTTCCCGCGCCTGCTCACCGCGCTGGCCGAGGATGGTCCGCTCGAAGACGTGCCGGGGTTGACTTGGCGCGATGCAAAAGGCGCGGTGCGTCGCAACGAGGCGGCGCCAACGGTTGCCACCCTCGACCGGAATCCCACCCCCGATTACGATGAATATTTCGCGCGGGCGGAATTCCTCGGCTTGCTGCGGGCGGGCCTGCGCAACGACGTCCGCATCCCCTTCGAATCAGCCCGCGGTTGCTGGTGGGGCGAGCGCAACCACTGCACCTTCTGTGGGCTCAACGCGCTGTCGATGAAGTTCCGCTCCAAGTCCGCCGACCGTGTCCTGCAGGAGTTGGGTGAGCTTTCGACGCGCCACCGCAGCTACCACTTCGAGGCGGCCGACAACATTATCGAGCGCGACTACTGGAGCACGCTGCTTCCGCGACTTTCGGCGCCCAACACAACATACGACATCTTCTACGAGGTCAAATCGAACCTAAAGCCCGATCAGATTCGCGATCTCGCTACGGCCGGGATTCGCACGATCCAGCCGGGCATCGAGAGCCTTTCGACGCCGTTGCTGAAGTTGATGCGCAAGGGCGTGCGCGGGCTGGACAACGTGAATCTGCTGCGCTGGTCGGCCTATCACGGCGTCGCCGTGAGTTGGAACGTACTCTGGGGCGTTCCAGGCGAGAAGACGCAACATTATGAAGAGCAGGCCGCGTTATTTCGTTGGCTGCACCATCTTCAGCCACCCGTGGCCGGGTTCAGGGTATGGCTGGAGCGTTACAGCCCGCTGTTCAAGGACGAAAAGACATTCCCCACGCGCTCCCGCCGTCCGGAGCGCTCGCTGGACTTCATCGTCCCCACAAGCATCAACCAGAACGCCATCGCGTACTTCTTCGACTACGAACTTGAGGACACGCTCGCCAACGGGGTCTTTGACGGAATGGCCGAGGCGATCGCCGCGTGGAAGAACGCCTGGATGAACGACTGGAAGCCGCAACTGCGCTACTTCTCCGCGCCCGACTGCGTTACAGTCGAGGATGGCCGCTATGGCCCCGAACTGCGCCTGACGCGTCTGCGCGGGCGCGATGCGCGCGTGTTTCAGGCGCTGCTGGAAAAGCCGATGCGCGCGGATCGCCTCGCCGAGCTGATCGAAGAGCCCCTACAACGCGTCGAGCGATCGCTGCGGATATTGTCAAGCCAAGGCATCGTCGCCAGCGAGGGTGGCCTGCACCTGTCGCTGCCTCTGCCGGCGCGCAGGCGATAATGGGGATCAATCTCGCGATAGCGCGGCGCTGGCGGGACGATTTTGCCGCGCGCGGCGCGGACGAAGCCGCCGAATTACTCGACCGCGCGGCGACACTCGTCGGGTTCCTGCGCGAGGGCGCCGAGTTGCAGTTGCCCGCCGGTGGCCAGGCGCAGCGGCTGGCCGCAATGCGCGGGGCCGCGCGCAGGCGCAGCGTACTCGGCGCATTGGATGCCGTGCGGACGGCCTTCGCCGCCAATGCGCCCGATCGCGCGCCCGTGCTTGACTATTTGCTTTTCCTCGGCGCCTGCCCGTTCGACGCGTTGGCGACAATCCCCGCCGCCGCGTTGCCGCTGACCGACCCGGCGTTCGCGAATGCCGAGGCGCCCCCCCCCTGCGATGAGCCGCCCACAGGCTTTGGCAACCTCGTGCTCATCATGAAGCTGACCAGGCTGTGCAACCTTCGCTGCACCTATTGCAACGACTGGCGCGAAGGCTCGGGAAACACCATGACCGCAGCCACGCAAGCGCAGCTCATGCGGCGCGTGGCTGAGGATGCCTCAGTATCGTCCATCTGCTTCGTCTGGCACGGCGGCGAGCCCAGCCTGTTCGGTGTCAGGCAAATGCTCGGGTTCCTCTGGCTCCAGGCGCGGCTGCGGCGGCCCGGCCAGATCCTGACCAATTCGATCCAGACCAATGCGGTGGCGCTGCCAGACAAAGTCCTGGCGCTGTGGCGGCTGTTCGACTTCAAGGTAAGCGTCAGCCTGGACGGACCCCGCTCGATCCATGACCTCCAGCGTCTGACCAAGGCTGGCAAAGGCTCGTTCGATGAGGTCAGCCGTGGCATCGCGCGCCTGCGCACAGCGGGTGTCTTCGTCGGAGGGTTGATCGTGGTGACGGCCGAGATTGCAGCCTACCCGATCGAGCGACTCGTCGCCGATCTCCTCGCGGCGGGCGTCAGCACGGCGGGTTTTCTGCCGGTGCGCCCTGAGTCAAGCAAGGGCGCGGGCTCCTACCTGCCGCCCGAGGCCTTCGCGGACTTCATGGTCCGCTTGTTCGATCTCCTGCGTTGCCGACCGGACCTGAAGCTCGATGTTCGCGAGCTCAATGTGCTCCATGCCGCATGGGCTGGTCAGCCGACGCGATTCTGTGAGTTCAATGGTCCGTGCCTCGGCGGCTACTTTGGCGTGGAACCGGACGGGACCGTCCAGCATTGCGACAAATTCCTTGGCTCAAAAGCGCACACGATCGGGCATATCGATGCACAGGGCTTCGGCGAAATGCGCGCCAGCCCGGCCATGACTGCATTACGTGAGGTCGAGGCCCAGCGCTGGCTGCGGCTGTGCAGCTGCCGATGGTATGGCTGTTGTAAGGGCTGGTGCCCACACGAAAGCCATGTCGCCCACCTGACAGGCACAGCTTCCACCTGCTGCGGGCTGGCTTCGGTCTTCGAGCACTTCGAGGCTGTCGCGGGTGTGAAGGGGACTCGAGCATGAGCGGTGCCATCATCTGCGACCGCTGTCACAAGTTGCGCCGCGCGTCGCTAGGCGAAGCGGCTGGGCCGCGCGCCCAGATGCTGGCCCTTCCTGGCTGCGGCTGCCAGCATCTGTCACCCCACGACGCCTGCTTGCGCCTGCTTGCACCCGGCTGCGGTCCTCTCGCCGAAGTCTCGGCGCGCTATTCGGAGGAGACTGGATTCTGGGTCGCCGTCGCAAAGGGCGCCGACGTACGAGTGCTGGGCGCCGTAGCCGACGTCGCATTGGGCCTGGGAGCCGACGTGGGCGAAGCCGTCGCACGTGCAAGTGGCGAGGTGCTCGAACGCTATGGCGCCGCGCTGGTGCCGCCAGACAGCCCGACGCGAATACCGCTGGCGCGCTGGGATGGCAGTCCCTGCGGCGACGGCCCTGCGGCAGATGCTTGGCTTCCCTATCATCGCCATGGCATGCCCGTTCTGCCTGTGCGATCGAGCGGCCTTGCTTTCGACTTCAGGCGCACCGATGCTCTGCGTGCTGCCTCCTGTGAGAAGATGGAACGGCAGGCCATTGACGCACTGCTACACAACGGCCTCGGCTTCGCCCGGCCGCTGGGCAGCATTCCACTCGGACGGCTCGCCGTTCGGGCATTCACCTTGCCCGCGCCTGTTCCCGTGGCTCTGGCACTGCTGGCCGGACCAAGCGGCGCGATCATGGCTGCCGGCGCGGCCGCGGCCGCGAACGAGGCTGACGCGCTGGCCGAAGCAGGACGAGAGGTGGCGATCGACTGGCTGCTTGCGGCAGGCGCGGTACTGCCCGGCAGCGGTGTCATTCCTGCGGCGCTGCTTGGACCGCTAGCCGGGACGCGCCTGCCGGAATGGCCCCGCTCGACCGGAGCCGATGCGCGCTCCAAGCCGATTAACGCCGCGCGCGTCATCCGCAACAGTTTCGGTTTCGCGGACCTGACGCCAGCGGACATCGCCATAGCTGGCGGCTTCGTGACGCGCGCCATGGCGACGATGGCGGATCCATGCTTGATGCGCTGGTAGCTCACCGGAGCGGGTCTGCGGACGACGGCCGAAGGGCACTGCTCGCCGACGCTGCCGCAACTAGCCAAGCGCATCGACGCCACCTCCAACACGTTTGCCCTGTTCACTTCTTTCATCCCTGGAGAATCGCATGAAGAACCACGACCGCAGCCGCTACCTGATGGAGATCCTCCGCCGCCATAGCCCTCATTGGCTCGAACAGAACAAGGCGATCACCAAGCCCGAAATGCAGCAACTGGAGGAATCGACAGGTCTTTCTTTGCCGACCGAGGCGATGATCGATCTTTCGGCGCGACTGACGCCCGAGACCCCAGCCGCCGAGCTTTCACCCGACGATGTTGATACGCTGGAAGCAATTGTCCACACCGAGCTCAGGCCGGCGTTGCTGGTTCAAGACGGCACCTTCCTGCCACCACCGCAGGAATGGATCCAGCTTACGACGTATCGCGGCGGCATCGACTATGCCATTGCGCGCACTTGCCGCATCGAAATGGAAGGCTCGATCGACCTCGACTGGGCGGGTACGGGCTTCGTTGTCGCGGACGATCTGATTGCTACTAACCGCCACGTCCTGGAAGAATTCGCCAGCTTCGAAGAGGCCACAGGGCGCTGGCGCTTCTACGACGGCGTCACCGTACACGCCGACTTCCGGCAGGAAATCGGCAGCACGGCTGTGCAGGATGTCGAGATCACCGGCATCTGGGGAGTGCACAACCGCTTCGACCTAGCGATCCTACAGGCGAAGCCCAGCGGCGGCTGTCCCAGCCCATTGATCGGCGGCATTCCTGATCTATCACCGCAGAGCGACGTGGTCGTAATCGGCTATCCTGCCTACGACTCACGGCGCAATGACGCTGCAGTCATGGACCGCATTTTTCGTGGAATCTACAATGTGAAGCGCGTGCTACCGGGCCAGCTCTTATTGCGCGACCGAGCGAATTACGTGCTACGCCACGACTGCTCAACGTTGGGGGGCAATTCTGGATCGCCAGTGATTGACCTTCGGAGCGGTCGTCTGATTGGCATCCATTTCCGCGGCCAGTACCTTCAGTGGAACGAAGCCATCGACATCGCCTGAGATTGATACCAATGTGCATTCAAGAATCAAAACTGACCGATCCCTGGTTTGTTTATTGCATATTGCGAACTAGGGAGTGCTCGGTTGCTGATGGCCAAGTTCGGAAAGATCCTTGCCAATCATGCGTTTTGTAAAGGAATTGGCGGTATCCTATGAGAGGATGGATCATCAACGTCCCTCCGCGTAGTCCGGCATCTGCATTCGAATTTTCTTGAGCGCTTGCTCTTGAAGCTGGCGAATGCGTTCACGAGAAAGCTTATACTTTTCACCAATTTCTTTGAGCGTTAGCTCGTTTTCGTTGTCGAGCCCAAAGCGCCAACGAAGAATGCGCGACTCGACGGGCGTTAAGTACCCAAGCAACCTTCGCACTTCTTCGCCCCACTTCTGCGAGACGAGGGTCTCAAATGGCGACAAGTTTTCATCTTGCAAAAGATCGATGAACTTGCACCCGTCCTCGTCGCCAACAGGGCGATCGAGCGACAATGGCGTTTCCGCCCGAATGTCAATTGCTTTGTTGAGCCTGCCTTTTGTAATGCCCGTCTCTTTTTCAAGCTCGCGCAGCGTTGGATCGCGCCCGGTGCGCGCGATAACGGCCTGCTTGGCGCGCTGCACGCGGTTGTGCGTGTCGAGCATGTGCACCGGAATGCGCACCGCGCGACCTTTGTCGGCGATCGCACGGCTGATCGAGTGGCGAATCCACCACGACGCATACGTGGAAAAGCGGTAGCCGCGCGTGTGATCAAAGCGCTCGACAGCCTTCATTAGGCCAATGTTGCCTTCTTGAATGAGATCGATGAGCGGGAGGCGACCGCGATTGTATCGCCGCGCAAGGGCTACCACGAGACGCAGGTTCGCTTTGACAAATTTGGCTTTGACGGCTTGGCTTACGCGAGCCTTCTCGTCGATGTGGCGAATGGCTTTTTTGTAGCCAGGCGTCAAAAAAAGCTTTGGATTGATGGTGACGTTGGGCGGCATGGCGACCGCCATGCCGTCGCTCTCGACGTCGTTGGCAAAAGCCATTTTGCCGAGGTGGCGCACCACAGCTTCGGCGTGACCAATCCAGAGCCGATCGGAGTCGGCAAGGCGAATGGCCCGCGCAAGGCTTGTGCAAGTTGCGCGGTATCGCTGCACCTGCTTGGGCAAAAGCTTACGCTTCCTTATTTTGTAAGCCCTGAAGAGTCTTCGTAGCTCGCCCAATTCGGGAAGATCGAGCGCGTCTTCGTCGCGGTCAGGCAAATTGCGCAGATCGCTTTCGAGTGCTGCCACGGCAATCTCGGCGGCTGGAATGTACGCAAGGATCGCGCACCAGTGCTCGACCTCGGCCTCCTCGATGTCCATCGCGGTTCCGAGCTCTTCGGCCGGACCCATGATGGGGTGCGACGCGATCTCGTGATAGTAGCGCACGAGCGCCGAGTCGCTGCCATCGGCAAAAAAGTCTTGTTCGAGCGCAACAACGCTTGTTCTGCCGCTCGGTGGCGAAAGCTCTTCGTCGCATTCCCTTTCACCAGAAAAGCCACCAGAAGAACCAGAAGACGCGATGGATGCCGTCGCGACTGCTGCACTGCTATTTGACCTGCTCATTCCCGCCTCACTCTTGCCGGATTTTTGCTTTCGCCGGCTTTCTGCACGTTGGGCCATGTTCTTTTGAGATCCGGCCTTTTGGGGGTGGCGCTCTCACGAATGGTTGCAACGTGGGTAGCGACAAGGATCCTTCTTGGGCCGTTGCAGATAGATTCGGCAGGACTCCAAAAAAGGTGCTTCCAATTGGACAGGTCCCGCACGAATTTTTATTAATCTCGCTTAAAGCCGCTAAAAACCGCGCAAGTCGCGTGAGCCACTTGCACCGCTTGAATTCATCGCAGCACCCGAAAGCTGCGCAGTATCTCTATGCTAGAGCTTGGCGTACGGCGCGCAGCCGACCCGATCTTGCTGCCCGCTTCGTTGTCGGCTCGTCAATGCACGCAGCCGGGCAAGCGCTTCTCGCAGCAGCCGCTGGCTTTCTCGCACGATCCCTCGCGCAAGCTCCTGGTTCGCTCATTTCGCTCAGGCCTATCGGAATCGCTCTACGCGCGGGCCATGGCGATGCACTCCTTGGCATCGCCGTAATTGGGGCGGCAGCCGCGCTTTTCAAGCTCGTTGGCGGTGCACTCGCCGCCTCGGCCGAAGCTCGGCTTTCCGGACGACTCGCCGCGGACCTCCGCCTCCGGGTTCTCGGTAACGTGCTTGCGGGCTCGCAGGGTTCGCGTCCAATCGAAAGCGGTCTTGCGTCGCTCACCATGCACGTGCAGGAGGTTGAACGCGGCGTGACTCTCGGCGTTTTTGGTGAGCTGCGCGCCGTGCTCCAACTTGCACCGCTTGCCGTGCTGCTTGCTTTGCTTGCGCCACGCCTCGCAGCAGGTGCAACGCTTGCTCTTCTAGCCTTCGCGCTCCTTGTTCTTTTCGCGCGTAGGGCGCAAAAGCGCGCGTTCGCCAATGCTGCGATCGAATCCGAAATGCTTCTCGGCGCGGCCAACGAAGCTGTAAAGCACGCTGATTTGTGGACGACGTACGGTGCCGAATCACGCATCATATGCCACGTCAAAGCTCTTGGGCGAACGATGATCGAAACGGCTGCGCGCTTGCGAACGCGCACAGCCCTGCTCTCGGCAACGAGCGAAGTGGCCGGGGCGTTCGCGCTCGTTCTTGTTCTTTTGCTCGCCCGCGCTGGCATGATCGACGGCGACACGCGCGCGGCGATCGTCCCATTCGCCATCGTCTTTTTCATGACCTACCGGCCACTTCGCGAGCTCGTCGAGGCGCGTCTCGTTCGTGTGCGCGCGGAGCAAGCATTAGCCCGGATGATTCACGACGTGATGGGCACAACGTGTGCGCCGCCGCCTTCTCCACCTGCTCCTGCCACCGCTCAACGCGTATGGCAGCGCAAGATTCTGCGTCTCGAAGGCGTTGTCACCCTACATGGCCGGCATGCCCCCGTCTCCTTCGAGCTCGCACCTGGATCGATCGCGGTCCTTTGCGGCCCCACGGGAATTGGCAAAACAACGCTTCTTCGTACGCTGCTCGGACTCGAGGAAGCTTGCGCAGGCTCGGTGCATTGGGGAAATGAAGACCTGACGAATGACGGCGTTGGGCCGTCGGCACGTCCTTTTGCGTGGGTCCCGCAAGATGCGCCAATCCTTGCTGACACGCTCGACGCCAACATCATGCTCGGCGGGGCCGCATCGCAATCAACCGACGACTCTCTCGCCATGCTTGCGATGATCGGCGCAGGCGAACTTGCCGCATCGCTTGGAAACGCAGTGCTCACGCCACCACTTGCGATCTCGGGTGGTGAACGCCAGTGGATCGCCGTTGCACGCGCTCTTGCCACAAGCTTGCCCGTGCTCTTACTCGACGAGCCGACAAGCTTTCTCGATCCTGCCTCGCAAAACAAAATGCTCGAGGCGCTGTCGGCTTTGCGTGGCAAGCGCACCATCATTCTTGTCACCCACCGCCCAGAACCACTTTCGATCGCCGACGTCGTCGTGCAGCTTGGGCCGTTGTGATTGTAGTTGCGCCTTGCTCCGCGCAGTACAATAACTGGCATGCCCAAGGCGCGAAAAAAATGGGTAATCTTGACCGGCTCGCTCGACGATTCCGACGAGCTAGACCTCTGCTACTGGCTCGAACACACGACGAGCGCCGAGCGCGTGGAAGTGGTTCACGCGTGCCTGGTTGATTGTTTACGAACACGAGGCCAACGTGTTCCCGGATTTCGTAGAGTTCATCGCTTCATTGAACGCCCACCGCGTTCGAGGGGATGACGTTCACAAAGGCTTGGCGAACCAGCCCGCGAGATTGCATGCATTGCGCAATCTCTACATCGCGAC
This sequence comes from Polyangiaceae bacterium, assembly GCA_009780955.1. Classification (GTDB taxonomy): domain Bacteria; phylum Myxococcota_A; class Polyangia; order Polyangiales; family Polyangiaceae; genus Labilithrix. Next base: position 1,450 of record WQZB01000083.1, on the reverse strand, counting down.
TTCGATGACTTTCCAGTTGCTGAATTCCTTTGTTACGTCGATGTGACCCCATACCCCGGATTCCCTGTTAATGTATACATTTTTGTCATCGTTGAAAAAGCAAACTTCAGCGGAGGTTTCCCTGTCGACATACCCTCTTATGTGCACACGGTTCATGATACCAACGATCATTTTTATTGCACGCTCAAAGCAACTACTCGCTTCGAATTCATAATTGAAACGAAATGACAAATATTGTCTAAATTCGAATTCTACGTATTCTCCGGTCAAAATCCTTATGTCCAGCACATTGGTCGGCGGTCCCATCGACTTGACCAGGTTCACCTGAAAGCCCAACGTATCGTAACATGAGTTACAATGAAAAACCGGTTCTTCGGTCGGAGTTTCCACTGTGGACGTAAACCCAAGGTCATGGATCCCTTTGAGCACCATCTCTTCGTCAAGCACTTCTTTTTCCAAATGAAGCGTTAGCCCAATAGCCATTGTTCGTCCTCCTTGTTCGTGCAGCATGCCTTATGGAAACAAATTAATCACGGATTTGCCCTTGACCACTTTAACTTCTTTTAAACCATTGATAGGGTAATCGGTCAATTGTTTGCGCATACTTTCGACATTGCCATCCCAGTCATTCATGTTAAGAACGACTCGTTCTGTCTGTTTATCTTTTACCTTTTTTTCGATAGCAGTACCTATACCTCTAGCCTTCGTCCCTTTTTTGGGTGCATAGCAATCGAAGATCTCCCCTTCGACGCGATAATCTGGTTTTTTATCGCCCGGAACCGTCGGCTTTTGTTCCACTTCATAACCGTTTCTGGCCAGAACGTCAGCGGCCTCATTCTCTCTTCCTACGCTCCTGATTGTCTCGGGTTCGTCTTTACGATTAAATGTCGCGCGACGTCCCCGCGGCACTGCATTCGCGTCCGGCGACTTGCTTGGTTTGACGACATCGGCTTTCGATGGACCGGCAGCGGGCGACGACGCCTTGACAGGTGCCTCTGCTTCCGCAGACTTGCTTGGTTCGGTGGCAACGGGTTTTTCTGGTTCTGTGGCGGGCGTGTCCGGCGAAGCCGGCTTGACAGGCGCAGCTCCCCTCGACATGAGAATGCCCGCGCCAACGGCGAGCGAGCCCGCAACGACCACCGTTTGCGCGCCTGCCGCCGCAAGGGGCACTGCCACTTCCGATGCTGCGCCACTGCTTCCACCTTCGGCGGCAATGCCAGCACCGACCCCTACAAGGCCCGCTGCGCCGGTAACCACGGCTCCAACCATTTGGCCGGCACCGTATGCGTATTTGTCCTCCTTCGTTCCCACGCTATCAACGACGAAGTCGATTCCGAGTTGTGCCACCGCGCCTGGTGGGCCAAGCGCCCCGCTCACAACACTTGTGACCAGCCCGATCTCTCCCATGACTTGCGCGTGATGATCCTGGGCCAAGCTGTCAAATTCTTTG
>WQZB01000082.1 GCA_009780955.1 Polyangiaceae bacterium | reverse complement strand
GTTCAAGCTCTCCGAGGTCGACGAGTGGGTCCGCGCGGGTGGAGCCGAAGGCAGTGGGAAGTCCGCCTCGAAGCAGCCTGCCAAGGTCAAAAGGAGAAGTTCGTGAGTGGCAAGCACATGGACATCTTCTCGCTACGCGACGCAATCGTCGGCGAGTATCAAAAATTTGCGACATCGTTCACAACCATCCACGCCGACGATATCCGCAAGCAGATTGAAGATATCTACGCCGAGGGTCGCTTTTGGCCGGACCCTCTCCTGCAGATCAACCCGAGCTATAAGCGTGGGTTGAACCTCGATACGCTCATCGAGAACGGCGCACTTGACCCGCGCACCGCCGACATCTTCCGCGCCGATGGCGTACCGCTCTCACTCTATAAGCACCAAGAGCAGGCTGTCGTACTCGCCGCGCAGGGCGAAAGCTACGTCGTTACGACAGGCACGGGTTCCGGCAAGTCGCTGTGCTTCTTCATTCCGATCGTGAGTGCGGTACTTGCCGAGAAGCGGTCGAGCGCGGCTCGCCGCACGCGCGCAATCATCATCTACCCGATGAACGCTCTGGCCAACAGCCAGCTTGAGGAGCTCGCCAAGTTCGTCGAGAACGTCAAAGGCGAGAAGCCAATTACCTTCGAGCGTTACACGGGACAGGAGGACAACGAGAAGCGGCAAAGCATCGCTGATAATCCTCCCGACATCCTGCTGACCAACTTCATGATGCTCGAACTGCTGATGACCCGGCAGGATGAAGTGGATCGTAAGGTGATCGGCAACTGTCAGGGCCTGCGCTTTCTGGTGCTCGACGAGTTGCACACGTACCGAGGCCGCCAAGGCGCCGACGTTGCGCTTCTTGTGCGCCGTGTTCGCGAGCGCTTGTCGCCGGAAAACCTCCAGTGCATCGGCACGTCAGCGACGATGGCCAGCGAAGGTACGACACGGAACAAGCAGGAGGTTGTTGCCAACGTTGCCTCCAAACTGTTCTCGACCGTGGTTGACCCGAGCCACGTCATCATCGAGGAGCTTGAGCGTGTCACCGATAAGTCGAAGCGCGCGGAGTCGGTGAAAACCGCACTGGGTACCGCCATCGATGCCGGTATTCCGCCGAACATCACGGACGAGGCGCTCCGCAATTACCCGCTTGCCATCTGGACTGAGACGCGCCTTGGCATCACGACGACTGACGCCAACCCAGCGTGGCACCGCGCCCGTCCGCGAACGCTCGACGAGGCTGCCCGTGAACTGGCTGTCGAAGCAGGGCGTGATAAACAAGCATGTAAGGATGCCCTGCGCACGCTACTCCTCGTATCTAGCCTTCCAGAAACGGATCGGACGGGGGACGAATCGGCATCCCACCGCAGCTTCTTCGCCTTCAAATTGCATCAGTTCATTTCAGGTGCAGGCCATGCTTTCGCTACTTTCGAGCCACCCGGCAAGCGCTCAGTGACTGTCGAGGGGCAGCAATACCTTCCCGGCGCCCCCGACAAACGACTCTACCCCGTGCACTTTTGCCGCGAGTGCGGACATGAATACCACCCGATCCGCTTTGTTTCCGAGGATGGAGAAAGGAAATTCCTCGCGCGGGACATCGATGATGCCGCCCCAGTCAAGCCGGACGATGCCTCAGCGGACGAAGACCAAGATGCTCCCGAGCGTGAAATGTTTGGCTTTATCACACTGCACGGGCATGACTCCGAGTTCACATTCGTTGATCGCGACGAAGACTATCCCGAGAACTGGCTCGACTTCGACGCGGCGGGCACTCCCCGAATCAAGAGCCACTACCGCGCCTTGCGTGCTCGCGAGGTGATCGTCGCGCCGAATGGCAAGGTGGGTTCGGGAGCACGGGCATGGTTCATCCCCGGCCGCTTCCGTTTCTGCCTTCGTTGCGGTGCGACGCACAGCACGTCAGCCCGCGATCGCACGCGCCTCGCGTCGCTGTCGGCGGAAGGCCGAAGTTCGGCGACCACGGTGCTGGTGTCGAGCGTCCTTCGCTGGATGCACGGAAAGGAATCAGGACTTCCGAAACACACACGCAAACTCCTCGGGTTCACCGACAACCGCCAGGATGCCGCGCTCCAATCAGGACACTTCAATGATTTTCTGTTTGTTAGCCTGGTTCGAGCGGCCTTCCTCGGCGCGCTCGACCTCGCGGGCGACAAGGGACTGCGCAGCGACGAACTGGGAGTCGCGCAACAGCGGGCGCTTGGCTTCGACCGCCCGGCACTGGAATTGCGCGGTGAGTGGCTCCTTGAGCCCTCACTCAAGGGCTTCAACTTGCAAGAGGCCGAGAACGCGCTCCGGCAGGTGCTTTCGTACCGCGTGTGGTTCGATCAGCGTCGCGGCTGGCGGTACACGAACCCGAACCTTGAGCAACTGGGCTTGATCGATGTCGAGTACCTTGGCATCGATGACCTTTCCTCGGACGAAGAACTGTTCGCATCCGCGCCTGACGTTCTGCGCCTTGCATCGCCTGCCGTGCGCAGGGCCATCTATACCGAGATATTCGATCACTTGCGAAAGTGGATGGCGATCCGTAGTCAGGTACTCGATCCAATTGTTATCGAGCAGATGCTCCAGAAGTCCCACAGTCGCCTGCGTGCACCATGGGGCTTTGGCAACGACGAAAAACCGCGTCAGGCGCGTTGGTTGCTTGTCTCGCCACCGCCGCGCAGGGAAATACGTTTGCGTGACGAAGACCTCATTGTTCGTGGCGGTTCGCGCAGTTCACTGGGCAAGCTCCTGAAGTCCTCGCGTGGGACACGTACCTCAAAGGAGCCGGACGGGCGTCAGCTCTGGCCGGAACCTTCTGTGGTGCGCGCACTTCGGTCCCGAGAGTTCGATGTGCTCATGGAGTCCCTGCTCAGGGCCGCCGTCACCCATGGCCTCGTGTCCGAGGAAGTCACGCCCTTTGGCGATCAGACCGGCTTTCGTCTGAACGATGCGTGCGTGCTGTTCAAGCGCGGCACACCCGTCATCGACCCCAACTACCCAAACGAGAACGCATTTTTCCGCGATTTCTACGCCAATCTCGCATTTACGTTGCGCGAACCTGTACACCCTCTATTCGGCTTCGAGGCACGCGAACACACGGCTCAAGTCGATGGTGAAAAACGGGCCGTGCGCGAGAAGCGTTTCCGCTTCGAGAAAAAGGAACAAGCAGAGTTGGGCGCAGACGAGAAGCATCTGCGCGAGATTGGCGAGGCTAACCGCTTCCTGCCGGTACTCTTCTGCTCACCAACGATGGAACTCGGCGTCGACATCTCGGCGTTGAACGCCGTCTATTTGCGCAATGTCCCGCCAACACCCGCGAACTACGCGCAGCGCAGCGGTCGTGCGGGCCGCAGCGGTCAGGCCGCGCTTGTGCTGACGTACTGCTCTTCACAGAGCCCGCACGACCAATACTTTTTCCGCGACCCCAAGGCGATGGTGCATGGCGAGGTTCGCCCGCCGCTTCTCGATCTCGCCAACCGCGATCTCGTCGAGAGCCACCTCTCGGCAGTCTGGCTTGCCTGCACGGAGCTACCGCTGAGTTCGTCGATTGCCGAACTGCTCGTGCTTTCCGAGGCGGGACGCCCGCTGAAGCAGGAAGTAAAAGCGCCGATGGCGCTTCCGAAAGTTGCCGACCAAGCGCGCCGTCGCATCCGGCGCGTGCTTGACCTCCTTGATGCAGATCTGTCTCCACTCCTGGCGCCCTGGTATCCAGGCCGAGATGTTTTCTCCGACGAGATCGTCGAACATGCGCTTACGCGCTTCGAGGCGAAATTCAACCGTTGGCGTGATCTTTTCTCCGCTGCGGAACAGCAGCGCGATGCCGCACGCCGCACGATGGATGACTACTCGGCACCACAGAACGAGAAACGCGCCGCGCAAAGCCGTCATGCGCAGGCGATCGACCAACTCAATCTGCTCCAGTCCGACACGCGCAACTCGAACAGCCCATCAAGCGACTTCAATACGTACCGCTATCTTGCGACCGAGGGTTTCCTGCCTGGGTACAACTTTCCGCGCCTACCGCTGATGGCATACATCCCTGCCAACAACGACGGTCGTGGGCGGCAGACTTATCTTCAACGCCCTCGCTTCCTTGCGCTCTCCGAGTTCGGCCCAAGAAGCCTCGTCTACCACGAGGGCCGCGCCTATCGCGTGGTGCGGGCAATGCTCTCGCTCAATCATCAAACGGGGGCTTCCGCCGACGCCTTGCTGCCAACGAAAACGGTACGCATCTGCAAGACCTGCGGCGCTGGACACTGGACTGACGAAGCATCGATGTGCCATGCGTGCGGGGCATCGCTCGGAGACGCGGAAATCATCAATCACACTTATCGGATTGAAAACGTCGCTACGCAGCCCGCTGAGCGCATTACCGCAAACGACGAGGAACGCCAGCGCCAAGGTTTCGATTTACAGACTACTTTCGAGTGGGCCACGCGCGACCACATTCTTGACGTGCGCCGGGGCGTCGTGAGCGACGGCGACGGAGAAATCGCGCGGCTTGCCTACGGGCCGGGCGCGACCATCACGCGCCTGAACAAGGGTCTGCGCCGCCGCCAGAATCGTACGCAACTCGGGTTCAGAATGGACCCGGTCTCCGGCTACTGGGCGAAAAACGAAGACGAAGACGACGAGCCCCAAGACCCGACCGCATCGCCCCGGCAATGGATCGTCCCGAGCGTTCAGGATCGCAAGAATGCACTCTTGCTTCAGCCAGGCGACCCCACGCTCTCGCAGGTCGCTTTGACCACGCTGCAACATGCGCTTTTACGTGGTATCGAGGCCGTATTCCAGCTTGAAGAAGGCGAAATCCTCGCCGAGCCCATGCCCCAGCGTGAAACGCGCAATGGTTTTTTGTTCTACGAGGCCACCGAAGGTGGCGCGGGTGTCCTCACGCGCCTTGTCGCTGAACCAGAACGCCTCGCGGAGGTTGCGAAAAACGCGCTGAAAATCATGCATTTCGACCTGTCAAACGGTCTGCCCGCAGTCGAGACAGCTTTGGTCGATCAGCCCGGCAGCGCGTGTGTCGCAGCTTGTTACCGCTGCGTGATGTCGTACTTCAATCAGCCAGATCATGAGTTGCTTGATCGCCGTGACAAGGATGTCCGCACACTCTTGCTCCGGCTCGCACACGGCAGACTCAGCGTACCCGAAGCGCCTGTCGCGCCGTGTACGGACGGTTCCACCCCCACATCTGCCGGCGGCGATCTCGCATCGGCGTGGCGCACTTATGCGCAAGGACACGGGCTTCCTCAACCTGACCCGGAACCCCTCGTGATCGATGGGCAAGCGGTCACGCTCGTATGGCGTTCCCACTACGTCGCCGCGTTCTTCACGCCGGACGAAGATCTCACAAGCACACTGGAGAACAAGGGCTTCTCGGTTGTAGTCCTTGGTCAGAGCGAAGCGCAATGGGCTGAACCGGCATCCGCCCTCGCAGAACTTCTCGGGAGGGCCGTGTGAGCACAGCGACTTCGATACCAACGGCATCCAACACTGTCGCACGATGGAGTCCCGGCAGTCTCGTTCGTGCGCGCGGTCGCGAGTGGATCGTGCTCTCGGGCAGCGAAACCGAAGTACTTCGAGTACGCCCGGTATCGGGTTCTGAAGAAGATCAGACGTACATCCACACGGCGCTCGAAGAAGTGCCTGTCACTGACGCATCATTCCCCAAACCCGCCCCCTCACAGAAAGCAGGGCACGATGCGGCGTTGCTTTTGCGCGATGCCCTCGTGTTATCGCTGCGCCGTGGCGCCGGCCCCTTCCGCAGCTTCGGCCAAATCGCCATCGAGCCACGCGCCTATCAGCTTGTCCCCTTGCTGATGGCGCTCAAGCTTGAAACCGTGCGCCTGCTGATCGCCGACGACGTTGGCATCGGCAAGACGATCGAGGCCGCGCTCATCGTGCGCGAGTTGCTTGACCGTGGCGATGTCAAACGCTTTACCGTGCTTTGCCCTCCACACCTCGTCGATCAGTGGGTAAGCGAGCTTGAAAGCCGCTTTCACTTGCGGCCCGTCGCGGTGACCGCTTCGAGCGCCGCGCGCCTCGAGCGCAATTTGCCGCCGAGTGAGAGCATCTTCACAACACACCCGCACACGGTTGTCAGCCTCGACTACATCAAGAGCGACCGCCGCCGCGCCGAGTTCCTGCGTGCCTGCCCCGAGTTGGTCATCGTTGACGAAGCGCACACCTGCGCATCGACCGGCCAAGGACGCCACCAACGCTACGAACTGCTGAAAGGCTTGGTTGACGATGCTGCCCGCCACCTCGTGATGCTCACGGCGACGCCGCACAGCGGCGACGAGGACGCCTATTTCCGGCTGCTCGGGCTGCTGCACCCGGACTTCGCGGCACTCGCTGGCGCATCGGGCGACGAACACAAAAAACTGCGCGACCGCCTTGCAGTGCATTTCGTTCAACGCCGTCGCCCCGACATTGCGGAGTGGAAGGAAGGCAACCTCTTTCCGCGCCGCGAAACCAAGGAGCTGACCTACAAGCTCACGGGGGCGTGGGAAAAGTTCTTCAATACCGTCCTCGACTATTGCGCCTCCGTTGTCGCGGCAGCGGGCGAGGACACGAGAAGACAGCGCCTCAACTTCTGGGGCACGCTGGCGCTGATGCGCTGCGTGGCATCGAGCCCCGGCGCCGCCGTGCAGGCGCTGCGTACACGCGCCGGATTCGACAACGAGAACGTCGAGGACGACATGGCAATGAGCGTGTTCGACGGCGCGACCGACGCATTGCCAGACGATGACATCGAGCCGCCCGTCGCATCCGACGACACCGCGCTCGCCGTGCTTATTGCCCAAGCCGAAGAGCTCGCCGGCCAGGCGGGCGACCCCAAGCTGAAACTCCTCACCAATCACGTTGCCGAACTGGTGGCGGACGGCTTCAACCCTGTCATCTTTTGCCGCTACATCGCCACAGCCCACTACCTCGGTCAGCATCTCGCCGCGAAGATCAAGAGCGTGACCGTGGGTGTCGTTACCGGCGAACTGACCTCCGATGAACGCAAGGAGAAGGTCGAAATACTTGGCGACGCGGAGCAGCGCATTCTCGTCGCCACCGATTGCCTTTCGGAGGGAGTGAATCTCCAGGACCACTTCGACGCTGTCGTCCACTACGACCTGTCGTGGAACCCCACGCGCCACGAGCAGAGGGAAGGGCGCGTTGATCGTTTTGGGCAAAAGCGCGGTGTCGTGCGCGCCACGTTGCTCTATGGAGAGAACAATCCTGTTGATGGCGCGGTGCTTGAAGTCATTCTCAAAAAAGCCGACAAGATTCGCGAGGAACTGGGTGTCCCTGTGCCGCTGCCCGACGACGGGCGCACGCTGAGTCAGGCGCTGATGAAAGCCGTGCTCCTGCGCCAACGTGGCCGGGATGCGGATCGACAGCAATCGTTTGCCTTCATGGAGATCGACGAAGCCAGGGCCATCGAAACACGCTGGCTTGACGCCGCTGAAAAAGCAAAGAAAAACCGTACCGTCTTTGCGCAACGCCGCTTGAAACCGGAAGACGTACTTCCCGAGTGGAAGAAATCCCTCGCCGCACTTGGCGGCAAGGAAGACGTACAGCGCTTCACTGGCCGCGCCCTCGCACGTTTGGGTGGAGCACTCGAACCGATTGGTGCTGCCGGGCGGCGTGGTTTCAAGACGCCGCTCACCGCACTTCCCGATGACGTGCGTGAGCGCCTTGAGGCGGAAGGGCTCGAAGGCTCGTTCCTCATCGACTTCGATTACCCGCCCGCGCCGCGCTGCCGTCCGGTGCAGCGCAGTCACCCGCTCGTGTCGGTTCTCGCGGAAACCCTGCTTGAACGCACTCTCGGCAGCGACGCCAACGCCGGCACGAACGACCCGGGCGTACTTGGGCGTGTGGGCTGCTGGGTGGCTGCTGGCATCATCACGCGCACACTCGTAGCGTTGGTGCGACTGCGCCATCAACTCACATCGCAGCGTGGACAACAGCAGACGACGCTCCTCGTCGAAGAGGCCACCGCCATCGCCTGGGCGGGTGACCTCAACCCGCTCGAAGGGCCTGAGGCGCTTGCCTTGCTGTCGCCTGTCCCTCTCGCCGATCCGCCGCCGCACGTGCGTGAGCGTTCGGTCGCACAGGCGCTCGGCCAGATCGACACGTACCTGCCAGACCTGGATGCTTTCGCCGAGCGGCGCGCGCAGGCGCTCCTTGCCGACCATCGCCGTGTGCGCGAGGCCGCCGATGCCCAGGGCCGCTACAGCGTGAGGGCGCTCCTGCCCGTCGATATCATCGGGCTCTTCGTTCTGCTGCCAAAGGTAGACTGAACATGGCAGTCAAACGAAAGATCAAAACGCGCGAGTCTCAACTCGCCTTTGAAGCCCTCGCCATCGAAGGCGCTCTGCTCTCGCCCGAGTGGTTGTCCAAGGTAGCCCAGCTCCAGGCCGGCATCCAGACTGAAGCCGACTACCGCGTCCCCAAGGGACTCAACCTGCGCGATGAGATCGGCCGCTATTGGCGTATCGCGCAGGCACACTGGAGCGACTTCAAGTCAGGCCGCGAGGCGCAAGCGGACGCAAAGGCCACTGCCCAGCGCTTCGTGTTGACACTGCTTCGAGAGGCGTTCGGCTTTACGTCCCTCGCACCCGTCGAGCCAGCGGTCGTTCAGGAGCGCGCCTATCCCATTGGTCACGCGGCGCTGGATGGGCGAGCGCCCGTCGTGGTTGCGCCAGCCGACAGCGGGCTTGACACACTTTCACCCATGTTTGGCGATGGCGCTCGCCGGCGCAGCGCTTTCGGCCTCGCGCAGGAATACCTGAACGCCCAGGACGGCGCGCTCTGGGGCATCGCCAGCGATGGCGCGAGTTTGCGTATCGTGCGCGACAACGCCAGCCTCACTCGCCCCGCATGGGTCGAGGCCGATCTTCAACGCATCTTTACCGAAGAGCGGTATGCCGATTTCGCCGCGCTTTGGCTTCTTTGCCACGAAACGCGCTTCGGTCGCGAAGGCCAAGCGGTCACTGACTGCGCGCTCGAGGTATGGCGCAACGCAGGCCGTGAGGAAGGCACGCGCGCCCGCGAACACCTGCGGCGCGGCGTCGAAGAGGCGCTCATCGCGCTGGGCCAGGGCTTCCTTGCTCACGCCGACAACACCACGCTGCGCGCCGATCTGCAAAACGGCACGCTATCGGTGAAAGACTATTTCAACCAGCTCCTGCGGTTGATCTACCGGCTCATTTTTCTGCTCACCGTCGAAGAGCGCGCTCTGCTGCACCCCGACGGCGCCAGCGACGCGACGAGGGCGCTCTATGCCAATGGTTACGGCATCCGCCGCCTGCGCGAGCGCTCGGTAAAACGCAGCGCGCATGATCGTTTCGCTGACTTGTGGGACGCCACCAAGGTCGTATGCCGTGGCCTCGCAGCGGGCGAGCCGCGCCTCGGTCTCCCGGCGCTTGCTGGCATCTTCGCTGCCAATCAGTGCCCGGCGCTCGACGTCGCCAAGCTTGAAAATCGCGCGCTGCTCCTCGCGGTATTCAAGCTGGCATGGCTGCGCGAGAACGGCAGCCTCGCGCGGGTGAATTGGCGCGACATGGGGCCGGAGGAACTGGGCAGTGTTTACGAAAGTCTTCTGGAACTGGTTCCTCAGATCACCAGTGGGCGGCAGTTTGCGTTCGCGACAGGCAACCAGACCAAGGGCAATGCGCGCAAGACGACAGGCAGCTACTACACGCCCGACAGCCTGGTGCAGGTGCTGCTCGACAGCGCGCTTGAACCCGTCATTGCCGACACCATTGCAAAAAATCCGGGCAATCCCGTCGAAGCGTTGCTCGGCCTTTCCATTGTCGATCCCTCGTGTGGATCGGGGCACTTTCTCCTCGCGGCGGCCAGCAGGCTCGCGGCCCATGTCGCGCGCCTGAAGGCGAACGGCACGCCTTCCGCCGCCGAATACCGGCACGCGCTGCGGCAGGTTGTCGGGCATTGCATCTTTGGCGTTGATCTGAACCCGATGGCGGTCGAGTTATGCAAGGTTGCCCTGTGGATGGAAGCCGTCGAACCGGGGCTGCCGCTGACCTTCCTTAACTCGCATATCCAGCACGGCAACGCGCTCCTCGGCACGACGCCCGAGTTGATGGCGAATGGCATCCCCGACGCCGCGTGGAATCCGATCGAAGGCGACGACAAGAAAGTTGCGAGTGGCTTAAAGAAACGCAACAAGGCGGAAGCGGGCGGGCAGCAGACTTTCGATTTCTCGACACCCAGCGAGGGTGGCGCGGAAGCACAAGCGGTCACGCGTGCCATCACCGAACTCGACGCAGCGAGTGACACCGACGCCACCCTTCTGGCGAAAAAGGAAGAGCGGTGGGACGGCATCCGCAGTTCGCCCGAATATCTCCACCAGAAACTCGTGGCGGATACCTGGTGCGCGGCGTTCGTGTGGCCGAAGCAGTTGGGCGAATTGGCGGACGCAGCGCCGACGAACGGAGTGTGGCGGCAGCTCTGCGACGGCCAAGGGATTGCGCTCACGCTTACAACTAAAACCGTCGAGGAACTGACGGCCCAGCACAGCTTCTTCCACTGGCACCTACAGTTCCCACAGGTCTTCGCCAAGGGCGGCTTCGACATCGTTCTCGGAAATCCCCCGTGGGATCTTCTTGAGGATAAGGTTGGGAACTTACCAACCCGGAAGCACAACGCTGAGCAACAATTCTATCGGCAAGGTATCTATGAGGTGCTTAGTGGGAGACGAGATCTCTACAAATTATTCCTTGTGGTAGCTCCACGGCTTCTGAAGAGCACTGGGCGCATGGGTTTCCTCACGCCTGTGGGGGCTTTCATTGAAGATGATTCATATGAGCTGCGCAAATTTCTTTTTGAAGACAACAGCGTTGCGGTGCTTCGTCACTTTCAGAATAGACGAAAATCATTTTTCAGTCATGTGGATGCACGCTATCGGATTTGCCTACTCGTTTGTTCTCGTGCCCTTGGGTTATCGCACACGTTTTCGACGAGTGCCGATAACCCGGCCAGCATACCTCGCCAGTACCACATCACCCTAGAACCTGCGGCAATCAGCAGAGTCCTCGGCGACGGATACTCGGCGGTGATTTATGACGATGAGCGGTATGCGCGGCTTCACTCAAAAGTATTGGCTTCTTGCTCGTCAGCCGAAAAGATCAGGTACCGCGTTGTCGCCGAGTTCCATAGCTCTGCGGACAAGGAATTAATCTCGAAAACTCCGGCACCTTCGAGCTGGATTGTCTTGAAGAACAGAAACATCCACCACTTCAACCACCGATTCGCCGCTCCCGAGGCATGGATCGCGATCGATAGTGTGCGCGAGCGGCTTCCGCGAAAGGGGCTCGAAGATCCGCCGTGGGCCAGCGACATGGTTCGTCTCGTCTTTCGAGATATAGCCAGAAGCGATGACGAACGAACACTCATTGCTTGCCTTGCACCACCAGGAAACGTGTCGAGCTATGACACACCAATGCTTGTTCCTGAGTGCGCCGCTGAGGAACTCCCCTTGCGTCTGCTGTGGATGGCCGCTGCGGCGTCTTCGTTTGTAGTCGATTTCCTGATTCGCCCGTTTGTGGACAAACACGTAAAGCCGTACACGATTGCACGAGTTCCTTGGCTGGACGTACCTCCGGAAGCACGATTGGCGTTACCGCTGCTTCTTGGCATCGTCACCGAACTCGTCTTTGACGATGATCGATTCACACCCTTCTTTATGGGAATCGGGTGTGATCGTCCTCGTGCGACGGCGGCTTTGGAGCGTGTATTTCTTCTCCGCTGCGAACTCGACGCTTCGCTTTTCCACGTTTATGGCCTCTCACGCGACGACGTTGCCTACGTGATGGAGACTTTCCCGATTGTCAAACGGAAGGATGAGGCTGCATTCGGTGAATATCGCACCAAGCGCGTCATTCTCGAAGTCTACGATGCGATGGCTGACGCTGCGCGCACCGGCACGCCGTACCAGACACGCCTCAACCCTCTTCCCACCAGCCCACGCGTTGCGCAGCCATCTCGTGAAGACGGGAAGATTTTGCCGTTCCGTCCTGCCGTGCGCCCACAACCTGCGATCCAACCGGTCGTCGTGCTGCCAGCTTCGCACCGCAACCTCCCTGCGTGGTCGCCCGATCTCCTCCCGGCAGTCGCGACGAAGACCGGGCTTGCCGCATCTGCCGGGCGCTGGGGCACCACGCTGACTGGCGTCGCTCTCGGCATCGCGGCGCTTGCCGCCGTCCTTCGCAATATCGGCGGTCCCGCCTTGCGGGACGAGGTTGAACGAGCCGTCGTGCTCTCCGTTTTGCCGAGGTTCCTTCAGTCAAAGTTTGACGCCCAGACGGCACAGACGTGGCGACATGCTATTGGGGCTGCCAACATGCACCCCTCATCGATCACGGCGCTCTCGATTCCGTGGGCAGAAGTGCTTCGCCGAGCTACCGTAGAGCACTTGTTGGTACTAGACGCTGATGGCCGTTGGCGCGCAGGAGCGGACATTAATGACGCTCCCTCCGAAGTCCTTGATGTCCGCGCGCTGGTGAGCCTCGCGTGGATCGAGAACGTGAGCAGCGCCGTGGTCGAAGATACCGAACTGCTTACACAGATGGAGGTGCTCCGTGCCGCGTAAACGTGACCATAAAACGCTGGAACTCCAGTGGCCCGCACCGGAGTTGAAGCCCGGTGTTGAACTCGCCGAGCCGCGTCTTTGGGTTCGGCGTTTGCGGCTGTGGCACGACTTTGCGGACGACGACTCTGCGCATGGCCGCAACATCGAATTCCGGCGAGGACTGAACATCGTATCGTCACCTGCGGGCCCGACTGCTGATCAAATCTCGACGGGCCACGCGGCGGGCAAGACGCTGCTCTGTCGGCAGATTCGCTACTGCCTCGGCGAGGACACCTTCGCCGATCCCGAAGACACGGCGGCTATCCGCATGCGCTTCCCGAATGGCGGCGTGGGCGCGGAAGTTCGCCTCTGCGGCGAAACGTGGGTGGTGCGTCGTGCCTTCGCTTCGCGTGCTGACGACCGAGCCTCCCGCGCAGAGAGCCTCGACGCCCTTGCCGACGACACTCACCGGAACACGTTCGGCGCGTTCCGCGAAGTAATTGAAACCGTTGCCTTCACTGACGCACACCGTGCGCTGCTGAAAGAACTCACGGACATCGAGATACCTTGGCAGTACGTGCTGGCATGGCTCACGCGAGACCAAGAGTGTCGGCTCGATGGCCTGACCCACTGGCGGCATCCCGAATCGAGCTCTTACTCGCCGGTTCGCAAGGCCGCTGGCGAGGCGCGCTTGAACGTGCTCCGCATGGCGGTTGGTCTCTATTCGGAGCAGTCGAACATCGTCCGTAAGCAGGTGGCGGAAGCGTCCCAAGCGGCGAACACGGCGGAGTCGGAGGCGCGTCAAGCAGATGAGCGCTTCAAGGTACTGCGCAGAGACCTCGCAGTGGCGCTTCAGCGCGGCGAGGCGACCATCTGGCCGCCCCCTCCACCGCCGCCAGAACAAGCATTTCATGACAAACGAGCTGCCCGCGATGCTCACGTGCGCGCACTCGAAGCCGCCGTCAACCAGCGGTTACGCAGCGCGATCAACGTCGAAATCACGGCGGAACAGAAGTTGGACGAGCAGGCTCTCGAAGCCGCGCGAGCCGAGTTTGCTGAGGTTGAGCAGCGCATTGCGGACCTTGGTGACGAGGTCAAACAGGGCAAGGGGCAATTGGGTCTGATTTCGACGGACAACGCCAAGGCTTGGGCGGCTCTCCGACATGCGAAGCATCCGACATGTCCCTACGACGATACGCCACTCGATGTGGAGAAGGCGAAGTTCATGTGCCCGACGCCGAAGCTGCCTGATCCAGACGCGGCGAGGAAACTCGCGCAGGAGAGCGACGTGCATCAGAAAACGGTCGCTGACGAGGTCTCGTCCAAGACCGACAGGCTCGCAAAATTGAAGGGCGAACGCGCCCGGCTGAACACTCGGGTCACGAATCTCGAACGTGCCGTCGAAGCCCACCAACTCGCGGTCACGCGCGCAACCCAGGAGAGTCAGGCTGCGTGGGCCGCGAAGGGCACGCTACGAAACTTTGTGGCGGCGGTGAAAGCGCTTGAGGAGACGCGCGACGCCGAGAGGAAAGCGAAAGACACTGAGAAGCTCATTGCTGAGCAAAAGAACGAACACTTAAGCACGTACTCGACTAGCGAACTGACCAAATGGTTCGACGTGCTCGTAAAGCAGATCGTTGCGAAAGAGGCCAAGGGCGAAGTCACCCTCGATGGCAAGGGGCTCCACGCAACCATCCAGTGGCGCGGACAGAGACGCTCGGTTGCGCTCAATTCGCTTCGGCTGGTGCTCTTCGATCTTGCTGCACTGCTCTGTGCCGTCGAGGGCACATCATCAGCGCCTGCGTTCCTGCTCCACGACAGCCCGCGCGAGGGTGACCTCGATCCGTGGACCTACGCGCGCCTGTTTGAGACGGCCTTGGTGCTTGGTCCCGACGAGGATTCGGCGCCATTCCAGTACATCGTTACGACGACAACCGAACCGCCCAATGGTGAAGTTCGCAAGCGGGTCCGAGTTGAACTCAGTGCGCGCTCCGGCGAGACACGGTTTTTACGGGTGGACCTATGATGAAGCGTTCGACAAACAAGAAGCCCGCACAAGCGAGCCTCAGGAAAGTTTCCGCAACAAAGAGGCCGTCCAAGACACCTGACCCGGTGCATGACATTGCAGCCCTCGTCGAGCGCGTGGTGACGATCATCGAGGAGGCGCGCTCGCGCGTCCTGCGCACCGTCAACAGCGAAATGGTGCTCGTGAACTGGCACATCGGGCGCGAGATTGTGGAATACGTGCAGCGCGGCGATCCACGCGCTGACTACGGCAAGGAAGTCATTGAGGAACTGTCGCGGAAGATGTTCACTCGCGTCGGCAAGGGCTATTCGGCCAGGAACCTCTGGTACTTTCGCGACTTCTACCTGACGTACCAGGACCGTCCGCCTTCGATCCGGGCCGAAGGATTCCGCACGAGCCTCGTGCAGAATCCAAAGCAGAGCGACCCGGACGTGATTCTGAACGAGGCTGGTGCACGAATTGCCGAAGGCTTCTCCGCTCGCCTGTCGTGGACGCACTACCGCGCGTTGCTCAAGGTGAGTGACCCGGCGGCGCGCGCCTTCTACGAGATTGAAGCCGAGCGGGAAAACTGGTCGACGCCCCACCTTGAGCGCCAAATATTCACAGCGCTTCACCTGCGACTACTCAAGAGCCGGGACAAGAATGGCGTCTTGGAACTCGCTCGCCAAGGGCAGACTGTCGAGCGACCGAACGATGTCATCAAATCACCGCTGATTCTCGATTTCCTCGGGCTGTCTGAACAT
>WQZB01000081.1 GCA_009780955.1 Polyangiaceae bacterium | reverse complement strand
TTCGTTCCAACTCCGTCGTCTGTACGTTCGACCCACCCGCGGTTTTCGGGCTTTGCAGTAGGGAGCCTGCTCACCCAGGGTTGATACGCCTCGTCGACGCTTCGCTTGTGCTCGGTTTGGAACTTCACCTTTCGACTTCCACCGGACCGTCTCTCACGAGTCGGCCCTTGTCTTATGTGTGGGGTTGCCCCCGCGAGGGCCCCCCAGAGGACTTTCACCTCCTGACTTGGTTTCATGCTGGACGCAATCCCTCCGGCCTCGTGCTCGTCAGGCGCGCCCTGTATGACCTTCAGCGCATGGCCCACGCCAAGCAGCGTGATCTCAGGGCGCGCCTTCCTGCGCGCGGGCGAGGGAGGCGCGTGGCTGGGGAAAGAGCGACAAGACCTGTTGTACTCCTGATGGGAGTACAACGCGGGCGTTGTCGTGGCTCTCGCGGCGGCTCTCATTTCTTGGGCTTGGGCGGGTTGGACCGTTTGCGTCGCGCCTTCTCATCCGCCTTCCTGTGAAACGGGTCGTCGGAGTACAAGACAGAGATACAACCTCGTAGTGGACCATTGCTCCAAAATACCTCGCTCCTCGTGCACGCGATTTCGTCCGTTACAACTGGTACATCGTCGATGCTGAGGCACCTTTCTGATGTTTTTTTCGATGAGTCGTCAAGCGGGATGGCTGTCGGCAAAGCGCTCAGGCATGCCTCTTCGCTGTCGTAGAGATTCGCGCCCCCAAGGGTATGACCAGGACCAATGCGAAGGACAGTGCGGCAAAATGCTCTCCACCATTCCCCAATACCGGATTTCGATTCCCATCTGGGCCTAGAAAAAAAAATACCGTTTAGCTCGAGCTTGTCGGTGTCATGGGTGTAATTCGTCCATATGCCAGGGTTAACGTCACCGAAGATTTCTCCTAACTTCTCTCGATCCTTATCTGGAGAGAAAGTGATGCGGTGACAGGTTCCGTTGACGACTCCCCAAAGGTGCGTTGTTTCTCGGAACGTCATCCAATCGGAAGATTGGTCGGCATTCCCTCCGTCGCCCGCGTCGGCGGATATCGTCGCCGCCGAGGATCCTGTTTCCGGGATTGCTTCAGCGGCTTGATTTTGCACCTGATTTGGTGCTGCGCGTGGAACCGCGCACGCCGTTAGCAAGAGCAAAGCCAGAAGGTGCTTCACGGCGTCTCCTGTTGCGACGATGAGCCGTAGTGATCCGGATTATCAATCCTTGGGATCATGAGCGTTCGATCGGCATATTTCTTCGCTGCATCGTAGGTTCGAAGCTTCCGGCGCCGATCCACGCGATAGCGCGTGCAATTAAAGACGGCGCTCTTGTCGGTCCTGCTCAGAACAACGATGTGCCACTCCTCTGGCGACGTCCCGCTGGTTATCCAGGATTTTATCTCATCCCATTTACTCTTGAATTCCTCAAGGAGTCTATCGTTCGTCCAACCTTTTATGTCTCCATCGTAACTGGATTTGAAGCCGGGTTCTTGCCTGTCATTTTTCTCCTTGAACGTCTTTATTTCTTCGTCGAAGTCGCCACCCTTACCGGGAGAAACAAGAGCATCCCACGCCTCTTGCAGACCGCGGGTTAGGGCTTGATCTTTGGGGGTGTCTTGCGGCTTGGTCGGCCGGTAGAACACAAGAGACTCCATGAAGTACTCGGTCGCGACCAGGGGACTGAATGCGTCACTATGGCAATCGTAAAATTGAATAAATTTGGGGATGTAAAGTGTCCCTTTCCCGCCGAAGACTTCCTGGTGGATGTGGTCAACAAGCTCCTGACTCCGTCCCGCGTTGCATGCTCGAAACACGATCTGCGTATCGGAGTCAATCCCCACTGGAGCGGGAATGCGGTACTTGCTCTTTTTCTCCTCATCCCATTTTTCCTCCTGCTCTCTCTGTTTCATGAACGAGTAGATATCAAAATAATTGTCCTCTGACTTTTCGAACAATTTGATAAAGATGGCGTCCTCGCGGCCGTGCGCCACGATGTTGATTTGTCCCCACATGCCGTATTTCGCCGATTGCTTGTTCAAAGTCTTCACGATCTCTTG
Source organism: Polyangiaceae bacterium (assembly GCA_009780955.1). Lineage (GTDB taxonomy): Bacteria > Myxococcota_A > Polyangia > Polyangiales > Polyangiaceae > Labilithrix. The sequence goes on along the minus strand of WQZB01000081.1, from coordinate 13,350 downwards.
GAGACTTATTCCCTTCTTGGAGACTGTGGCATCCGAGTTGAGCTTCCAAAACTTGGTGGCCGCCGTAAAGTAGGAGTGTTGTCTGGTGTTCGGGTTTTGGTCCAGTCCCGTGATAAACGACGCCACCGGCCGTTTGACCCCGTGAACCTTGAAGTGCTCGTAGAGCCGAACAAAAACGGCGGTAGGGCTTTTGAACGTCTTTGGCTTGCTCTTCGGCTTGTTTGTCGTGGGGTCGGGAATATCGACTTCCAGCCGTAGCTCGAAGACACCTCGCTCCTCCGCCTTGTCGGGTAAGGGAACCTCCGTGGTCTTGTCATCTATCTTAATGTAGATCTTGGGCGGGTTTTTTTTTACATCGAGCACCTTGGTCGATGTCGAAGTGAACTTGTTATTGCTCAAAGAGCCCTTGAAGGTAACAAGGCACTTATCTTTTCCTTCAGGCTCGAACAAGTCACGGGTATCCTCTCCCGGGGGCGCTTTTTTCTTGGTGTAAGGGGACATGATGCCGACGTCGACTTCGACAATTCGCAGGGTGACGTTGTCGGCGGTCTTCCATGGCCCGGTCGAATCGAACATGACTTCGAGCGTGCCGCCCGCATCGGCAAAGTTGGGGGTCAAACTCGCGTGAAAAACACCCGTTAAGCTGCGATCTGCGTCTGCCATGACTCATTGCTCCGTAGATTGTTCGTCGTCAGATTGTTCGTCGTCGCCAAATAGAACGAAGTTTCCGACACGATGTTCAAGTGCAGGGGAGCCCTCGGGGCGCGAGTGGACCCACTCTTTGATGCCATCCACTTCAATGAGGTAGTCGCCAGCAAGGATCTGATGCAGCTCCACGAGCCCTTTGTCATCGGTAACCCCCTCTTGCCCCTCAAGTCCAGGGCCTGAGATTCGGTACGGGCGATTGGCTAGCGGATGACAACCGGAGTGCGAGTGAAGGTGGACAAGGACTTGCGACTTTGGTTCTTTTTCGGACTGCGGGCTATCGTATTTCAGGTCATCTGCTTTTTCCTTGTCGCCACCACCACTTCCAAGATGCACCTTGCTTCCTTGAAGCGTAGCTTCACTTGTCAGCTTGAGCGACGCCTCTCCGCTTGCCACGGTGACTTCATCGGCGGTCAGTTTTGCATTCTCGAAAGCCGTCGAGAACTTGTCTCCACTCATCGACACGTCCCCGCCACGCAACACAATCTTCGGACCCTCAAGAAGGATTCCATCCTTCTTGAGGTGTATGCGGCTGTCGCCGCACCTGAACGCGATGCCTTCCTCGGCAACGACTTCCGTCCGCTTCTTGCTGAAGGTCCTCAACTGCCCATCAACGGAGATATCGAGCGACGGTGCTGGCTCCTTCTCGTCGTCTGCGCCACTGCCCACCACCACTACCTTGTCCCCGAAAACACGCTCCGTCACATCATTTTCAAACGTGGCTTCCACATTTCCCGTAACATTGACCTCCGCGTCACCGCCCACATCCTCCGAAACATCCCCGTCCACCGTGGTTGACCGGTCACCATCCACGGCAAGACTTTCGTTGCTACCAATATGCGTTGCGCGATTGTTTCCGACCTCCACGCTCGCATCATTCCCAATCTCTATCTGCGCATTGTTGTCCACATCTTCGCGCTTATCATTGCCCACATGCACGGTCTCATCGTGCAGCACTTCCTCATTCAAATCCCTCGCAGCGCGCACGTTGATGACTTCATGCCCCCGATGGTCATCGAGAGTAATCTCACTCCAATTGCCATTGGTGGGGCGTGTTTTGGTAACAATCCCGGTCCGCTGATGCTGGATGGCGTTCTGCAGCTGGTACTTGTTGCCTCCGTTCGGAAGAACGTTCCTCTCGCTGTACAAGCATCCGAGCACCACGGGCCGCTCGCCTTGACCGCCCAGAAACCCAATCAAAACATCCATCCCTTCCCGCGGAATGAATTGACACCCGTACCCATTTCCCGCCCACGCCTGCAGCACCGGCACCCGTATCGCCGTATGCGAATGCGGCTTCTGCTGGCTCGAATACGCTATGCTATCGCGTATCCGCGCGTCGTCGTAGATATCCCACTTGAACTTCACGTGCACATAGGCACACTCGTTCGTGTTCAACGTCGGGGTGACGGTCTCTGCGCCCAAGTCCACCACCGTGGCCAGCTCGAGCCCCAGTTTCGGGCGCTTGTCGGGCCGGGGCGGTCTTGGTGCAAATTTCGAGGGGATACAAGCGAAGGTGTTCCGATAGACTGGATGCGTCTCGCCTGCAAAGTCCGGATGCACGCCGTCGGAAAGCAGCTCAGTAACGGTGTACTCGATATTGAGGCCTTTGACCGGGTGGCTCCCTACGCGGAAGCGATATCCGGCGCCCAGCCGCCTGCAATCGCTTTGGCCGCGACCTACAAGGTAATCCCTGCGCAAGCGCTCGAGCTCGCGCTTGGCGCGCTGCTCGGGCTTGGGGTACGCGCGCAACAAGGTATCGAGCTGGTAGAAGTCTTCTTGGAGATACGACGCTTTGATGGTTGGCGAATCGATATCGAGCCCGAAGTCCACGTTGGCTTTTACCTTCGGGCCTCCAGGTCCCATCGAGACGCCAATCTTTGGCTTGAGGGTCAGGTCGAAAGGGTCCATCTTCGCCGCTTTCTCCCACGGCAAAGACGCCTTCACATCCCACTCGAGCAGGCGCACCGACTTGGGCCGAATTGCCTTGCGCAACCCGAATCGATAAATACACTCTTCATCGGTTTGCGCTCCGTGACCATCATCCACTTGGAGCGTGTCACACGGCTCGGCATCCCAAAACGACGCGGGCGGAAATGGCCCCTTGAGCGGGTCAAGAATCTCTTTGGCTGCTTGCCCAATGGCTTGATTGGCCGCGGCCATGGGCGCCACCGCCACCACGTGCCCAGGCTCGTCGCCGAAGTTGAGCATGGTCAACATCTTGGCCGCCTTGCCAAGCACACCCATCGCGGCCCCAGGCGCGCCTCCTACCTGGCTCGCGGCACCGGCCATCATCCCCGCAATGCCTCCGGCTCCCGCGAGCATCGTATCCAGCGTGCCACTCGCATGCTCGAAGTAAAAGAAGATGCCTGCATCAGCAAGAACTCGGCAAAAGAACTCATAATCCGTCTCTTCGCGCTGAAGCACGAACGGCAACGGCGCGTAATCCGTAGGCCGAATTCGCCAATTGCAATAGGTTGATTGAATGCCAGAATCCGCCAAAACTTCCTCAATGATTTGCTGCGGGGTGCGGTCTTGGAATGCCCGATTGCGCCGCTGGTTCTTCAGAAGCCACAGCCTCGGCACAATGGTGAGGTTGTACGCGAGCGTCTCGCTCTCCGACTGAGTGCTGATATGACCAAGCGGCTCGAACGCCACCACAATCCCCTGGATGATGCGCGGCTCGTGCCCCGGCGCCTTGATGGTCAGGCACGCGGGTTCGCCATCCACGGCGGGGTAGAGTTCTTCGGCGGGTACGGAGGTCGCGAACGTCACGTTGTACTCGAAGATGTCGTTGATCCTCTCTTCACCATGAAAAGCCACCACGCGTAGCTCGTGGCTCACGAACGGCCCCGCCACCAGCTCGAATGGATCCTTAATGCTGCTCTGGCTCTGCCCGGGTAGCTTCGGAAAGCCAGGGATGGCGCCGGCGAGTCCGAACGTAAGAGTGTTCATGTGTCTCTATTGTCCCACGTTCCAGAGAGTCGGCTAGAAAGTGCGCTTTATCCCGCACAAAAAGAATCGAAGCGACTCCGGCGCTCCAGGAATGACGATGACGATCCGCTGTCGGTCCGTGATGTCGAGCCAAAGCGGATCGCGCACGTCGATGCGATACACAACCATGTCGCGCCGCTGGGCGAGCAGGCCGGGCGGCTCGAAGTCCTCTTCCACCCTCACGCCGCGTACCGCCAACCGCTGCAAGCGATCGATCTCGTTTTCGCTCGCCATCTTGATGAGACGCGGTACGTCCGAGCGCAGATATTCTTCCGGGGCCCCGTTGGCCACCAAGTACGGTCGCTTGCCAAGCAAGTGTTCCGCGCGAAAGGACAGATCGAAGGTCACCTGATCGACCCGGACGAAGGGCAATATCGTGGTGTCATGACGCGCGGCTTCCTCCACGACCGTCTCGATGCGTCGGAAAAACCACGGGAAGATCTCTCCCAGCTTGGTGTGCACGTAGCGCGGGCGCGGTTCTCTGGCGCCGAAAATCCTCAACGCACCGTAGAATGCATTGAGCAATTCGTAGAGCGTGCGCGGGTGCACATTGTCGACTGCGCATTCTCGAAAGAGAGGGGCATATTCGTCAAGAAGAAGACTCAATTCCACCGGCGCCAGGGCGTCGATGGTGGTAAGCGCCTCGCGGTTGAGCGGCTGGCCACCCCAATCACCGCGCAATTCATTTTGCCGCTGTTCGAGCGCAGCGATGAACTGATCCAACGCTTTGCACAGCTGCACGGCACCGCCAATGCGCACAAGGGTGGGCCACACGGCCGGGTCGAAGCGAACACGCGCGCCCACCTGCTGTAGGCTTCCTACGGGAACAAGCTCGAATCGGCCTGTAGCCTCACGCCCAAAAAGGATTTCGGGTTGCGCCCTCATCGTTGTCTCGCTGGTGGCCCGATACCTCAACGATCGCACTAACCCATCCTGCGGGCTCACGTTCGAGCCAGGTCCGAGCTTCGGCACACCGATATGCACCGGCAGCGAAGGGGCCGTCTCGAAGAATATCGCCTTGCGCTTAAGCGGCGCATGAAGATCCACCATGAGCCCACTCGGAAAGATCGCTTTGAAGTGCCGAAGAAAAAGGACCCCTTGGCCAAGCGCATCATCATCCACCTCCATCTCGATAACCCCATGCGCGTAGGGTCGGAGCACCCCGAGCCAATGCGCAGCAAGGTTCTCCACGTACGCGTCACGCGCCTCCAAGTGCGCTGCGTGGAGCTGAAATCGAGCTGGCCAATGGGGCTTCATGGGGGTCATCGGTTTTTCTCGATTCTTCCCGTCACCGAGAGCTGAAATTCATGTTCCATGTGACGAAGGTGCGGCTGAATCAGCACCTCCATGCGGTACCAGCCCGGCACCCCGTCCACGTCGGCAGTTCTGATGCGCGCGAAACGCAGGGGTCGTTTGCGCCGGGTGGCGGGGCTCACGCTGTCCATGGCAGCAACGTATTGCGATATCCACTCGTTGAGATCGCGCTCGATCTCGAGGCGTGTTCGATTGCCGCCGATACGCTCTCGCTCAATCACCTTGATGTAATGGGCAAAGCGAGTCGCAAAGAACAAATAGGGAAGGTGGGTTCCAAGAAAGAAGTTAATCGTGGGGTCGGTTCCCTCCGCGCCTCGCTCGTCCCGGGCAAAGCTACGTGGGATCTGCACGCTGCAAGCCGTTGTGAAAAAGTGCTCCGCTCGGTGAGGATCGCTCATGAGCGGGATGAACCCGAGCTCCGACAACGTCCCCTCCATCGAACGGGAGATCACCACTTCCACCGAAGGCTTCTCGTAACCCAACGACGGGTACACGTCGCGCACCGCAGGACAATCGCCTGCCGCTCCGAGCATCCCAAGGGCGGTCCGCTCATCGGCAAAGCTCTGGGCAAGCCGCACGGCAAAGGCGAAGACCGGACTTCCCCAAAGGAAGTCATCGTCTTTGATCGCGCGCTCCTCGTACACGAAGCTTTCCGCGTGCTCGCGCGCCTCGCCGTAGGGCAAGCGAAGCAGCATCCGAGGCAGGAGCACGCCCACATACCGGCTATCGTCATGTTGCCGGAAGGCGTTCCATACGGCTCGATGCGACGACTCGAAAATAGTCGACAAGGAGGCAGCGGCCGTGAGCTCGGTGAATCGGTCGAAGTCGAAAAGCTTCGGCGACGCAGAAACGAGGACAGGTGCATGCGCCATGGCGCTGACCGAGGCCATGCGTCGAAGTAGGCCCACATCGGGTGCCGATGCGTCGAACTCGAAATTGGCAAAAACGGCCGAATACGGTTTCCCTCCGAACTGCCCGAATTCCGACGTGTAGAGGGTGCGAAAATACGACGACGTCGTCACCTCCGCGGCGTCGGTCAGATCGTCCATGAGCTCACTCTTGGTGCAATGGAAGACGAAGACCTGGATGTTCTCGTCGAAGGCCACCTGGTTCACCACGTGCCAGAGACCGCGCCACGAAGCCTCGAGTCGCTGCAAGTCCGGGTGGTGCAAGACGGCGTCGACCACCCCACTGATCCGCGCATCGATGTCTGCGATCATGCACTCGATAGCTGCGCGTGACGGTTGCGTGCTCAAAGGCGCCTCGGATCGACCGCGAACAGCGTCACCTTGACGTTGGGTATGGCCACATCAATCCCGAGTTGACCGGAGCGGAGGATCTGCTCAAAGGACTCCCCCTTCTTATCGACCCTGAAGTACAGGGCACCCGGGGTCTGCGGAAGAACCGCGGGTGCAGTCGCCATCGGGATCAGCGGGACGCCGGACACGGCCGCTCGCCTCACGGCGCCGAGTTGATTCCACGCGGCCAATCGGAACGTGCGCGGCACCTGTTTGCGCAGCATCTCCACGTCGGCCCCTTGAATACGCAGAAAGAATTCATTTCGAAAGATCGCGGGCTCGATCAACTCCACGAACAGGGTGTTGGCATCGTACGTACGCATCGGAATGAGCCGGTATTGCTCGGTGCCAAGTGCGTTCAGCATGGTCGTGATGTTTTTGAACAGGAAACGGAATGTCTCTCCTAGCTCGCGGTACTTGAAGGGCGGTGCCGCCGGCTCCCGCTGCGGGGTAAAAGCCGTAAGCGCACCATAGAGCCTGCGCAATTGCCAATGCACATCGCGCGGGTGGTGATGCCCCTGTTCCACGATGTCGGCCACGATGGCCGCGTGCGAGCTCACCACGCTGAGCGCCCAGCGCCGCCAGAGGGCATTGTCGTCGCTCGAGGCCATGTCCTCGAGCGTCTTCTGCTGCTCGAGCAGCGATCCAAGGAGCTTGCGCAGTCCCTCCTGGAGGTAGCGCGAGCCGCGCACCTGCAAGACCGGCGCAATGTACGACTCATCATAAGCCAACCGCCCATCCTTTCGCACGACGCGGGCAATCGGCAACGTGTCGAATCCGTCGAGCCGCTCGCGTTCGAAGAGCAGCGCCACATTGGGCCGGAGCCTCCCGACTACAACCGGCTCTTTCGTGCCGTTTTGCAAATCGAAAACCTGGATGACGTCCCGCGTATACCGCCGATGCGAGGTTGGATCGACCGCATCATCCACGTTCACGGTGCCTGGGTGGGCATTGGCAACACCAACATAGACCTGCAACGATTTCCTATCGCCCAGCTCACGCACGATGCGGTTCGGCGCGGCGGGCGCTTCTTTGGTGCCACACGCAATGGGCAACCCGCCCGGCAGAATCGCACGGAGCTCGCGCAGCAAGACATGCCCCGACTCAATGGCCTGCTCGTCGAGATCGATATGCACGATGCCCCACGGATAATCGAAGAGCGCCTCGATCCGCGTGGCTACGAGGGATTCATGGTACGCATCCTGAAACTGAAAGTGCTGGGGCATCAGGTTGATGCCGAGCTGCCAGTGCGGCTTACCGGCTGTCCCGGGTTGGTATCCATCCTGCTCGCCCGTCGAATCTTCGTTTGAAGACTTGTCGGTCAAAGGCTCTTCGCTCAAAGAAGGAGAGGGCGCAACCTGTGTGGATTTGGGCATGGACAGTCTCGCTGGGCCATTGAAGGGCGGTCAAAAGACGAACGTGCGGATGACGGCGGTGGGAGTGAGCGGGACGCGAACGCGCAGCATTTCATCCCGCGGGCTGGTGCAGCTGGTGCGGCTAGTGCGGCTAGTGCAATAGGTGTCCAATCCGAGCTTGGTGCCGAGCTCGGCTCCGAGCTGGCACGGCGGCGCATCGGCTTGCGATACTTGGATTTCGAGCTCCGCGTTCACCGAGAAAAGCTGGCGAACGAGGCCCGAGAGCATGGTATGTGCGGGCTGTCCCGGCATGAGCGAGTGGTAGGTTTCGGCCTCCAAGGGCCCCACGTGGATGCGCACGAGATCTTCTTCGTCTTTTGCCTCCCCGCCGCAAAAGGCATCGAGCCCAAGACGATGCCGCTGCTCGCCCAAGCGTGATCGCTCCTCTGGATGCAAAGGGACGATCCTCTGCACGTTCGTCTCGAGGGAGACGTTCCACGTGGGATAGAGGTACCGGAGAAGGCGCTCGGCACTCTCCTTGTCGATCGTCTGCGGTTGGCCGCGCCGGTAATCGGCCAGACCAAGGGCCACCATGGGTGGCATGGGTTTCTGCTCGTCCGGAGCCCAGGCGTCGACCCCCACCACCGCCCGAAGTCGTTCGCTCAGCGCATCGCGCCCCTCCAGGTCGAACCCACCTTCGAGGGCACGGGCCTTCCAAATGGCATAAAGGACGCGAGCCGCGCGATCCGCAAAAACATTGCAGAATGCACGCAGCGCACCATGGTCGTCTTGGCGCACGATGCCCTCGGTCCATTCGGGGGCCATGGGCGAGGCAACTCCGGTAAGTCCAAGGCATCGAAGCGTCACCAGCGTGCTGTGTCTCGCGGCATTCGTATCCATCTCCGCGACGTCGCTGATGGGGAAGGCCAACTCGACGACCTGGGCAAAGGCGACGGCGTCCGATTCGTCGATGTCGGTCTCCAGCCAATGCTCGAGCAGGCGCACGAGCGCGAAGAAGGGAATGCGCGAGGCTTGCTCGAGTGGGTTCATTGGCGTTGCTCCGGTGGCCAGCGGACGGCTATGCCACTCTTTCGGCACTGCACCTCACATTCGTAAAAGCGGTTTACGCTTGCCTGCGCATCGAGCACCGCGTGCACGACGCGCACGAAGAGTCCGACGTCGCCGATGCCACGAAAAGCCGATTCGTCGATCGCAAGCGAAGCCCGATAACCATGGCGGTTGTTCGCGCTGACAACGGAAACGTGCGCGGTCTTGACAGCCTCGACGCGTGCGAGATTGGCTCTCAAGAGGGATGGCTCGATGCCGCGCCTTGGCAGCCGAGCATGGATGAGCGAGAGCAGCGATGCGTAAACGTCACCTCGTGGGACCACCGCGCGGGTCAGAGCGTGAAGCGCAAACGCCGCACCCGAGGGCGGGGGCACATAGGGTGAAGCACCAACGACAGCACGAGCCTGCAAAGCAATTCCCAATCCATGCTCGCCATGATCGAGCGGTTCGCCAGGTCGGAGCTCGCTCGAGCGATCCCGGTTGGTGCCCCAGAGATCGAGCATCAAAACATGGGGATCCATCGAAGGCCGTGCACCGCGAGGGCTCGAAAGGGAAAGGAGGAGATCGGGCTCTGTCCGTCCGCGCAGAGTCACCCGCTGCGTGGAATACGCATAGGGGAAATGTGACGGTGGGGACATCGCCGCGAAGCGGTGAAGCGGCGGCACCAAAATGCTGCTGCCTGATGATGTGGTGCGTGGGGCCGCCATCACGCGCGTCACGGCATAAACCGATGCATCCGCGAAGTCGGCAATACGAATAGGAAAACTTGATAACGTGGGATCCACCACGCGTGGCTCCGAGGTGCCACGAAACAGGTTCGTGGCTGGCGCGCAATGAGCGTGCAGATCGCGAGAATCGAGCGTCACAGGTGCGGTCAAGGGAGCGCTGAAGCGAATCGAAATCTTGGCCTTCCTCACGCGCGCAGCGCCGAGCGCGCTGCGAATACCCTCTACGACGAAGAACGAAAACTTCTGCGGCAGAAGGAAATACTCGGGGAGGAATTGTGCGCCCGTCGGCGGCCCATCGGGCTCCGGCGCGAGCGCATCGCGAAACCCATGCGGACGCACGGAACCGAGTTTGATGGGGCGTGCCCCCTCGACCCGAAGATGGATCTCGGCGGCATGCCGGAGAACGTGCTCGACCAAGGCCAGCGCCGACTCCCGCGGTCCATCCACGTAGAGCCGCAGTGAGTTCGCGACTGCCTCACCCAGCGGCATGTTGCCCGTGGTGGCTAACTCGAATTCCAGACCCTCTTGCATGGCCCGTGCATTTCGCACGCAAAAAGGTCCCGTCTCCACCTCGCTCACCAATCGGAAGATGCATCCGTTCGGCGCGCGCAACTCCAAACCAGCCGGCACCTTCACCGCGCCGTCAACACCCGAAAACTCCACGATGGTGGCTGCCGGGATGGGGCGGCTCAAATCGGGGGAGACCAATTCCGCGAGCGCGCGATAATCTTCTCCTTCCAATCGGTGACTTTGTTCACGTAACTGATCACCCAGATAGAAAAGCCCCTGCCGAAAGCGCTCCACCTGGGGATCCATCGATGGCGCTCCAAGAGCCCCAGCGAGTGCAGGGTTCGCCTCGGCAAAGCCAGCCGCATCCTCCAGGAGCGACGCCACCACCCCTGACATTACCGCACGCTCCAGAAGCCGCCGAGGCTCAGCGTGGCGATGAACTGCGTGGAGACCGTCTCCGTCATCACCACGAGCTCTCCATGTATCTCTGCGCTCACGGTCAGATCTGGCGCCTTGCCAACCCTCGGTAGCACCTGCGGCTCGCGCAGCCTCGGCTCGTAGCGGAGAAGACTCTCGCGGAAAGCGGCGCTCCAGCGAGCCATCAAATCATCGAACGCGGCACTCAGAGCCGTCAGGGGCTCGCTGCCATAATCCGGATCACAGGGAACCGCACCACGCCTCGTGTTGCACAGAGCCTGGATAGAGCCGAGCACCTCCTCGCGCACCGAGCGCGCCGACACACTCGGTCCTTTGCCTTCCAGGATTTCATCGAAGAGGCCCATTTTATTTGGTTCTCATCTGGAAACGTCGCGAGCGCCGCGAAGCTAGGGAGACCGACCGAGGAATACTCGGAGTATTTTGAGGGAGGTCGACCGACGATTGGTGGCGCATAGCAGTTTCCGGGTGAGAACTATTGGGCGTTCTTGTCGTAATGCGCGACGGCATCGCCCCCGCTCTTGTCCTTCACCTTGAACTCGATTTCCTGGGGAACGAGTCCAATGTGCTCGAGCAGCGGCTCGAGCTCGGGGCTGTTCGACCATTCGCCGGTATTTCCAAACCGAAGTTCGATATGCTCCACGAGTACATTGGTGAGCTTCAACGTGGCAAAGACGTATTCCTGCTCGCTCGTGTCATATCGAACGAATTCGAATACCACCTCATCGAGCTTGCGGTTGTTCCACATCTCCTCCGCGAACTGCGCGGTGGAAGGAATCCACTCGCGGACAAAGGTGATGGGATCGTGCTTCGTTGCGGAATAGGCATTGCTCTTCTGCCCTGTGTCGCGCGACTGCTCGCCGCGAAAGCGTACCGCCAACACCGACGACCATTTCTCACGGCCGCGCGCACCGCTCTCGTCGCCCATGAACGTACCTTGTTTGGAGCTCTTGACTTGCATATAGGCAATTGGTCTCATATTCATCCAAGGGGAAAGGGCAGACGCTGCCCGGAACGTAGGGGGTATTCGGCAAAGATTTCTTGTCCTTCCGCGTGACGGAAGGTGAGCCTGGTAAAATCAATCATCTCAGCGCGTTCGGCGATGGCCCGCGACAAGAGGGCTCCCAAGAGCCACGCCTCGCCATGGCTCGCGGAGTCCAAGGCCATGTCTACAGCGAAGGCATCTCCCCATCTCAAGGTGCAATCCATCAAGGTGTGCTCGCGCTCGTGATGTATACAAAGGAATTGCGGATGACCGATGCGCGCATGCCCATGCTCTTGCGCTGAGCGATCGTGGAGTTTTAGAAATTCCGCCAGATGCACAGCCTCCGCAAATTGCCGTGACGGCATGCGCGCGTACGCGCCTATTCGGGTCGCGTGATTCTGCCCAAGCGGCGCACGATGAGACGGAGAGGGTTGCGTGATATTCGCCACACCGAAGGCCGGCGATGAGATCTCCCCGATGCCGAGCGATGCGGCTGCCACACCATCGCTCGCGAGCACCTCGCCTTCCACGAAGGCAGCAGGTGCCGGCGCATAGAATTGCTCCAAGGTGGCAAAGGATGTACGCATTTCGGTGCGCGTGCCATCCGGCGACAGACGCTGCTCCAATCGGTAATAGACGTTGTCCGGATCGAACGTGTGCGGCGTGTCCGGGGCCTCCCACGAGACGAGCGGGCGGTGTCCCCTCGCATGGTCCGTGCGCTCCACGAACATCGAGCGCACGTGCAGAATTTCGGCATGCGGGTGGCCTACCACGCGGAGCGGCCATTGCGACTGACCCGCAAAGGCTTGAAGCGGCTCGATGCGCGCCACAAAGTCGTTGGTGGCCGGGGCGCAGAAAAGCCGGATGTGCTCGCGCGTGATGTTCGAAGCCCCCTCCACCACGCGCGCAAGCGGCAGCGTGAGCTCGAGGGAGTCGAGGTTTTCCCGACGTATCGACGAGAGATCCACCTCGATGAAGCTGAAACTCTCGGGAAACGAAAAGAGATCTCCAAGCAACGGTCCCGAGGCGAATCGATCGGGTGGCGCGGAAGAGAGCGGCGGCTCCTCGGTGTCGATGCGGACCCAGCGCAGCGTGTTTGGCGGCAATATCGATTCTTCGACGTGGTCGTTTGTTGTGAAGGTGGCGACTTGAATTGGATTGCCTGCCGTGCGGAGCGCGTGAATCAGATCGAGCGTAATGTTGCGAGGGACAAGATTCACAAAGAGGCGCACGCGCTGCGGAAGCTCCGCTCCGACCGCGGCGCCATCGGCACCACCGAGGGTGAGGCGAAGCACCTGCCGATAGGCATGGAGGCGATCCATGCGGACCTGCCTTACCTCGATGGGTGCCACGGCTACCGGCCAGCGTACCTCGAAGGGGTATGGGCCCCCCATCACGTGTCCCTGCAGATCGCCGGCGCTGCCCTGTTGGAAGGTACGCTGGACGATGGTGGAAGCGGGGCGCGGGCGAAGGGCGCTCGGAAATGCAGCAGCGATGAGCGGGCGGCTCAGAATCTGGTCAACGTCCTGCAGCATGGATCGGGCGGAGGCGAAGACGAAGGCACCCGTCTGCACCACCGCTGCCACCCGACTGTCTGCGTCGATGGCGTAAAGTCGTTCGAGGCTCGAATCGTCTTGAGAAAGCTTGCGTAACGCCCCCCAAATGGCGTTGGCTTCTCGCTCAAAAAGGTCTCGAAACACCGGTTATCCCTTTGGATTGCTGCGGCCCTCGATCCTCTATCACGTAAGACGACTGCGACACCAAAGTTCCGCAACTTGCGCACGCCTGCCCATCTCGCAAGGGGTCATCTGCCTCTTGGACAAACTTAGAGCCTTTCCTCCTGGAAAAATCGGACAAAGCGCGAGATCCATCCCGAATCTTTGGGCGTGTCCTCAACGAAAAGAACTCAACGTAGCAAGAGTACGCCTCGTTCTTTTCGTTTGCGGGCCACCCCAACC
>WQZB01000080.1 GCA_009780955.1 Polyangiaceae bacterium | reverse complement strand
TTCGGAGTAATTCTCCAGATTTATTGAGTAATTCTTTCGACTTTTTGTGTAAGTCGACTGGATTGTAAATGGGGAGGGTGGAAGGCGTGACGACTGGAATGGTTGACAGCTGCGCGTTGGCCAGGGCGGTGACGTCGGCACCGAACTGCTCGTCCATCGCCTTCGATGGCTCGGGCAGCGGGGGCGGCTCGGCTCGGCGAGTGACCGAGGTGACGGCTTCTTTTGCTTTTGAAATAGCGTTGTGGGCTCCTCCTTCAGCTTGGTTAAAGGTTGCGCGAGCACGTGAGGAAACAGCATCATACCAACTGCTCATGACGGCTTAAGTCGGCCGCTTTCGACGCGAGTTGCGTCGATGAACCAAAAATCGTCAGGCGCTCGTTATCAATTCAGTAACGTCATAACATTGCAGTGAGCATGGACCGCTTGGCAAACACGCGTGCCTCGATCGACTTCGCTTGCCAAAGCGCATCGCAAGCATCGACTGCAGCACACACGCCGTGGCATGATAACGGGCGGTGGTGAGGGTCTGATTGGACAAAAAGCTCATCCTTATTTTTTTGCGCATCGACGCAACTCTTTTTGCGAGCGGTCGACATAGACAACAGCGGTCGATTTCGCCCGCATTCCGAAAGGCATTCCTATGAAAAATTTTTCTATCGCTGGGTTGCTCGTTGCTGTTGGTTGCCTTGCATCGTGCGGCGGCGCGTTTGGTGATGCGCCGGGTTCAGGGTCATCTGACGGCGGGTCGTCGGATCAAACCAATGGTGGTGGCACCGACTCCGGCGGTGGCGGGGGCAGCAAGCTCGACGGTGGGAGCGTTGACCCTGGCCCCACGTTCTCGTTCGTGCAGGCCGATGGCCCCGTGTATGTTCGGCAAGGGCAACCCATCAGTGTAACCATTAACATCGCGCGAGGCATAACGCCCGGAACCGACATCACAATCAGAGCAACAAGTTGGCCCGATGGTGTGTCTGTGGGCTCGCTTACCATTCCACCGGGACAGAGCACCGGGAAACTGGCCATTACCGTTGACGAGTCCATTCCTCAAGGCGAATTGAAAGACGACTTGGTACTTCAAGGCTTGGCGGATGGCGCAACCGTAGCGGTACCCATGGATCTCAAGCTTTTCGTTCGTGGCGCCCCAGGAACGCTCGACCCCACATTTGGATCTAACGGCATCTACGAAGACCTAACAGAATATGCCAATGTATACACTGTCGTCTCCCAAAGCGATGGCAAAATCCTTATTGGTGCGTGGAATACCGACTGGGCCACAAGCGCTGTGATTCGCCTGAAAGCTGATGGCTCGGTTGATTCAACGCTTACCGATTCCTCAATACAAAAAATTTCTGGGCAACTTGGCAACGTGACCGCAGACGCCAACGGTCGTATTGTAACATCGGATGTGTTGGCGACGACGATCAACCGCTACAAGGCCAACGGCGCCCCCGACACAACATTGTTCAATGCGAATTCATCACCTCCAATCCCTGATAATTGGGTATCTTTTTTCCCATATGCCGTCGTTGTGGACCAGGATGGCAGCATCTACGCTGGCGGAGAGACTACCTTCCTCAACAACAACGGCTTCTACACTAGGGAATACTCATTCCTCCAAATCGCAACCAATGAGCAGGGACGCATGCCCGGATGCTCAGGGTCTTGGGATAATGCCAACTATCAGTACATTACCAAGCTATCTCTGCTTCCAACAGGTGCGCTTGCTTTTGCCGGTATCGATACAAAGGTGGACTTTACTGGCAATGTAGGTGTTGGTGTCGGTCGATCTCCGCAGCCGCAATCGCCTTGTGATCTTGACCTGAACTACGGAGACAAAGGAATATGGCACTCTACAGACTGGCAAATTTTGGGTGATGCCTTTTTCGAGATCGATGGAAGCGTTGATTTGCTCGTGGGCAGCACAAGCACAACCCCAGGCGTCTATTCACTTGTTCACATTGACCCAACCGGCAAGCAAACGGCCAATGTGGAGTCGCCGCTTGTGTGTTATGGGTACACTTATGGCATTTATTTCTGTTCTATCACGCGTGCACCCGAACCTGACAGACGCTATCTTGTTGCGGGCCAGCTTCAGCCGGCAGGCAACGATTCCATGGCCGTTGTCTACTACAAATCTGATTTGACGCCCGATACGTCCATTGGCGATCAAGGCTCAGGCATCGTAAACATACCCGTCCACACCGCCTTGACCAATTCCACTGGGGTTGGCTTGCGCGCCGTGTACATGCCTGACGGGGAGCGCACGGTGGTTGTGGGAAGTATATCCGGTGTGACTGCCACCAATGCTACCGTCGCACACCTCGTCGTGGCGCGCATCTGGAATTAGGGCGCGTTCCTTGGTTGGTTGTAGGGGCGCGATTCATCGCGCCCTCGGGCTCGTCCAATGGTATGGCATTTCAAAATGCCGCGGTGGGGCGCCATAAATGGCGCCCCTACCCCACCGCCTTCTGCAGCATCGCGACGGTGTCCGCAAACTTGACCTGATCGGCGGGCGATTGCCTAAGAAGCTGCTCGATCATTGGCATTTTCGCAATGGCTTCATCGAGCTCTTTGTCGCTGCCTTTGGCGTAAGCGCCGAGCATGACCAGATCGCGCTTGGCTTCGTAGTGCGCCACGAGAGAGCGAAGCTTTCGTGCGGCGTCGCGGTGCGCAGGCGCCACAACGGAGTCCATGACACGCGAAAGCGATACCGTGGGATCCACCGCAGGGTAGCGACCGCGCGAAGCAACGGTGCGGTCGAGCACGACGTGGCCGTCGAGAATACCGCGAACTTCGTCGGCGATGGGTTCGTCCATGTCACCGCCTTCGACAAGAACCGTGTAAATTGCAGTAATCGACCCGCGCGAACCCTGCCCGGATCGCTCGAGCAGCCGCGGAAGCATCGCGAACACGCTTGGTGGGTAACCTCGGCGCGCGGGCGGCTCACCAGCGGCGAGCCCCACCTCGCGCTGGGCGCGGGCAAAGCGCGTGACCGAGTCGACGAGGAGCATCACGCTTTTGCCTCGATCACGAAAATATTCGGCGTATGCCGTGGCAACTTGGGCTGCGCGAAGACGCTCGAGAGCCGCCACGTCGCTCGTGGCAACCACCACGACGCTGCGCGCGCGGCCCGCGGTTCCGAGCGAGTGCTCGAGGAATTCGCCCACTTCGCGACCGCGCTCGCCGACGAGTGCAACCACGACGATGTCGGCCGCGGTGCCGCGCGCAATGGCACCGAGCAGCGTGCTTTTGCCAACACCAGAGCCCGCAAAAAGGCCGACGCGCTGCCCTTCGCCAAGCGTCAAAAGCCCATCGAGCACGCGCACGCCGGTAGGAAGCGGACGACTCACCGGGCGCCGGTCGAGCGCTGCCTCGGGATTGCGATCCACCGAAACGAGGGCGCCGCTTTCGAGAGCGCCCTTGCCGTCGAGCGGGCGACCGAGGCCGTCCATCACGCGGCCGAGCAGCGCCTCGGACGCGCGCACCTGAAAGCCACCACCGGTGGCCTCGACATCGTCGTCAGGACCTACCCCCACCAGCGCACCAAGCGGCATACCGACTGCCTCGCCGCTGTCGAAGCCGACCACTTCGCACTGCAAAGGCTCGCCACGTCGGCGAACCCGTACGACATCGCCGATGCGCACGCCGGGCATACTGAAGCGAAGGCTCAAACCAGTAACGGAAACGACGCGGCCGGTTGCGCGCACCGCACTCGTTGCCGCAAGCCTCGCCCTAAGGGCATCGAGCGAAGAATTCATGCGTGCAAGCGTAGCACCGAACTATTTCGCCGCAGCCGCGCGGGCGCCGCCCTCGCTCGATGAAGCCGCGCTAGGCCGAAGCTCGGCGTCGAGCTCGCGGAGGATTTTCTTCGCGCGATCCGACAGTTTTTGCGGAACATCGACCTGAATGGCAACGAGGAGTGAACCGCGCCCTCGCCCGTCGAGCCGCGGGATCCCCTGACCCTTGAGCGCAAAGACGGCGCCCGGCTGCGTGCCCGGCGGAACCTTCAACGAAACCGTTGCGCCGTTCGCGTCGCCGTTCGCGTTATTTGCACCGTTTGATCCGTCCGACTCACCAAGCGATGGCACCAAGATGTCGGCGCCAATGGCTGCATCGACGAAAGAGACATGCACGCGCGTGACGAGGTCGACGCCGTCGCGCTCGAACCGAGTGTCTTCCTGCACTTCAATCTCGACGTAGAGATCGCCCGGGGATGCGCCCGTAGGGCCGGGCATTCCTTGCCCGGGTACACGAAGCCTTTGGCCGCTGTCGATGCCTGCCGGAAACGCAACAACGACTTTGCGTGCCTTCTCGACCGCGCCACGCCCTTCGCATGCCTTGCATGGATGCTTGATGACAATGCCTTGACCCCCACACCTCGAGCACGGGGTTGTGAACATGACGAAGCCGCGTGTGCTGGAGACCTGGCCAGTGCCGCGGCAGGTGGTGCACGCCTCGGGCTTCGTGCCTGGCTTGGCGCCGGTGCCAGTGCAGTCGTCACAACGGACGGGCGCGTGAACGACGACCTCGCGCTTGATGCCAAATGCGGCTTCGCGCAGGCTTAGGCTGACTTGCACCTGGAGGTCGGCGCCCCGCTGCTGCTTGCGACGCCGGCCGCCGCCAAACCCGCCGCCGGAGAACATTTCGGCGAAGAGATCTTGCATGTGGGAAAAGACGTCGGACGCGTCGCCGAATCCGCCGCCGCCTTCGAGCCCGGCGTGACCAAACTGATCGTAGATGCGACGCTTATCGCCGTCGGACAAGACTTGATAGGCCTCGTTGACAATCTTGAAGTTTGCTTCCGCAGCGGCATCGCCTGGGTTGCGATCAGGGTGGTGCTTGAGGGCTTCGCGCTTGTACGCCTTGCGAATGTCGTCCGCACTCGCGCTGCGCTCAACCCCAAGAACTTCGTAATAATCGCGCTTGTCCGACATGCGTCTCGGTCTGCCTCAGTCCCGCGTCCCGCCTCGATCCATTGGACGGGCTACCTTAACCCGAACGTGGCAAGGGGCGATCTGCGAATCTTTGCAGTGCCTTGCCGCCGCGGGAACGTAAGGCATGAGATGAGGGTGTCAACGGCCATGGACGAGCGCCTCGGCGGCAACACGAGCTGCATGTTCCTGCACCAAAGCCTGGCGCAAAACAGCAAGTTCCTCGTTTGCACGCGCGAGATCGAGCTCGAGGCCTTGCGCAGGCGCCGCTCCTGTGGGTTCTTCGGCGGATTCCGTTGGCTCCGTTGGCTCGTCCGCGGCGGACGCAATCGCGATGGGCGGCGCGGCGTCCGCGGCAGACGCGATAGGTACAACAGGTTCAGCGGGCGCTGCTGCCAGCGCATTTTCGAGCTCGGTAATGCGCCATGCCTGCGCGCGAAGCTCGCCGTCGCGACGTGCCACTTCGAGCGCGAGCTCGTCGAGTTTGCGACGGTAGCGAGTGAGCTCTTCGCCGTTGGCGTTGGCGGCGCTGTCGACGGGTGACAGCATGGGCGGTGAGGCTTCGAACGCAAACGGCGATGTGCCAGAACGCAACTCTTCTACTGTCGCAACGAGCTCTTTGACGAGATGCTCGCGCCGAACGAGCTCTCGCTCCATTTCCGCAATGATCCGTGCCCGATCACGCAACTGAGCCTCGAGACTTCCGGTTTCCGAAGCGTGAGCCTCGGCGATCTCGGCGCTTGCAGTTGCAATGAGATTTTCACTTTCGGCGCGCAGCGAAACCATCTGATCGGCCAGCTCGGCGATTTGACCGTCGCGCTCGACTATTTCGTCCTCGGCAACGCTGAGCCGACGCTCCATCAACGCCATGGACTGGCGTGCGGCAACGGCAATTTCTTCGAGCTGCACGGCGCGCGTGATTGCGGCATCGCGATCGAGCAAGGCTTGCAACCCGCGCCCATCGCCTTCTTCGCTGCTGGCATCGCCTGCACGGCCAGGCACCTGGACAATCGAGTACGGCTCGAGAGCAGCGCCGAGCGCATCGCTTGCGAGAACGACAAAGGCTTCCGGCCCGCCTTCGTCGGAGAGCCGCGTGTCGACACTGACAGGCAGATCGTCGGCTTCGCCAAGCGCGGCGAAGACGACGCCCGAGAATGGGACCACGCCGGTCATTGTGACTTGCTCGAACTGACGCGCGAACAGCTCGTAGAGCTCACCGTAGGTGAGCGCCGCCGGGCCAAGGTCAGGGAACGCGTCAGGAAACGCGCCTGACCGTTCGTCGTCGGTGCGCGCGCGCCCCATGGCGACAACCGCACCGCCCTCTGCGAGCACACGCCGAAGCTCGCTCACGGTCGCCGACAGGCCCACGCCCCATAGCACGGAGAGATCGGGAATGATCGCGAGGTCGAAAGCGCCTTTGCCAGCGCCGATGGCGCCCTCGAGCGGGCGAAAGGCGACGTTGCTTTCCGTGCAGGATGCAGCCTTCGATGCACGCGCAGCGTCGGGATCGTAGACATCCACGCTGCGCGCACCGAGCTCGAGAAGCTGCATGCCCACGTCGAGCTCGGAGGCTCCGAGAACGAGAACGCACGCATTCGTAATGAGCGCCTCGGCGTACACGGGTAACGCGGCAAATAAACTGCCGCGCGGGTAGCTGGACGGGCTGTCGGGGGAAGTGGAGCGATCAGGCATTGGAGGTGGCAGCGCGGCCGCCGTATTACCACAAGCGCGCGACAACGGCGCACGCTTCGATTAAGAGGGTGATTTCGTGATGGCCAGCATCGACCTCGCAGAGCTCTCGCGACGGGAGAGCGAGCAGACGGAGTGGAAAGAGAACGTCGCTGACATCAACGATGTCGTCGAAACACTATCGGCCTTCGCAAATGACCTCCAGAACCTGGGCGGCGGCTACGTCGTGTGCGGCGCGAAGGAAGAGAAGGATGCCCATGGATTCCCCAAGCTCGTTCGCAGGGGGCTGACTGCAGCCCGCTTGAAGGAGGTCGAGAACACCGTCTTGGCTCAATGTAGAGACCGTGTCTCGCCACCTCTTGCACCGCTCGTGGAAGAGCTCGAATCCGACGATCCCGGACGACGGATCCTGGTATTCCTCCAGCCCGCAACAGGTTCCGCACATACCTTTCGCCGGAACAATGTTGGGGCGAAGCACTTCGTGCGGGTCAGCCGTTCCACCATCGAGGCGCGGAACGGACTGCTCAGAGATCTCCTCGTCCGCAAAGGGGCGCTGGAGCCCTGGGATCGGAGACCATGCAACGCCGCGACGGCGAACGACATCGACCTCCTCGCGCTGAGGGACACGCTACAGCGCATGGAGATCACCACGCTGGACCGCAGTGTCGAGTCATATCTACAAGGCGGGATTCAGCTCTCGCCATTCGTGCCGTCGCTGTGTGTGGCCGAGCCGCTCTCAGGCGTGCTGCGCCCGAGGAACTATGCGGTGCTGCTCTTCGGGCGAGAGCCTCAGCGCTTCATCCCCGGCGCATTCTCGATCTTCTCCGCATACCCGGGGCTCGATCGAACGAGCCCAATCGCTCGTCGTAGCGAGATCCCTGGGACGTTGCTCGATCAGATACGGCGCCTTCAGGAGCTGCTCGATGCCGAGGACATGACGTTGTTCGACAAAACCGACTTCGAAACGCCGAACGCGCAGAAGTACCCGCGCCAGGCACTTCAAGAGGCGATGATCAACGCGCTCGCGCATCGAGACTACGAGCTCGTCGATCCCGCACGCTTTACCTCGTACCGCGATCGCATCGAGATGGTCTCGCCGGGCCCGCTCCCGATCGGGGTGACGCTGGAGAACCTTCGTACAGGTTCCGTGACGCCGCGCTGGAGGAACCAAGCACTCGCTTGGTTTCTCTCTCGCCTCCAGCTCGCCCAGGCCGAAGGACAAGGCATCCAGACCATCCGCAGCACGATGAAGGCAGCGGGATGCCCGCCGCCCATCTTCGATGCAACGGAGGTCTCCGTGACCTGCATCCTTGGCGCCCATCCCCGCTTCGAGGCGATCAGGCAGCAGTCAGCTGCTTCGCATTGCCCGTGAGGAAAAGAGGCACGAGCGCGGCGTTGCCGGCGACCGCGCCGCTAGCTCTTCATGTTGCCACTGGAGAGTACTTGTATTAACATACATACAATCTCATCGCGGGGCTTGTCGAGATGCCTATTACCACTCTATCAAGTCGAGAGCTCAACCACGACGTTACCCGCGCCAAAAAGGCGAGCATGAAAGGCCCCGTGTTCATCACGGATCGCGGCAAGCCCGTCCATGTGTTATTGAGCTTCGAAGACTACCAGCGACTCACCCGCCAACACCGCAACATCGTCGATGTGTTGGCCATGCCAGGGGAGGCAGACATCGAGTTTGAGGCGCCGCGGGTGGACATCGGTGTTGAACCGGCCGATCTCTCGTCGTGATGTATCTGCTTGACACCAATGTTGTCTCCGAGCTTCGCAAGGCGCGGACGGGCAAAGCGGATCCCAATGTTGTGGCCTGGTCCGAGCGGACCGACGCGGGCGCTCTCTTCGTGTCCGCCATCACGATCCTCGAGTTGGAACTCGGCGTTGTGTCACTCGAACGTAAGGACGCGACTGTGGGGGCCGTGCTGCGTACCTGGTTAGAACGGCGCGTACTGCCAGAATTTTCAGAGCGAACCTTGCCAGTCGACACGGCGGTTGCTCTACGCTGCGCTCGCCTGCACGTGCCCGACAAGCGCGGTGAGCGCGACGCCCTCATCGCCGCAACCGCTCTCGTGCACGGCATGGTGGTCGTGACACGCAATGTCGCCGATTTCAAGCCCATGGGAGTCAGAATCATCAACCCGTGGACGGCGACTCCGAGGCCTGGAGAATAAAGGCCACCTGCTTCGCATTGCCGGTAAGAAAAAGAGGCACGAGCGCGGTTGCCACAAGCAAAATTGCGACCATGGCTCCTGCAACGCGTGTGGCAAGCAGCGCGGCCAACGCAGCGACGACGGCGACGATTCCAAGAGCCGCAAGCTTACCCGTCCACGTGCCTATGTCGAAAACGTCGCGCGCGCGCGGTACACGCGATTGCGGCAAGGCAGGGGCAAGCACAGTGTCCTCGTTGGCTTCACCGCGCGGTGAGAGGTGCGTGGCGAGGGCCATGGCAACGACAACAAGGAGCGCGCCAATCGTGGGATTCGACCAAAGAAGTATGGCAAGCGCGCTAGCAGCAATGCCGCCATACGCGAATGGCACGAATGGCGCCATGCCCAAAGGAAGCGGCAAAAGCGGTCGGGGGCGTGCACCCGCGTCAGCGCACATGCTGGTGTGGGTTGCCTGCTTTTTGCGAAGCGCCATCGCGAAAAGTCCAGCGAGCACGGCAAACCCACACGCGACAAACATAATTTCTACGCTGCTCGCTGCGGGCTCGTGCGCTTGTGTGGCAAGAGGCGGCCGAAGATGCGCAGATGCCACGAGGGGCAATGCCTTTGGATCGACACGCACTGCCCACGTGACAACCTCGCCGTGCGGGACGTGAGCGCGCTCGAGTTCGAGTCTGTCTTTGTCGGGCAGCCGATGCAGCGTGGCCATCGTGGTTTCATCCGCGGACTGCGCGATCCCGGGCTCGGTGGGTGCTGGCGGCAAGTCGAAAACCACGCGCGCGCTTTGCCCTTCGGACGATGGCGGCGAGGTCCACGCCAGGCGCCACATGGCGCCGTCGCGCGCAATTGCCTTGGTTGCAACAAGGTCAAGCCGATATTTCACATCGACGACGTAGCTGCCACGCCGTAACCCTTTCGGATCGTCGAACGTGATGCGCACCGTGCCAGGGCGATTTGGGTAGCCCTCCACTTTCGCGCCGATTGCGCTGCCGCTATTGGCTTGGGCGATCGTATCCGTGACAAACTCGGCCCGTGGGTCGAACCCAGCGAAATCAACCGATTTGAAACGCCCGGCAACAACGCGATAGCGAAGACGCTGCACCACCGTGGCCGAACCATCGGCAGCCACCGCAATGTGCGCGTCACCCAATGTTTGATGAACTTCTTGCCATGCGCTCGAAGGCGTTGCCGCGTGCGCGTGGGCAGCAAGCATGAGGATTGCCAGCCCAACCCAGGCAGCGGCAAAGAAATGGAAGAGTCGCGTCAGCACTGCCTACATTTGCCCACATATCGCGCGCGAATGGAAATTTGCGGCGATCGCCGCTCACTTACCAAGCTTCTTATTGAACTTCTCGTTGACGAAGTCGTCGACGATTGCGCGCGGGACTGCGAAGGTTGCGACCGACGATCCTGCTGGGGCTTCGCGCGAGGGGCCTTCGGATGCGATGGTGAAGATCGCCGAACCGTCGTACGGACTCTTCAGGAGCAGTCGCGTTGCACCGCTAATCTTTGCGTCACGAAGGCTCTGGCTCTGAGCGTCGTTCGCGGTAGCAAGCGTGCCTGGGGTGGGCGTCTTCGAAAGCAATGCTGTGGCGCGCTCGACGAGCCGCTTGGTATCGAGGTCGACGCCGATCCAGCTCGTGCCTTCATCCGGAACCGCGATGAAATGGAAGACGACGAATTTGCGCGCGACTTTCTTTTTCGATTTGCTGGAGTCCACAATTGGGAATGAGATCTCCAGATGCACGGTCTCTTTCGGGAGCGCCGTGCCCGCCGCAAGAGGCGCGATTCGCATACGCGGGGCGCCGCCATGCTTCTTTGCCCACGCCGCAAACGCGGGTCGATTCCATAATGCCGCCACATCTTTGAGCATTGGACCAACTTTCGCGATGGGCTCGCTGACTTGCGCGAAATGCCAACCAACGAGGTCAACAAGCTCGGAGACGCCCCTGCTCTCGGCATCTTCGGATTTCGCGATCGCAACGTCATCGCGACCCATGCCATAGACAGTCGTGCCGGCAAAAATAGGCAGTATCCGTCTGATAGCGAGATCGCGCACCGCGTCGAGGTCGGCTTGCGGGATGTTGGAGCTGCGGAGGAGTTCGACAAACGCATTGCCAATCAGCTCACTCGGGCGAATAAGGAGCTTTGAATCGACGCCGCGTGAGAACGTAGCCACTGCTGCTTCTGCTGGAAAATGCAAGAACGCAGGCGGCGGTGGTCCCACGCGATCGCGTTGCGAAGCCGCAACCTGCGCCCACCAGCTGGTCGCCTGGGCATAATCGACGCGAAGCGTTCCTTTCACCAATGGCTCTGCCGCCTGCATGTCGAACGTCAGGCGGTCGACGTCGTTCACGATGTCGGCGAGTTCACCCACCGAAGCGTCGATCAGATCGCGCATAGCCGGACTTGATACATTGACCAGCGACCGCGCGATCATGGGCAATTGCGTGCGCGCGATCTTGAGCTGTTCACGCGCCGCGCCAGGGTATATCTCGACGTGCACGTCCGACGGCCACGATTTCCGTGGCAGTGTGCGCGTGAGGTACGGAGTGAGCGTGTGTAGTGCAGGCTTCTCTCCGCAGACGAGGCGCGCACCCGTAACGGCCGGCGCGAGTACACACGCAATCGATTCGTCGTCGTCGTCACCCGTTGGCTCATGGCGATTGGCTTTGCTTTGGTCGCCAGAACCGCCTTTCCCAAAGATGAAAAATTGCCCCCCGGGTCCGAGCTTCAGCGTGTGATGCTCTTCGAGCTTGATCTTCGCTTCGTCGAGCGAGCGCACCGCAGCGGAGAACGCCGCATGCAGCTGCGGATCGCGGTTGCTTCCGCTGAGTGTGGCGGCAACGTCGATGGGCTGCGAGGGATCGACGATGTCGCCCATGTCGTCGTCGGTCATCTTGTTCACCAAAGCGCTCACCCAGGTTTTTGACGTCGGGATCAGCGCATCGGGCTTTCGCACGCGACCTACGACCAGAAGGCCCGGCGGCTCAGGCACGGCGCTTACATCAATCGGTGGTGAAACGGCAGCGGCAGCCGGGTTCGTGGGCGCAAGCGCGGTGGGCGTGGTGGGTGACGGCGCCCGTGCACCACCGCAGGCCGCAACGCTGACGGAGAGACACGAGACACACGCGACCGCTTTCAAGTTGGCGACGAGCAATTGCCTAACCATCATGGCAAGCGAGGATACACTTACAGCGCAACCCAGTTGCGCTGATTTAGAAAAGTCCAATGGCGATGCGCACACGTCGCGCCGCCATAGTTCGCGGCGCGACCGACACGCGAACACTTCGACTTGCCAGGCGACTCCGTGGTAAGCGGAAAACCGCAATGTTTGATACGATCACCAAAGGTTTCCGCCAGGCCAAAAACCGTCTCGCTGGTCTTACCGAGCTCACGGAACAAAACATTGAAACCGCGCTTCGCGAGGTGAGGCTCAGTCTTCTCGAAGCTGACGTCGAGCTTTCGGTCGTCAAAGTTTTCCTCGCTCGCGTGAAAGAGAAGGCGATCGGCGAAGTGGTTCGCGTCCGCGCCAAGGGACAGGGCGGCGAAACCAAAAGAGTGTCGGCAAGCGATCAGTTCGTCAAAATTTGCCACGACGAGCTCATTGAATTCATGACCGGCGAAGGCCCCGCGCTCTCGTTCTCCGACGCGGGTATCACGGGCATCATGATGGTGGGCCTGCAAGGCTCCGGCAAAACGACGAGCGCGGCAAAGCTCGCGCGTTACCTGCAAAAAGAAGGCAAAAAACCTTTGCTTGTAGCTGCCGACATGCAGCGACCAGCAGCCGTTGAGCAGCTTCAGGTGCTTGGCAAAAGCATCAACGTTCCCGTTTTCAACATTCCTGGTGAGTCGCCCGTTGCCATCTGCGAGAAGGCCACGGGCGAGGCCAAATCGCAACGGTGCGATGTCATCGTTTACGACACCGCAGGCCGGCTCGCGATCGACGAGAAGCTGATGGAAGAACTCGCCGAGATCAAGACGAAGGCTCGGCCCGAAAACATCCTTCTCGTGGTCGACGCGATGATCGGTCAAGACGCCGTGAAGGTGTCGAAGGGCTTTCATGATCGATTGGATCTTACAGGCGTTGTGCTCACGAAACTCGACGGCGACGCACGCGGCGGCGCCGCTTTGAGCGTCAAAGAAGTCACGGGCGCGGCTGTGCGGTTTGCGGGTGTTGGCGAGGGAATCGACAAGTTTGAAGAGTTCCGGCCCGAAGGCATGGCGAGCCGCGTGCTCGGCATGGGCGACGTGGTCGGTCTCATGAAAGACTTCGAGGACGTCGTCGATCAAGAGACGGCGGCGGCCGAAGCCATGAAAATGCTCCAGGGCGACTTCACCCTGGACGACTTCCTCTCGCAGATCCGCATGATTCAAAAAATGGGCAGCCTCAAAGACATTGTCGGGAAAATGCCCGGCATGGATCAACTGCCTGCGGGCGTGAACCTCGACGATCGGGAACTGGTGAAAATAGAAGCGATGATTTCAAGTTTCACGAAGTTCGAACGCAAAGATCCCTACGCCCTCGTTCGCGAGCCCGGGCGCGCTACGCGCATCGCAAAAGGCTCGGGGACCAAAGAGCAAGAGGTCACCGAGCTCGTTCAGCGATTCGTTTTCATGAAGCAGATGATGGGCAACATGGGCGGCATGGGAGGTCTACTTGGCAACATTCCGGGCATGAAGCAGCTCGGCGCCATGCGCAACATGAAAAAGGCCGCACAGCAAATGGGCGGCATGTCTGGTATGGGCGGCTTTCCAGGAATGGCAGGAATGCCCGGTATGCCTGGTATGGGTGGCTTTCCAGGAATGGCAGGAATGCCAGGCATGGGCGGATCCGGCGAGAGCATGACGAAGATGAAGCCGATGTCGGCTTCCGAAAAAAACGCAAAGAAGGCACAACGCAAACGCGAGAAAGACGCGCGGAAGAAGAATCGTAAATAGGTAATGAGGAATCTTAGATCCTATTTACCCGTCGCCGCGCTGCTCTCGGCGTCCGTCGTGAGCGGCGCGTGTGTGGGTGGCAAACGGCGCCTTGACGCCGAAGAGCAGCCCCCAAAGAAAGAAGACAAGCTCGCCACGAATGACAAACTCGCCAACCACGACGTGCCGACCCTCCGAGTCGAAAAGCTCGCTCCAGGCGAGAAAATTGTCATCGATGGCAAAGGCGATGACAAGGCATGGGCAATGGCCGCAAGTACTGGCCCTTTCGTAAACGTGGGAACAGGCGGCTCAGCGGAATCGTTGCCGGTGAAGGGCTCGGCAAACATCACATGGGACGACGATTCGATGTACGTGCTCATCGAAGTAAAAGATCCCGATGTGGTTGGGTACTTCACAAATCCAGAATTGCAACCGAAAGACTGGACGGTGACGGGTCAACCCATGACGTGGACGAGAGACACCGCCGAAATTATGATTGACCCCGACGGCGATGGCGACAACAAAAACTATTACGAAATCCAGATTAACCCACAAAACAAGATATTTCATTCGCAGTTCGACACGCGGAATTTTCCCAAAACCGAGCCGCTTGGCCCCTTCGGGCATGAAGACTGGGACCCAAAGCTAACCAGCGCGGTCGTGGTCCATGGCACAATGGATAATCCTTCCGACCGCGACGAAGGCTACACAGTCGAAGCTGCGATTCCTTGGTCGGCCTTTGAAAAGGGCGCGAAGAACCGTCCACCAAAACCCGGCGACTCGTGGCGCATGAATTTTTATGCGATGAAAAACAACGGCGGCACGGCGTGGTCGCCCATTCTCGGGCTCGGCAACTTTCACACGGCGCGCCGCTTCGGGCGTGTTGTATGGGTTGCAAAATCGACAAAAGACTGACGCGCGGCTCTGGCCGATGGTCCGAGATGTTGCCAGGGAAACATGGGGAATGGCCGTGTTGGTGGCGGTCGGCGCCATTGCGCCGACTCACCAATCACGGCCCGCGGGCTTGCATGCGTTGCGCAATCAATACAGCGCGACTTCACTCACTTGCCAAGAGTTCAATTCCTCTCGCACACCAAGATAGCCCCACACACTTGAGGATTTTTCTATATATACATGTTTGCTCTATTAAAAAAACAGAGCTCCGCGTACTTAGTTTCAAGAAACGCCCTCGTGGGCACAGTGTCTAGTAAATTGACGATCATCCTTACTGCATACAGATTAAGAACAATTCGGTCCGCTTGACCCTTCTGTACCTTTCTTTCGATGACACTGCCTATACCTCTAACAGGCTTTCCATACTCGGGTGAATAGCAATCAAAGATCTCTCCTTCGATGCGATAGTCTGGTTCCTTCCCACCCGGAACCTTGGGTCTTTGTTCCACGTCGTAACCGTTCTTGGCTAAAGTTTGTGCCGCTTCGTTTTCTCTGGTTCTACCCCTTATTGTCTCCGCGTTGTCTCTCGACATGAGAATGCCCGCGCCAACGGCGAGCGCGCCCGCAGTGACCACCGTTTGCGCACCTTCCGCCGCAAGGGGCAATGCCACTTCCGATTGTGCCATCGCGCCTGGAAGGCCAGAGGCTTAAGTCGGCCGCTTTCGATGAGAGTTGCGTCGAGCGGAGCGAAACGCCCGTGATCGATGCGTCGACAGTTCCGTGACCCGTAGATAGACTCGAGGCATGGGCGAACCAGCGAAGAAGCGGCGTAGCGACGCGGAACTCTGGGCCGAGCTCGAGGCGTTGCCATTGAATCTCAAAGGCGAGATCATTGATAGCGAACTGCACGTGATGCCGCGCCCGCGGCCGCGTCACATGCGAACCGTCACCATGCTCGGCCAACGCATTGGTGGTCCATTCGACACCGACGACAACGGCCCCGGCGGTTGGATCATCCTTGTGGAGCCAGGCATCGAGCTGCCTTCCGCACCCGAGGTCGCGCCCGACGTCGCGGGCTGGCGGCGCGAGCGTTTCGCCTGGCCAGAGGGCAACGAACCCCTTCGCATCGTGCCCGACTGGGTCTGCGAAGTGCTCTCCCCATCGAACGCCATCTATGATCGCCGCATCAAGTTTCCTTTTTATGCGCGCGTCGGTGTGTCGTGGCTGTGGGTGGTCGAACCCCGCGATCGGACCGTCGAAGTCCGCAAGCGCGAGGCCGATCGCTGGAGCGTGCTCGCCACTTTCGCAGGCGACGAGACGATGCGCGC
>WQZB01000079.1 GCA_009780955.1 Polyangiaceae bacterium | reverse complement strand
GATCTTAAGGAGGTTCGTGCCCGAGCTGCCGCGCAAGGCGACAGCGCGTGGGGTTGGTTTGATGCTGTAAATAGGCAATGGAATCCTGGAGTTGGAGTCGCAGAACATGGCTGGAATGCAGCCAACGCAATAGCTGATAAAGATTGGCATAAAGCCGGAGCCGAAGTTACGCATACGGGCGTTGCCGTGGCCAATACGGTGAGCCTTGTTGAGGGGGTGGCAGGCTTGGCAAAAGGCGTGGGCATGCCGAAAGGTGCGAACCCGGTGAGGGTCGGGGCAAGCATGGCAGAAGGCGCGGAAGGCGTCGCGGGGAGCAGACCAAGCTTGGCGGAAGGTATAAGCCTGGCGGGGGACGAGCCAATCGTGGCGGAAGGAGCGAAAGGCGCGGGCTTGGCGGAAGGAGCGGAGGGCGTTGCCGCGCGAAGGGCCGTTCATGAGCAAGAGGTTTTGGCGCAAATTCGCGACGTTAATAAGGTAAACGAAGGTGTTCCGCTCAGGAGTCAGAAGAACTGCCTGAGTTGCGCCATAGCGGCCGACAAAACCTTGGGCGGAAATCCTACGTTCGCAGAGAATGTTGGTCCGGTCCTTCTTCAAGATGCTCTTCAAGATATTATGGCGCAATACCCAAACTGGGAGCCCGGTATAGGTACACACGTGGAAATTGAAACGATCATGCGGGAGGCCGGACCAGGTTCTCGTGGGATTGTCGTCATAACGCACCCGTCCAGGAGCGTGTCGCACGCGATCAACGTTGTCAACCATGAAGGTACGGTTGTATTTGCCGATGCCCAATCAGGCCAGCTAGGTAACGTGCCACAACGTAGGATACATATTCTCATGCGTACAAATAAACCGCTTACTCCCCGGTGAAGTTTGGCGGGCGCTTCTGCGCCCAAGCCATGATGCCTTCGAGTGCGTCTTTCGACTTGAGCAGCTCGAGCTGCCCTTCGCGCTCGCGGGCAAGGGCTGCTTCGAGATCGCCGAGGTTTGCGTAAACGGCTTGCTTCGCGCGGCTGAAGGCGAGGGGAGGCCCGGCCTCGATGCGCTGTGCGAGTGCCATGGTGGCGGCATGGAGCTCTTCGGGCGGGACAACGCTCGTGACAAGGCCGAGCGCGTCGAGAACATTGGCTTCAAGTTTGTCGGCCAGAAGAATCGCTTTGAGTGCGCGCGAGGTACCGAGCAGGCGTGGCAGCCAAAACGTGCCGCCGCCATCGGGCATGAGACCGATGTCGACAAACTTTTCTTGGATGTATGCGCGCGTGCTTACAACGCGCAGATCGCACGAGAGCGCCATGTCTGCGCCGAAACCCACGGCAGCGCCGTCAATCGACGCGATGGTGGGCTTGGGGCACCGGACAATGGCGCGAATGACGCCGTGGAAGGCGTTCATGTAATCGTCCAAGTGATCCATCAGGTTGGGATCGTCCTCGAAGGTGCGACGCAAATCGGCGCCCGCGCAGAATGAGCCGCCCGAACCAGTAAGCACGACGCAGCGCACGTTGCGATCGCTCGTAGCCTCGGAAAATGCCTTTGTAACAAGCGATAGCACGGTGCGCGTGAGCGAGTTTCGCGCTTCGGGGCGGTTTATGGTGATTGCGAGCGTGCGGCCAGCTTTTTCAACGAGGACTTCACTCATCACGTTCTTCCTTTCGCGGGCGATCGTACTGGCACGTTTGGCGGGGCCGTAGTCGTGAGCTGTGACGTTGGTGGCTCATTCGAGGTGAGCGCTGCATGTGCAGGCTGCAAGTAATAATCCGACGCGAGGTATGCGCTCACGGCACGCTGGGTGAGGATCTTCGCTACGGCGCCGAGCGGCACGGCGAGCAGTACGCCAAGAAAGCCAAAGAGCGAGCCAGCAGCCATCATCGTGATGATCACCTCGAGCGGCGCGAGCCCCACCGAACGCCCTACGATGCGAGGCGTGATCACCATGGCGTCGATGATTTGCACGCTGCCCATGACGACGAAAACACCCATCAGTGTTCCCAAGCCTTGCCAGTCGAGTATGGCCATTGACGTAGCGACCAGGAGGCCGATGGAAAAGCCAACGTATGGCACGAAAGCGAGCATGCCGGTCATGACGCCGATGGGCACTGCGAGGCGGATGTCGACGATGCGAAGGCCTGCTCCGTACAGGGCTGCGAGCACCATGTTCGCGGTGAGCTGGCCGCGGACGTAGCCGGAAAGCGTGATGTGAATTTGCGCGGCCACGTCGGCGATGGGGCGCGTGAAGCGGCGTGGAATGAGTTCTTCGACTCGTGCGACGATGCGATCGAAATCGATGAGCAGATAGAGCGCAAAAACTGGCACGATGAGCGCCGAAAGAGCAACGCCAACGTAGCCGATCGTTCCGAAGAGAAAGGTGCGTCCGCTTTCGAAGACCGAAGCGGAACCCACTCGCTCGGTGACGGTCTTCGATAGCTCGCTAAACGTGTGCGGAAGATTGATGTGCAGCGTGGAAAGAACCCCTGACTGCTCGATGTTCTCTTGCAGCCGCACGAATTGAGCCGGCAATGACCTTGCGGCGTCAGTCATCTCGTCGACGAAGACAGGGATCGAAAAAACGATCACCATGACGAAAAGACCGTTGATTCCAAGCATGACGAGCACGGCGGAAAGGGACCGCGGGATGCGAAGCGCCTCGAGCCGCTCGACGAATGGATCGAGCGCATAGGCGAGGAGAAACCCGAGAAAGAGTGGAATGAGAACGCCGCGCAGCACATAGCCAAGGCCAATTGCGCCAAGCACCGCAAGAAAGACCATCTTCCGACGGAAGCTCGTTCCGGGCTCCTTCGCGCCGTGGGCCATCGTGCCAAGAACACTACCATGGTAAAGCGGGAAGCCATGTCCGAGTCCGCAAGCAGCACGCTCCCTTCCCCTGCGGCAGTTCCCGTGATGGGCCCCGCGACGGCGCAAAACAGCGTCGCTCATTTCGACCAAAGCGCACCTCGGCCGGTGCCCGCGCTAGCGCAGCAAGATGGTTCGACCTTGAGCCGGCTCGTTGGTGTGATGCAGCGGCTCCTTGCCCCGGGCGGCTGCCCGTGGGACCGCGAGCAATCGTACAAAACGCTGCGCAAATACGTTCTCGAGGAGGCATGCGAAGTCATCGACGCCATCGATTCGGGCGATCGCGGCGCCCTGCGCGAAGAGCTCGGCGATCTGCTTCTTCAGGTTGTGTTCCAAGCCGAGATCGGTCGCCGCGAGGGTGCGTTTGCGATCGACGATGTCATTGCGAGCATCGTCGACAAACTCGTGCATCGGCATCCCCATGTTTTTGGGAACGTCGATGCCAACGATGCCGATCACGTTTTGCGTAACTGGGAAAAGATCAAGTCAAAGGAGAAAAGTGGGCGAGCCTTGCTTGCGGGTGTTCCGCGCAGCATGCCGGCGCTCGTGCGCGCGCAGCGCATTGGCGAGAAAGTCGAGCGCGTTGGCTTCGATTGGGAAAACGCCAGCGGTTCGCGTGCGAAAGTAGAAGAGGAGCTCGCCGAGCTCGACGCAGCCATCGCATCGAACCACGCGGCTGCAATCGAAGAGGAGCTTGGCGATGTGCTCTTTGCGCTCGTGAATCTCTCTCGCCATGTCAAAGTCGATGCCGAGGGCGCGCTCAGGCGCACCATCGACATATTCACGCGCCGCTTCGCGCATGTCGAGGCGCGTGTGAAAGCCGAACACGGTGGCTGGGGCGAGCCAGGCGGAGCCACGCTTCCACTCGAGGTGCTCGACCGCTATTGGGAAGAGGCGAAGAGTGCCGAGAGAGAAATCTGAGAACAGCCCGGACCCCATTGCCCGCCTGCCTGACGAGTGGGCGGCCGAAGCCGTGCGGCTTGGGGGACGACCTTTCCACGGAACGCAGATCTTCCGTTGGATCCATGCGCGAGGTGAAATCAACCCATCGCACATGACCGATTTGCCGGCGGCAATTCGTGGGCGGCTCGCGCAAGACGGTGTCGGCGGTGTTGGCAGCGTGTGCACCGTCGCACACGAATTGCGCGCGACCGATAGCACGCGAAAGCTTCTCGTTTTGCTCGGTGATGGTGCGAGCGTCGAGACCGTGCTGATCCCGCGCATCGTCGGTGCAAAGTCGGAGTTGCCTTCGCCGGTGGGGCTTGCAAACGACGCGGACGCAGCGGCTGCCGACGACGACGATGATGATGCGCTGGGCGACAACGCGAGCACATCGATCTCCGTTACACAATGCATCAGCACCCAGGTCGGCTGTGCGATGGGCTGCGCGTTCTGTGCAAGCGGTGTTGCCGGCCTCAAACGCCATATGCACGCTGGCGAGATTGTTTCCCAGGTGCTCGTGGGTCGCGCGCGGCTCGATCCGGGCGAGCGCCTTGGCAACGTCGTGCTCATGGGCATGGGCGAGCCGTTGCACAACTACGACGCAACGGCGCGCGCACTCCGCCTCATCACACATCCTTTGGGCATTGGCCTTTCAACGCGTAGGGTCACCGTGTCGACCAGCGGTCTCGTGCCCGAAATTGCGCGGCTCGGTCGCGACTTTGGCGGTCAGATTGGCCTTGCGATTTCGCTGCACGCGGCCGACGACGAAACGCGCTCGAGGCTACTGCCAATCAACAAGAAATACCCGCTCGCCGAGCTCATGAAAGGCCTGCACGATTACCCCTTGCCGCGCCGCCGTCGCATCACGATGGAATACACCCTCGTAGCCGGAAAAAACGATACTGTTGACCAGGCCAAAAAGCTTATACGACTTCTCCGCGGGTTGCCCGTAAAGGTCAATCTGATTCCAATGAATCCAATTGCGTCGTCAACGCTCACCCCGCCAGATCTGTCTCGGGTGCTTGCGTTTCAGCGTGCGCTTTGCGACGCGGGGTATTCGTGCTTCATCCGCAGGCGCCGTGGTGACGACGTGGCAGCGGCATGCGGGCAGCTCGCGATACACGGCGCAAAACCCAAGATTCGTAGGAACTGCTAAAGAGTCGAATTTCGATGATCCCCTATATCCACGTTCCGGATCTCACCATTGGTCCGCTCACGCTCCACCCGTTTGGCCTGCTTGTCGCAACCGGCGTCATCGTTGGCACTTGGCTGGCCACCGTGCGCGCACGTCAACGCGGAGTCGACCTCGATCTACTCAATTCGTTTATCACGTGGATGCTCATCGGTGGCTTTTTGGGCGGCCACATGCTCGATACAATTTTTTATCACCCTGATGAATTGCGAGAACGCCCCTGGTCGCTTCTGCTCTTGTGGGAAGGACTTTCGTCTTTCGGCGGCTTCGTCGGTGCGGCCATAGGCATTGTTCTCTGGAAGTACTTCGAGGTTGTGCCGACGACTCACCGGTTCCTTTCGACGGTTCGGCGGCGCCGCGTGGCAATGCCCATCTTGCCACTCGCGGATCTCATCCTGTCTGTGTTTCCGGTCGCGTGGATTTTGGGGCGAAGTGGCTGCGCAGTGGTGCACGATCACCCCGGTGCGCATGCTTCTCCAGGCACGCTGCTCGCGGTTGCATTCGGTCATCCGATTCGCGTCGAGCGGCTCTTGCCCATTGGCAACGAGGCCATCGAGCTTCGTTGGGGTACTGCCCCGCAATTCGATCTGGGCCTGCTCGAGCTCTTGTTCACGATTGTGCTCGCAGGGCTTATTGCGCTCACGTGGCGTCGCAAGCTAACAACCGGCACCTACGTCGCGGTCACGTCGCTTGCGTATGCTCCAGTTCGCTTCGCCATGGACTTTCTGCGCGTACGCGACGTCGACCAAGCCGATCCTCGTTACGGCGGTCTCACGCCGGCGCAGTGGGCGTGCGTGGCGCTTTTCATCTTTGGCCTCGTCATTGTCAAACGCGTGCGAGACATCAAGGCAAGTGGTGTCGACCCGCTCGATCTTTTGTGCGTCACGGAGGGCGATTCAAAGTCCGCAACATAGAACTCGCGTCAACTTGAAAGCGGTTTCGCGATCCGCACAGGCACGAACTTATGAAAAGGCGTGCGTGCTTGCGGATCGCAATGGCTCGAGGATGTCAGCCGGTTTATTTCAGGCCCCGCAGCAAGTCTTCCCTCGTAACGCAACCCGTAGCCGTGTGGTAGCGTGACCACACCGCGCCGAATCTTATCGTAATGGGCGACGGTGACTTCGATGTCGCCGCGATCCGAGCTCACTCGTGCGCGCATCCCGTCCGATAGACCAAGTGCCTTGGCGTCTTCCGGGTGTATGCGCAGCGCGCCGTCTGGATCCATTCGCCTCCACTCCGGCGCACGAAAAATCGTGTTGGCGTTGTACGCGCGCCGCTCGCCAGCGATGAGGACGAACGGGTAGTCCCCTTGGGGATCACGCTCGGTCGCGAGCGCGCGAAGCTCGTCGAGCATCTCTGCAACGCCCACGTGGATGCGTCCGCCCGGATGCCGGACGAATGACCAAACGTCTTCAAACACATGACGGCTGATCGGCGTACCAGAGCGGCGCTCGAGGATCGCCTGGAATAGCGCCTCTCCGAGCCTGAGCCCCACGCCGCGATG
This sequence comes from Polyangiaceae bacterium, assembly GCA_009780955.1. GTDB lineage: Bacteria > Myxococcota_A > Polyangia > Polyangiales > Polyangiaceae > Labilithrix. The sequence goes on along the minus strand of WQZB01000079.1, from coordinate 9,787 downwards.
GCCCGCGCGCTTGACCGCCTTGCGATGCTCGAACGCGTATTGTTGCACGAGCGCCCACAATACCGCCGTCGCGGCCGCGCCGTTCGGCAGCAGCGGTCCCAGCGTGCGATACAGGATCGATGACACGTACGACGAAGCGGTCCACGTCGACCAAGGCCAATACGATTTGTTCATCGCGACCGTGAACCCCAACGCAAAAAGCAAGATGCCTGTGCCCTTTGCCTTGCGATCGAGCCGCGCTACGCGTTCGAGCACCGGGAAACGGGATGGCAGCTCGCCCATCTCTTCGAGGATGCGCGTGTAGATCTCCGCCTCGGGCAAGCTCTCGCCCTTTGGTTCGAACAGGGGGTGACGCAGGTGAAAGACTTGCTCTGGAAACTCCAGGTTGAACCCGGTCGCCTCCCACTTCTCCATCTGCGAGGATGCCGGCAGCACATAATGCGCGAAGCGTGCGGTCTCGGTCATCGCCACGTCGACCACGACAAGGAGTTCGAGTTTCGCAAACGCACGCTCGTAAGCTGCGGTGTCAGCACCGGTCACGATGGGATTCGAGCTGTCGACGAAGAGGCAGCGGATGCGATCCTCGCCCCGATGATCGATTTCGTCCGGAAGGATGTTGGGCGGATAGATCTGCGCGATGGCGTGCATTTTATGACGGCTCGTTCGCCAATTTCGCTTCGAGTCTTCCGGCGAATGGCCGACAAGGGGGATGAGCGTGCTGTGAAGATTGTTTGCCCCACGTTTGGCGAAGTTGCCGGTGAGCAAAAATAGCAGCTTCTCGAGGTACGAATTGAGGGTGCTATGAAGGCTTTGCTGAATCCCGAGATCGACGCGCACGCACGCCGCTTTGGCGCGCGCGAGTCCACGGACTGTGGCCAGCACGTCCGCGAGGGGAACGTCGGCGCGACGAACGAAGTCCTCGATCGGGACTTCGCGCAAAGCCGCTTCGAGCTCCGCGAACCCAGTCGTGTGGCTCGCGACAAACTGTTGATTGACAAGCTGTTCTCGCACCAAGAGGGCCAGCATGGCTGCGAGCAAAAACGCGTCGGTCCCGGGCCGCAGCGCGAGGTGGATGTCGGCTTGCTCGGCGGTCTCGGTGCGGCGCGGATCGATGACCACCATCGTGCGCTCGCGGCTCTTGCTGATTGCCTTGACCGTATCGCGCGCGTTGGGGATGCCGTGTGCCTGCCAAGGGTTCGTGCCGATGATGAGCACGAAATCCGCGTGCTCGACGTCTTCCGTCACGTGGCAGGTCTGGTGTCCGAAGAGGCGCCCGTTCACCCAAAAGTCGCCGGTCTTCTCTTGCCCGAGCGCATTGTAATAGAAGCGGCTGCGCATCGCTTTGAGTAGCTGCACGCCGTACGCACCGCCGAGGTGGTTGCCCTGTCCACCGCCTCCGTAGAACGCGAATGACCGGCCGCCATGCCTCTCTCTCATCGCGATCATGCGCTTCGCAATGTCGGCGATTGCTGCCTCCCAGCTCACGCGCTCGAACGAGCCGTCTTCGCGTCGCCGCAGCGGGTGCTCGAGACGGTCTCGATTGTTTTGATAAGAATCGAGGCGCGCCGCCTTTTGACACACATAGCCACGCGACAGTGGGTGGGCTTTGTCCCCGCGAATGCGTGTGAGGTGGCCGTTCTCGATGTCGACTTCGAGCCCGCAATTGCGCGAGCATAGAATGCAGGCAGTTTTCTCTGTTCTCATGGCTCGTCTGGCTTGTCTTCCGCAATAGTCGCAGTTTTATGAGCAGCCTGCTAAAATTTCGTGCGTGGAGCGAACGTGCTTCGATATCTTGAGCGAGCTCTTTGCGCGGGACATTGATATGGATTTATTGCGGCGCGCGAAAGCAAAAACGCCCACGGAGCGAATCCTCTGGCTCGAGCAGATGCAGGCGTTCGCAGAGGAAACGAAAAAGGCAAAGCACCATGAAGCTACGAGAGCTCCTCGCTCGACTCGTTGAGCACCAAGTACGATTCTCTGTGATTGGTGGCGTCGCTCTTATCGCGCGCGGTGTACAGCGCTCAACCGAAGATCTCGATATCGCCTACGCGCGAGATCGCGAAAACCTCGCGCGACTTGCCAAGGCGCTTGCACCCATTCATCCGCGCCTGCGGGGAGTGCCGGCAGATCTGCCGTTCGTCCTCGATGAGGCATCGCTGCGAAGTGGGCTGAACTTCACTCTCGACACGGATGAGGGCCCTCTTGATCTGTTTGGCGAGGTACCGGGACTCGGTACGTTCGAACACGTCGATCGAGCGTCAGACGAGATCGAAATCGCAAGTACTCGCCTTTTGGTGCTCACGATTGAAGGTCTGGAGCAAGCCAAGCGTGCAGCCGGTCGCCCGAAGGACCTCGTTGACCTTGGCTACCTGCGCGCGCTCAAAGGCGAACACATTTCCTAACCCACCATGGCCTCGCGGAGCTCGCTCGTTTTTCAATGTCCCGGGACGTCTTGAAAGCTCGCGAACATCTCACAAGCGAGCCCGTGCTGCGCGTGTCCGTTGCGCTCGTTTGGCTTGCGACTGCCGTAACCTGCCTGCACCCGTTTTACGCTGAAGTGGGCACACGCTACCTCGCAGAGCTCGGGCTCGGACAAAACGCGCAGAGCGTCATGTACGCCGCGTGCGCCGGCGAAGGCGCGCTCGGTCTCTACTTGCTCGTACGGCCCTTCGGGCGCGCGCTCGCGTTCGCACAAATTGGAGCCGTCGCGTTCTTTACGTTCGTGCTCGCCTGGCTCGAACCCATGCTCCTCGTGAGCCCGTTCGGCCTGCTCTCGAAGAACGTGCCGTTCGTGCTCGTCGTGTGGGCCGCGGCGCGTTTGGCGATCGGTGCAAGCGGTGAGGGTGAGGTGCAGGTTCTGCCGATCTTGCGACTAGCGGCGGCGATCCCGTGGCTTACCGAGGGGCTCTTTCCAAAGCTCCTGTTCCAGCAAGAGGTCGAGTTGTCGATGGCGTCACGCGTAGGGCTCGGGTTTGCGCCCGCGGGCCTCGTTGTCGGAACGCTCGGCGTGCTCCAGATCGCGTCGTTCGTGCTCGCGTTCGTGCTCCGCGGAAAGGCGCTTCGAGCGCTACTCACGCTGCAATTCGCGGCGCTGCTCGTGCTGCCGATCGTTGTCGGCGCGCTCGCGCCGTGGCTCTGGGTACACCCGTTCGGGCCGTTCTCGAAGAACCTCCCCATTCTCGCGGCGACGTGGTGCGTTCTGCGGCATCAACCGCATCGAGCGCCCGCATGAATCCGTCGATTCTGTTCATCACAAAGACGATCCACATCCTGTCGGCAGTCTTCTTCCTTGGCTTTGGGCTGGCGAGCTTCTTCTACAAGTCGGTCGCGTTGCGGACGAAGAGCCCGAACATCGTCGCGTGGTGTGATCGACACGTCGTGCTCGCGGATTGGCTGTTCACGGTGCCATCTTGTGTGCTCCTGCCAGCAACGGGTGCCTTGATGGTCCATCTTTACGGCATGCCATGGACGACTAGCTGGGTCGACATCGGCATCGCGGGCTATACGATCGCAGTGCTCACGTGGCTCGTGGCCGCACACCTGCAAATCGTGATGCAAAAACTCGCTGAGCGCGCTGTCGATGGCGGGCTCCCGCTTTCGCCTGCGTACCACACCGCGTTTCGGCGTTGGCGTTGGCTTGGTTTGCCTTCGTTCATCGCGACGATGACGGCGCTCTGGGCAATGGTCTCAAAGAGATAAGTTAACCCCTCCGCGCGGTGGGGCAGGCTATGATGCTTGATAATTGGAGACTTGAAATGAATCCTATTCGCGAGATTGTCTTTTTCACGCTGGCTACGGTGATTGCTGCTGCCTGCACTGGGAGCGATCCCATTCTGGGCAGCACGCTGGATCAGCAAGAAGCTGGATCGGATGGGTCGAAGAGCGACGTAGGTAATGATGCCGGCAGCGATGCTGGAGCCGCTGACACCGATGCCGATGTGCAAGATTCGGATGGGTCGAAGAGCGACGCAGGTGATGATGCCAGCAGCGATGCTGGAGACGCTGATACCGATACCATTCTACAATATGACGTTACGACGCTGGCCGGCACAGGCGACGACGGTTCCAATGACGGCCCTGGCGAGACAGCAACCTTCAACAAACCATGGGGGATGGCGATCGGACCGGATGGCAGCCTTTATATCGCCGACAACTGGAACCACAAAATCCGCAAGATCGCCACTGACGGCAAGGTCAGTACCTACGCGGGCACAGGCAGTGTCGGCTACGCTGACAACGCCTGCTCGAGTGCAACTTTCTTCTGCCCCGAGGGGATCGCTGTGGATAAGGATGGCAACGTCTACGTAGCCGATGCTGCAAACTCCGTGATTCGCAAGATCACATCCACACTAACCACGTGCCAAGTCAGCACGCTGGCGGGCAGTGGATTTGCCGGCTCAGCAGACGGTGTGGGTACGGAGGCGTCCTTTAATTTTCCGAGGGGGCTTACAGTGGATACCTCAGGAAACGTGTATGTAGCCGACCGCAGCAACAACAAGATCCGAAAAGTGACGCGCGCTGGTGTCGTCATTACCATCGCGGGCACTGGCCCGGCAGGCAACACCAACGGCGCCGCGCTGACGACCGCGACTTTCGATGAGCCTGCAGGCATCGCGGTGGATGAGACACTGGGTGTTCTGTACGTGAACGAGGGCGGGAACAACGCCGATGTCCGCAAGATCACGTTCGATGGAATGGGCAACCCGCTGACGGTGAGCACGCTGGCAGGGTTGGGTGTCTCCCCGGCGATCGACGGCATTGGGCTCAACGCGATCGATGCAAACGGAAATCTCTATGTAGCTGACGGCTATAATAACGCGATACGCATCATCTCGCCGGCCGGCGACGTGAAAACGCTCGCGGGCACTGGCAAGGCCGGCGCTGATAATGGCCCAGCTGACCAGGCCACTTTCAATGGCCCCTTGGGTGTGACCTCGAACGCCGGGATTGTCTATGTTGCCGACGGTTATAATAACAAGATCCGCAAAATCGCGCCGGCGCCTTGACGGAGTAGAAAGCGGTCCAAACTTGCGGCGGTGGCGGGAGCTTGCTACGTGGCCATACATGGGCCTTCGCAGGCACGACGTCGGGCATCTTCGACAAAGTCTGCGATCGCTTTTGCGTGGGCTCGTCCTCAGCATCGCGTTGATCGTGTCGGCGCCGTTGGTTTTCGGACCAGCAGGCAACGCCGTGCTCCGCATGTTCGTCGACATGGACGAGCATCATTGCGCCTGCGGGATGAAACCGGGAGCGTGCGGCTGCCCTGATTGCGCACTGCTCGAGAAAGCACGGCTGGCCGAGCGCGACGTTCTTCGTGCGCATCCGATTCTGAAGTCGACATGCAAAGACGACTCTTTGATTCCGGGCGCCCGCGAGCCGATTGTCGCGACAGCGCCACTCTTCGTCACACTGCCGCCGGTAATCTTCGAAGCCGTCAGCTTCGACCGATTGTCTGAAGTCGATCCGTCGATTGGGCGGGCACGCCCACCTGTTCCTCCGCCGAGAATATCCGCTTAACCAACCTGGGCATAGCCAAGGGGTGCGACACCGCGCGATTGCGTGCGCGTGGTCGACGCTCAAGGTTTGTTTTTGGATATGTGCGCGCCATGGCGTGCGGAGGACACGGTTATGAAACACGGATATGTTTTGGTTTTTGCATTGGCAGCTTTGATGTGTGGAGTGCTCCCGGCGTGCTCGTCGGATAGCTCGGACGACACTCCCAAAGAAACACAGGACTCGGGAAGGGAATTCGTCTGCCCAACCGATGCACTCATGTGCGCATGGGGAGACAATCGGCTTCTGAATGTTGTCATTCGCACGACGCCCCAGCCGCCCGTGCAAGGACAGAACAGCATGGAGCTCACCGTCACGGACAACGATGGCAACCCCGTCGACGGTTTGACAATCAAAATCAATCCGAACATGCCCTCCATGGGGCATGGCTCTCCGTTGACGACGCCGACGTTCGACGCTCAGGGCAACGGCAAGTACCTCGATACCAACGTTGTCTTCCAAATGGGAGGACAATGGCAGCTCGACATCACGTTGACAGGATCCGTCTCCGATCATGTGGCGTCGATGGTCCAGGTCCCGTGACGCGGGGCTGGCCGTGGTCGTAGCGGCCAGCCTCTGGTCGTCCCGTGCAAGCGCGCAGGCCTGCTGTGCAGGTTCCGGCGCGCTCACACCGGGGCGGCTTACCCTCCACGATGACGCGCTCGTGGGAGTGTCTTTGCGCGTATCGAAAGTGTATGGAACGGTTGACCCGTACGGGCATTACGCGTCGTCGCCTCGCGGGGCGAGCGAATATGACTTTGGGCAAGATCTGTTTGGCTCGATGCGCTTTCTTGGCCATGGTCAGGCTGCGTTCCTTGTTCCATTCGTGGAATCGAGGCGGACCCCTCCCGACACCTCCCTCTCCAAAGGCTCAGAGTTTGGCGGCGGCATTGGCGACGTGAATCTCAACGTGCGGTGGGATTTCCTTCTCGCGGGTCAGTCGAAACAAGTCCCCGGGATTGGTATTCTCGCGGGGATCACACTGCCTACAGGCACGTCGCCAGAGTCCGCGAAAAAATCACTTGCGAGCGATGCAACCGGGGTTGGTGCTTACCAAGGCAACTTGGGGCTTGCCTTCGAGCAAACTTTTGGGCCGTGGCTCGTCAACCTCACAGGTATCGCTGCAAAGCGAGCCGCAAGAAACGTGTCGGACGACCTTCACATGAAGCTCGCCGCGCAATTTACAATGCTCGGTGCCATCGGTTACGCATTCGAAAACGAGGCCACTGCAGCAATCGCTATTTCCTATGCCATGGAAGGCAATGCAACCGTCAATGGCAAAGAAGTACCAGACAGCGGCCGGCGCCTTTTGCGATTGAGCGCCGCCGGCTCTTATCCATTTACGGATAACCTTCGCCTTCAAGGATCGATCTTCGTGGACCCATCATTCTTCCGGATCGATCAAAACCAATTCCCAACAATAGGCATTGTACTCACAATGATTCACGCATGGTTCTAAAAACATTCTCACAATGGCTCTTGATGGTCGGCGGCATATTCGTGTGCGCGTGCATCTCCGGTTGCACGCCACGGCCGGCTCAAACATCTTCGGCACCCGCAACCGGAATCGTCCTCGTGGACGATCGCGGGCGCGACGTGCCTTTGGCGCCCATGATCGGCGAGGTGCCTTTCACCGTTATTGAGTTTTTCTCGGCGCATTGCCCATGTCAAAGAATGCACGACGCACGGCTTCGTGAGCTCTTTCAGACCTATTCACCGCGCGGGGTGAAGTTCCTTGCCATTGACTCTGAAGACGGCGCTTCGCCAGAGCGTGTTGCAAAGGAGTCACACGCACGCAATTACCCATTCCCGCTTCTTGCCGACCCGAAAGGCACATCTGCCCAAGCGTTTGGCGCAACCATATCCATGTATACGGTCATTCTCGATCGCGAGGGGCATATTCGCTACGAGGGTGGCCTTGATTCGAACCGCGCGCATTTGTCCGACAGCGCAACGTTTTACGTGCGCGACGCACTCGACGATCTCCTTGCCGGCCGCGAACCCCGCATAAAAAAGGGGAAGGCCCTTGGGTGCACCTTGTTACATTGACAGCGATGATGCGGGGCAGGTGCGGGGGCCTGCCCCAACCGATCTTATGGGAAATGAAGCATCACGGTGCATGTGTCGATGCGGTCGCTACCATCGAACGTCGCATCAATGCATACTGCATTGTCTTTGACCAAGAGATTTGCCGCCGTGAGCGATGCGGTGCGAAGCACGGTCCAGCTCCGCCCGTCGAGTCCCAGCGATCCGTCGTGCGCCTCATCTGGCGCTGTCCACATCGTGACTGTGCCGCACATTGCGAGTGTGAGGCCCACGTCGTTGAACCCGTTGTCGGAACCCGTGGTGCTTTGCGCCCCATCGGATGGCGACTGCGCAGAGCAGCCTACAAACGCGAGCGCGAAAAGAAGCATCGTTGATGCTTTGCGCCAGCGTTGCACCAATTCTATCGTCAATCCTATCGACATCGATCACCCCTCGAACCGCCGCGCAATGCGTGGCCACTTCGAGCGGTGCAGTAGACATGCCGGCGTCTATGCGACGTGGGCAGTCAGCAGCATGCGTATTCCACTGCGACGAAACGACATTGCGATGATACAATCTCGCCGGTTGTCGTGACGGAGGTTCGCATGCGTCACATCCGTGGGCTTGTTCTTATCGCGCTTCTTGTGGCCGGATGCACTGGGCACGACCCCCCCAACATTGACTCATCGGGCCAAGATGGGGGGCACTCAGGGCACGACTCCGGATTTGACGCTGGGCCCGTCGTGAGCGGCAGCCTTGACACCACATTCGCGAACAACGGCCGGCTCATCGATGTGTTTGGAACGTCGTCATCGGCGGTCAATGCTTTATTGTCTGCCGACGATCACATCTTCGTGGTTGGCGCCTGCGGCGCCCCGCTGTCCGCCACGTGTGTAGCGCGGCTAACCCCGGATGGCGCGTTGGATACAGCGTACGGCAGTGGTGGCGTTGTCACGTTGGCGGGATTGCTTTCAGGCGCCGCGGCGCTTCTTTCCGACGGGCGCCTCATAGTCGGAGGTGCGACCTTGGGGGGGGCTAGCAACGGTATCGCCACGTACAGCGTGATCGGCGCCAGCGGAACAACGGGCGGTTTGGTCTCTCTTCCCAACGGGTATCCTTATCTGCTTCAATTCGGAGCGCTTGGGCCGGATGGCAGCGTCGTCTTTGTTGGCAGTGATTGGACACTATCCTCGGAGACAAACCCAACCCCAACAAAAATAGTGTTTGTCGCGAAACTCACAAAGGATGGAAATATTGACGGGAATTTTGGGACGAACGGCAGCGTAATCGCGAGTTTTGCGGGTGTCGATGAATTCGATAGCGCCGGCATTGTCGTGCGCCAAGACAACAGCAAAATAGCAATTGGTGGCTTTTGGAGGACCGGCACTTCTCAGGGAGGGTATGGTATTTTGCAACTCGACGGCCAGAGCGGCGCCCCTGACACGTCTTTTGGCCCCGACGGGAATGGGCAGACAACAATCCAGGCAACCGGTGCAAACTACATATCCGCATTTGCGCCCCTGCTGCTTCCTAGTGGTCAAATTATTTCGATCAATCGTCTTGATTCCATATCCAGCCTTGGCACCAATTCTTTTTATTATATCTATACCTTCACCTCTAATGGAGTCGTCAGCACCAACGCCGTGTCGGGAATTAGCAACACGGTGGCTCTACTCCCCTCCCTTGACGGTCAAAATCGTGTTCTTGCGGCCATAGCCATTCCCCAAGAAAATGACGACCAAACGCCTGGCACGTCTAGCTCCACCACGCTCGAATCTGTCATGCGCCTTACGACTTCGGGAATACCCGACGCCACGTTTGGTACGGGTGGAATCACGACACTCTCGCTGCCGGCAAGTCTTTCGTCGTCGTGGGGATCTTTTGCAGCGCGTGCGCAAAGCGACGGTCGAATCATCGTTCTTTCACAAGCAACCATGGCTGACACGGATGGTGGGACGAAGGACGTCGTGGTGGTCTCTCGTCTTTGGAATTGATCGGTTTCGATTTGCCGCCGTTTTTCTCGGTGACACAGCGAAATCACATCCCCCACACCGTGATCGCGCGACCATCGGCACTGCGCTCTTGCACGAAGACCTTCTCGTCCCAACTTCGTGTTTCGCTCGGGTCGACAACCATCAGGTGGGCCTCGTCCGAAGCGCACTGGTCGGCGTACTTCGCTGTCTGGGTCAATCCCTCGGCGATCGTCATT
>WQZB01000078.1 GCA_009780955.1 Polyangiaceae bacterium | reverse complement strand
CGTGTCCTCAACGAAAAGAACTCAACGTAGCAAGAGTACGCCTCGTTCTTTTCGTTTGCGGGCCACCCCAACCTTCGGGCGCCTCCCACGCTTTTCCTCGATCCTTCCAGGAGGACAGGCTCTTACTCTTGAAGGACGACAGAATCTTGACCGGCGCCTGCCGGGCGAATGGTTCCCGCCCATGCGCACTTGCACATGGATTGATCGTGAAGCACATGGAGGCCATTCAACGTGACATCCGAACTGACCGACGTCCACGGCGCGGTGGTATTTGGCACGCATGGTTGCGGCGCTTTTGCTGCAGCCACTTGGGGATTGGAGGGCGAGCTACACATGCCGAAGGGGGCAATATTCGTGAGGGGGACGAAGTCCTGCTCGGTGGCTACGTTAGCGCCCGTCACATCGCCATGGTTGGTGGGCAGCACCGTAAGCTGGGACGGGCTAGACCCTTGGTCGCACTGAAGTTGTGCACCGTGTACTAGGAGTTTCATTCTCTATACCGTTCCGTCGTAAGAGCCTGCGTTGTCATGAGAGCCTTATCGTGACACAGCATTTGGGCCCTGTCATAGCGGGATCTGTCAACGAGGATGAGACTCACTTTCAACAATTTGCCTGGAAGTCCATTAATCATTTGGCGAAACTGTTATTAAAAATGAGTTTGAATTGAAGTCTTACGTGGCCAAGTTTGCGGTATAATCAACCTGTCCACCCAATCGGGTGAGGTTCATATTATCAAAAGAAAACGCCTCGCCGGCGAGACAGCCGGCGAGGCGTGGGCAATTAGGAGGATCAAATGCAAACCACAAAATATCCATCTTTTTTCGCAAGCGCAAGCTCAAAAAAACTGGACCGCTTTCAAGAGGTCTACAAGCTCATGCTTTTTGCGACCGCTGCTACAGCGGTGGTGTTGGAAAGATGTGTGAGATGAGAGAGCAAGTATTCCTTCACCAGAAGCTCGAACTTGGCAACTTGCGCTGACAACCCTAAGGCCCTAGCAAAGTCGTCAAGAACGCCGCGTTCGGCAGCCGAAACCTTCCCGTCAGCCCATGCTAGCAGCAGGGCAGTTTTGAGAAAAAGCTCGCGCAGATCCGATGTTTCTAGCGAAGACGCGAGCTCAGAAGCGCCAATGGCGGGTCGCCGAGCGAGCTCGGCAAGTGCCGCGGGCGTTCCACCCACATCGGCCCAGAATGACGCGATGAGCGCCTCTTCCGCCTGGTGAAGACCATCGCTTTTTGCAACGGCAAAGAGCCCTCGCGCGATCGCTTCTGCATGTGCCGCGCTTACCGCGACTTCAGGAACTAGGCTCATTCGCTTCTCCCTTTCTATATCCGTCTATATTTGTTCCAAGCTCAGTTCATCGCCGATTGCCGCATTCAATCTTGAGACGCATCAACCTCGTTTGGAGCTCGTCGACAGAGAGCTCCGCGTACTTGCTTGGGAGCATACGTCGGTTCGACGCCTCGAACACCGCCAGTAGCTCCATATACTCGATCATCTCGATGTCGCGCGACGGAAGGTAGTCGGCAACTGCCGCTGCGAGATCTTCATCCGTGAGTGCCGAGTCGCCCGCGTCACCGTTGTGCGCGGCGTTTGCGTTGTCGGCGGCCAAGAGCACGACGGCTTCGATGTCGGCATTCGAGTAGCCCACGATTCCGGTGAGGATCCCTGAATCGATGGGTCCGTCGTGAGTCACCTTTGCCTTGCGCAGTTGCGCGCGCACGATCTGGTCTACCTCGTCGGGCGTTTGAGGATAGAAAAACGGGATCTTGCGATCGAGGCGACCCGCGCGCTTGATGTCGACATCGAGCTTGTCAGGGCGATTCGTCATCAGCACGAAAAGAACCCGCCCGCGGTTCTCGGTATCGCTCATGAACTCTTTGATTCGCCCGATCACGCGCGACGAGGTACCCCCATCGCCGTCACCTTCGCTGCCACCAAAGGCGCGATCGCCCTCGTCGATGATCACGATGATCTGCCCAATGGCCTGGATCACGTGCAGGATCTTCTCGAGGTTGCCCTCGGTTGCCCCAACCCACTTCGAGCGAAAGTTTTTTAGCTTGATCGTCGTAAGCTTGCTCTCTTTGGCGAACGCTTCCGCAACGAACGTTTTGCCCGTTCCCATGGGCCCGGTGAAAAGCAGACCCATCGGGCAGCGATTCCGATGGCCCTCGCGCATGTTCTTCGCAACGGTGGATAGTTCGCGTTTCACCTCTTCGAGCCCACCCACCATGTCAAACCCGTGTTGCGGTTCGACGAACTCGATGAGACCGAAGCACTCGCGCTCGATGATCTCTCGCTTGCGCGCGGCGACGAGGCGATCCACCTCGGCGCGCGCGTCGTTGTCATGCGACGGCGCCTCGCCATCGGGCGCGATCAAACGGCGGATCTCTTCGAAGCTCATACCCTTCGTGATCGCGGCAAGCTTCTGGGCGCGCTCGAGCACCGCGGGTGAAGGCGATGCGCCCTTGGTGAGCAGCTCGAGCACGTAGCGCGTGCGATCGGCGTCGCCCATGGTCGACGGCGTCGACGGCGTAAGGATCGACACGAGCTGGATGGCTTTCAGCCCTGCGGTGATTTCGGAGAGGCGCTCGACATCCGCTGCCGAAAGGCACGGATCGGCGTGAGCGACGATTGTCGCGCGCTCAGGCTTGCTCGGCATTGGAATGCGAACCGTGGCAACCCGCGGATTGGAGACGATCTTTGGGTTTAGATCAGAGAGGTTCTCGACAACCAGGACAATGATCGAATCGCTTCGCTCGAGAGTGCGGAGAAGCGACCACCTGTGAAGCGTGACCGTGGCAGCGCGATCATCCATCGTCGAAAATGACGTATCGCCCGCGGGTGCGATCGTGTCTGCGTACTCGAGAATCGCGGCGAGCCGGTCGTTCGTCGTGAGCATGCGCTCGATGAGCGGCAGCACCTTGGCTGGCTCGCGTTGCACGATGAGCTCCTCGGCACCAAGAAGATTAGCTTTTCGCTTCGTGAAGCGAACGCCCGTTGAAACGTTGTAGACGAGAATCGTGTCTTTCGTGCGCGCGAAGACCACTTCTGCGAGAAGCTCGGTCACGCTATACAGCTTGCCGTCGTAAAGGACAACGTCGTGTACGTTTCCAAAGAGTACAAATTGCGACGACTCCCCTCGAAGGTACCGGCGACGTAGCTCCTCACACCAAGCGGGTTCGGCTATTGTGGCCGGCTTGGCTTCGCTTGGATTTGCGTCAGTCATCATCGCGAGCCTCTTAATTACTAACTACCGATTACCGCTCGACCGTGGCCATGAAATGCTCCGTCTCGCGCGCGGTCTGCCGAATCGACTCGACGCCGTCGATGAGATCGTCGAGCTGGCCGCCGAGTTCCGCCGGTGAGCGCATCGTCACAATCTGGTCGGCAAGGAGCCGGAAGGTGTTCTCGATGAGATTGAGCTGCCCATGTGCAAGCCGCATATCGCGCGCAATCTCGGCATACTTGTCGCGACGCATTTTGAGCACCGCGAGGTTTTTCTGCGCAACGGCGCGTCCTTCTTCCGCGCCCGATTGAATGAACTGCTCGTAGCGTGCCGCGTCCCGCTCGATCTGTTGAGTGTCGACCGAGCTCAAATATATCGAATACCGGAGGCAAGTGTATTCGAGGTCGACAAAGCTTGTAACGAGCTCGTCGAGCTTTGCGAGCTCGCGCCCAAGAAGATCTTGAGTCAATGCCGGGTTGTCGCGAGCAAGATTCAAGATTTGATCGCGCGTGCTCTGCAGCGCATTGCAGCGCGCTGCCTCTTGCTGCGAGAGCGCCTTTAGCTTCGCCTCGATGTCGGCGGCGCGCGCCGCTTGGAGTTCGCTCTGGTGGTACTTGTCGAACCACGTTTTCTGTAGCACCGTCGAATCCGGAGCGAAAAGCATCCAGAGACCTTCGAGGCACGCGCCAACACCGGCCAACCACCAGTTCTGCGTTGCCGTAGCAACCGTGAGAACGCCACCGAGCAGGCTCAAGTTGTATGCGTTCATGAATGCATACTTCGTATACGGTGGCTTGTCCTTGCTGGAGCTCACGTCATACTCTCAACTCGAAGGGCTCGAGGGGGCGTAGAGGGCGTCGAGCAACTGCTGTTCGGTGGCGCGAAACTCGCTCGATGATTTGAGCGCCAAGTCGCGGCGCTGGAAGTGAGGAATGTCGCAACGCTTGAGAATGCGCGCGGGACGGCTGGTGAGCACGAACGCCGTGTCGCCAACGTAAACGGCCTCGGTGACGTCGTGAGTCACGAGGATGATCGTGTTGTCTTCCTTTCGCGAGATGTCGAGAAGCAGGCCCTGCATGTCCCAACGCGTATGGGGATCGAGCGCGCCGAAAGGTTCATCCATGAGAAGCAGCTTCGGCCTGTTGATGAGTGTGCGCGCGATCGCCACACGCTGCTTCATGCCTCCCGAGAGCTCTTTCGGATAGCGCATGGCAAAGTCTTTCAGCCCGACGAGCTCGATGTAACCCATCGCGAGCTCGTGGGCCTTGCTCTTCGCGATTCCTTGGAGGCGAAGGCCATAGGCAACGTTCTCGAGGACTGTCAGCCAGGCGAATGACGTATAGGACTGAAACACCATCCCGCGGTCTCGGCCAAGTCCTTGAATCGGCTGGCCGTCGAGCAGCACCTCGCCTTTGGTTGGCGAAATGAGCCCCGCAACGCACTTGAGAATCGTCGACTTCCCACAGCCCGAAGGCCCCAGCAAAACGACGATTTCGCCGATGCCTGGCTTATCGGCTATGGCTAGGCTCACATCGCGAACGGCTTCGATGCTGTCGCCCGCTTGCGACCGATAGCTCACCGAAAGATCGACGAGTTCGAGCTTCGGTACGTCTTGGCGCAGCGCGGGCGCGGGCTCACCCATCGGATTGGACCTCGCGCCAGGGGAAGAGAAAATCGTTGATGATGCGAATCGCTTTGTCCGTAAGAAGTCCGATTGTGCCAATCACGAGAATGCCCGAGAACACTTCGGCCGTTCGCATGTGATTGCCGGCGAGCTGAATGAGATACCCAAGCCCCTGACGAGCATTCACGAACTCGGCGAGGATCACATACGTCCAAGAAATGGCGTTGAGCACGCGGAAGCTATCGAAAATCTCGGGGAGTGCCGCTGGGACGAGAACGGTTCGAATGATTTGCATGCGCGTTGCACCGAGCGTGAGCGCGGTTTGAACGAGCTCCTGCGGAACCGCGCGGATCGCAGAGACCACGACGGGCAAGAGGTAAACGAACACGCCAAGGAACAAGAACGCAATCTTCTGCTTCTCGTCGATTCCGAACCAAAGAATCAAAAGCGGTATGAATGCCGAAATGGGCATGTAACGAAGCGCCGCGGTGATCGGATCGATCAAGCGGTCGATGGGATCGAAGGTGCCCATCAGGACCCCAAGCGGCACGGCAACGACAGCCGCTGCAAGGAACGCGAGCCCTATCCGCGTTATGGACGCCATCACCGCGTGGCTGAGCGTGCCATCGAGGATCATCCTGAGCGTCACCTGAACGACGCGCACAGGCGACGGAAGAAAGATCTCGCCAATGACCGGGGGGTTGGACATCGTAACGGCCGCCCACACAACCAAGAGCAACAGCGGCAGTGCGAGCGTGAGCGGCAAGCGAAGATGCCGAGATACTGGACGGCGGATGGCCCACGCCGATTCATCCGGCGGCGTGGGGGCACCTTGAAGTCGAGCGGGGCGAGCGAGCCGAGTCGCTTGTGGATCCACCTTGCTCAAATCGCCGTCCATTCTTTTACTCGATGCTTACTCGACGCTGCACTCGACTCACTCGACGTTGAGAATCACTTTGATCTCGGTCCGTCGATTTTGCATGCGCCCATCCTCGGTCGTATTTGGGGCGATTGGCTTGTCGGAGCCGAACCCAGTGGTTTTGAAACGCTTGTCGGGGATGTTGAAGTTGTCGACCAGGTACTTCCTCACTGCCTCTGCCCGCGCCTTGGAAAGCACGCGATTCG
Source organism: Polyangiaceae bacterium (assembly GCA_009780955.1). GTDB lineage: Bacteria > Myxococcota_A > Polyangia > Polyangiales > Polyangiaceae > Labilithrix. The sequence goes on along the minus strand of WQZB01000078.1, from coordinate 10,397 downwards.
TTTCTGCCGATCCGGTGTTGTCGGTGTGGCCCTCGATCGACAGAACGGTGTTGCCGAACGCGATCATCGTGTCGCCGAGCGCGTCGAGCGTGAAAAATGAGCCTTCCATGATCTTGTCGGAGCCGGTCACGAAGTGGATCGAGATCTGCTTGTTGACGATCGCGCGCTGCTTTGAAGGGTCCATTTTTTTTGTCGCGTCGATCTTGAAGTCGTCCACCACTTTCTGCCCAGCGTAGCTGTCGGCAGCGGAGGCGACGAAGCGCGAGTCCATCGCATCTTTCGCATCGACGACCTTCGAGATGACGCCCTGCTTGCGCCAGACGACGAACGCCGTATCGAAAAGCGAGACGAACTGCGGCCGCACATTCGACCCAAGGCCAAAGAAAAGCGCGTTGTCCGCAAAGGGCGTGAGCTTTAGACCAGCAAGCATGCCCGAGACGTCGTCGGCCGAAAGCTTGAGGGACTTGGCAACCACTTCGTTCGAGCCTGCGGGATCTTTTGCCATCGCGTCGATGCCGTCGAACCAGCCGTGCACGAAATCGCGCAAGGTCTCTGGGTAATTGTCAACGATTTGCTGGCGTGCAACGAGCGTGTCGGCGATGACGTTGGTGGCCGCCGCGGTTGACACGAGCACGTGCGCCTCGTTCCCTCGCGCCTGCACGCAGCCGGAAAGATCTGGCTCCCACGTGACAGCCGCGTCCACCTGCTTGCTACGGAACGCCGCAGCAGCAAGCGGCGCTTCGTTGACGAAAACGAGGTTCTTCTCGATGTCTTTCTTGTCGTCGGGCGACAAGCCTGATTGATTCAAAAGATAAAGAAGCAGCCAATGCGAGGGTGTGTAGCGCGTAGTGGCAATTCTCTTGCCCTTGAGCGCTTCCATGCTGCCAATGGACTTGAGCGACGCAATGCCATCGCCGCCGCGCGACCAATCTTGTTGGATGATCGCTTTGCCCTTCACGTTTTGTTCGGCGAGCGTCGAGGCCTCGCGGGCCCACGAGTCGACCGTGTCCCACATGATGTCCATCTGGCCGCTTACGAACGCCGCAAGCTTGGCAGCGGGATCTTCGAAGATTTTGAACTCGACGGCCAGGCCGTACTTCTCTTTGTAAATCGAGCCGCGCGTGTTCGCGGCAAACCCGCTGTTCGCAACGATGCCGGGCGAGTGCCCCGCCCACGTGTTGATCCCGACGACGAGCGGCCGATTGAGCCTTCCCTGGCCAACACTCACAGAGCCAATGCCATCGACGCGCTTTTTGCGGTCCGCGTCGGTTGCAGAACCGAGTGCCGCAAAATCGTCCTTTGACAGCGGCGTGCTGCTCGCGTTTGGATTCGCGCTTTTGTCGGGGCCGGCATGCGCCCACTCTTTTGCTGCCCCTCCAAACTTCGACCAGAGCACAATGCCAATGACGGCCACGATGATGACTGAGATGAAGCCCTTGGCTAGCGGAGTCAGTTTCAAGATGATCTCTCCGTACTCGCTTCGCCCGCAACACGCGAGGTTGGCGCCGGTTGGCATAGGCGCGCCCGCCGGTTAAGATTGGCCGCGCGCGAATGCATCTTACATGGTTTTCGTTGCTGCCGCTTTTTTCGCAGCCGACGCGGCTTTGAGCTCGGCTAGCTTTTGCTTGGCGCTGACCTCGCCCGATGACTGCCGAAGCGTGGCGAGCCTCGTATCGAGATCGGTCGCCTTGAGCTCTTGGTTGAGATTCGCTTCGGCCACGGTGTTTTTGATGTGCGACCGTACGTTTTCGAGCGCTTTGATCTCGTTATCGACACTGAGGCCGTCGAGCTGCTCGCTGATGCGAATGCGCGCCTGGGCATTGGCCATTTTCGCGAGCATGTTTTCTTTTTCGGCCTGAAGCTTGCGGATCTCGCTTTGCACGGTCATCAGCGCACTTTTCGCGCTCGACGCGTCGTTCTGCGCCTGTTCGAGCTCAGTTTTCAGCTCGCCGAGCTCGGTCTCGAGCGCCGTTTTTTTCTGGATCAGGACCGTGGCAAGATCATCTTGCGATGTTTCGACTGCCGTCGAAAGTTCGAGCTCGACCTGCGCGAGCTCTTTGGTGCCCTTGGTGTTGCGCTCGGCAAGATCCTCGCGTCGCCGAATGATCGCCGCAGTCGCCTTTTTTAGCTGCGCGTACTTCTCGACCATCGAGCCAATCGCGTTCTCGTAGGCAATCTCTGGATGCTCCTTCTCGATGTCGGAGATCCACAAGCTAACGAAGCCACGCCACAAGTTGGCTAATCTTCCAAAGATCCCAGCTGACATTGCTCTCGCTCCTGGTTGGACAATTTCGTTCCTTGGCTCACTTCGTTGCCGGCGTCGGCTCGACGAGCTTCGGCGATTCTTTGACCACGCGCTCGACCGCCTCTTGACCGAAAAACTCGAGGACAACCTGCACGCGCAGCTTTTCACTATTGCATGTGCGGACGAGCGCCTGCTGCTCGACCACTTGTTGCTCTATAATCTTTTTGAGCTCCACAATCTCAGTGGAAAGCTCTTCAATCCGCGCGTTGGACTCGGCCAGCACCGACTGCGTGTCGGCCTGACCATGCTGGATGTAAGCCTCGAGGGCCTGGATTTGCTGCGCGCCCGCCTCGATGATTTGCTCGATTGGGATGCCGAACGCCTTGAGCGAAGCTTCGACGATCTGTTTCTTGACGTCACGAGGCGAGTTACTCGGAAGTGAATCAACGAGCGACAATGCCTTTGCTACGCGCTCTTGCTCGGCGTCGCTTAGCGAAGCAGCTCGGTAAACTGCGGCGAAGTCGACCACACCCGCTTCTGCCTTTGGGATTTCGCCGCTCAATCTAGGAACGGCGGGAACAGCTGGAACGGTGGGCTCGGGTGCCTGCGGATCGCTCGAAGCATCGGCTACGGCATACTTTGCAATAAGCTCCTCGGGCGTGCCTGGCGTATCTTTCGATCCTGAATCGGCGCTTTCATCGACAACAAACCAGCCGAGCACCGTCTTTCCAAAGCTTTTTCCCTTTTTGCTTGCCGCCATCCGCTTCCGCAGAAAGAAACCAAGTGCGGCGATGTCTGTCAACCACGGAGGCGGCTGTGGTTCGAGTAAGGTCTGCCACATAGGTCGAGCGGGCCAACTGCAGTACGCAGCAGTTTCCGAATGGGAACGATGTAAGGTAACCGGTGATTACACTTGAGCGCTTGCTTTGCAGGCGCTACGGATTCTAATCTCAACCTGTTGTGGGTGGACCTGTCAGCATTGCACCAAAGTTCCTTAGTGAGGTTCGAGTCATGAATTATCGTCGTCTCGTATTTGTTTTCGCGGCCCTGCCTATCGCGTGCTTCGCGTATGCGTGCTCATCGAGCAGCAACGACAATCCTCCGGAGCAAAGCACCACCAATGATGATGCTTCCGTCGATAGCTCCAACGAAACTCCGACCGTCGATGCCGGCGATACTGCGGATGCAACAGATGCTTCTGACGCGAGCGACGCGGCAGATGCAAGCGATGCAGATGATGCTGACGCAGATGATAAGGGCGAGCCGCCGCCGCCCGACGACAAACTCGTCTCGTGCGTTGGTCTTGGCAACCCGATGAAAGCCGACGCAGAGGGCGTCGTCAGCATCGACTCCGGCGACCCAGCAGTGACTCAGATTGTCGATGAGTTTAATGACACGGGCTACACGGACACGTTCGTTGGCAGTCCTCTCTACATCGAGGTCGGCGGCGTGGGGCAGCTCGTATTTTCAGAGTTTAACGCGGTTCCTTTCGACCCGTTGGACCCGAACACCACCGTTGCCTCGGCCGTATTCAGCGTCAATCTCGACGGTAGCGGCCGAAAGGTTTTTCGTTTCGTCGACGCCACTAGACATTTCTCTGGCAACGCTCTCCTCAACAACGACACGGTCTTGTCTGTCGGAGTTACCGATTCCGCAACGACTGGGTTCATCTACCAAACCAAGACGGATGGCACGGTCGTTGACAAAACGTTCCCCACTGATCCGTCAATCGATCCAAGGGATCTCGTGGTCGGACCGAACGGCGATATCTATTTCACCGACCCGCAGTACCAGGTGAATAATAATGATAATAATGACGATATCCCCATCTCCGGGATTTACCGTATCCCGAATGGCGGCGCCGCCACAGCCATCCACACGGATGGAGACGTCGCCCAGTACAATGGAATTGCGCTCTCGTCCGATGCGAAAACGCTCTACACGTCAGTCACGAGCGATAGCACCATTCTCACGTGGACTGTCAGCGACGACGGAAGCGTCGCAGATAAATCGACCACTCTTGTGGCTGCAACGGCTGACGCGCCGGACGGCATTGCCGTGGATACGGCGGGCAACCTTTGGATTGCGGAATCCGATATCAATGGGGATCAGCACGGTCGCGTCGAGGTGTTCTCGGCTGATGGCAAGACGAAGTACGGTGAAATCACATTCCAGGATCAGCGCCCCACGGGTGTTGCGTTTGGTGACGCGGATAATCAGACCCTCTTCATCACGACGGAGTTGGGCATTTATAAATACAACGTCCGCTGCGCCGGTATCCGTAAGTAGCCTGCGGAGGCCGCGCGCAGCACAGGCCCGCGCGCGGCTCATCCAATCCATCGACGCTTGCGTGCCTCAGCAAGCAGGCGCTCGCGAAAATCTGGATGTGCAACCGCAACAAGGGCGTGAACGCGCTCGCGGATGGTCTTGCCGTAGAGCGCTGCGATGCCGAACTCGGTGACGACGTAGTGCACGTCATTGCGCGAAGTCGTCACACCCGATCCAGACAATAACTCGACTTCGATGCGTGAGATTTTGCCGTTGCGGGCAGTGGACGGCAAAACCACGATGGGCCGGCCATTTTCGGCGCGCGCAGCACCGCGAATGAAATCCACTTGGCCGCCAACTCCTGAATAGAAACGCGGACCGATCGAATCGGCGCATACCTGCCCGGTGAGGTCCACGGCGAGCGCCGAGTTGATCGCGACCATGCCGCGGTTGCGCGCGATGATGAAAGGATCGTTGACGTAATGCGATGGGTGCATCTCGAGCGCGGGATTGTCGTCGACGAAGTCGTAGAGCCGCCTGGTGCCCATGAGGAAGCTTGCGACAAGCTTTCCGCGATGCAACGTCTTCTTTGCATTCGTGATGACGCCGCGCTCGACGAGATCGACGACCCCGTCGGAAAACATTTCGGTGTGAATGCCCAGATCGCGATGGTTGTGCAATTCATCGAGCACCGCGTTGGGAATGCTGCCAATGCCTAGCTGCAACGTGTCGCCGTCGCGCACGAGGCTGGCAACGTTGCGGCCAATGCCGCGCGCCGTGTCATCGGGGATGCTGCTGTCAGGCGAGAGCTCGAGCACCGGGTGATCGACGTCAACGAAACGTGAGACGCGCGAGCAGTGGATGAAGGCATCGCCGTGCGTGCGCGGCATCCTTGGGTTGATCTCGGCGATGACGATCTTCGCAACGTCGATAGCGGGCTTGACGACGTCGACCGCTACGCCAAGCGAGCAATAACCGTGGTTGTCTGGAGGAGTGACTTGAATGAGCGCAACGTCGATCGGAAGTGGCCCTTGAAGCAGCGCCGCAATCTCGCTCAAAAAAACTGGGGTGAAATCGGCCCGTCCATCGACAACGGCGTCACGCGCATTCGGCCCAATGAAAAATGCGTTGTGACGCACGTGCCCGGACAACTCTGCCGCCGTGTACGGAGCATCTCCGAGAGTGAGGATCTGGCAAACTTCAACGTCGCGCAAGCTGCGGGCTCGCGCGCAGAACGCGTTGATGAGATCGACCGGTGCTGCCGCGGCCGAACCGACGAACAAACGCATTCCGCTTTGCACGAGCGACACTGCCTCCTCGGCGGAACACCGCCCCATGGACGGCGGGCGCAAAGAAGAGAATCCTTTCGTTGGCAGCTGCGCATCTCGCTCTTCATCTTGTTGGACCACGCTCACACCTCCGAAACGATTCTCGATGCGTAGCGCGCAGGCCGCAATGAAGAAGCCGATCCTTGGCAAATTATTTTCTTTACTTTCAAATACTTATGCGGAAGCGATAAAAGCAAGTGACATTCGGCTTGGGCAGTCGCCCACTTCTGGCCAGGCTGGCTACTGAAAGTGTGTGAGGCAAAGGGATGCGCTACATCATCATTTCATTGGTCTCTGTTTTCTCGCTGGCAGCTTGTAAGTCAGATGGACCGACCAAGTCTCAAACAGTACCGATCGAGAAGGCGCAGGCACAATCCGAGGCGCTGGCCGATCGTTTTCAAAAGCAGCTCTTGGGAACGCTGACAAAGACAATGGAGTCGGACGGCACCGCAGGAGCGGTCAATGCCTGTGCGACTGCCGCGCCAGCCCTCGCGCAGCAGCTATCAAAAGAAAGCGGTGCGTCGATCAGGCGTACTGCATTGCGCACCCGCAATCCCGCTGCCCAAGCCGACGCAACAGAGGCGCGCATCATGGAAAGCTGGGTAGCTGCGCCGCTCGAGGGTGGCCGCCCAAAGCAATGGTCGTCGTACGAGCAAAATGGCGAGTATCGATTTATGCGCGCCATTCCCACCATGCCCATGTGCCTTGCCTGCCATGGCGAGTCGATTGCGCCGGATGTGTCGGCAGCGATCCGAGCGCGCTATCCACAAGATCAGGCCACGGGCTTTTCGGCGGGCCAGCTTCGAGGAGCCATCTCGATCCGCTGGGATCAAGCGGCTCTAGCACACGCGGTCAGCCAAAGTGAGGCCGGCAAACCGAAGTGAAACCTAACCGCCACTGGAGCATCGGAATCCCCGCTGCGGCGACAACACTTGTCACTGTCTTCCCCACCGTGATTTCAGAGCGGGACACGGGATTCGAACCCGCGACATCCAGCTTGGGAAGCTGGCCAGCCGCTGCGTAGTGCCTAAAAATACGGCGTATTTGCGATGAGCTTACGTAGTTACTGGACACGAATAGGCTGCCTGTGGATGTCGAGTGGTGTGAAAAGTGGTGTGATGATTTTGTAGCGCCGTAGGCTCAAAATAGGCCTCTCGAAAAATCGATCTGACCCCTCAAATAAATCATTGCGCGCTGGCCGGCCAGCGCTCATATTGAGGGTGTCAGCAAGGTGCTGACGAAAACAAGCGAGAGAGAAAATGACATCATCAAAGTTAGGGCTTGTCGCTAGCGCCCTGCGTGTGGCGGGGTACGAAATGGGACCGGGATCGAACGACGCCCATCTGGTCATGCGTAGATTGGGGGACGTCGACGACGACGGGGCCGAGGAGATGGCACATGTCCGCTCTATCGTCGAGCCGCACGGGTGCATGGCGTGGTGGACCACCTACTACTGCACCGCTGATGAGCGCACTAGGATTTGCGTCGAGGTGTCGGCCTAGCTGACGTCTCGCCGACGGGGCCCTGCGTGGACCTCGTAGGCGGCATGTGAGCCGAGAAGGAGGACGCTATGAGGGTCATAAGGACGCGTGACGGTCTGGAGCTATACAGCGGGTATGCGGTCCCACAGGTGGATGGCGGCTATCGGCACCTCTGCGCCACGACGCAGAGGGAAGCGCGCGCAATACGAGAGGCCATAATGAGGGACCCCTCCATGGTCGACGGTGTCAAATGTATCACCGTCGATAGCCGCAAACCGTGAGCCATCATTGACGCGTGCATAATGCGCACGCATCAACGGGAGCCTCGGTGGCTCCGTCAGCGAGCTGGCATATCTCGCCCGACTCGTGGCGGTGCGTCGGTTCGATTCCGGCGCTCCCGACATAACAGGTGTATTATGCAAACATTGATGAAGATCACAGCCGGCCCCCTCGCTGGCTGGCGCCTCATCATCGACAACGGCGCCGTCACATCGTGGGATGGGAGGACACCAGAGCGCTGGACTCCGGCCCCTCTACGCAGGCTCGCACGCGAGTATCCTGTTGGCTCTGAGGTTTGGCAGTGGCTCCGTCAGCACGGCGTGCGCCGCCCAAGTCCAAGCGGGCCGAGCGGGCCATCATTACCCCGAAGCCAACGTGGTACGCGGAAGGTCGAGATCTCCCTCTCGCCCGCTGCCGATGCTGCTCTATCCGAGCTAGCCCGAGGCGGAACGAAGAGCGCAGTCGTCGAAGCGCTCGTGATGCGAGAGGCTAAGCGACGCTCACAGGAAGAATAGGTGCATCATGCAACACTACACGATCGAAACAGGGCACTGCCGCGAGTCACCGCGCTCCGAAGTGAGCGACGCGGTGATTACCGCGCTCACGCCGCTGCTCGTGAGCGGTACGCACAAGCTGCCGGCGCCGCGTGGATATCAGATGCGCGTCACGGTGGACGGGCAGCAACTCGCGGCCACCGCTCTTACACCGTCCGGTGCGCCGCTCGTGACGGCGGTCGTTGCCGTCGACGATGCCGGGCTGAGCGCCGTGCTCCGCGCGACAGGTGCGCACCCAGCCATCCCGTTGCGCGCTCCGGCGCTACTCGTCACGATACACCCCACGATAGCCCTCGACGCGGGCGCATCGTCGTGGCTCGGCGATTGGGAGCGATGCGTAGCGTGGGCGTGGATCGATCGGGTCAAAGCCAAGAACGCTTGACCGTCCGAATAAAACGCGCGACGCTGCTCGTGTCTCGAGATAGTTCCCCGCGTCAGCGGGGATGTTCCGAAAGAGGTCGCTGGAGGTACCAACCACCGACCCGTTCTCCGCGTCAGCGGGGATTTTCCGCCGGGGTAACTCGGCGGCCTCGTTGAAGCGAACGATCTCAAGATCGAAAGCCAAGCAAATCTCGAGACACTCCGCCGGCGAAAGCCGGCGGCTCCGTTTTGTGCGACCGTTCACGACGCTGCAGGCAGCGCCTCGATTGCTGCCTCGTACGCGCCCGAGCGGCCGAACTCCGCCTGCAGCGAGACTACATTTTTGGTGTAGACACCTTCGTCGCCCGTGAAATATCCGCGCGTTTTGAGCGCGTGGACGAAAGCGCGCGCGTCGCCACGCTCGACTTCGGCCCACGCAGCAGCGTAACGTTTTCGGAGAAACTCGAGATGCTCACGCATTCCGTCAGCGAGTGACGGATACGCACGAAACCATGTCTGCGGATCGGGCGGGTTGAACACGACTTTCTTTCCGCCGATGATTTCCCAGACGCCGGTCAGCATGCAGTAGTCGTGGCCGTCGCCAGCCACGTGTTTGACGTTGCCGATGTTATTGCACCAGCAGCTCTTTCCGCGGCCCGTCTCAAGCGCGTATTGCGCCCACACAACGCCGCAGGATGCCTTACTTGGCGTCACGCAGGCATCGTCCGCCTGCTCGAGCATGACGTAGATCGCGCGCCATGCAGCAATGAGTGCACGCGCGAAATCCTCCGTCGAGAACGTCGTGCGCACGGTTGGGACAAGTTGCTCGGTCATGATCCACCCCCTGCCTGCGTAATGTCGGAAAGGCGTTCGGACTGCACTTGTTCTTCCTCGTCGAGGCGACCACGCAACACGTCGACGGGCACGAGGTCGAGAGCAAGATCGACCAGTTTTCGCGCTACCTCTTCTGGCTCTGTCAGCCTCCCCTTCAGGATGTCAGCCAAGAGCGTGGATAGGCCGGCGGTTATCGCCGCTTCGATGCGCGCGGTCATGGGCAAACCACCGATCTGCATGCGCGTGCTTCCGCCTTGGTCGAGGCTTCCGCAAGGCAGTCAGGGTGCAGGTCTGTAATTCGTGCGGACTGCACGTGCTCGATCGTGGCGACACATGAATCGTCGTTGCCCTCGGCGCATCCAAGTCGACGCAGATTCGCGCACGCTTTGGCGGCCGGTGATGCTGCATCGAGTTCGACGGATGCGTCGCCAGCATCTTGGACCGGTTGCTTCGGCGCTGGCTGACACGCCAGCAGCGAGAGCGCCGTGATACCCGCAAGAAACAACCTCATGATGCACCTCCACTCGACACAACCCACGGGTAAAGTCCCCACACAGTGCGCAACCAATCGGGTGACACGATGCAATCGCCTCGGTCGCCCCAGGATGTGCCCCACGAATTGCGCACGATGTAGCCGTTGGGCGTGTAGCCAATGATGTACATGGCATGCCCGCCTGCGGTGGGGTCGAGCTGGTTCGGCGCAGGAACCGCCGGCTTCGACGGTTTCCAGTCACCAAATACCGAATCAACGAGTGCATCGACGCGCACGGGGATATGCGATGCCAGGGCTGCCTTGACGAGCAGCTCGGCATCGTCGGCCCCTGGATCTATTGCGTACGGCCCGACGAACAGCGTGCTCGCGGACCGTTGGAGCGACCCCAACGTGGGCTCGTCGTTGACCGCGGATGCTTCGACGTCGCTGTTGCGACCGTCGCGCGTGTGCACGACGTCACGTGATCGAACGCCAAACTGACCGAGGAATGCGATTGCATCCTCGGTCAACGCGCCCTCGTCCTGCAGGGCAGGAAGCGCGCTGTTTATTGGCGTT
>WQZB01000077.1 GCA_009780955.1 Polyangiaceae bacterium | reverse complement strand
GCCCGAAATCCGTGGCTCACGCTCCGCTTCTATTCGAGAGCCACGGCCTTCGGGCTCAACGGAGCGCGACGTGTGCGCATCGCCTTGGATTTTCAAATTCAGCGCAACTGAGTTGCGCTGTAATAGCTTTTGGCTGAGCTCATCAAATCGAAAGCGGTCTAGCGACTTTCTTGCGATCGAAGATGCGTACTCGTCTGACCAAAAGATCGAGCATGTAGACGACGAGCGCGGCGCCGATGAAACGAGGCCAAAGATCTTCTTGGTAACGAACCGTCTCGCCAGACGGATCGAAAATGGCCTTTGCACTCGGATCCATCTGTCCGCCGGTTGCGAGCGCTGTGCGTGACAAAGTCGTCAAATCGGGTGCGAGCGCCAGGAACTCACGCGGATACGGATGATTCACATGGCCAAAGCTTTCTGCAACCTGCACGCTTTTTTGGCCACCCTTGCCGTCGTCAATGCTTTTTTCGAGACTCGCATGGAGCACGAATGAGCCATAGTGATCGAGTGGGAAATCTGCCTGATAACGGCCCGGCGCAGTTTGCCTCATGGCCACCGTTCGCGTTGCGCGCGATTCGTTTTGGGTAATCGTGAGCTTTGCATCAAGGCCATTTTGGAAGCGATCGTCGGCGCCAACAGCGTCAATGGATGCCCTGACATACCCCGTGGCCGAATCGATGTCGGCACGCATGTCGTACTCTTGGCGCTTTTTCTGGCGCATGTGCTCACGCACGAGCTGCCCCCAAAATTGCCCGTAGCCTGGCCAGCGCAGCCACTCGACGGCCCAAAGATTTTTGACGTCACTCGTCCACGCGAGCGAATAGCCAAGACCAACATGCCAGCGTGCAAGAATTGGCTCGCCGACTTCGCTCTCGAGGATCTGCTGCGCAGGCGGCGGCTTCATTTTCGTCGCCACATATCCATGCAGAAACGGCGCTGCACTCATATCCACGCCGCGAAGGAAATCGGCCGGCGAAGTCACCTTTGGCTGGAAGTACTCTTCCACGGCGGCGTTGCGGCTCACCATCTCGGTTTCGCGTGTGAAAATGCGTGGAAGCTGCTGCGGATCGGCCACTTTGTAAAGGCGACCCCCACCCGTGTCGGCGATCATTCGGAGCAGTTGCTCGTCGATGTCGTTGCCAAGACCCACCGCGGTCGCCGTAATGCCTTCGGCCGACATCGATTGAACCAGATCGCGAATGCCATTCGAGGGCGACTGACCGTCGGTCAAAAGCACAACATGCTTGCGCCTTGCACGCGTTGCGGAAAGCGATTGGTAGGCTGCGTCGAGCGCGCTGAAAATCTCGGTACCACCACCGGCCCGAATGCGTGAAATGTCGTTCTGGAAGCGCGCGCGGTGCTTGGCCGGCGTCATGCGCACAACGCGTGTGGGCGAAGAGTCGAACGCGATCACCTCGAGAAGGTCGTCGGAAGCAAGCGTGTCCGCCGTCGCTTTTGCGGCTGCCTTGGCCATTTCGATGGGAATGCCGCTCATCGATCCCGACCGATCGATGACAAGACACATCGCAACCTGTGGCTCGTCTCGACGCTTCTCGGCGTCCATGCGCACCGGCAAAATGCGCTCGATCGTCGTGTGGTACCAGCCACCGAGACCGTAGCCCGACTCGCCGCCAGCGAAAAGAAAGCCGCCGCCGAGATCGCGCACGTAGCTCTCGATTGTCTCTTGCTGCGTGAGGCTCACACTATCGGCAGGTGCATCGGAGAGAATCACAAAGTCGTAGCGTTCGAGCTCGCGAATCGAGGAAGGCAGCTCGCGCGGCGCGCGCACGTCGACGTCGAGCTCCTGCGCGCTCAAGGCTGACGCAAGATAGTTTGCGCGCGCGGTGTTGCCCTCGACATACAGAACCGACGGCCGCCCCGGCACAGCCACAGAGGCCGAAAATCGGTTGTTTTCTTTGAAGTGATCTTCGTCCATATCCGACACATCGAGCGTGTAGGTGACCGTACCCGCCACGCGCACGACGCTTTTGAAGGTGATGTCGTTGTCGCCCGGATTCAAATCGAGGACGCGAACTCCATCGAGCCCGTTGATCGTCTCGCCTTGTTTGAGTATTGCTTTCGCTTTCTGCGAGCGATTCGAAAAGATATTGGCGTGCAAATGAAAGGCTTCCCCAACACGGACTTTGTCAGGAATTCGCAAATCGCGAATCGCAACTTCGCCTGGCACCGGCCTGTGATAAGGAATGGTAAAGATTTTGACGCCGAATTCCTTCGCGCGGCTTGCCTCGGCAAGAATGTCGCCGTCGGTTTCCACACCATCCGACAAGATCACGGCGCGTCGCAAAAAGCCGGCAGGATATTGGCCGTAAGCAAGCTGCATGGCACTTGCAATGTCGGTGGCAGCGCCGAGACCGGTGCGTGCTGCCTGTGATGCTGACGCGGATTTGCCGGACGTAGCGCTAGTAGCACTAGAGGCATCATGGCGAAGAAGGGTAGGCGCCTCTTTCGCGTCGTCGCTCATGGGAACAAATTCTGGTCTTTTCGCAAATGTGATCACGCGAACCAGATCGCCTGTGGGCTTTTCTTTGAGACCTAAGGTGATCTGTTCGCGAGCGTCGGCGATGGCGGCGTCGGGCACCGACTCGGAAACATCGACAAGGTAAACTGTGCACACCTTCTGCGTCGTTGCCGTGCGTGCAAGTCGAGCGAGCCCAAGGGCAAGGAGAGCCACGAATAGCATGCGCAATACAACCGACAGAATGCGCTGAGGCAGCGGCAAATCGGCAAGCGAACGGCCAACCATCCAGAGGAAAAATGGCGCAAGAAGCGCGGCCCCCAGCATTTTCGGACGGAGCAATTCGTAGCTCACCCCTGCGCGATGCCAGGTGAACATCGGCGGCGCACTGGGATGAACAACGCCGCGCCAATACAGCCACACACCGACGAGACCAAGCGCGCCGCCAGCGATTCCAAAAGCTATCTTGCTACGTTCGAGCTCGCGACGACCGCGGACCGCAGCCGCGATGTCGAAGCAAGCGAGTGCCATGACCACGACACAGCCAAAAGCCACCAACCACACAAGCCAATGCTCGGCGCTCACACCGTGATCCTCCGGTGGTAGGTAGCCCACTCGATGGCTGTCACGACAAGAGCCGCAAGCAAAAGATAGATCCAAACCTCGCGCCTCATGCCGATCGAAAAGCCAGCGAGCGTGCCGGCTTTCCTCCCGCCTACCACGAGCTCTTTGGCAGGCTCGATGGCGCTCTCTTCGGCGTCGAGCAAATTGGCGGCAAAGACTACTGGCTGGCCGGTATCGTGGTTTCTACCACGCGAATCCATTGCCGTAAGCTCGTAGAAACCTGCATGCTGACCGAGGTACACGGCACGCCCTTCGTGCACCGGTATGGCGAGCTCGACGCCATCAGGAGACTTCAGCACGGCCTGACCTGCCCCGGGCGAAACGGGCACGCGCCACACTTCGCCGGTAAGGTAACCTGAGATGTATTGTGCATCTTCGTCGGTGAAGTAGTTGATGCTGTTCAAGAGAAGAAGCGGCCACGCCACACGAAGCGGCAGATCGCTGTCACGCACGTCGAAGCCCATGGCGACAAATTTGAAACCACTTCTCTGCCCCACAATGAGAATGGGCCCTTGTTCGCTTGCGCCAACGACTTTGTCGCCAGGCTCCGGCACGAGCTTGTGGCCGCGTGCAATGTTCACGTCGCCGAGCGCAGTCCATCGCACAATGGGGTGCTTGCGATCGATTTTGTCGAAACCCGGGGTTTTGAGCTCACCACCCGATTGAACGGGCGAACCTGGTCCACGTGGATCGATGTAGATTGCATTCGCACGCGGGGGGCTGAGAGGTGTTGCGCCGTCGAAGATGACGACATCGCTGCTTCCCACGGCCGGGCCGGCGTTGTCGGCATAGTCTTTTGGCGAAATGAGGGTGACGTCGAGGTATTCGTCCAGCAAAAGCGCGGCTTCGAGGTACGTGTTGCCTGGCGTCACGACGAGAACCTTGGCGCGCCGAAGCGAAGGGAGCAGCGCATAGGCGTGGTTGTCCGCGGGCAAGTCGTCGCGAGTGCCTTCGAGCGGCTGGATTTTCGCCTCGAGCGAGCGGCGCGCGCCCGACAAATTCGGGTAAAAGCGTGGAAGTTTTTCGCCCGGCTTGAGCCGCAGCTTCGTGAGATCGACGAGTGTGGCGTCACCGTAGAGCGACAGCTCCACGTCCTGTTCCTCCGGCCCGGTGTTCGTCACTTCGAGCATGACCTCGTAGCGGCTCTTGTCCAGGGGGTAGCGCCTCACCGAAAACTCGGTGATGCCGACATTGCGTGCACTCGTTCCGACGGGCAAATACGTGAAAGTTACATCATTATCGATGTGAACGCTCCCCGATGCATCCACCGCATCGCCGAGCCGCCCATCCGACACAACCACGATTTCCGGCTTTGCTAGGCTGTCTAGGGCGCCGAGGCCGCGGAGCGTATCCATCGCGAAACGGAGGGCACGAGGGAAATCGGCGCGCGCGTCAGTTGCCTTGATGGCGTCAACGGCGCGATCGAGCTCCGACGTATCCGAGCTCATTGGACCGAGGGGGGTCACGGCCGCGTCCATCTGCGCGACAAGCATTCGATCGGCGCCGCCAAGACCGCGTATAATCTTCTTGACTTCGTCCTTCGCTGCTAGAAGCCGACTTGGCCCCACGTCGGTTGCCTGCATCGACGCACTCGCGTCGACGAGCACGACGAGATGGCGACCTTTGCTGAGTGTCGCTGCGGCGCGGGGATCACCGATCGCAAAGCCAAGGAGCGTAATGAGTGCAAGCTGCAACAAGAGCGACAAAATTCGTTTCAGCCGCGACAACAGACTCGAAGCTTGCTTGTCGCGAAGAACTTTCTCCCAAAGCTTCGAGAAAGGAACGGCCACCGTGCGCCGGCGAAGCTTGAGAAGATAGAGCACCGTCACCAGCGCCGATGCCGCGCCAAGAATCCCGACGAGCTGTGCGACGGACAGTCCTGCGAGGATCACCTTAGGAAGCCTCCGCGGCGAAACACACGCAAAACGAGTTCGTCGAACGGCACGCTCACGTCGGCTTGGATGTACGGCACTTGCTTCGACGAGCAATAATGCTCAATCTCTGCAAGGTAATCGCGATACGCACGTGCAAAGCGGTCAAGCACACTTGCCGTGACCGTGACTTCGCGCTCGTCGCCCGTTTCGCAATCGTAGACGATCACGTCTCCGAGTACTTTCGGTTTTGCGTCTTCGGCATCCGTCACGTGAATGACAAATGGATCGTATTTGTTGTAACGAAGTACGTTGATGCCCCGCTGAAAGCCGTGCGGGTCGTAAAGATCGCTTGCGAGCACGATGAGACCGCGGCGCTTGTTCTGGGCAACGAATGCTTTCATGGCGTCTTCTAGATTCGTTCGGCCCTCGGCTTCGAGCTGCTCGAGAAATCGAAACACCCTGAAAATACGCGCTTTGCCACGCGTTGTCGGCATGCGATCCATCACCCTGTCGGTCGTCGACACAAGGCTCACGCGGTCGAGATTCGCCAGCCCCACATAGGATAAGGCTGCGCACACGCGCTTGGCGTATTTCAGTTTCCTGCCCGCGGCAAAGCCCATGGAGCGTGACGTGTCGATGACGAAGTAAATCGCAAGATCTTCCTCTTCTTCATAAAGGCGCACGAGAAGCCGGTCGAATCGTTGATAGATATTCCAATCGAGAGTTCGAAAATCGTCGCCCGACTGGTAATCGCGATGGTCGGCAAACTCGACGCCGGAGCCACTTTTCTTGGTGCGCCGCTCCGCACGCATACGCCCTGCGAACACGCGCTTGCTGACAAGCGCAAGGGTTGCAAGTTTACGCTGGAATTCGTCGTCGAAAAGATCGCCCTTCGACGTACTTTTCGGCGCGGAAGGACGCTTGCCAAGCGCACCACGGACAGCGTCAAGCAAGCCCAATCTGGGCCTCCACATTGCCCGCCTTGGTTTCGGGGATCGCCTTCAAAATCGCTTCGATGATCTGGTCGGCTTTCACTCCTTCGGCCTCACCCTCGAAATTCAATAGCACGCGATGGCGAAGCGCCGGCAACGCGACCGCGCGCACGTCGTCGATGCTCGCAGCAAAGCGCCCTTCGAAGAGCGCGCGAATTTTTGCGGCAAGAAGCGTGGCTTGGGCGCCGCGCGGACTTGCTCCAAAGCGAACGAAGCGCTTGCAGATGTCCGGAGCGTCAGGGCCATCGGGGTGCGTTGCTTGGACAACGCGAATGGCGAAGTCCTGAACGTGACGAGCCACAGGCACGCGCCGCACCAGGCTTTGCATGCCGAGAATGTCGTCGCGATTCAAAACAGGCGTGGGTTGGGCGGACGCCTCGCCTGTTGTCAAATCCACAATAGCGTGGAGCTCTTCGCGACTTGGAAACGGAACATGGAGTTTGAAAAAAAATCGATCGAGCTGCGCTTCGGGCAAAGGATAGGTACCCTCGCTCTCGAGCGGATTCTGCGTTGCGAGAACGACAAACGGCTCGTCGAGAACATGCGTGCGCTTTCCCACGGACACGCGATGTTCTTGCATGGCCTCGAGGAGCGCACTCTGCGTTTTCGGCGTTGCGCGGTTGATCTCGTCGGCAAGCACGATATGCGCGAATATAGGTCCTTTGCGAAACTCAAAGACTTTGCCGCCCGTCTGCGTGTCGTCGATGACCGTCGTGCCGAGAATGTCGGCAGGCATGAGATCCGGCGTGAATTGGATACGCGAGAAGCTTAGGCTCAAAGTCTCGCTCAGCGTCCGAACGAGCATGGTTTTGCCAAGCCCTGGCACACCCTCGAGCAGCGCGTGCCCCCCCGCGAGCAGACACGTGAGCACACCGCTCACCACCGTGGCGTTTCCCACGATAGTTTTGGCAATTTCGTTCTTCAGCGTTGCGATAAGAGCGCGAAATTGATCGACTTCGGCACGAACTCGATGGGCATCGTCTGTCATGGAAGGCTCTGGACTCATTTTTGGCAATCACGTTTCCACGGTTTATGGGGTGGTAGGTGCGGCAGGCGCAGCAGGTGCGACCGGTGAATGGGAATCTTCGCGCGGGCGAATGAGCTGAAAGTAACGCCGAACATAGAAACGATATCCGCCTGGAATTTCATCCCGGTCGAGTGCCTCTTCCGCCACCGTATGGTATTCATGGAAAACTCGGTGGTAGCCACGCGAGGCAAAACCGCGCTCGGCCGCACCAAGAATGACTTCGCTTCGGCTGCCACCTTGGCCCGTATCGTTGCCGGCTACTTGTGTATCTTCGGTTGCGCCTTTGAAATTTGTGGCGGAGCCTTGCACCTTGGGATCGTGACCATCGCCCCACTTGTGGCCCCCCTGGCCCTGATCGCCGCCTTGATCACCATTTTGAGCTGAACGCGAGGCGGAGTGCGAACCTGGGCTCTTGCCCGCGGTAATCAGCATTGCCTTGTCGCCGCCTGGCCCCATAACCCACACTTCACCGTCACCACCGCCGGCAGTTTGGCCTTGGGCACCTTGGCCTTGGCTCTGCCCCTTTCCTTGTGTTCCTTGGCCTTCTTTGCCTTGGCCTTGGCCCTGACCATTGCCTGCTTGCTTGTCGTTTTGCTGCCCCTGCCCCTGACTTGAACCGGGTTGGCCGCTTTGCCCGCGTGCGCGCAGCTGAAACATGCGCAGGCGTGCCATTTGTCCCTGCCCGCCTTGCGCTTGCTGGCGCAACATTTCGCGTAGGTCTTGGAGCTTCTGACGGAGCTGCTCCTTTTCCTGCTGCGTCATCTCGTTTCTGCCCATGCGGTTGATGTCTTCCGCGGCATTTTCGAGATCTTGAGCCGACAGCCCCATGTCTTTCATGAGATCTTCAGCGGCCTTCTCGAGCTCGCGATCGAGCCGGTCAAGCTCGCGTTGCGTTTTTTGCGTTTGTTCGCTGTCGCGATCGAGTCGATCGAGTTCGCGCTCTCGCTTCTGGAGCAAACTTTTTTCTTGCTCGCTCGCGCCGCCATCGCCGCTTGGTTGCTTGAGCAGCTGCTGTTTCAGCTCTTCGCGACGTGATGCAATGGCCTCGGCGCGCTTTGCCTGACCCTCGCTCGCGTTTTTCAGCGCCGCGCGCAACTTTTCGAGCTGCGCTTTGTCGATGCCGCCACCTTGCTCGCGCAGCTTCTTGGCAAGATCTTTCATTGCGCTTTCGGCCACGGCAAGGTTTTTGTTCTCGAGCGCCTCGCCGGCACGCTTGGTCAATTCGCTTTTTTTGAGCGCCTCGCCCATTTTTTTTAGGGCTTCTTCAAGCGCCTTTGCATCGGCCTCGCGACCTTCGAGCAGCTTGTCTTCGAGCTGCTGCATCCGACGAAACGCCTCGGTTCGATCGAGCCGCTTGTTCGCTAGATCCTCGATTAGCTGATTGAACTCCTGCGTTGCGGCTTTCGCTTCATCGGTTTGAAAACGCTGATCCGTTGCACGCAAAAACTCACGTAACGCGTCCACGTCGTCCTGCGTGACGTCAACGGCATCGATGGTGTTGGCAACTGGAGAAGTGTGATTCAATTTCTCGTGGCCATGCAGCAAAACGAGGGCGAGAACAACGCCGCCCATGACCACGACAATGGGCCACTCGCGCGGCAGCGGAATCGGCACGGCCTTTTTCGGATCGACCTTGGGCGCATGCTCGAGCGCGTCTTCAATCGCCACATTCATGAACGCCGTGCGCGCGGTTGCCGGCAGCTCTCCGAATGACAACGCGCTCGAAAGCCTGTCGGACAAGCCATGATATTTATCGAGCGCCGCGGCCCCTGCACAACGTGGAAGACTTCGCACGTACGCGCCGATGGCAATCGCAAGAGCGGCCGCGGCGGTCATCGCAACGCCAATGGCAGCCGCCCGCACGCCAATCGCGTGCAGTTTGACAGCCGCAACGAGGACGGCCACAAGGGCAAGACCGCCAACGAGCGCCTTGCCAACCCACTTGGTCGCGCGCGCCAGGCGCAAGCGACGCTCGGCCGTGCGCGCGGGTCTTTTAATCGTCTCGAGCGAGGCTAACGAGGCTGGCGGCGCGGCAGGGGGCGACGTCGGGATCATTGGCAAGGGCACTTTTTTGCTTCCGCTTGGACGTTCGACACATGCGAGCGTAGCATCGCGAGTATTACGCGCGAGCCTCGCATTTTCATTCCTAGGTCCATTCCTAGGCTCAGGTGTGTAGGATGCAGTTGCGGTGATGCCCGCTCCTCTTTCGCCTTTCGCGCCTTTCGAACTGCTACCTGAGCTTCCTCGTGTCGAGCTCGTGGCGGTGCACGACGAAGTCGTGAATAAAGAAGGCTTCCTTCGTGTGCGAAAGCTAACGCTCGTGGCCTACCTTTCGGGTGTTCGGTCGGAGCCGTTCGTCTACGAAGTGCTCGATCGCAACGCGCTCGACGCATGCGTGATCGTCGCGCATCACGACGTCAAAGGTGTCCCTCACGTGTGGCTCCTGAGCTGCGTGCGCCCGCCGGTGGCATTTCGGCCGTCGCACATGCGCAACGTGAAGGTGGAGGGTGTGATGTGGGAGCTTCCAGCCGGGCTCGTGGAGCCAGGTGAAACCGAACCGGGTGCCGCCGCACGCGAGCTCGCCGAGGAGCTCGGCTTCCATGTCAGCCCAAGCGATCTGGCGCCACTTGGTTCGTTCACCGTGCCGGCACCAGGCTTCATCGGCGAACTGCATCACTTCTTCCATGTAGAGGTCGATCCGCAGGCGCGAAAAATTCCCCACGGCGACGGAAGCACCCTCGAGAGAGACTCCGTCATCGTGAGCCTTCCGCTCGAAGTCGCACTAAAGGCCGCGCAGCGTGGGCAAATCCGCGACGCAAAAACCGAGCTCGCGCTCCGGCGCTACGCCGATCTCACTTCCGCAAAGCGCTGAACAACCGAGCGGCTCCATGCGCAAGCGCACGATGAAATCCGGACCAAAGGTCGCTGTCGTCATCAAGCGAACAACATACCGAAAGTTCATCGTCGAAAGGCACGATCCGGTCGTCACGCGGCTTCTGCGTAGCCGCGATCCCACGGTGGCGCGCCTCAAGGCATCACACGAAGCCCACGAGCAAACCGTGGCCGAGGTCGACAGAGCGCTCGCCGTGCTCGGTGCCGAGGTCATTTTTCGCGGAGGCGTGCGCGCATGCATTCCAAACGGCGTCGATCTCGTGGTGACGGTCGGCGGCGATGGAACGCTGCTCTCCGCGTCGCACCAGATTGGCGACAGCGTTCCTTTGCTCGGCATCAACAGCGCGCCCGAGACATCGGTGGGCTTTTTCTGCGGCGCCAAGAAGGGCAGCGTTCAAGCGGAACTCGAGCTGGCGCTGAAGGGCAAGCTGCCAGCCACCCGACTTTCGCGCATGCGAGTCGAGTATAACGGTAAGCTTTTGCACGGGCGCGTGCTCAACGAAGCGCTCTTCTGCCACGCATCGCCTGCCGCAACGGCGCGCTACATTCTGCGCATCGAGCACGCTTCGGGCCGTTACGAAGAAGAAGACCAACGCTCGAGTGGCCTTTGGATTGGTCCTGCCGCGGGTTCAACCGCTGCGCAGCGAAGCGCCGGCGGAGACGTTCTTGCTTTGACGTCGGAGCAAATTCAATACGTGGTTCGCGAGCCTTACATGCTTGCGGGTGCGCATGTGCACTTGCGCGTTGGGCTGCTCGGCACCCACTCGCAGATTGTCATCCACAGCCGGATGCGCGAAGCCAAAGTCTTCATCGACGGGCATCGTATTGCCCACGCGATAACGATCGGCGATGTTCTGTCGATGCGCAGAAGCGACGAACGCCTCATCGTACTCGGTATCGCGACGAAACGCCGTAAGTAGACATCGGTAGCATCAGAAAGTGGTCGACGACGAAAGGCGAGCGCACTAGCAAGGTAAAATTGATTATGGGTTTCGAAATCATTGGCACCGGCCACTACGTTCCGGGCAATCCCATCACGAACGAAGCGATCAGCCGCGTGATGGACACGTCGGACGAATGGATTTTCCAGCGCTCCGGCATTCGCCAACGCCACTTCGCGGCAGAGGGTCAGGGGGCCAGCGATCTTGCACTCGAGGCAAGCAGACGGGCGCTCGAAGCCGCGCGGATCGGCCCAAAAGATGTAGATTACATCATTTTCACGAGCATGACACCCGATTACATCTTTCCTGGCTCCGGCGCTGTGCTTGGCGCCAAGCTCGGAATTGCCGGTGTTCCCGCACTCGACATTCGTCAGCAATGCGCGGCCATGATTTTCGGTCTGCAACTCATCGACGGACTCATGAAAAGCGGCGTGGCCAAAACAATCCTTTATGTCGGCGCAGAAGCGCACGCCGGCTTCATGCCATGGGAAGACTGGGACATCGTCGAGGGCACGAGCCACCGCGAGGTTTCACCCGAAGCGCGGGCCCGCGCGAACGAACACCGCGCGCTGGCCGTGCTCTTCGGTGACGGGGCTGGCGCGCTCGTTTTCCGCGCGACCGATCGCAACGCGGGGCTCGTTGCCTCCAAGGTCCACACTGACGGCCGCTACGCCAAAGCGCTCTATGTCCCCGGCGGCGGCTTTCGCACGCGCCCGTATTGGAAAAAAAATCACTTCGACGAGCAAGCTCACATCCCCCGGATGGACGGGCGAGAGCTTTTCAAATTCGCGGTGACCAAACTGCCTGAAACAGCACGTGCACTCTGCACTGAATCGAACACGCCCATCGACACCATCGATTGGTTTCTCGCGCACCAGGCCAATGCTCGCATCAACAATTATGTACGCGAGCACCTCGGCGTACCCGCCGAGAAAATGCCTATGAACATCGATCGCTTTGGTAACACCAGCGCCGGCACTCTGCCCATCCTCATCGACGAGGTGTCGCGGGCAGGAAAGCTCGAAAAGGGCCAGCTAAGCATGATGCTGGCACTTGGCGCGGGCATCCACTGGGGCTGCGCATTAGTGCGCCTATAACCGCTGCGGTTTAGTTTTTCGTGCTAGTTGAAGGGGTTATGAGGCACGCGCGAGTCTCCCTCTTTGCTCTGGCACTCTCGGCGGCAATGCTCGGCGGCCAGCTTGCTGCTCGTGAGGCTTGCGCGTCGGTGTCGATCGCCGTTGGGTTCGATGCACTGGTCAGCGGAGCCGACGCCATCGCAGTCGTCACACCCATCGAAGCCAAAAGCGTGTGGGAGAACGGGCGAATCTATACGTACACTCACGTGAGAGCCGAACAGGGCGTGGCCGGTGCGCTCACCACAGGCTCGGAAGGCTGGGTCCGCACCATGGGCGGCGTGGTGGGCGACATCGGGCAGCTTGTCGAGGGTGAAGCCGTCTTTGTGCAAGGCAATCGCTCGATGGTTTTTCTTCATTTTCTTGACAAGCAGACCAGCAGCGGAACGTGGCCCAATACATGGGAAGTAACCGCACGTGGGCAAGGCCAGTACTCCGTGGTCGTTGACGATGCCACGAAGGCTCGCAAAGTCGTGCGCTCTCGAAGTATGGGTGCAATCGTCCTGCCGAATGGTCCAAAGGCCCAAACAAGCCAGGCGCCCCAACAGGGAACCACACCGCAAGCCGCGCGTCTTGCAGGCAACGTGCTGCACGAGCGCGTGCTCGACGATGCCGCTCGCGAACTCGCGGCCGCCTGGAAGCGCCTGCACCCCCACAAGTGAAAGAAGCGAAAGGCGCGCAGATGGCTCCGCTGCTCGTCCAATGCGAGACTGAGCTCGCCCATGTAGCCGCGCGCCTCGAAAAGGCAGCGTGCGTCGCGCTCGACCTCGAGTCCAATGGCCTTTTCGCCTACCGGGCAAAAGCATGCATTGTGCAAATTGCTACGCCCGACGCCGTTGTCATCGTCGATGCGCTGGCAACCTCACTCGCCCCCCTCGCACCGCTGCTCGAGTCAAAGCACTTAGTAAAAATTGTTCACGACGTAGCCTTCGATGCGCGCATCCTCGCTGAAGCGCACGTCGCGCTCGCCAATGTCCACGACACTTCCATCGCGGCGCGCATGCTTGGGCGCGTGTCGACCGGGCTTGCAAGCCTCTTGTCGACCGAGCTAGGCGTCGGCATCAACAAATCGATGCAGCAACACGACTGGGGCCGACGCCCCTTGAGCGAAGCGGCCATCGGCTACCTTGCGGGCGACGTCGTTCACTTGCAAGCACTCGAAGCCAAGCTCTTTGGCGAAGTCCGCGAGCGCAACATCGCCGAAGAAGTCGACGAGGAAACGCGCTACCGGCTCGCGCATGCAATCGGCGCGGCCGGCGCGGGCGATTCGCGGCCGCCCTACTTGCGGCTCAAGGGAATTGAACACGCCGCGCCTTCCGATCTGCCAATCTTGCGACGCCTCGCTGAGCTCCGCGAGGCGCGCGCGCGCGAGCTCGACGTTCCGCCATTCAAAGTGCTTGGGCCCGACATGCTTTTCGAGATCGCGCGAACGAAGCCGAAAACAATGGACGATCTCCAAAGCATTCGCGGCACTCGCGGTATTACGAAGGGCCGCCGGCCGCAAAGCTTCGCGCAGGAGATCTTGCAAGCGGTCCAATGTGGAATGAACGAAGGCATCAACAACGGTGCACTTTCCAACGGCGACAGAGCCATGCTTTTGCGATCGCGCCCTGCAAGCGCGGCTCTGGGTGCAGCACGGCGATCGCGCAAACTTCGCCTTTTGCAATGGCGCAAAGGTGCGGCCAAAGAGCGAAAGGTCGACGATCAGGTCGTTTTGCCAGGTCATTGCCTAGACGATCTCGCAAGCTTGTCGTCGCCATCCCTCGAGGCCATCGCGAACGTGGCCGGCATTGGGCACTTTCGCGTGGAGCGCGATGGAAACACGCTGCTTTCAGTGCTGCTCGCAGAGGACCGTGCGAAATGACATGCTCACTCCTCGTGGTCGCTGGCGAAGCCTCTGGTGACAGAGCAGCTGCCTCCGTGCTCGCACATCTGCGTGGCTTGCGCGGCATGCACGTTTTTGGCATGGGCGGCGAAGCACTCGCAAGCGAGCACGTCGAGCTCATAAGCGACTTGCGTGCCTCAACGGCACTCGGCATCGCGGAGGTTGGCGCGCGTGCGTGGAACGTGGGCCTCGCGTACGCGCGCTTACGCCTTGCCTGCAAGAAGCGCCGACCCAACGTGGCATTACTTGTAAATTACACTGAATTCAACGCCCATCTCGCCAAAGCGCTCAGGGAGATGGACACGCGCGTTCTTTGGTACGGTGCCCCACAGATCTGGGCGTGGCGTCGCGGGCGAGCCATAGCCCTGCGGCAACGCATCGACCGCATGGCGGTGATGCTTCCGTTCGAAGAGCCGCTTTGGCGTGCAGCGGGCGTCGACGCCCACTACGTTGGCCATCCAGCACTCGAAGAAACGAGGCGACCCGCTATTTTCTCGCAGTCCGCGATGGACGAAATGAGGAAAGCTGCGCGCGAACGGTTAGGCCTGACCGAGCGCGCCTCGGCGATTGCAATACTTCCTGGCAGCCGCCCGCACGAAGTACGAAGGCTGCTCGAGCCGATGCTCGCGGGCTACGAAACGGTGCGCCGCGACCGAGCCAGTGTCGACGCACGCGTTCTGCTCGCGCCAAGCCTTGACGACAAAACACGCGCCTTTGCACACGCAGTTGCTACCGGTTACCGTACCGAAGTTACGCCCGTCGACGCGCGTAGAGGCATGGCTGACGCGCTGCCGGCCTTTGACGCGGCTCTCACGGCATCTGGCACAGCGTCGCTCGAGTGCGCACTCGCGGGCGCGGTGCCCATCGTTTGCTACCGCGTCGGCTGGGTCACCGAGCTTGGCGCGCGCATGCTGATGACGACACGCTTCGTTGCCTTGCCCAACATCCTTCTCGATCGACCCGCGTTCCCCGAGCTTTTGCAACGTGAGGCAAACGCGACCCGCATTGCCGAAGCCCTTGCTCGCGTCCTCGATGATCGCGAGGCGTTCACAGCAAAGTGCGATGATGTTGCCAAAGCCCTGCACGGTGAGCGAACGGCCTCGCAACATGTGGCGCGCATGCTCGAGGAGTGGCTCACGGGCACAAAAGGGCATACTAACGCATGATCCCTCTCGTCGCTCTTTCGGTGCTCGTTCTGTTCGTTCGGCTCTACGCGGCGGGGCAAGTGGGTTTTGGCGACAGCGAGGCGCTCTACGCCTCTTGGGCAATCTACCCTCAGCCCGCCTACCTCGATCACCCAGGGTTGATAGGGCTCGTCGCGCGCGGGATCGGTGACGGCTCGATTCCAACGCCTGCGCGCGCGCACTTCGTTACCTCGTGCATCGCCACGCTGGTGCCTTTCCTCGTGTATGCGGCGGCGCGCGCCGCTTCAGCGGGAAAAAGGCCCGCCATGCTCGCCGCGCTCTTGTTTGCCGTCATACCCGAGATCACGATCGGGCTGTTCGCTTTGACGCCCGATTTGCTATTGGCACCGCTTTGGATCGGCGCCATCGCCCTGGCATGCATCGGCCTCCGCGAAACGCCGAACGAATCACGGTCGGCGTCGGCGCTCGTCGGCTCCGGCCTGCTCGCGGGGGTCGCCTGCTCGGCAAAGGCCACCGGCGTGCTGCTCGTCATAGGCCTTGCGGTCGCCTACGCATCCATCGCACGCTCGAAGCCCACCGAATCGAATGCTGCGCGCGCTGCGCGCACGGTGTGGCCGTGGGCGGGCCTCGCAACAGGCCTCGTCATCCTCACCCCCATCGTTCTTTACGAGACCAAGCTTGGCTTCCCAATGCTTCGACACCGTCTCGTCGCAACGCAAGTAGGCTCCGGCTTCTCGCTACGAAACTTGGGCGGGGTCGTAGGCGGGCAGCTCGTGTACCTGTCGCCCCTGGTCGTGTGGGTTACCGTGAAAGCTGCGCGTGATCTGGTGCGTGGTCGTCACGACGACGCGATAACGCGCCTCTTGTTCTACGTGTTTGCCATTCCGTTCGTGCCGCTCGTCCTCTTTTCGCTCTGGAGCCGCGTGGCCGAACCGCATTGGATTACTCCAGCGCTCTTGGTCTTGCCGATCGACGCCGCGAGGCGCGCCTCGCAGAACAGCGCGCGCGCCATTTCGAAACGCATGTATTTTGCAACTACAAGTGTGGCTGGGGTGTTCACCATCCTTGCGCACGCGTGGGTACTCGTCCCTTCCGCGGCAAACTTCTTAGATCCGAAATTCAACATCGCCAATGAGCTTTATGGATGGCCTGCAGCGCTGAAAGCGGTCCACAGCCAGATGGAAGTTGCGGCAACGCCCTTTGATCCGAAGGGCCGCGAAGTCATGGTTATCGGTCCCGACTGGACGGTTTGCGCGCAACTGCAGGCAGGCCTTCCCACGGTCCGTGTCGGCTGCGCAACGCCGATCGGCGACGATTTCGACAGGTGGTTGCCACGAAACGAGTGGCGGCGCGCAAGCTACGTTCTGTTCGTCACCGACAATCGCTTCGGAGGCGACGGCTCCGCGTTGCTACCAGATCATGTGCGCCTATCGCAAAGCAGCCGCGTTCTTTTCATGCGCGGCGGACGCCTCGCACGAACCTTTGAATTGTTTCTTTACGAGAACCGCGCGTCGAGCCGCCTCGACAACCAGGAATAATTATCAATTTTCATTCATTTTTATCAATTCTTGTCATCGACTCAGAGTGGTCAAAGTGCATAAGAGCCTGTCCTCCTGGAAGGATCGAGGGAAAGCGTGAGAGGCGCCCGAAGGTTGGGGTGGCCCGCAAACGAAAAGAACGAGGCGTACTCTTGCTACGTTGAGTTCTTTTCGTTGAGGACACGCCCAAAGATTCGGGATGGATCTCGCGCTTTGTCCGATT
>WQZB01000076.1 GCA_009780955.1 Polyangiaceae bacterium | reverse complement strand
GCGAATTCGTACTCAGCCAATCGAATGGCTTGTAAATCGCCGGATAAAGCGAATCGGGATTGTGGTAGTCGAAGGCCACGGCAACCATGGCCAAATGATGGCCAAAGTCCTGCGTTGGCTGGATTTTCCAGCGTAGGAACATCCAAGTGCTCACGGTTGTTGCGATGAGCAGCACGACGAGCGCGGGAAGGCTCATCGGCTCGGCCGAAGGATCGTCGTTCGGATCGATTTTGCGCACGAACTCAAAATTCACTCTTTGGGTCCTTCGTTGTAACCGCGCGGCCTGTACTTTGGATCGACACCGCCATGTTCGTCGCCGTGCTCGAGAATGTCCCGCACCAAGTAATCGAACCAGGTGCCGGGGTGCTTGTCTCTCATCGCGTCGAGCTCGGCGCGCCGCGTTCCGTCGGGGGTGAGCATTTTTTCGTCCCAAAGGCATTGCAGGGCAAGAGCGATGAGGTTCACATCGTTTGGTGCACGCTCGAATCCCTCGACGTAGTGAGGCCACGCCTCTTCGGCGCGATGCAATCGGCAAAGGGTGTCGCCAAGGTAAACGTGTGCCATGGGCCATTCGGGTGCAAGATCGAGTGCCGTTTTGTTTGCCTCGAGCCGCGCTTTGAGATCCCCTCGTGCGCCCTTCATCACCGAGTAGTTCAGATGCGCTTTCGCGCTGCGTGGAACGGCCTTGCGCGTTGCGTCCCAAAACGCGAGATCGTCGGTGTAATCGTTGGCGTGACGGCGTGCGGCCACGGCTTGTAAGCCAAAGAACGCAATCACGACACCGATTGTCACGCCGCGTGCGCGGCGCGAGCCGCGCGAGTGTCCAGGGGGCGAGCGTGCAAGCATGGCAGACAGCGCGATGCCCAAAAGAACGCTCGTGCCGATCGCGGGGAAGTACCAGAAGCGCTCGGCACGCACCGTTGGCAAGAGAACGGGAATGTTGGACACGGGAAAATACGAGATGGGAATCCAAAGAAGCGCGGCGGCGATGGCCGGGCGCACCGAGCGCGTGCGATGACGCGCCCTCACGCCGAGCCACGCTGCCACCGGCAAAGGCAACACCATGGCAAGCCCGCCAAGCCCGCTTTCGATCGACCAAAGGTGCAGCGGCACCGGCTCTTGTGGCGCCGAGTAGTCGCCCGAGAGTGGATATGGAAAAACGATTTGCAAAAGGCCCCGAAAATAAACTCGGAGTGCACCGGAAATGCGATAAGGAATGGGTGCCGAGGCAAGTGGGTTATTCAGTGGGTCTTTCGGGAGCGTTGGTTGCGCGTACCAGCGAAGAAGCGCGGTATAGGCGCGCGAAGCGGACCACGGCTCGTGGGCATTTGCTTCGGCCGGGAGCTCGGGGTACAGGGGTGAGGGCAGGTGCGCTGAAAACATGCGCCTTCGCGCCTCGACATAGAGGACAAATGCCAAAAAAGCGGCGGCGCACGCGACGAGGGCGCGCGCCCAGCGGCGAGGCTTTTCAGGATGACCAATTTGCGCCGTGAGAAGCGCTGTGGCAGGCACGAGGGGCACAGCGCAAAGTGCGCTTTCTTTTGAATAGAGGCCAAAAAGCGTTGCGCAGAAAACGCCAAGCGCCATCCACGGCATGGGTAGCGCAAGTGCGAGCAGCGCGAGGAGCACGCCCGTTGCGCCGAGCACATCGGCGATTCCAACGACGCCGCTCACCGCTTCGGTCAGCACCGCGCAGGCCGTGAAAGCGGCGCCCGAGAGCCACGCCGTTCGGCGATTTTTCGTCAGCTGCAGCACGAGCAAGCACACGAGCGCGCCGTTGACGGCGTGCAGGACGACGTTTACCCAATGGTGCAAAAGGGGGGTTTGCTGTGCGCCAAGCCCCCAAAGGGCGCGCCACACCAAGTCCGGAATGGGCCGGTACGAACCAATGCTTCGCTCGGGGCCGAGCCCCCAAAAATCTCTGTAAAACGCATCTATCCATCGGAACTTGGGATGCGCATCGGCGATGCTGCGCACGTAGGGGTTTGCCAGCAGCGCTTCTTGCTCGTCGAAGATGAAGTTTGTCTTCGCGGGGTGCCGCGTGTAGAGCGCCATCGACAACAGGGCGTAAGGCACCAGCGCGAATCCGAAGGTAGGATCGGCGCCAATAAAATAGTCGGCGATCCACATGCGCAGCGTGGCCCAGAAGCGTCGTGGAGGTTTGGGCGCGAGCGTCGGCGTTTGAGCTTGTGTGCGCTCTACATGCGTGTGCGGCTCTTCGGGTTCAGGCGACTCCGGCATCGCTCTTGCTGGCGAGCTCGCCTGCGAGGCTCGCGACAAACTCATGGCTGATGTTCTCGATGAATGCGCGTGCCGGTGGGCTTGCCAAAGCCATACGAAGATGCGGCCAAAGAAGCTCGGCGAGCGGCGTGAGATCGGGGCGCTCGGTGACGCCGAGCGTAGCCAGCCACGCGCCAATGGTTTTGTCGCCGTGTGCATCAACGAATGCGGCGAGCGCTAGAGCGAGGCGCTTGCGTGGCTCTTCGTGCGCCACCACCTCGAGCGCAATGGCCAGGGCGGCGCGATCGATCTCGGCGCGGACGTCGTGGGTCAAGCTTTTCGTGATCTCCGCAAGGGTCTGCTCGTAGAAGAAAAGCGCGATGCTTTTTCGAAGGGCAAGAAACTTGGGGTCCGAGAAGTTTGCGATAACATAAGAGGCAATTTGAATTTTCGTATTGCGCGAGAAAGAAAGAAGGAATTTGCGCATCTCGGGGTCGAGGCGCTTGTCGAACTCTGCGCGGACCGCGCCGAGTGATTTGAGCACGGCGCCAGAACCCAAGGGCAATAGCCGCTTGAGCAAGCCTGGCAGCCCCCAGTCGGCGAAGAAAGGATTGACGCTTGCGTTGAACTCGCGAAGCGCATTGTAAAGAATGTCGTGCAAAACTTCTTCGATGGCTTCCTGCTCGAAGATGTGCCGAATGAGCCCCTCGAACACGCTTCCATCAGATACGTTTTTGGGGTCAGGGTATGGGTGCGAGACAATGGCGTCGATGGCGGCTCGTGCCGCTTCGGGCACATACGTACCAATTTTCGTGTTGTCGGTTTGAAGGGCCGCAATCACGCGCGCGTGCACGTCGCGACCGATGGGCGCGCCAAAGTGAGCCACGTTCTCGTGAGTGAGAACCGCGACGATGCCTGATGCGAGCGCGTGAGGGTCGAGCACATCGCGCACGCGTTGCGCAAGAAAGTGATCGTAAACACCGCCGAGCGAACGGACAAAATCTTCGCGCGCACGGTCTCCTGTGATGCGCTTTGTGACGAAGTCGATATGACGAGACCGAAGTTCGTCTGCAGAAAGCGACAGATCGGTCATCCCAGCTCGCATAAAGGCGCTCGCGAGCGCAGTCAACCAGTCGTCAATAACCCCCCTTGTGTGGCGAGTGCCGCGACGATGATGCGGGTGCCGACGTTGGTGAGGCAGCGGGCTTTGTTTGCGCCGGCGGCATCTGCGCGACAGCGGGCTTTGTTTGCGCCGGCGTCTGCGTGGCGGCAGGCTTGGTTTGCCCTGGCTTCGGTGCTGCGGCTGCAACCGAGTTTGGCGTTGTAACTCGCGCGTTGCCGCGTTGGCTGACGTTGCCCGTGACGCCCGCACTGCCAGAAATGGTGACGCGCGCGTTGCCGCTTGCGTCAGCTAAGAGCTTGGTGCCGAGAATCGTTCCGTTGGTGATTTCCGCCTGGCCATTGCCATCGGCTAAAATTGCGGTTTTTGCGGTAATTGTGCAGTTGTCGCAATGGAAGTTGCCACTGCCGTGTATTTCAACCGCGGTTGCCGCGTTGATCGTGCAGGTGACGCAAGTGAAGCTGCAACTTCCTGTGACGCGAATTGCCGTGTCGTTCTTGAGCGACGCAATCACCTCGTTGACCTTGATATTGCTGGCGCCGCTGCATTCAAAGGGTTTGTTGCCGTCCCAAGCCTGGCGCGCGGGCTCGGGCGGGCTTGGCTGCGGATTGGCCGGCGCAACAGGGCTCGGCACATCCGGCGTGCTTGTGGCGCTAGTGGTAACCGGGCGGTTCGATCCGTTTCGGCCCGATCGCGAAAAATGGCGGACTACGCCCACGACGAGGCTAAACGAGAGCACGATGACGACGTAAACGACTCTCCAGCCGAACGCCGAGAGCAGCTGCATGCCGAAGCTTGGGGGTGCCGCCGCGGGCGCAGGCATCGGAAGAATAGGCGGGGGTACGACGGCGGGGGGCGGCCTCGGCACGTCCCACGTTGTTATGTGCTTGCAAAATGCACATGTGTACGAAGATTGCGCGGTTGGGTCGACAGGCGTTGCCGGGGGAGCGCCGCAATTGGAGCATCGAATAGGTTGCATAAGTAGCTGGCAGTATAGCAGCGGAGAATGTTTTCACGACAGCTTGGGCGCAACCTCCGCCGTTTATTGAACTTGTCTAGCAGGACATTCAAAGTGGGTTGATGAGCACTTCTCGATCCTTGGCGCCATTGGGCGGTCCAATGAGCCCCCGCCGCTCCATCGTTTCAACGATGCGCGCCGCGCGATTGTATCCAATCTCTAGCTTTCGCTGAATCCACGAGGTTGAGCACCGACGGCTTTCCGCCACGATGCGCACAGCTTCATCGTACATGGAATCGGTTTCGCCATCGTCGTCGTCCGCTGCACCTTCGTCATCGCGCGGCTTCAAAATGTTTTCGTCGTAAACGGGTTCGCCCTGCGCGCGGAGGTGATTGGTGACAGCCTGAACCTCTTCCTCGCTGACCCACGGGCATTGAACACGCTTGGTTTCGTTGGTGCCATTGAGCTTGATGAGCATGTCGCCGCGACCGAGCAAGTGCTCGGCGCCTTGCTCATCGAGAATGGTGCGCGAATCGATCTTCTGCGCCACTCGATAGGCAATGCGCGTTGGGAAATTCGCCTTAATCATGCCGGTGATGACGTCGACACTCGGGCGCTGCGTTGCAAGAATGACGTGCATGCCTGCTGCGCGGGCCTTCTGGGCAAGGCGCGCCACCGCGGCTTCAACCTCCTTGCCTTGTTGCATCATGAGGTCGGCGAACTCGTCGACGACGATGACAATCATTGGCAAACTTTCCGGCAGCGGCTGCTCGCCTTCCGGATCATCAAAGCTCACCGACAGCTCTTCGGGCAGGCCATTTTGGTCTTTGCCTCGTATGACTTTGGGGGCCGGATTCTTTATCTCGCCTGCGATGACCCGCTTTACCCAGCTGTTGTATGTGCCAATGTTCTTCGTGCCGGCATCGGCAAAAAGCTGGTAGCGGCGCTCCATCTCGTCGACTGCCCACTTGAGCGCCGTGGCCGCTTGCTTCATGTCGGTTACAACGGGAAGCAGCATGTGTGGAATGCGGTCGTAAGGCGCGAGCTCCACGACCTTCGGATCGATCATGAGCAAGCGCAGCTCCTCGGGCGTGCGCCGGAACAAAAGCGACGTCAACATCACGTTGAGTCCAACGCTTTTTCCCGCGCCCGTGGCGCCAGCAACGATTGCGTGGGGCATGCTCGCAAGATCGGCGTACACGGGGTTGCCAACGATGTCGCGTCCGAGCACGACGGGCAGCGGAACATCGAGCGTCTGAAAGCGCCTGTCTTCGACCAAATCTCGCAAAATGACGGGCACGCGCTTTTCGTTCGGGAGCTCGAAACCAATGCGATTTTTCCCTGGGATTGGCGCCACGATGCGCACCTTTTTCGCGAGCGCCAACGCAAGATCGTCGGCAAGAGCCGCAACCTTGCTGACCTTCGTTCCTGCGATAGGCGAAACCTCGTACGTGGTGACAACAGGTCCGGGAAGGATTTCTTCGACTTTCCCCGTAATTTTGTAATCTGCAAGTGTTTTGACGAGCAAATCGGCGTTGCGACGAAGTTTGTCGTCGTCGAACGTTGGGCCTATCTCAGGCTTCGCCGGCGTAAGCAAATCACGGGGTGGCAGCGAAAACTGGGGCTCGCGCGAAAGCGACTTGGTTTGGGTTTTGTTCGAAGCTGTCAGCGGCTTGGCGGGCGCTTCCTTCTCGAGCGCGGCGTGCGTGTCGACAATCGTAATCTCGTTCGCGTTGGACGCGGTGTTCGCGTTTGCCGCTGGCGCGCGCGACTTGCTCGACTTCGGTGCTGTGTCAACTCCCTCGAGCGGCGTGACGGCGAGCGCTGCCTGGGGCGCGTCTTCGCCTTCCGTCGCGCACGCGGTCGCCTCGGCATCGTTATCGGCACTGGTTTTCGCCTGCTCTTGCGCGGGCTCGGCGGCTTTTGTTTCGTCGGTCTCGTCAGCCTTGTCGGCTTCGTTCTTACGCCGGCGTGGCTTTCGCTTTGGCTTCGCCGCTACGGCATCGTCGTATGCGATGGCGATGGGGGGGCTTTCGCTCTCGAGCAAGGGTTCGGCATCGAACAAGCTATCGGCTTCGTCGTCTTGCGATGCAAAAGCGGTCGCTTGCCCGCTCGCAGGAAGCTTGATCTTGGGCTCGTTGTCTTTGCGCCGCTCTTCTTCTGCTTCGCGTTCAATCTCGCGAGCGGTGCGCCACGCATCGGCAACCGAGCGCGCACCGCTCGCTGTTTTCTCGGCCGACACCGTGCCAATGCGTGCAAGCCAGCGCATGAGTGCGATGAACGAAAACGACGCACGACCGATCAAAATGAGACCCACGAGCGCGAAGCCGACAAGGAATGAGCCAAGCGTCGAAAACAGCGAACGCGCAAGTTCGCCGAACAGCTCGCCGACCATGCCGCTCGCCGGGTGGCGACCGAAAAGCACCGCGCCCGGCGCGCCCACCTGCACAAGGGCGGCTCCGATGACGACCAGAAGAATGTCGCCGGCAAGGCGCGTTGGCGTGGCCAAGCTTTTTCTGCCGCGCACGAATGGAATCCCAAGAAGGGCGGCTTCGAGCGGGATGACCCACGCCACCACACCAACGAGCGTGACGAATGCGTGGGCGACCGTTTGACCGACGGGGCCAACCCAGTTTGCGCCGGTGATGGGGGCGACGGGCGAAAGCGAGTCGGGCGAAGTGGGCAACGCTGGTGTCGTGTCCGCCAGCGGATCGCCTGCGTACGAAGCGAGCGCAAGCGAGAAGAAAATCGCAAACGTCCAAAGAAGGAGAGCAGCCACTTCGCGACCGCGTGCAAAGCTCTGAGGCTGCGAGCCGAGCACACTTGTGAGTCGCGTGTTGGTTGGTAACCCGCGGTCCGGCCCGCTTTCGGGGCTAAAGAGGCTCAGGAACGTCATCTTACGTTGACCTACATCGGAACCTAAAGGGTTTTGCGCCGCGGAGTCAACAAACTCCATATAATTTGGGGTGAGGCGAACAAAGGCGAAATCGATCATGAGCGCGGACCCCAACAAGAAGAGCCCTCGAACGTTCCAGTGTCGGGACACGCTTTGGGAGGCCTTCGAGCAGTTGGCTGGCCAGCTCGAATGCAG
The DNA here is from genome assembly GCA_009780955.1 of Polyangiaceae bacterium. Lineage (GTDB taxonomy): Bacteria > Myxococcota_A > Polyangia > Polyangiales > Polyangiaceae > Labilithrix. The sequence goes on along the minus strand of WQZB01000076.1, from coordinate 9,658 downwards.
CGTCGATTATCTCGTCAACGAGGCAATGAAGCAGTACGCACGTCATCGTAGTGACGCCGGGCGACTGCCTTTGCCTATCCCCGCCAATCGCGAGAACCGCGAGCCTGCAGGCGGACCGAATGCAGGCTCTGTTGCGAGTGCACCGCATCCCCCAACGCCTCGCACACGCCCCCTATTCGGCCGCACGACGAACGTTGGTCTTCCACCCCCGCCAGCTTCACCTGCAAGCAGCGGTCGTCTGCCGGTGCCATCCCTACCCGCGCACCACGCACATAGCAGTGTTGGCAATCCGTCGTCGCCGCGTGCGCAAGCTGCGGCCGGTCGCGCACCCGCGGCATCGTCATCGCCAACTGCTACGCCTTCTGCCGACCGCAGCGATAGCGAAAGCCGGCGCGCCCAAGGCACGGCAAGCACGCAGCTCAGCATCGTTTATCGTGGCGATAAGCTTGCGGTGAACAAAGATCGGTTCGTGATCGGTCGCGGCAAACAATCGAGCGATTTTACGCTGAGAGATCCCAACGTGTCGCGCCAGCACGCGATGGTCGAATATCAAAGTGGCGCTTACTTCATTGTCGATATGGGCTCAACCAACGGAGTTGAGCATAACGGTCAGCGTATCGCGAGAAAGCAAATCGTCGAGGGTGATGTTTTCCGCATTTGTGATCACGAATTGCTCTTTACCTATCGTTGAAATCACGCGGCATAATCTCGGCACCATGACCTTATCCGACCATCGCTCTTCATGCCGCCTGCCCAACCTCGAGGCACGCAAAGCCACGCTCGATCGCTGCGTGTTCTGCCCGAAATTGTGCCGCAGCGCATGCCCGGTTTCAAACGCCGAGCCGCGCGAAACGGTGACGCCGTGGGGCAAGATGAGCATGGCTCATTTTGCGGCGAACGAAAGCGTCGATCTTGCCAAGTCTTTTGCCGAACCGGCATGGGCATGCACCGGTTGTTTTGGATGCCGTGACCACTGCGATCACAAAAACGATGTTGCCGGTACGCTCTTCGAGGCGCGTTCTGCCTTTGTTTCCGAGCGGGTTGCGCCTGATGCCGCCATGCGAACGATCGAGCGCTTTGCCGAGCGAGCAAGTGTGCTTGCCGACGACGCGCGGCGGCTCGAAAGCCTTGCCGGCCTCGTCGAAATTTGCAGCTCGCACAGCAAAAACGTGCTCCTCGTTGGTTGCGAATACGCGCGAGCTGCAGCAGCGCATGGCGATGACGTCACGCTCGATGCCGTGCGCGCGACCGCCAAGCTTGTTGGTGGACCCATCTCGCTCGCGTCCGTTTGTTGCGGCGCACCGCTGCTCTACGCTGGCGACAAGAAAGGCTTCGTTGCGCAAGGTGCCGCGTTCGCCGCTGCCATGGCTGGCAAAGACCTGCTCGTTGTTCTTGACCCTGGGTGCATGACCACGCTGCGCATTCATCATCCCGCGGCTGGCACCACCATGCCTTTTCGCATGGTGCACTTCACCGAGCTTGCCGCGAGCAAGATCGACATGCTTCGGCCCGCGGCCGGCATCGAGGCAGGGATCGAGGGACATGCACCTTTGCGCTACCACGATCCTTGCCAGCTCGGTCGCGGCCTTGGCATCTACGATGAGCCCCGCGCTTTGCTCGCGCGCGCGCTCGGCCGTGCGCCCGACGAATTCGCGCGTTGCAAGCAAGAGGCGCAGTGCTCAGGTGCAGGCGGCCTTTTGCCTGTGACGATGCCTGCAGTGTCAAAAGCCATCACAGCGAATCGTCTTGCCGATCACGAAGCCGAAGGCGGCGGCACCGTGATTACCGCGTGTGCGTCGAGCGCACGAAGCTTTCGCAAGCAGGGCGCAAAGGTAGTCGATCTGGTGACCCTTGTCGCTCGCGCCCTCGGTGTGAGGTGAATGCTCGCGGCTTGCATGCGAAGGCCGCTCAGTCTCGACAAACGGTCGCGACACGCATTCTCGTCTCGTTCGCTGTGACGCTGATCGCGTTCGCGATCACCGCTGGCTACTTGGCTTTATCACTCAAGCGCACGGCCGACGACAGCGAACAGCTCGCCAAAGGTTACGTTCCCGTTGCGCTGAAGATTGGCCAGCTGCGCGCCGTGCAGTCGACATTGGCCTCGCTCGTCGATGGCATTCCTGACGAGAAAAACCCATTGTCGATGCGCGTTCTGCTCGAAACACTTACGAGTGTTAGGCGCGTCACACTCGACGAATCGCGCGCGGCGATGACGAATCTTCGCGCCGTGGGTAACGATGTCACGCGAGCGCTGGCGCTCGACTTGACAGGCGAGCTCGACGCCGTGCAGGCCTCGTTCGCATCCGACAAGGATTTGATCGACCGGCTTTTTTCTGACTTCGACGTGGGTGATCGCGATGCGGTCAACCGCGAGCTCGTGCTGCTTGGCGCCATGGAACACGATGGCTACAAGCGCCTGCGTGCTCTTACCGAACACGTCGATCGCGTGATGCTCGACTTGTCATCGGCCACGCGAGCACGCGAGCGCCGGGCAGTCCCCGAGTTGGCGCTTCTCGCAGCGCTCACTCTGGCCGTGGGTATTGGGGTTGCTGTTCACATGCGGCGCATTCTCAAGCCGCTCGAGCGCGTGACCGAGCGCGCGCAAGCCGTTGCGCGAGGCGATCTGACCCCAAAGCCGGTGACCGAGGCCGACGACGAAATCGGCCAGCTTGCGGCTGCATTCGAGCGAATGGTCTTCGCTGTTGGACGAGCGCAAAGCCGTGCCGTCGCCAACGAGCGGCTCGCAGCGATTGGCAAAATGGCGGCTCACGTGACCCACGAGATCCGCAATCCGTTGTCGTCGATTGGGCTCAACATCGAGTTGCTCGAAGAAGAGCTCGGCGCAAATCATGTTTCCGCGGAAGCCAAGAATCTTCTCGGCTCGATCACGCGCGAAGTGCAAAGGCTCGAGCACCTTTCCGAAGAGTACTTGCGCGTCGCGCGCCTTCCTCAGCCGCGCATGGAGGCCGATGATCTTGCCGCCGCGGTCCGCGAGATCGTCGCGTTTGCAAAACCCGAAATGGAGCGTGCAGGGCTCGAAATCGCGCTCGCCATTGGCGATGGCGGCGATGGCGAGAACGTTCCACCCGCACTGTTCGATGAAGGACAAATCCGCCAGGCATTGCTCAATGTGATGCGCAACGCGCGCGAGGCCATGCCCGACGGTGGGCGTATCGATGTTTCGGTGCAAGCCGACGGCATGAGCGTCGTCGTTTTGGTGAACGACCGGGGATGCGGCATATCCGATGAAGTTCACTCGCGGATTTTCGATCCATTTTTCTCGACAAAGGGCGAAGGCACGGGCCTTGGCCTAACCATTACGCGGCAAATCGTCGAGGCGCACGGCGGCTTGGTTGCCTGCGAGCCGCGCGAAGGCGGCGGCACCTCGTTTCGTATTCTGTTGCCCATCGCGTCGACGCGGCGCCGCCCGCTTTCGATTTGACGCGATCTCTTCGTTGGCGGCTGCGGTGCGGTCCTCAAAGCCAGAAGAGGCTGTTCCGGTCCGCTCCTCGCCGCCGCCTCGATCTCGCGTCAACTTGAAAGCGGTCGTGCATGCGAGCTAAAGAGAGACATGGCTGCTCGTCGCCCCGACGGTCGCGACTTGGGTGTGCTCCGCCTCGTCGAAATCGTTCCTGGTTTCCATCGCATGGCAGAGGGATCGGTCCTTTACCGCGCGGGCTCGACCGTCGTGCTCTGCACAGCATCGGTCGACGAGAAAGTCCCGCCGTGGATGGAGGGCAAAGGCAAAGGCTGGATCACCGCCGAGTATCAAATGCACCCGCGCTCAAACCCGGTACGCCGTGAGAACCGCGATGGTCGCGGCAAGGCTCCAAGCGGGCGCACGCAGGAAATCCAACGCCTCATCGGCCGCGCCCTGCGCGCCGCGGTCGATCTCGACAAGCTTGGCGAGCGTCAAATTACAATCGACTGCGATGTGCTCGAAGCCGATGGCGGCACACGCACCGCGTCGATCACCGGCGGCTTCGTTGCGCTTTTGCTTGCGCTCGCGAAAATCGCGAAGGCTGGGCAGAAGGGCGCTTTCACAACACCTGTCGTGCGCGAACCCGTTGCTGCCGTGAGCGTTGGCTTGGTCAATGGCGATCTGGCGCTCGATCTCGTCTACCTCGAAGACTCGAAGGCAGAAGTGGACCTGAATCTTGTTGCCACGCGCTCGGGCGCAATCATCGAAGTGCAAGGCACAGCCGAAGGCGCGCCAGTGCCGCGCAGCGAAATTCAACGCATGATCGACCTCGGCCTCGTTGGTATTGAAACCTTAGTGCAAGCGCAACAAAATGCGCTTGCGTCAGCTGGTGTGGACCTATCCGCGCTGCTTATGAAATAGATGTGTGCATAATGCATACATTGATAATCGCGACGCACAACCAGGGCAAGCTGAAAGAGCTACGCGCTCTGTTGTCGGGGCTCGACGTCGAGGTGCTGGCGATCGGCGATGTGATCCATCGCGAGTTTTGTGTTGTCGAAGACGGCAACACATTTGAACATAACGCCATCAAAAAAGCGCGCGCCGTTGCCGACGTAGCGAACATGCTTACGCTTGCCGACGACTCGGGGCTCGAAGTCGATGCCCTTGGCGGTGCCCCGGGCGTGCGCTCGGCAAGGCTGGCAGGCGAGCACGCCACCGATGCGGAAAACAACGCAGCGTTGATCGCGCTCCTTGACCGAATCGATGCTAGCTTTGCGCCTTTCAAAGCGCGCTTTCGCTGCGTTCTGGCGCTCGTGTGGCCGAATTCCTACCGAACGGAACTCGTGGAAGGCGTGTGCGAAGGCCACGTCATCCTCTCGCGCCGCGGCACTCGTGGCTTTGGCTACGATCCACTATTTATCCCCGAGGGCGTCCAGGGCGATGATCGCACGATGGCAGAACTCTCAGACGACGAGAAAAACCGCATTTCGCATCGTGCTCGTGCCCTCAAAAAGCTTCGGCTGGTGCTTGAACCGCTTTCGTAGGGGCGCGATTCATCGCGCCCTCGGTATCCGCGATGCGCTTGCTATCCGCCTGCCGTCGGGCGCCATGAATGGCGCCCCTACTTGCCAAAGACGTCGAAGTGAATCCCGACGCCTAAGCTTAGCATGACGTAGGCTCGATTGTTGCCGAGCGTGCTGCCGTTTCTGTAGTCCGGCTGCGTAATGCCGTCTCTCGAGCCGGCGGGGCTGAAGGCTACGGTGCCGTCGGTGTCGGTGAGCGCGCCGGTCGAAATGCTGAAAACCGGTTCAATCGTGAAAAGCGTTTGGACACGAATTTCGGCTCCTAACCCGAGCTTGAAGTACTCGAGTCCCCTCATTTTGTAGGTGTTGCCGGCGCTTGAAACCGAGATAACGCGCTCACCAATTGCGATTTCGGTGAGAAACGCAACTGTGTGAACGTCGCCACTGAGGTAGCGAAAGCCAATGCCGTAGTAATCGGTTGACGCCCTCGCGCTGGTTCCCTCGAAGCGGTGGCCAGCGCCGAGAAATCCGTGTTCCCAGAACACGAATGGAATGTAACGATAAGAGAGGCGGGCACCGATGTCGAACGCTGGCGCAATACCGGGCCCTACGAAGTTGCCCGTGGTTTCACTTTCACCGTAGCGGTTGTCGTAAAAGCTACCGCCAAAGCCAATGTAACTAAGACGCCCGCCGAGCCAGAGCGCAAACTTCGGAGCATGCGTCGGCGTTTCGAGCTCGCTGTCGGCTGGCGCATAGCGGACGGTGCGTGAACGCTGCGAACCCGGTGGTGGAGGCGGCGGGTACGGTGGTGGAGGCGGATAATATTGAGGCTGGCCATCGGCCGCATTGGGCGACGGCGTCTGCGCAAACGAGTGTGCACTTTGCTCGTCCTGCATGCCCTGTTCGCGCGGCGTGCCTTGGCTCGGCGATGGGTCACTGTTGGTGGGTGGTGGCGGCGGCGGCTGGGGTTCTTGCGCTGTCTGCGCTGGTGGAAGAGGAGGCAACGGTTCTTGTGCGCCCGCGTACCCAGCCGTTGCAACAAGGATGGATACACAACCAACGCCGATCCAGAAATGACGCATGTGCTACCTCAATCGGCCACCATAGTACGACGAAAAGACTGTAGCTGTGTGATGATGCTGATGCGCAAGGTTCGCCAATGCGAGGAATGACAGCCTACGGGCGATACGGTTCGCTTGGCCTCGAGCTCGTTGTATCGATTCTAGCTTTCGGCTACGGCGGGTGGTTGCTCGACAAAAAGTATGGCACCCGATACCTAACATTCGTTGGCTTCCTTGTTGGTTGCTACGCGGGTTTTCGCTCGATGTTTGTTGCGGCCAAGCGCATGCAGCGCGACATTGAACGACAAGAGCGTCTTGAACGCGGCGAAGATCCATGGGCGCCTCCCGAGCCAAAAGACGAAAATGAGAAGTGAAAAAAGCCTTTTTAGGTCGGCGGATGGATCCATCGCCGCCGCGATTCACGCGGTTGCTATCGGGCTTTTCTTGGCGCTTACGAGTTTTGCTTTGTATGGCGGGAAAACGGCTCTTTCTGTGGCATTCGGCGTTGCTATTGGCGTTGCCAACTTGCTTGCGCTAAGGGCCATTGTTTCCTCGCTCATCGTTTCGCCCAGCGATCGCCCTGACACGGTGCAAGCGGAGCAAGCGGCCAACGCGGCGCACGAGAACGAACGCAGACGCGGAGGTGTAGCTTGGGGTATCTTCGCGCTTTTAAAAATCGCCATTCTTTTTGGCGGACTTTGGATGCTGCTCACTCGGAACGTGGTTTCTCCCATCCCACTCGTCATTGGCTACGGCGCGCTCCCGATCGGAATCACAACGAGTGCGCTGGCAACGAGCCTAAGGCCGCGCACTTAATGCTCTACCTTCGCGGCGGCATCGTGTTATGAGCGTGATGCGCGCATGCCGGAGCACACTTCGTTCTTTAGCTACTTGATCGCCATGTTTCCCGCCCTTGGCGAGAACATGCACAACCTCGGCGCCACGTTTCTCGAGAAAAAGCCTCTCGACGCTCACAGCGCCGAGCCGGTCGTGGCAAGCATATGCGTTGCGCTGCTTCTGATCGTTCTTGCGCTGATCGTCAAGCCGCAGCTGACCAACTACAAGAATTCCATCATTCCCGACGAGAAGCTCTCGCTGCGCACGTTCTTCGAAGTCACGGTTGGCTACTTCTACAACATGATGAAAGACATGATGGGGCCAACCCGGGCGAAGAAATACTTCCCCGTCGTAGGCACCGCCGCTCTTTTCATTTTGTTCATGAACGCGCTCGGCCTCATTCCTGGCTTTATGCCGCCGACCGCTACGTGGAGCATCACGTTCGGCATGGCGATCGTAGTGCTTGTATCGTTCACGGTTTACGGCCTCATGGCGCAAGGCTTGGGGTTCATCAAGCACCTGGCTGGCCCTTGGATGGGTCCTGTCATGTTGCCGATCAACATCCTCATCTTTGTGATCGAGTTCCTCTCGACGTTCATCATCCGCCCCGCCACGCTCAGCGTTCGTCTTATGGTGAACATGGCGGTCGACCACCTTCTCGTGTCGGTTGCGCTCGGTATGTTTGCACTCTTTTTGCCGATCCCGATTATGATCCTCGGCACACTCGTCGTCGTGGTGCAAGTTCTCGTGTTCTGCTTGCTCACGTCAGTCTATATTGCGCTCGCCACCGAGGTTCACGACGAAGCCGCTCACGGCCATGCCGATCACTCGACACATGGCCACTCAGGCCACGGCGCACATAGCGAAAAGGCCGAAAAAGCCCACGCGTAGCGCCTTTTCATGTCGACGATCTATTCCATAGTCACACTTACAAAAACCGGCTAAAAAGCGCGTCACCATTTTTCGGCGGGCGCAAAAAAAAATGCTCTAGGCCCGCCGGCCAACACGACCCGAAACCGGGCCAATGATTGTTCTCACGAAAGCTTCCAAACAGGAGTTGTTTACGATGAATAACCGCAAGCTGGGCACCGCTGCACTCACGTTCGTCGCCGCTTTTCTCGTTCCTCTCGCGGCATTCGCCCAAGAGGGCCGCGCAGGCGCCAACGAATTCAATGTGAAAGCGATGGCAGCGGCAGGCGCCGGCTTTGCCATGGGGCTCGCCGTGCTTGGCGGAGCGCTGGGCCAGGGGAAAGCCGCAGCCGCTGCACTCGAAGGCATTTCACGTAATCCCGGCGCGGCGGCGCGCATTCAAACGCCGATGATCCTCGGCCTCGCGCTCATCGAGTCGCTTGTTCTCTTCGGCTTCCTGATTGCGTTCTTTCTCCGGGGCATTGCCGCCGGCTGAGACCGCGGGCGGGTAGGGGCGTATGGCCATACGCCCCTATGAATTGTGTTTGTCGGTTGTAGGGGCGCGATTCATCGTGCCCCTGGGATCGTCCGAATGTACGGGTTCCAAAATGCCGGGGTCGGGCGCCATGAATGGCGCCCCTACGAATTGCGTTTTTTAGACCGCAGTCGCCGACGCTGTTGGTGCAGCTAAAGCATCCGCCGTGGGCATGCTTGATGAGCGCGTTCGCACGGCTTCACGGGCAAGCTTGTCAGCGCGCTCGTTGAGCGGTACGCCTGCGTGACCGGGTACGTACGCGAGCCGCCAGGCGCGCCGTTTGGCAAGCGCTGTTTTGACTGACAAAATGAGATCTTGATTGGCCTTTGCTTTCCAGCCTTTTGAAAGCACGCCAATCGAGTATTGGCTATCGGTGTGCACCACGGCGACCGCGCCGGAGGGTACGAGTTCGGTAGCGCGCGAAATGGCTGTGAGCTCGGCGATGTTGTTGGTTGCCGTGCCAAGGTACTCGTACCCTTCGTGGATTTTGCCAGCGGGCGAAACGATGACAATGCCGAGGCCCGCAGGGCCCGGGTTGCCCGAGCATGCGCCGTCAGCGTAAACAATCCACGCGCCGGCCGACGCAACCATTGGCGAGGCCGAAGCGGGTGACTTCGGCCTGCGCACCGTTGCGTGCAACGACTTGGGCGATGCTTGTTCTCCGGGCACACACGTATCGTCAGGCAAAATCGCTTCGCCTGCTATTCGTTCAAGGTTGCGTTGAGCGGCGCGATAAGCACGCACATCGGTTGGCCGATATCGGATCTCGACGCGCCCGCCAACGCTATCGAACGAGCCGTCTTCCCGCGCCTTGGCAAGAACTTTTTGCCCGCGCAAAATGGCAGAAACCCACGGCACAACGACAAGGGCTAAACCAAACCGTCGTGCCGCTCAAGCTTTATTGCCAGTACCTTGCTGCCACCATGTGGCCGTTGCCATTCCGAAAGCGGGAGGCGCGGTCAATCGTGCGCGCACCGGAAGCCCATTGCATAAGAACCATTGGATTGGCTCGAGTACATACCTTGCCAGTTTTCGTTAATAAGCGTCGCATTGTAAAACATCGCTTCGTACTCGTTCCACGCTCCTGTCCGCGTGAAATTGTACGCAGCCTGGCTGTTCCACACGAGCATGTTGCCCGCCGCGTCGGCAACGCCATTGGCATTGGTTGCACCAGGAAAACGACCTGGTGGCGGTATATACCATGCGATATCCTGCACATCACCGGCGGCGTTGAGCGGCGGTGTGAGCCCAGGGCAAGCGCATCTAATTTGGCCGTTTTTCCGCTTTTGTGATGTGGGCAGCTATGCTCCCCAAACGGCTCGTCGCAATCCTGTCGATCATGGCCGATCCGCGTGTCACACGCACGCGG
>WQZB01000075.1 GCA_009780955.1 Polyangiaceae bacterium | reverse complement strand
GCTTGGTTAAAGGTTTCGCGAGCACGTGATGAAACGGAGTTGAACCAATTGCTCATGACGGCTTAAGTCGGCCGCTTTCGACGCGAGTTGCGTCGATGAACCAAAAATCGTCAGGCGCTCGTTTTTAGGCCAGTAACGTCACAACATTGCAGTGACGCGGCAATCGAAAGCGGTCACGTCAGCTCCATCACCCGCTTTTCGAGTCCTCGTCCCTTCGCAACAGCGCTGATGCGCGCTTGGTTTTGCAAAAGCAACCAAAGCACATGCCCGATGACAGCTTCGGCGTCGATCGAGCCGCGATCGAAAAAGACGACGAGCTCGCGCTCTTCCTCGTTCCATTCGACACGCTTGACCATTGGCAAGTCGCGCACCGCTGCAATCGGCAAAGGGCCCTCGGCAAGGTTGATGCGAATTTCCTCGCTTGCCGCGGTTAGCTCGGAGATGGAGCCTGCAGCAACGATGCGGCCTTGATCGAGAATGGCAACATCGTCACAAATCTCTTCGAGCTCGTGCAGGTTGTGGCTCGAAACAATGAGTGTCGAGCGACCTTTTCGCGACTTGATGATTTGGCGAACCTCGTACGCAACGCGCGGGTCGAGTCCCGCGGTCGGCTCGTCGAGTAGCACCACGTCAGGATCGCCAAGGAGCGCTTGTGCAAGCTGCACGCGTTTGGCCATGCCGTGCGACAGGCTCGAGCAGCGCAGGTTCCACCAGTCGTTGCCGTCGACTTCGGCAAGAACTTCACGCACGCTCGACTCGAGCCTGTCTTTCGGGATGTCTTGAAGTGCGCCCAAGTGCAAAAGGAATTCACCCACCTTGTCGGAGCCGGGCAAAAGCGCATCTTGCGGCAATACACCAATGCGCGACCTTAGCTCGTCGACTTGCGACGGCGCATACCCAAGGATTTCAACGAGACCCTCGGTTGGCTTGAGAAAACCTGCCATCATCGAAAACGTGGTGGTTTTTCCGGCTCCATTCGGACCAATGAGGCCGTAGACCGAGCCGGCGCGAATACGCAGCGACACGCCGTTGACCGCGGTTTTCGCACCGAAGCGTTTCGTTACCTTCGTCAAGCGAACGGCGAAGTCGGAATCTTCGGATTTGTTGGCCTTCTTTTTCGTGCTGCTTGTGCTGTTCGGCTCGCCGGGCTCGCTGGGCTCGGCCTTGGCTTCGGATTCTTGAACCGGCATTTCGGACTCTTGGACGGGCATTACAAGTCTCGCCGGCTGAAGAAAAACGATCCCGCCCCGACGTAGGCCGCGGCCATTCCTAAGCACGCCCCAAGACCTGTAAGAAGCTTGTCGACGTGTGGATGCAAGAGGAAGCGATCGTAATGGTTCGGATAGACATACACCAGAGCGCTGGCATGCGATGCATCCGACGCTAGGCCAATGAGGTAAACAACCCAAAGCGTGAAGAACGCAGCGAACGTCAAGAGCAGCGCGAGAACCGGACGGCGGAACAGCGAACTGACGAGCGTTGCAATGGCACACCAAGCAGCGCTCATCGGAAGCGTCACGAGCCACAACTTGAGACCCCAGCCAACCGCTGCGGCCACCGTTGCGTCGCCGCGCGCCACGCAGACGATCCAGACGAGGGCGTCGAGCGTCAAGGTAACCGCTGACACGGTCACCCAAAGGCCCATCCACTTACCAACGATGTACGACCAGCGCCGAGAGCGAAGCGCCCAATAACGCACGCTGCGATGTTGGATGTCGGGCGCAACAGCGTCGAACCCCATCAAGGCAACCAGCAGCGGCGTCAGCATGACCGTGAGTTGGAGCAGCATCAAGAGGACTAAAGGCGCGGTGGCCAACGCCTGCGCAATATCGGCGCTACCATAGGCCTTGGTGAGGCCCTCCACACGGGCCTCCCTCAGTTGCTCGGCGGCGATCGCGCTGAAGTCCCGTTGCCTAATTTCATCGAGCTTGGCGATGAGCAGCGTGATGCTCACGCCGCCAAGCAGCGAAAGCACCGCGAGGATGACGCCTTTCACGCTGCGGAAGTTCCTAAGCAGTTCGCGCGAAACAACGATTTGGATTTCAGAAGCCGGACTCACTTCGCCACCGTAAACGACACCGCCGCCATCAAGCAAACCTATCGAGCAAGCTCGAGCCATGGCTCAACCATTGAAAATCTATTCCTTTCTAGTGCTTACGTGCCAAGGCTGTGCCAAATCTGGATGGCGCCCTTGGACCGCGTTCGAAAAATCTCGACGAGGCCACCAAAACGACGTAAACGTTCCTCCCGCAGCCATACGAAATATGGCCCTGTCGACCCGGAAACGTGAACCCCGCCAGGCCGGAAACGGAGCAACGGTAGCGCGGAAAGGTGTGACAGGGCCTTCCCTATTTTGTAGCCGCTTGTAGCCGTTTTTTTTGCGTTTGCAGCGTTTGACGAAACTGTGGTGGCACTCGCCTCGTCTTTCCGGTAGTCAGAAGACAGGGGGCCCGCCGCGTTCGCGCCCGGGCGTCCGCAAGGTTTTTCCCGGGCTTAGCCCGGGTTCATTGTCTATTTAGTCAACCAAATTGCTGGGTTCCATCCCTGGGGGTGATCCGGCATGCGCCCAAGGGCGAGCGCGCAAGCCACCTCTTTTGCACAGATGTGGTCGTCGACTGATGAAAACCGAGTCTCGTACTCCCACCACTGCTACTACCGCTGCGCTTCCGGCGTGCACTAGGTTTGCCACCTGGAACACGCGCAACACGCGCAGAAACGAGGACCACATCCCCTCGGGTCGGCGGGCAAAGCCTAAAGTAGCAGGCTCTCCAAGCCTGAGGTGCCTGGGGTGGTGCGTCATGGAGACTTTTCTCGAGTCGACTCCCCATGCGCGATACGTCCTTGGGCGGGAAAGCAATTCCTGTCCATGGCCAAGAACATCCTCGTCATTAGCTGCGACATTCACGAGACACGCGCAGCGCTAATCGAAAACGGCATCATTGCCGAGCTTCACATCGAACGCAAAGGCCGGCAATCAAGCACGGTGGGCAACGTTTACCTTGGCAAGGTCACTCGCGTGCTACCTGGCCTGCAGGCGGCGTTCGTTGACATCGGCCAAGAGCGCGCTGCGTTTCTTCACGTTGAGGACCTCATTCGGCCCGATGACTTCGACGAGTATCTTGCGGGCGGCCGCAAGCTTGCCCGCGGCGACGCCGAACTCATCGACATCGACGAAGGCGACGACGACAGCGAACTCGTGGCCGCATCGAGTTGCTCGAGTGTTCTGGAGCATGAATCGCACGAGCCCGCAAAGGGCCTGGCAGTCCAGAAGGTAGCGACCGCAGAGAGCGCACTTACCGAGCCAGAGCCAACCTCCAGCAACACGAATCTCGACAGCGCAGCCGGGCCCGCAGACTGGCCAGTGCCGTCGCCGCCGGTTATCACGCAAGCGAGCGAGTCGGGCGACGAAATCCTCACTCCCGAGTCGCGAAACGACAGCGACGAGGAACACGATGCGTTGTCTACGCACTTCCCCGAGGACGTCGCGAGCGAAGTTCTTCTCGACCATGTGCAACCCGACGCGCCGCTTGCCACGGTATCGGCAAAGGCGCTGGACGACGACGAAGCAACCGAAACGGACGACGACGATCTGCTCGACAGCGACGACTTGGATGGTTTCGACATGCCGGGCTTCACGGTTTCCGAGCCGGGGGAACCAATTCCGCGGGCTCTGTCGCCAGCGCTCTCCCGCGATCGCGGTGATTATCGCGGTGACTATCGTGGCGGGCGGAGGCGCCGTGGCCGAAGCCGGCGTGATGGCGATCGCCCTAGCGGTGATGCACGAAGCAGCCGCGCCAGCGAACATCGCGGCGGTCGCGGCGGCGGCCGCTTAGCTCAAAGCCTGCCAGGACGCATTTCGAAATCCACGCCAATCCGCGAGGTGATTTCCGAAGGGCAAGAAATCATCGTTCAGGTTACCAAAGACCCCATTGGCACCAAAGGCGCACGGTGCTCGAGCCACATATCGTTGCCAGGTCGCTACGTGGTCTACCTGCCAACTGTTGACCATATTGGCATCTCCAAGCGCATTGGCAACGACAAGGAACGCGCGCGACTGCGCGAGACCATTGAAGCCATGAAGCCACCAAGTGGCGGGCTCATCGTGCGCACCGTTGCTGAAGGTCTTACGAAGAAAGATCTCAAGCAAGACGTTGGGTACCTGGTTCGCCTTTGGGGTGAAATCGCAAAGAAGCGCGATGGCAAGAAGGCCCCGCAGGTGCTTTCGAGCGAGCTCGATTTGGTGCTCAAAGTTGCGCGCGATCTGTTCACCGACGAGGTGCACGAGGTGGTGATCGACGACAAGCAGCAATACGATAGGCTTTGCCGCTTCGTCGAAATGTTCGCGCCTGACCGCGTGAAAGACGTAAAGCTGTACGACGAAGAAGAACCCATTTTCGATGAGTACGGTATCGAAGACGAAATCGGCCGCGCGCTTGCACGCAAGGTTCCTCTTCCATCGGGCGGCTACCTGATCATCGATCAGGCCGAAGCGCTTACCGCGATCGACGTGAACACAGGTCGGTTTGTCGGCAAGGGCAGCAAAGACATGGAAGAGACGATTGTCAAAACCAACCTCGAGGCCGTGAGCGAAATCGCCTACCAGCTTCGTTTTCGCAACATTGGCGGGCTCATCATTTTGGACCTCATCGACATGGAGAGTCATAAAAATCGCGAAAAGGTGCGCCGCACGCTCGAGGACTTGCTCCAAAACGACAAAGCGAAAACCACGCTCAACCGCATCTCGGAGCTTGGGCTCATCGAGATGACTCGCAAGCGCACACGTGAAAGCCTTGGCCGGCTCATGCACGAGCCGTGCTTTTATTGCGACGGCACCGGCCAACTTCAGTCGAAGGAAACCATCGCCTACGAAATTTTGCGTGAAATTCGCCGAAAGCGTGACAACCTTCCGGGCTATTCCGTGGTTGTCAACGCGCACCCAGCGGTTGCGGATGTTCTCAACGGTGAAGAGAAAGAAGCCGTAACAGAAGCCGAAAACCGCTTCATGCGTAAGATTTTCGTGGTTCCCCGCAAAGAGTACCACCTCGAGCAGTTCGACTTGCAGGGCAAGTAGTACTTCGACTCATCGATACAGTAGGTGTTCATGAGCAGCGACGGCGAGAAGCGAACCGATGAGCGCATCACAATCAACAAGGAGTTTGAGTCCTTCGATGCGTTCATCCAAGAGTACGTGACGAACATCTCCCGAACAGGCGTTTTCGTCCGCGCGCAGAACCCTTTGCCAGTGGGTACGCGTGTCAACCTTAGGTTCACGGTCATTATGGATGACATCGAGACCATCGAGGGCGTTGGCGAGGTTGTTCGCCTCGAAAAAGACGGAATGGGGGTCGTGTTCCGCGACCTGTCGGCCTACTCGAAGGATCTCATCGACAAGCTACTCACGGCCCGTCCCCGATAAAAAAGGACGCCAACGTAGAAATCGCGTCAAATCGAAAGCAGTCTAGACCTGGTCCGGCGATCGTAGTAACCAGCACATTTCGGAATTCCGGATGCGCCTTGTTCTCGTGCGCGCTCCAGCGCTCGAGGCGCGCGGCCCGGTCTCCAAGACGAGGACGACCCATGAAGAACTTGCCTCTTCTCCTAAGTGCTGGCGCACTTGCAGCCATGGTTGCTGCTTGTGGCAGCAGTTTTCCACCACCCAATGATCGGTTAGCAAACGCCGAAGCCGCATCGCGTAGCGCGCGTGAGCTAGGCGCTGACCGCAACCCACAAGCTGCTCTGCACTTGAAGTTCGCAAGAGAGCAGATTGATCATGCCAAAGTGCTCATGGCAGACGGCGACAACAAGCGCGCCGATCGCGTACTTCAACGCGCCAACGCGGATGCCGAGCTGTCGGTCATGCTAGCAAAAGAGGTCGAGGCAAAAGCCGAGGCCGATAAGGCGCAAGAGCGCTTGACGAAAGTAAAGGCCGGAAGGTGATTGCTATGAGACTACTCCATACTTCTCTTGCTTCTCTCCTCGTCCTGATGGTGGGTTGTGGCTCCACGCTCCCCCCCAAAGAACTGGTCGACGCGCGAAAGGCGTACCAAAAGGCAGCAAGCGGCGATGCCGCGCAGCAAACCCCTGCCGAGCTCGACGACGCCAAGAAGGCGCTCGACGTTGCGGAGCGCTCGTTCAACGAAGATGGGGACGCACCGCAAACCAAAGATCTCGCTTACGTTGCCAACCGAAAAGCCGAACTTGCCGACTCGACGGCACGCTTGGCGCTCGCCAAAAAAGCGCGCGAGGCAGCTGAACGCGAAGCGCAGAACCTTCAAGTCGACGAGCTTCACAAGGCGCGAACCGATCTTGCGAGCACGAAAGACCAACTTGCCCGCGAGAAAGCCGCGCGTGAAGAAGCGGAACGAAGAATCAACGATCTGAAAAAGATCGCCACTGTCCAGCAAGAGCCGCGCGGCATGGTCATCACGCTGTCGGGCTCGGTGCTCTTCCCGACGAACGAGTCAAACCTTCTTCCAGGCGCAATTGCCAAGCTAGACGACGTTGGCGAAGCCCTCGTCAAAGGCAACCCCGACTCGAACATCACGGTGGAAGGTCACAGCGATTCGCAGGGCCAACGCCAGTACAATATGGACCTTAGCCTGAAGCGCGCGAACTCGGTAAAGGCCCAACTGGTCAAGCACGGCGTTGCTGCTGACCGCATCTCCACGGTGGGTGTTGGTCCCGACCGCCCGATCGCCGACAACAAAACGGCCGAAGGGCGCGCGAACAATCGACGCGTCGAAATCATCGTCGAGCCACCCAAGAAGTAAAAATTCGTACCGGCAGTGTAGGGGCGTATGGCCATACGCCCCTACACGCAACACGCACTTTGTTGGTTGTAGGGGCGCCATTTATGGCGCCCAACCGCGCCATTTTGGAATCCATATCATTGGCCGATCCAGAGGGCGCGATAAATCGCGCCCCTACAACCCAAAACATTACCAGCTCAATTTGCTGGCCATCTGGTCCGCCATATAAACGGCGATGCGCTCGTGGTATTCGGCGTCGCCGTGCCCGTCGCAGGCCGTGAGTTCGTCGTCGGTGGATGGGGTGGGGTCAACGAAGTAGACTTTAGCGTCGCCGGCGGCATTGTGCTCGTCCACCACGGTGCGAAGGCCTGTCTCGACGTTGGTTCGCCGCCCATATCCGGGCGGATACGCATCGGTGAGCACGGCATACGCCATGAGGAAAATGCTTGTTTGGGGATATTGCGTGCGAATGGTGTCCGTAAGCTCACGCACTTTCTGGGTAAAGCCATCGAGCGGCGCAGGCCCCGGGTCGCAATTAGGTGTCGACGAAGTGCACCCCTGCCCCTCGTTGTAGTCGTTGCCACCAAGCGAAACAACGACGGCGTCGGGCGTATACGTATTCAAATCGAAAATGGCACTCGGATCGACCGGATTCGATCGCGGGTAGAGAATGCCAATCACTTCGAGATCGGGGCGCCAAATATTGTAATAAAAACCTTTGCCGCTAAAGACCGTGGCATTTGATTCCGCCTGAAGCTTCTGCGCGAGACGCTCGCCCCAGGCCTGGCGGTAGTTTGCATTGTGTGCCGACCAGTCTGGACCCGGCAGGCATGTGCCGGTAATGGACCCCATGTAGCCGAATCCCGATACATCGGAATCGCCTACAATTTCGATTTTGCGCTTGAGATGCAACGGCGGCGGCAAAAGCGTGCCGCCTGCGAAATCGAATCCGAGGAATTGTGTCGTACCGTTCTGCCCCTCACTCCGCCGGTAGATTTCCACCTTGTGCGTTCCGGGGGAGAGATTCGACGCAAGCGTGTAGGTGTTGTCGCCTGCGGTCAAGATGAGTGGGCTTTCGATATCGTTCCACTGATCGTCGATCGCAACATCGTATTCGCTTGGGCCTGAATCGAGCACCGTCTCGTTCATGCGAACGGAAATGCTTGGTGCGTCTTGAACGTTCGCGATGATGCGGACCCCAGGCCAGCCAAGGACAGGGCCATTCGAATCGCGGTTGTCGGTACGCCCGATGATTTGCACGGCCGGAGGCCCAGGATCTTCCACCGGTTCTGGTGCTGGCGTTGGGCTTGCGGAGCCGCCGCCGTCATCAGCAATGGGAACGGGTGGCGCGGATGGGTTATCGGGAGCCGTCGAGCCGGGTAAAGGATTGTTGGTCGAGCTACTGGGGTTATCTCCACCGTTGCATCCAAAAACGAACGCAAGAGTAAGAGCTACCGACATGGCGCGCGCAGCGTGAATCATCGGTCGCGAGCGTAAGTCCCACGCCAAACCCCGCAATGCGACGACGAAATCGACGAGCTAACAGGATGACGAATGCGTCTTTTGGATGTAGGGGCGCCATTTATGGCGCCCGACCGCGGCATTTTTTGGAATCCATGCCATTGGCCGACCCGAGGGCGCGATGAATCGCGCCCCTACACAGGCAGGGCGCGTCCGGATTCAATGCCCCAAACCCTTGTTGGGCACCTGAATGGTTTCGCACCGTTCTACGCACGCCGGATCGTCGCTGCATTGCCGCGAGCAATCCGTAATTCCCGTGCGTTTTTTCTCACACTTCGAGTCACGCTCGCATCGCATCGGATCGCGCTGTGCCGCGTTGCCAACCGACGCACATCCGAACAGCAGCGCCGCCAAGGCCACAGTTCCCAAAAGCTTTGATGCAAACGTCGTATTCATCGCAAACCTCTGGCTGCTGGCGGTGCCGCTGGCGGGGGATGCGTTCGATCGAGCGGAGGCCTGTTACGCAAGCATTGCTCAATGGCGGGCTCGATTGCGCGCATGGCGTCGGGCAATGGCCCGAGGGGCCCGCGCGCCGGCGGCCGGCCCATTACCGGCGCAAAGATGCGCGAGCGATCCGCCTGATCACCCACGCTTAGCCATATGAACAGCGCGCGGCCTCTGATGTTCTCGAAGGGCACGCCAGCGCCTTGATAGTCGTGCCACGCCCGCGAATCGTGGCTGTTGTTACGGTTGTCGCCCATGACGTAAACCTCACCGGGTTTCACATAGAACGGGCCCTCGTATTCGCGACGAGACGCAAGGTGATCGTAGAGCGTGAGGTATGCCTCGTGCTCGAGGTACTCGACGTAGATCGTGCCTTCATGGCGCAGGCCGTTGGGCACATCGAGGTAGGAATACGTTCCTGCGTTGCAACTCGGAACTTCCCAGCCGTTGATGATCGGATGCCCCCCGCGTGCCTCGAGCTTGTCGCCAGGAACAGCAACCACGCGCTTGATGAAATCTTGCTCCATGTTTTCGGGATACGCGAACACGATGACATCGCCGCGCTCGGGTGGCATACGCGACCATAAGCGCTTTTGTGTCCACGGGATTGCCGGGCCATAGATAAACTTGTTCACGAAGATGTGATCCCCCACCTGCAATGTGGGAACCATCGAGGGCGTTGGGATTTTAAAAGCCTCGACAACGAAAGCCCGGAGCGTCAGCGCGACCGCGATCGCCACCAGAATCGACTCGGCGTATTCACGGATCTCGCTCTTGCGAAAGCGGCCGAGATGCTCGTCCACCTCGGCCTCGGCCCGTTCGAGCGCGCGACAGAACGCGTCCTCGTCAAAAGGCTCTTTCGTCATTTCGTCTTCGAGTGCATTGAGCGACGCTTTTAGCGTGTTGCGCTGCTGCAAAGGCACGTCACGCAAAATGGCATTGCGATTCTGATTGAAGATCGCCTCGGCGTCTTCGAGCAGCGCACGCGCATGTTCAAACGGCCCGCCCATGCGGCTTGGCAAATCCGCGCGAAGTGGCGGATAGGCGTGCGACGCGAGCGGCAAGCGACTGCGTAGCGCCCAGAAGACCATTTCGAAAAGCGTGAAGGATACAATCGCCATGGGTACGGGCTGCTCGCGCACCCAACCCTCGACCCACCCGAGAACGCCGCCACGCTCGACACCGCTTGGTGGCGTCAGTCCGAAAACGACCATGCACGCGAGCGCAAAGGGCACCAGCACGAACCAAACAGCGAAATAAAGCAGACGCAAGATGCGCACCGGCTGCCGAGGCCGCCCCGGCTCGCCAGCTTCGCCAGCGCCAGCACCGCTACGGCGCACGCTTCGCGCGGGGCTGACTCCACGCGCTTGGGCGACAGGCTTACTTGTCAAGCTTGCCGCGCTCGAGGAAGCACTCGTTGTATCGGTCGCCTCTTCTTTGCTGCTCACGAATTTGCTGCTCACGAAGCGCTGCCAATCTGAATGATGTAGTTGATAACTGCCGCGCGGTCGTCAAAACCGTTTGTCGGGGGAGAGACCTGCCCCGCACTCGCGGAGTTGTCGAAGACGACGTAGTACATCCCGGGCGGAACGGAAATCGCGTGCGTAAACGCAGTGCCCGCGCGCAGAATGCCAGCGACAATTGGGGGTGCGGCAAGTGGGCCTGCTACCGCGGATTCGTAGTAGAGGTTGAGCGAAGCTTCTGCTTCGGCCTTGCGCATGACCATGACATCGACCGCCGGTGTGCCGTCGAGCGATGCGGTTACGAAGAGCGCGCGGCCGCTCTTGTCAACCGGAATGGGTCCGATGAAATCGCGTTGGTTCTGATGCACTTCTACGCGCTCGTTCTCGTAGGTAACGCGGTCGCTGCCGTCAACCCGACCAACCTGCCGATCGACCTGATAGGGATGAAACGGCTTTTTTCCAACGGGCACGATGCCGAGGCCCAGCTCGCTCGTATTCGCAGTGTGAATGACGGTGAAGCCATCGCGCAGCTTCGAAGTAGCGAGCTGGTTGCCAAAGGTGTCGCCGATTGACGTGAGCCCGTTGAAAAGCGACGCCGTGGGATCTTCCACGCGGTGAATGCGAAAGGCACTCGCGTCAATCCGGCTTGGACGGAAGTACGCGTAGAGATCGCAGCGATCGTTTTCCGATAGGAGGAAGTCGTAACGGTAAAGAGCCGATGTTTCCATATTGAACGTCATTTTCTTGGTGACGTTCGTGTACGCATAGCCGAAACCGCCGATGCGAACATAAAGGTCGTCAGACTCTGGGGCCACGCACTTGGTCGGGTAGAAGCGGCCGACGATGGGCGAGTCGGGCGACATGCGCAAAGGAACATTGCGATCGAGCACGTGCCGGCAAAAATCTCCCATGCCCTGGCGGAGCAAGCCCCGACGCATGGAGCGATTCGCGGGATCGCTCAGCGTAGCGCGAAGAATGCACTCCTTCGATCCACATCCAACGGCGCCAATAGCGGTGGAAGCGACAACGGCACAAGCCGTGGCAAATGCAAGCAGCCGTGGCGAAGCCAAAACCATAAGCCGAAAGGCCTCCCGGGCAGCCGGCGTTACGCAGCCAGTCGTGGCTGCCCCGTGGCTTCAATCACCGAACGCCAAAGCTCGCCGTTCGGATCGATCCGCTTTGTTTCCGAAAGCGCAAGAGGCAATGGAACATGCGTGAAGACACCGTTCCAACGGCCAACCATGACGTCGGTTTTGCCTGCCATGGCTGCGTGAACCGCGTCGCGCGCAAGGGCATCGCAGAATACGGCGTCCATCGCGTCAGCAGCTACCCCGCGAAGCATGTAGCTCGGATCAATGTATTTGAGTACGACAGCGACATTGCGACCGGCGAAATGACGCAAAATAGTATCTTTGAGATACGGACCAATATCGAGCGCCGCAGCCGAAAAGCGCAAGTTGCCCGACGCGTCGCGAGTTGCGGGCTGTTCCCCTGTCTTATTCGCGGGATTAGGCGCGACATTAGCGAGATTCGCGGCGAGGCTCCGGCCGCACCCTTCCGCAGCAACCACAACGGCGTGACCACGCACGACCAACCGATGCTCGAGATACGCGAGCAGGCCAGCAGGACCTTCAAGCTCGTAAGGAACCTCGGGCACGAGGCAGGCATTCACGTCGTGGCTGGCAATCGAAGCGTGAGCCGCAATAAACCCCGCGTCGCGCCCCATCAGCTTGACGAGACCAATGCCATTTCGAGTCGAAACGGCCTCGGTGTGCGCGGCGTCGATGGCGTCGCGAGCGTGGGCCACGGCAGTTTCGAAACCAAAGGTTTTGTCGACAAAGGCAACGTCGTTGTCGATCGTTTTTGGAACACCAACGACCGCGAGAGGCACGCCGCGGCGCGCGGCTTCTTCGAAGAGCACATGCGCACCACGCATTGACCCATCGCCACCGATGACAAGAAGAACGTCGATGCGCTCACGCATGAGCGTTTCAAGCATCGCGTCGGGCGGATGCAGGCCACGCGCAGTTCCAAGCACGGTTCCGCCGCGCGTGTGGATGTGGCGCACGTTGTCAGGGCCGAGGCGCGCGAGCGGCAGCTTCGATGCTGGGTTTAGCCCGTCGAAACCATAGCGAACGCCAAAGATATCTTTGACGCCGTAGGCAAAAACAAGCTGGAGCACCGCCGAGCGGACGACGTTGTTGATGCCGGGGCAAAGCCCCCCGGCCGTAACGATTGCCACGCGCGTTTTGGCTGGCTCGAAGTAAAGGTGCTCGCGAGGTCCTGCACGCTCGAAGGTCTTCGACGGATCGAGCGCGCCAGCCGCGCGTGCAGACTCGAACTCGACGTCTTTGAGCACCAGAGCATCGTCGGCTACATAGGGCGGCAGGTCATCGCCGATTCTGCGTGAAAGCCCGAGCGGCGACGGGATAAGTCGCGGTCCAAGAGAGAGCACGCTCGATGCACGGGCTTTTTCCATAGGTACCATTCCGATCGCGCCGGGTGCAGAGAACATACCTGCAGTAGAGGCCGAGATCTATCCGTATGCCGCTACAGTAGAATCGATCATGGTGCGGTTCGAGGCGGTGGAGAAGTCGTTCGAAGGTCGCGTGGTCATCCACGAGACGACACTCGAAGTCGGTGTAGGCGAACGTCTCGCACTCATTGGCCCGAGCGGCTGCGGCAAGTCCACGCTGCTGCGGATGATCCTTGGCATGGTAAAGCCCGATCGAGGCTTGGTTCGTGTGGGTGGAGAGCGCGTAACAGACGCCAATGTGCGCGCCGTTCGGCGCCGCATTGGCTATGTCATTCAAGATGGCGGGCTCTTCCCGCATCTCACGGCAGAAGACAATGTAATCTTGGTAGCGCGCCTGAGTGGGCTGTCGCGAGTCGAAATAGCCGCGCGCGTCCACGAGCTCGCCGATCTCGCGCGTCTGCCGCGATCGCTTCTCCATCGCTTCCCGCGTTCGCTGTCCGGCGGGGAACGACAGCGAGTTGGTCTCATGCGGGCACTCATGCTCGACCCCGATGTGCTCTTGCTCGACGAGCCCCTTGGCGCGCTCGATCCGATCATTCGCGCACAGCTGCAGGAAGATCTGCGCGAGGTGTTTTGCGCCCTGAAAAAAAGCGTCATCGTTGTCACGCACGACATGGGCGAGGCCGGCTACCTCGCGGAAAGCATCGCGGTAATGCGTGCCGGGAAAGTTCTGCAACGCGGCGATGTCCGCGCCCTCACGGGCACACCGGCCGATCCATTCATCACAGAATTCGTCAGCGCGCAGCGAAGCCTTGCGGAGGCCGTTCGGTGAGAGCATGTTTACTAGCCGTAGCGAGCGAATCGAGGCTAGGGCGGAGCGCGAGGAGCCCGCGTAAGCGTACGTTGTTGTACGTGCGCAGGCACCGCAGCGCCCAACCGACGCATCGATTCGCGCAGCAGGCTGGTAAACATGCTCTGAGGCTCCCCCAAAAGCTTTGCCTGTGCATGCTCGCTCTGCTGCTGCTGGCAACGGCCAGTACCGTTCACGCGCGTGGCGCTGACCAGGCCGAACAGCCCAAGGTGCGCGTGGGCTCGAAGCGATTCGTCGAGTCGTACATCCTCGCCGAAATGGTCGCCGAGCTCGCGCGCCAACAAGGAATGATGGCCTCGCACGATCTCGGGCTCGGCGGCACCGCCGTTGTTTTTCGCGCCATCGAAGACGGAGAAATCGACGCCTACCCTGAGTACACGGGAACACTCGCTGAAACGATCGTGCCGACCGTACCGACCGTGCCAGATGGGCGGCGCTCCTCGCAGGTCGATCTCACTTCGCTTCGCCGTGCCCTTGCACCGCACGGTCTATCGTTGTCCGATCCCATCGGCTTTGACGACACGTATGCGCTCGCTGTTCGACGCGACGTCGCAACGAAGCTCGGGCTCCGCACCGTGACCGATCTGGCGTCACACGGCGAGCTTCGCGTGGCTCTCAGCCACGAGTTTGCCGGTCGAAACGACGGCTGGCCTGGTTTGTCGGCACGCTACGGCCTTGGTGCCTTTACCCCGCGATTGCTCGATCACGCACTCGCTTACGAAGCCGTCTCGCGCGCTTCGGCCGACGTGATCGACGTTTACACGACCGACGCGAAGATCGCCCGCTACAACCTTGTGATTCTCGACGACGACCGCGCATTCTTTCCGTCGTATAGCGCCGTGGTCGTCTACCGCACCAAGCTTTTGCAACATACACCTAATTTCGGGCGCGTCCTTGACCGGCTTAGCGGCTCGATTGACGCCGAAACCATGCGCCGCCTCAACGCGCGCGCGGAGCTCGATGGCGTTGCCTTTGACCGCGTTGCAAAAGACTTCCTTGCGGCTCCCGGCTCCCACAGCTCCACATCGTTCTCCGCCGCGCCGTCCGCCATGCCAGCGCGGCTTGCGCTCGGAACCTGGGCGGTCATCCTGCGCCATGGGCCGCGCCATGTCATGCTCGTTGCGATCTCACTCCTGTTCGCAACACTGCTTGGTGTACCTCTCGGCATTCTTGCTCATGCGCGCCCGCGCCTCGGCGTGGCTTTGCTCGGCACCGCGGGCGTCGTGCAAACCATTCCGTCGCTTGCTCTCTTCTGCTTTTTCATTCCAGCCTTCGGCATTGGTCCGGTCCCTGCCCTACTCGCACTCATGCTGTATGGCCTTCTGCCAATCGTGCGAAACACGCACGCAGGGCTTGCATCGATCCCAGCCGAACTCCGCGAAGCGGCCCTTGCGCTCGGTCTTTCGACGCGCGAGCGCCTCGTGCACGTCGAGCTTCCCCTCGCGTCGCGCACCATCATTGCAGGCATAAAAACAAGCGCCGTCGTGGCTGTTGGCAGCGCCACCATCGCGGCGTTCATCGGCGCCGGAGGCTTCGGCGAGCCAATCAGCACGGGCCTATCGCTCAACGATGTTCCAACGATTCTCGAAGGCGCGATCCCCGCCGCTTTGCTTGCGCTCGTGGTTCAAGGGCTCTTCGCTATCGCCGAATGCGTTATTGTTCCACGTGGGCTGAGAGAGGCGAGGTGAAAATGGAGATAGATCTCACTTCGATGCCGCCAACCAAGCTGGAGGCGACGCCAACATCGCCTGCATTCTGGTCCGCTGGCATTCGGTACGCTCGAAGTGAACGGGGAACGGCTCCCGTGTTCAGAATGGGAACAGACAATATGGAAACAAGCTTTACCGACAATTACGATAAGAGCTTTCTTCTCGATACCATGATGGGCCCCAACGCCATGCGCGTCACGGAGGAGCTGGCGTCTTTCCTGCCAATCGAGGAAGGAATGCGCATCCTCGACTTGGGCTGCGGCATGGGCATCTCGTCCATATTGTTGGCCCAGAAGTACAAGGCAACTGTTTTTGCCGCCGATTTGTTGGTCTCCCCCACAAACAATTACAAGCGGTTCGCCTCGCTCGGGCTCGCGGATAGGGTCTTCCCGATTTTCATGGACGCGACCAAGCCATTACCCTTCGCAGCCGAATACTTCGACATGCTCATCTGCGTGGGCTCCTTCCACTATTTCGGAGCGAACAAGGAGATGCTGCCCCACCTCTTACCTTGCGTGAAGCGCGGCGGGCATATCGGCGTGGCCGTGCCCGGATTGAAGTGCGACCTTTCCGACGATGCGAAAGAGAAGCTGCCATTCGACATACCAAATGTGGGGCTCTATTCGCTCTCCTGGTGGCAAGATCTCTGGAGGATGGAGGGCGCTATTCGGCTAGGGATATGCCGTGAAATGAGATGCGTTCGAGAAGCTTGGGAGGACTGGCTGACGAGCCAAAGCCCTTTCGCCCAGCAAGCTGTCCCAGAAATGCTTGCCTCGGTCGTCAAATATTTCAACCTCGTCCAAATGATCGGCCAGAAGATTTAAAGTGATCCCGCCTATCACATACCCCACACCGTGACCGAGCGGCCATCGGCGCTGCGCTCTTGCACGAAGACCTTCTCGTCCCAACTTCGCTCGCTTGGGTCGACGATGATCAGGTGGGCCTCGTCCGGGGAGCATCGATCGGCGTACCTTGCCGTCTGGGTCAATCCCTCGGCGATCGTCATTTCCACCGATCGTCGCTCGCGCACTACCTTCATCTCCACCACGAATCGCTGCTCAGCGCGCTTCCCATTCACCTGCCGAAAGAACCGCACGAAGAGATCTGCGCGCCCCGTTCCAAGTGCGTATTCGCGCTCGATTCGCCCGCCGCCGTTGACCACGCGTTGCAACCACGCCTGCAACAAGAGCTGCGGTGCCGCCTCCTCGTAGACCGCTCGCTTGTTCCAGACCTCGGAATTCTCGCGATAGAACTGCTGGAAACCCGCGAGTAGCCCTCGGAAGTCGAGTCGGCCGTCGGGAAGATGAAAAGCCGCGGCCGGGACTTGCGCCGTGAAGTCGCGCTCCATCATCGAGGTGAGCGTCCGGGGAACGATCTCCCGGTAGATCTCGTTGGCGATGCGGGCTCCCTTGGGGCGCTGCTCCACGATGAGTCCCAAGTCGACAACATACAGGCGATCTTCGTCCGAAGCCGACGTGCTCCACTCTCCTCCCGCAAGAATGGGTGCAATGACGCGCCGGACGCGTGGCTCTTTGAGCTTGTCCACGAGCTGGTCGAGGTGCGTATCGCGCCGGAGGATGAGCCGCTCCTTGGCTTCATCCACGTCATCGAGAGTGACGGGGCGCGAGCGGTCTTGAAGCGCAGGCATCTTCTCGGTCAATTCACGAGCCAGAGCGTTGACCAGCCAAGGCTGCCCACCCGTCAGCGCCATCACCTTCGGGTAGATCGGCTCCTCGAAGACCTGCCCCGTTTCGGCTGTGTGCTGCTCGTAGAGTTCACGAACTTCGGCCTCCGAGAAGTTCCCCAGCCGCAGCGACTCGGTTTTGATGTTGAAGGCGCTTCCCCCCGTGATGATCTCGCCCGTCGAGGTGTGGATGCGATAGTCGCGCACATCGCGCACGCCGCAGAGGACCACGGAATGAGGGAAGGGGCTGGGGCGAGCAATGTAGCCATTACGGAGTTGTCGCAGGATGGAGACGAGCGTGTCGCTGACCAGGGAGTCAATCTCATCGATCAGCAGGACG
>WQZB01000074.1 GCA_009780955.1 Polyangiaceae bacterium | reverse complement strand
TAATTTGAGCCGGTCTGCCCCGAAGTCCCAGTCTGCCCGGAACTTGCCACGAGTACGCTACGGATAAATTTTACGTCGTTCGAATTGACCACGAAAGCGGCAATGCTTGAATCGCCAGGATTGGTGGCGATTGGCGCATCGAATTCGATATCGGATATCGTGACAGAAGACCTAACATTTGCAATCTTCAGCGCAACATCAGAGCTTGGCGATCGCACGACGGGCTTGTTGCTTGCGCTGTATTGCCAGGTGGCGCAATCGAAACCGCCGTAAATGCCTTGGACGGTCGCGGACTCATCGAGGCTCACTTGCTCGGTATAGCTGCCGGCGCCGACGCACACGTAAATGTTTGGTTTGCCGCCAAGAAGGCTGAGCGCTTTGCCAATGGTTAGGACGGGCGATTCTTGGGTGCCGTCGCCGTTGTCGTTGCCCTTGCTGCTGCTCACGAAAATGCCGGTGTCGTTTGTTGGGACCACCGGGCTGGCCCCGCTGTCGTCCGTGTTTGCAGGCGGAGATGCAGGTTGCGCGGAAAAGTCCTGCCCAGTGCACGCCGCAGCGATCAGCGTTGTGAATACAGAAAGAACGATGCTACGGGCATTAAGCATGTGCGGCTCCATGGAGCCGTAATTATCGATCTGGTTTTGGTCAGCGCGCAACTCTTTCATTTACCCCTGCCGCCGGACTTGCTGTGGCGTAGCGGCGTGTTTGTTGTTCGTTTTCCAGTGAAATGTTTTCAATGAAATGGGAATTATCCGCCTGCAGTCGCAAGGGAACGGTTGCGAAACCAGACGCCTACCAGGGCGACCAACACGAGAAGCGCCGCGATGGATAGCACGTTTCCGATTTGTCCCACTCGCGTATTTCTGTAGCGGATCTCGTAGCTTCCGGACTCCTTGATATCCACACACAAAAGGCCATTTTTGCATTCGTATCGTTTCAACTCCGCGCCGGAAGCATTCGTAACGCGGTAGCCAAGGTAATAGATGAGGGGAATTTGCAAGGTCACGAAACCTTGTGCCGTATTTTCGATCACCACGTTCAGATCGAGGTTGACACCCTGCCTACGCGTGACTGTCACATGTCCCGAACCGTTCACAAGAACCGGAGCCAGAGTCTGCTTGATGAACTCGGGTTGTGCCTTCGCGTTAGCCCTAGCCTCAACAAATGCGACGGGGCAATATTCTCCATCGGAGGTGCCCATTCCCGAAATGGGTTCGTTCATGGAGATGGATTCGACTGCCACCTTCTGCGTCACCACTTGATGTACGGTGTCGACCAGTAGCACGCAGGCGACGAGCACCACGGCCCCTTTGGCGAATCTACCTTGGCTATTGCGAAAGGCATAGCTTGCCAGAATGCAAAGGAAAAACGTCCCAAACAACAAAAGCCGCCAAGGAAACTGCAGTACCGAAAAAAAAGCCGGCAACTTTGTCCAAGGCATGAGCCAGGAGGCCATAAATAAGCTGAGGACTGCAAGCCCCACGAAAATGAACTGCAAGCGGTCTACACGCTTTCGTACCAGGCCAAGGGCTGCCAGTACTCCCAGCGTGGCCCCAACCGTGAGCGGCATCTGCGGGCCTTGGTATCGATATCCACGACTGCCAAAAGCGCCATAGGAATACTGCACTCGCCAGTCGAACATTTGGGCCACGGTGAGTCCAAACCCTTGTACCCCAGACGGCAGCACTCCGTACCTTGCCTCGTATTCTTTCGAGAAGATGGCGTAGTTTCCTGCCGCGCGATGCTCGAACAAGGGCAAAAAGAAAAAGGCCGTCAAGGCCAGCGTAAGGGCTGCTGCCTTGGCCAATGCCACGGCGATTGATTTGTAATCGACGGACTGTCCTTTCAGCGGAAAGAAGAGTCGGAGAATCACGAAGAAGGTGAGAAAAATTAGGGAATAAAATCCGCTGATGTTATGTGTGAGCAACATGCCGCTGGTGCCGACGGCGAGAATCCACCACTTTTTCGTGTTGCCCTGGAGGATTTCATGGGCACCAAGAAACATGACCGGCAACCAGATAAAGGCGAACGTTTCCGCATGGGCATTTCTGATATAGAAATCAATCATATGATAGGGGGCGCTCAAATAAAGTACCCCGACAATGCCTGCCACGCGGTCATTCGAAAATAATCGGCGCACGAAGAGGAACATGGTCACGCCGGACAGAAACAACGCCAGGACATCCGCCACCTTGACGGCTCCAAGGAGCGGCAACCCGGCGCCATAAAAAAGATATACGAACCAATTCGACAATGGCGGATAGAAGAGATGCCACCCATAGCCAAGTCCGCCAACGAGATTCGGTAAGACCTGCGGCGGCATCTGCCCGCTTTCGAGGGCCTGACGGATTCCCACAATCCGCATCGGCACCCGCATTTGTTCGTGGCTCTCGAAATAAATGTCGCTTTTCAATAAGGGCAAGCAGATGAGCAGCGACAGGCAAAGCATGGCCCCGATCCAGAGCCATTTTTCGGTGACTCCGTTCCAGAGACGTACCCCAAAGCGTGGCGGCATGCAGTCGCGATCTAATTCAAATAGCGCTTTAGTTCAAATAGCGCTTGTCGTTGGGCGGCCGCGGCCGCTCGTCATTGGCGCCGCCTTTGACGACACGAAGAGAGGGCCCGCTGCGCGAACGCCCTTTCGGTGATCGTGTGCGATGGCCGCGAGGATCTAGAATCGACTCGACGTTGAGCCCGCCACCGGCGCCTCGCCGAAGAAAGGCAAGCTTGATGCGGAGCCACACGGCGCGCACCGGCGAGGGTGTGCCGCCAAGCAGAATACCCGCCGCAATGCCACCAAGCGGCGCAACGGCGCCTTCCGGCGCACCTTGGAGAAATACGAGCGACAGCACGGCAAGGCCAATTGTTATCCAATAAAGCGCGCGCCCGCGAATTGGCAAAAAGAAAAAGAGCCGAATTTGCCTTTGGCCATTTTCTTTTGCCCACGCGATGGCCGTTGCCGCGATGGCCGCAAACGGGCCAAATACAAAGGCTGGATGGAAAATCGCGAGCGTGTCCGGCAAAACATGCGTAACGAGCAAAACCGCGAGATTACCAAATAGAACAGCGCTAGCCAAAAAGCGAAGAAGACGCGCGCCGCCCCAGGTTTTTTCGAGATCAGTCGTGAGAAAGTACAGGCCAACGAGCGATAAGAGCGCGTGGCCAATGTCGGTGGGCGAGGTGAGAAGCCCCGATGTAAGAAGTGTCCACGGACGTGTAAGCACATGATGCGGCTGAAGTACGAACCACGCGAACAGCTTGGCGCCGGCCGGCGGGCCCGGTGCCCAGTTGACCACGACACCCCCAAGCACGGCGAGAACGGCGACAGCGATGAGCACGGCTTTCAGCACGCGACCGGGCCGAGGCAGCGCCATCGTCATCATCTCGTTTGGGTCTCTCATCCTCCCTTGACTCTAATTTCGCAGTTCAGAGTCGGCAAGGCGGTCAATTAAGCCCGCGCCGCCACGCCACCTAGGGGATTGGCGTGCAAGTTGCCATGCTTGTACCCCCTGGCGTTGCTGTTGCCGAGCACGTTGTTTGCGCAACAGCAACTCCTGCCAACATGAGGCCGACATCGAGTGTGAAATCAGCTGGCGCTGGCGTTGCGGGGGAAAGCACGTACGCAGTGCCGCACGCGAGATCGACCGTTGAAACGATACTCGAGCCAACGCGCGCGCGAATGCGTACAGCGTCGAACGCGATGGGTTGGGCAGACGCGTCGGCGTCGGGCTCATCGTTGGTGTCGGCACTGGCGTCTTCGTCCGGGGTAGCCGCGTTGGTCGTACACACCGCGGAAGATCCATTCGCCATGGCAAACTCGGAGGTGGAAAGCTGGATGGTAGCCGCGGCCGGCGGGTTGCCTGCCACAACGCCTGTCGTTCCGGGGGCTATTGGATTGCATGATGCAAGCACTTGAACTTCGTCCGACTGCGTGGCCGTGCACGTGGTCGTCCACGTGGGGTTGCCAGCCAAAAGCGCCTGATCTGCCGCGGACGCCGTGGCGGGATCCGACGTGCTTAGCTGCGCGAGCGGCACGTTCGTCCCGTTGATGGGCACGTTGAGCGCGTTCGCTGCGCTCGCGTCGAAAAGGTATAGGTTCAAGTTGAAATTGGCATTTGCGTTATAGCCAAGGGGCAGGTTCACGAACGTTACGTCGGTGAAACAGTCGTAAGTATTGGCCGCAACGAACGTGCGCGTGGTTTGCGAGGTGCTTGGGTCGACATTGTCTTGGTAAACGACCGCCGCGATCTGGAACACCTGCCCGGCTGCGGTCCCGCAGCCGCGACCCGCGGTCAACGTTTCCGCTCGGATGACGATTCCGGTGATGAAAATCGTTGCGGTGGAGCTGGTTGTGCCGCATGCAATTGCCCCCGCGGTTACGGTCACGGCAAGGCCAAAGAGTATCAACGCGAACTTTCGAAGGCGGCTCACGGCTGCTTCTTGTTACTCGCACAAACGGATCGTGTCACCAGAAGTATCCAGCGCCAACGTTGGCGGGCAGCACTACAGCGCAACTCGGTTGCGCTGAATTTAAAAGTCCAATGGCGATGCACGCACGACGCGCTTCGCTGAGCCCGAAAGCCGTGGCTCTTGGCAAAAGCGAAGCGTGAGCCACGGATGTCGGGCTCAGCGCATGTGAGTGCCGCCATAGTTTGACACGGCTTCGTCTGCCAGCCGATAAGGTGGCATGGCTTTCGAGATCTTTTCGTCGATCCGCATCGAGCTCCCAAGCACTGCTGCGCCGGCGCCATCGGCCGCGGCCGTGCGTCTCGACCCGGTGCAACTTGTTCTTCAAGCATCGATTCCCGTAAAGTTCGTGCTCGTTTTGCTCGTCGCATTCTCGATTCTTTGTTGGGTCATCATCGTTGCCAAAGCGCTGCATCTCATGCGCGCGCGAAGCGACTCCGAGAAGTTCATGAGAGCCTTTGACTCGGCCGGATCGCTCGACGCGCTCGCACAAAAGGGGCTCGCGGCATTTCGAGGCTCGCCTTTTGCGCGCATCTTTGCGACTGGCTACGACGAAATGGTGCGCCTGACCCGCGGCGAGCGCGGCAAGCGACTCGACGAGGCGCAGAGCATGCACGTCGACAGCATCACGCGCCGCGCTGCTGCCGCCGAGATCACCCATCTCGAGTCGTGGATGAGCCTCCTTGGCACCATTGGATCCACCGCGCCATTCATTGGCTTGTTTGGCACGGTCTACGGCATCATGGACGCCTTTTTGAGCATCGGAAACCAGCAAAGCGCCAACTTGCCGGTCGTTGCGCCGAAGATCGCCGAAGCACTCATCGCAACCGCGATCGGCCTCGTTGCTGCTATCCCCGCGGTCATGGCGTACAACTACTTTTCGCGTCGCGTCGGTGAGCTTGCCGACGTGATGGATGCCTTTGCGGCCGATGTTACGTCGCGTGCAAAGCTTGGCGGAGGTGTTTAGCCATGAGCATGGGCAGCGCGCCCGCCGGCGCACGAGGGCGTCGCCGCATGGGCGGCATGAACGACATCAACGTGACGCCGCTCATCGACGTCATGCTCGTGCTCCTCGTCATTTTCATGGTGACCGCACCGCTTCTTACAACTGGTGTGCAGGTCGATCTGCCGAAAGTCAGAAGCGCGCCAATGCAGGCCGACGACACGAAAATGCTCGTCATCGTCACGGCCGACGAACACGTTTTCCTTGGCAAAGACGAAATCACCGACGCCGTCGAAGAGAAGCTCAAAACGAATGCGCGGCTCAAAGAAGAGCGAGAGCTTTTCGTGCAGGCCGACGAGAGCGTGAAATACGGCACCGTTCTGCGCGTGATGGCCGCCGCACGCAGCGCGGGCGTCGAAAAGCTGGGGATGATTACCGATCCCTTGGTGGTCAAGTAGGCAGGCAATCACGGCGCTCTCACGATGAAGGTTCCCGGCGTTCCTTACAGCCCGCGTTATACGTCGAGCGAAATCTTCGTCGGTATCGCTCTAGCCATTGCGCTGCATGCCGTTGCCGTGGGGCCTTTCTTCGTCAAGGCCATGGCGCCGTCTGCTGTCGAAACCAACGACAAGCCGCTGGTGGCAAGGCCCGTCGTGCAGGCAACGCTGCTCAAATTGGGTCAGCCCGTGGATCCAAAAAAGCTTCCCGACAGGATTGTTCCGCGCGCGCGCACCGCACCAACGCACGAGGCAATCGCATCGCGCGAAGAGCCGCTGCAGAAAAAAGACGCCGGCGCTCGTCCACCCCCACCGCCAAACACGCAACCGTCCGACATCGAGCACCTCATTTCCAAAAGCGATCCATTTGCCGAAGACGCAGGCAAAGCACGCCCTGAAGAAGGTCACCCGGGTGGCGTCGACGGCGGCACCGAGACCGATCCAAACAAAGTCAGAGCCGGCGATATGTACGCCGCGCAGCTGAGTGAATTCTTTGGGCAGCGCCTTACGGTGCCAACCATCGTTTCCGTCAACGAAGCACGGAAGCTTTGCACTAAGTTGCAGGTTACACTCAATCGCAACATGGTGATCTGGTATCTTCGCCCAACGTCGGTGATTTCGAGTGGCAACGAGCTTTTCGATGACGCCGCTCGTTCCATGCTTCAAAAGCTTCTCGACGACCGCACGCCGTTGCCACAACCTCCGAAAGAGCTCGACGAACTTTATCGCGGTCGCGTCGTGCAGCTTGTCATTCAAGGCGATCCTCATGGAGACTCTTCGCGATGCATGCCAAAATGATTTGCTTCGTACTTCACGCGTCGGCCATCCTTGCCGCTGGCACAGCGGGCCTTGCATTCACGCTCGCACGGCCGTCGGCTGCGCAGTCGCCCGCACCTGCAGCTTCGCCCACGCCTTCTGGTGGCGACGGCGTGACCACCATTTTTGTCTCCGGAGGATCGCGATCTCTTTTCAAGATTGCGGTCGTGCCACCCCAAGGCGAAAAAACCGCCTCTAGCACGGTCACCGAAACGGCGAGTCGTGACTTTACGCTCTCGAATCTCTTTCAGGTGCTAGACGCCAATAGCTTTACCGCGAACCTCGCAAAGGAAGGCACGTCGATCGACCCATCGTCGTGGCGCAATGTGGGCGCCGAGGCTGTTGTCAAAGGCGTCTCCTCGATGCGTGGCTCAACGGTTCATCTCGAGCTTCGCCTTTTCGTCGTGTCGCGTGGCTCTGATGCAGTGTTGAAAAGGGAATACGACGTCGCGCCTAGCGATGTTCGCAGCGCGGTTCACCAGTTCGGCAACGAAGTCGTCAAGTACTTCACCGGTACGCCGGCAAGTTTCGGCTCGCGCCTCGTTTTCAGCGCCACGACGGGTCCAGGGCAAAAGGGCATTTTCGCGATCGACAGCGATGGGCGTGGGGCTGGCCGCTTGCCTTCCGCAACGAATGTCGCGCTCGCACCCGCGCCTGGACCAGGAGGCATCTACTATGCGGGCGAACTTGCAGGCGGCGGCTACGAGCTTTTCAAAGTTGGAAGTCCCGCTGCCGTGTTCAGGCACCCTGGGCTCGTTTTCGGCGCCGCATTCGGTGGTGGCAAAATGGCTGTTGTCATTGCGCAGGCCGGGCAAAGCGACATCTGGGTGGGCTCGCCGGACGGCGCGAATCTCTCGAAAGTCACTCGCGGTGGGCTCAACACACACCCAGCGTTTGGTCCTGGCGGCCAGCTCGCGTACGTTTCCAACCAAGACGGCAACCCGCAGATTTACGTCGATGGCAAGCGCATAAGCTATCAAGGCACGTACAACATGGCACCTGCATGGTGCAACGATCCAGAAGGCGTGAAGATCCTTTTCATGGGGCGCGAGGGCGGCACATGGGACATCTTCAGCGTCAGTCCGAGCGGCTCGGGCATCAGGCGCCTCACGCAGGACCAGGGGTCGAACACCTATCCTGCATGTTCACCCGACGGCCGCAGCGTCGCGTTCTTCTCGACGCGCGGCGGGCTCTACATGTCGAACACGCAGGGCCAAAACCAGCAGAAGATCGCAAACGTAACGGGCGAGAGTCTTCGTTGGGAGTAGGGGCGTATGGCCATACGCCCCTACGGTTTTGGCTTTGCCAAGATTCGTTCGATCGTGCGTGTCGACATGGCGCCCCTTCGGACTTCGTCGTCCTCGAGAAGAGTTTTGTGAAGGGGAATGTTCGTGCGAATGCCGCCAACGATGAACTCGCCCAAAGCGCGCTGCATGCGCACCATGGCCTGCTCGCGCGTTGGCGCGTGGGCAATGACCTTCGCGAGGAGCGAGTCGTAGTGCGGAGGCACGGTCCAGCCGCCGTACACACCCGAATCAACGCGCACACCTGTGCCGCCAGGCGGAAAGTACTCGGTGATGAGACCAGGCCAAGGCGCGAACGTGTGCGGATCTTCCGCATTGATGCGGCACTCGATGGCGTGCCCGCGGAAGCTCCATGTGCGCGTGTCAGGCAGATCGAGCTTCTCACCCGCGGCAACGCGAATCTGCAGGCTGACGAGATCGAGCCCCGTGACCATTTCCGTGACTGGGTGCTCCACTTGAACGCGCGTATTCATCTCGAGAAAATAGAGGCGTCGGTCCTCGTCCATGATGAATTCGAGCGTGCCAAGCGATGTGTAGCCGGTCTCTTTGACTGCGCGGCGGATGACGGCGCTGATTTCTTGGCGTAGTTCTGGGGTCATAACAGGGCTTGGCGCTTCTTCGATGACCTTCTGGTGCCGGCGCTGCAGCGAGCACTCGCGTTCTCCAAGCGTCCACACGCCGCCGTGCTGGTCGGCGAGCACCTGGAACTCGATGTGCTTCGGTCGCTCGACAAACTTCTCCATGAACACATCTGGGTTATTGAAGCCTGCTACGGCTTCGCGCGTTGCCTGCGCGAAACTCGTGGCAATGTCCGCTTCGGTGCGCACCACGCGCATGCCGCGCCCGCCACCGCCGCCCGAGGCCTTCATGATCACCGGCAGCCCGATGCGCCTGGCTTCCTCGATGGCGTGCTTTGCATCAACGAGAACATCGGAGCCAGGTAGCAGCGGCAACCCGAAGCGCTTGGCATTCGCGCGCGCTTTCACTTTGTCGCCCCACGCCTGCATGGCCTGTGGCGATGGCCCAATGAATGTGACGCCGCATTGGTTGCAAAGACGCGCGAACTCGGCATTCTCGGAGAGAAAGCCGTAGCCAGGGTGAATGGCATCGGCGCCGGTGATTTCGGCTGCGCTGATGATGGCTGGAATATGCAAGTAGCTGCGGGCCGCGCGAGAAGGTCCAATGCACACGGCTTCATCGGCGAAGCGCACGTGCAGCGCGCGTGCGTCAGCCTCGGAGTGAACGGCGACCGTGGCGATCCCCAGCTCATGGCATGCGCGCATCACACGGAGCGCGATCTCCCCGCGGTTGGCGATGAGGACCTTGCTGAACGGTGGCGTGCTCGGGTTCGGAACTGCCCACCGAATCGACGGTGGCACGCTTGCGGGAGGCGCGCTCATGCCTTTTTAACGCGATAAAGCTTTTGCCCGTACTCAACGGGCTTGCCATTCTGCTCCAGGATTTCGATGATCGTGCCGCTAACCTCCGCTTCGATCTCGTTCATCAGCTTCATGGCTTCGATGATGCAAAGCGTTTGGCCTGGGCGAACCACCGAGCCAACCTGAACGAACGGCGGCGCGTCGGGGCTTGGTGCATGGTAAAAGGTCCCAACGAACGGACTCGTTACGTCGACGACGTCGCTCGGAATTTGAGCAGACAGAGTTGGCGCGGCTGCCAACGGGGCCAACGGAACTAGCGGTGCGGACAACACAGCGGGGCTGCCTGCTGCGGCGAACGCATCTGCCGTGAGCACGCGCCCCGAACCACGCACGATGCGTACGCGGGTGCCTTCGGTTTCGTGCTCGAACTCTGCGACGTTTTCTTCTTTTAGAACTTCGAGCAGCGTTCGCAGTTTGTCGATGTCGACAGTCATAATTAAAGCGAGACTAATGCACTGCCGCCAACGTGTCATCCATCGTTGATGCTCAACGCGGTGCACAGAAAACTTACGATGCGCCGAGTCAAAAGCGGTTTAGCCAACGCACGAGACCTTCGAGAGCTAGCACATAGCTATCGGCGCCAAAGCCACTTACTTTCGCTATGCAAGCACCGGCGACCATTGACACATGGCGATAGGCTTCGCGCGCTTCTGGGTTCGAGATGTGAACTTCAACGCAGGGCAGGCTAACGGCTTTGAGCGCATCGAAAAGCGCAAGCGATGTGTGCGTGTAGGCGCCAGCGTTCAACAAAATGCCATCGAAGGTGCCGCGGGCCGAGCCAATGCGATCGACCAAAGCGCCTTCATGATTCGATTGAAAGGTGTCGACATCGACGCCAAGTTCGCTTCCTCGCAAAACAAGCTGCGCGTGAATGTCTTGAAGCGTAACTTTGCCGTAAATTGTAGGTTCGCGCGTGCCGAGAAGCTGAAGGTTCGGCCCCGAAAGCACGAGAATTTTATGCTTTGCCGCCAAGTTAGAGTTCCGCCATGATCTTCGGCGCTGCAGTTCGCATGAGATAGCGACCCTTCCCGTAGTTCCCGTCTGGCGTCAGCGCGAGAGCCAGGAAATACGTGTCGCCGAGTGTTCGAATGAGGGTGACAAGCTTGTCGGTGCCAATCACGATCTCGTGAGTTGCCCCGGCTTCGAGCATTTCGGCGGCGCGTTTGATCGAGCCGATGACAACGCCGAACTCGATGCCAACCGTGCTGATGTCGAACGCCGCGTCGCTTTTCGCATAAGATTCGACGGCGATTCCGCTTGTGTCCATGAGAAGGCCGGCGATTCCGCCTTCCGTGCCCTCGACGACTTCGCGAAGTGCCTCTTTGAACATAAAACGAACGTTAGGCCCCTTGACTTTGACGCGTCAACATCGTCGCGGGAAATCAGACCTGCCGGTGCGGTGCGCCACATGCGCGCGAGGCCAGCTTTGAAGTCGAGCCCTTGACCCTTCATGGTTGCAACGTTTAAGGTGCGCCACAATGCGCGCACGAGCAGGGGATCCCCCCCGCACGATGGCTCAGAAGATCCTTGCCGGACGCTGTGCTGATTCGTCACTTTCGGGGGACATGGTGCAGGTGAAGGTCGATCAGATCGTCCTTGCGCGTGCGCCCCTGCGGGCGATCGCCGAAGCGCGTGAGGCGGGCCTCAAGAAAACCACCGCGGAGGTGGCCATTGCTTACAACGCTCGCTGCATCAACGAGGCCCTAGCGCGCGCCCGTAGCGACGAAATGCAAGCTGCCACTGCCGACATGCTTGCGCATGGCGTTGTGCTGGCGCGCCCCGGGATCGGTTTTTCTGCACCGGTTCATCTCGAGCGCTTTGCAAGCCCCGCGCGGTTGTGCGTGACCGATGATCCACGTCTTGCCGGCGTTGGTGGCATCGGCATGCTCACCTTCGTGGTCGCGCCTGGGTTGCTCGCGCAGGCCCTTGCTCAAGGCAGCGTCGTCGTGCGACCGCCTCGCGGTGTGCAAGTGCTCTTATCCGGACGAACACGTCCGTTCGTGTGCGCACGCGATGTGGCGCTCGAGCTTATCCGCCGTGGTCTTGGCGATGCGGTCGGGCGAATCGAGGCAGCATATCAGGCTCCCGTTGTCATCGAATTCGCGGGACCAAGTGTGCGCTTGCTGTCCGTGCCCGAGCGCGCCGTACTCACGTCACTCGCGCCCCAACTTGGTGCCGCTGGTGCGCTTTTCGTGAGCGACGAGCGCACCGAAGTTTTCCTTCGCGATCAGCGTCGCAGCAAGGCGCATCGCGCTCTTTCTCCCGATGCCGGCGCACCATGCGACGAGGTTTTGAACGTTGACCTCGGCGCGGTCGATCCGCTTTACATGGACGACACGGGGAGCGTGCGCTCGGTGCGCGATTTGTCGGGCAAGCCTGTTTCGCAGGTATTGCTGGGCGGCGACAGTGGCATCACCTTGCGCGATTTGTTCGCGGCCGCAACCCTGCTCAAGTCAAAGCGTGTGCCGGCGCGTGTCGAGTTCCTCGTTGCGGTTCCGTCGCGTCAAATGCTCGAAGTGCTCTCGTCGAGCGGGGCGCTCACCGACCTCATTGCAACCGGGGCGCGTCTCGTCGAACCCGACGCACGCGTGATGACCGGAGAGCTTTATCCGCCCGCTCCCAGCGGCTTGAGCGCCCGCGCACACGATCTCGAACCCGGAATGGCATCGTCGAAATCGGTGGTCATTGCGTCAGCCGAAACACTCGCGCATGCCGTTGCCAATGGCGAAATGGGCGATCCGCGCAGTTTCAAGCGACCTGTGCGTGTAACCATTCCACGAGCGTTACCAACCGACGATGTTCTTGTCGTGCGCGACAAGAAGGGCGCCGGCGAGGCGGGCAAGAAGGCGCCCCTCACACTCAGTCCGCCAACTCCGTGGAAGGGCAGCCAGACGCTCGATCTGATCGAGGGCACGGGCTCAACGGGCTCAACGGGTTCAACGGGATTGGGATCTGCGGGATTTGCCATCGTGTGCTCAACGCTCGACGAGGTCCGCGAGCTCGCGGGTCGTGCCGTCGAGCTCGCCCCCCGGCTCCGAGCGGTGCTTGCGCCGTTCATTCCAAGTGGTTCGGTGTCGCTCTTTAGCGGCGTCGGTATTGCAGCGTTGCGTTTCGAAGCCGCTTCCATCAAAGGCTCGAAAGGACCGCGAACACTCGTGTTGCCTCCGCCAGCCCAATGGTCGGAACAAGAGCCCATCGAGATCACGATTGGCGCCCAGAAGGTGTCGCTCAAGTGGCTCGCGCGTGGTCAAGAACGCGCTTGGGCAGCGGCAGGAACGGCTCGTCCCGTGCCGCGCACACGCTCCTCACACTCGAGTTGATGTGAACGCGATGAGGGGCGGCCACAGGGGGCCGCCCCTACGCATATGCGTTTTGGCTGGGTGTAGGAGCGCGATTCATCGCGCCCTCGGTTGCGTCTGGCAAACGAGCGTGCCCTTCTTTATGCTGGCCTGCCACCTCGCCACAAGGAGGCTCGCTTGATCAAGGGGCGCCTGACCCGACAAGAGCTCAGCTGGCTACTAACCCAAGAGGCGCAGAACGCTGCCGAGCGACTTCGTTCCGGCGTTCAGATCTTGCGCACGCAGGCGCCGCCGTCGCTCGATGCGCCGTCGGATCCTGTGTCCGTCGATGCATCGCTCGATGCGCTCGACGACGTCATGCGCATGCTTTCGAGCCTTCATCAGCGCACGAGTGCGGGTGCTGCAACTCCACGGCGAGGGCGCATCGATCTCGCGGCGGTGCTCTGGGAAATCGCGCCCGATGCGCGCGTTTCCATTCAGCCTGGCAGCGGCACCGAAATCCTCGGCGACGAGTCTGATTTGCGCCGCATGCTGCAAGTCATGCTTGGGCATGGCGGCGGTGATGGGTCGTCGGCCACCGTGCGACGTGACGGCGACGACGTTCGCGTGTCAGTTGCACTTGGTCCCGACAGCTCGCCAACTGCCGAAACCGAGCGCGTGTGGCTGAGCCGCATGGCCAAGCGCTATGGCGGGCGCCACGAGCTTGAAGGTGGCACAGAGGTTCTCGTGTTTCCCGCGGAGGGTGCTGGTGAACCAAGCGAGCGCGAAGCACTTCGCCGCGAGCTTGACCTTGCCCGCAAGCAAGGTGAGATCTACGCTCGCGAGCTTGCCGCCGCACTCGAACGCGGTGAAGAAACGACCGTTTTCGCGCCTTTCGCACCTTTCGCGTTTGCGGCAGCGCCGGTCGAAGTCGATCTTGTGTCCACTGCGCGTGCCGCCGTTCAAAGCGCCGCGGCGATCGCCAATCGTGAGCGCGTGAATCTTGCAGTGCACGGGGCTCACGATGCCAACGATGATGGCAGCGTGTACGTTTGGGCGCAGGCGAAGGCCATTTTCGCCTTGGTGCGTGGGCTTGTCGAGAATGCCGTTCTTTCGTCGC
This sequence comes from Polyangiaceae bacterium, assembly GCA_009780955.1. GTDB lineage: Bacteria > Myxococcota_A > Polyangia > Polyangiales > Polyangiaceae > Labilithrix. Next base: position 4,203 of record WQZB01000074.1, on the reverse strand, counting down.
CGGAGGGTGGTTCTGTCAATGTGAGCGTGCTATTTACGAACGACGGCTGCGCGCGTCTCGTTGTCGACGACAGCGGGCCATCGCTTCCGGCTTCGGCACGCAAAAGCTTCCTTTCGCTCGCGTCGCACGCCGGCGCATACGGAAGGCCGAGCGCTTTGCCCGTGTTCATGGCAGCCGAGCTCGCGGCTTGTCAGGGCGCGGCATTGGAGATCTCCGACGCGCCATCCGGCGGTCTTCGTGTTGCGGTCGCGTTCCCTAATCGAGCAAGCTAAGGTGCTTGCGGGCTCGCTCTTCGGCGTTGGCCATTACGCCGTTTGCCTCGTCTGGCGGAATGCGCAGGTGCTCGGCGAGATCGCGGAGAAACGCTGCGTCTGACGGGTTTTGCTGGCCGTCGGCGAACGTGAGAAGCACGGCGTGCTGAAGAAGAACGCGCCTATCTCCTGCTGACAAATCTTGAAGCCGGATATCTTGGAGAGTGCGCTTTTCTTTTGCGTAGTCGTAGAGAAGTGCTTTCTGCTCTTCGGATGCGCCATAGGCATCGAGCAGCGCGTCGAGCATTTCTTTCTCTTTGTCGGTAAAAATGCCGTCTGCCCACGCAACCGGAACGAGGGCAGAAACAATGGCGTACTCTTGTTCGTGCACCCGAAGATGATCCGAACTTCGATACAGCACGTCAAGAAAAGAAGTAGGGGCGCCATTCATGGCGCCCAACCGCTGGCCGATACCGATAGCGCGCGATGAATCGTGCCCCTACGGCGCCGTCGTGCCTGCCACGGTCACGACTTTGTTGCCAAAGCTGTTTGAAGGCGCAGAAAAAATATCAATTTTATTGACATGCAGCCGTTTGCGCAAGGCTTCTGGGCCGGCGAGCAGCACATCGATGTCGGCGTCGCAGCGAAGCTGCTCGATGCGCGCTTCGGGACCAATGCCTGCGAGAAGCCACACCTCGGCACCGCGCACGTTGGCTGCAACATGCACGGTGCCGGGTGAGCCGGAGCCGCCAACTTCGGTGCCCGGATCGGACAACGGCCACGGATCGACTGCGCCTGGCTTGCCATTTAGCTTGTTTGGGGATGGCTCGAGCTCTATCGGCAAGTCGAGGCTAGGCTTGCCGCTCATGCCCTTGTTCCAAAGCGATTCGCTTTTCACACTCGCACGCTTTGGCGCATAGCCTTCTGCCGTTGTCACGAACTCGAGGCGCGTGCCCATTGGCATGCGCTCGATGTCGAGTGGCGTTTGCCCCATCCGAAGCAAGATTTCGGCGTTTGCAGGTACGTCGGTGACCACGAGGGTAACTTTGCAGCGAGGCGCAGACGCGCTGGCGGTGAGCGTGCCTTCTGAAGCGAGAGCGACCGCGGGCTCCTTCTTCCCCGTGAAAAATGATGGGTAAACCTTCCAGATAACAACGATTCCGGCAACACACACGAAAAGCGCGCTCGCGAGAATCGTTAGGCTGGTGCGAGGTGCACGAGGACGATGCGTGCCGGGCGCCGCGGCTTGGCGGTTCGGATCGCGCCATGTCGTCATGGTGCGCGACGGCTCGGCAGACACTTTTTCCGTTTGTCCCACTTTTTCTCGCGCCCCCGATGAGGGCAGCGCGTGCGATGTCGCGGCCGGAGGCGCAGGCGTTGGATCGGGGCTCGAGGCTGTTCTTGCAGATGATGCGCGGTAGGACGAGGGCGATGCGTTGCGCCCCACACCCATTGTGATTCGCTTGACGTCATGGGCAAGGCGCGCGAGAGCACGCCTGCCAGCGGCGCGGTTGATTGGGACGAGTGCCGTCTCGATCTCGTGGATAAGTGTCGATAAGCCGCTTCCTGGCGCGCGCTTTGCGATGGCGGAAAGGCTGGGCGTTGCCGAACCGCTTGCCTCGAGCAGTCGGCCGAGGATTGCGCGCACGCTCGTTTCTGCGTCGCCCGTGGGTGCGTCCTTTTTGGGGCGGACGAGCGCAACGGTGCCTTCCTCGCTAATGTATACCGTGCGTGGTTCGACCTCGCCTTCCGCGTTGCGTGCGCCTTGCGCCACTTCGAGGGCAAGGTAGCCGGCGATTTCCGGGGCAAGCGGAACTCGCTTGGCGATCGCAACGGCGAAGATTTCGTCGAGCGTGATCGAGTTCTCGAGCGCGTTCACGTTATCCTCGTCGACGAGGACCTCGCCGACGAGGGCCTCATTGGAATGCCAGCACTGGCGAGAAACTTCTTTGCCTGACCAATGCTGTAGGTGCCGTCATGGAAGATCGAGGCAGCAAGAACCGCGCTTGCACCGCCCAGCAGAATGCCGTCGCGAAGATGCGCGAGCGAGCCGGCGCCGCCGGAGGCAATGATGGGTACGGACGCCGCTTGTGCGATGGCTCGCAGAAGCGGCAAATCGTAGCCTGAAAGGGTTCCATCCCGGTCCATGCTTGTCAGCAGGATTTCCCCTGCGCCAAGCCTGGCGGCCTCTTCTGCCCACGCCACAGCGGAAAGCCCCGTGGGTGTTCTACCGCCGTGAGTGACGACTTCCCAATCGGCTTGGACTGATTGAGCTGCTGCGCCGACGAAGTCCGCGCCTTGGCTTGCACGCTGCCGCGCGCGGACATCGATCGCGACGACGACGGCTTGCGTTCCCCATCGATCGGCGCAGCGACGAACAAGCTCAGGATCGGCAACCGCCGCCGAATTGAGGCTTACTTTGTCGGCGCCGGCGGCAAGCAAGGCTTCGACATCGGCTTCGGTGCGGATGCCACCACCCACGGTGAGGGGAGTGAAAGTTTGGTCAGCCGCGCGTGCCACCACGTCGAGCATGGCGCTTCGACCGTCGGTTGTGGCAGTGATATCGAGCAGGGTAATTTCGTCGGCACCGTCTTCATCGTAACGGCGCGCGAGTTCGGCAGGATCTCCAGCGTCACGCAAGCCAACGAAGTTGACCCCTTTGACGACCCTTCCGTTCTTCACGTCAAGGCACGGTATGATGCGACGAGTTAGCACGCGACGACCAGCCTGCTGCGCGCCGCGATGCCTTCGTTGGGCCCTGCGGTGCCTGCGCACGTACGAGAAGTACGCTTACGCGGGCTCCTCGGGCCCGCCTTGGCCTCACGTCGCTCGCGACGGCTGGTAAACATTCTAAGCTCTAACTGTGTAGCCCGTGCTTTCGTGGGCTTCGAGCAGCTTTTCGACGGACGCTAAATGATTTTCGATCGACTCGTGAACGATTTGTGTCATGACCGCGCTCGATCCCTTTAAAGCCTCGTAATAGCGCTGGCGTTCGGTCGAATGAACGATTGCTGGTGGCAGCCCATTGCGCATCAAAAGAAGATTCATGATGAGCCGCGCGACGGTGCCGCTATCGGCTGCAAACGGAAACACACGCAGCAAGTCGTAATGTGCGCGAGCGGCAATACGGATTGCGCTGCGCGTGCGACGTGTTTCCGGATCGTTCACCCAGTCGATGATTTGACGGACCTTGTAGCTTATCTTGTCTGGGGGGGTGTATTCGTGGAAATAGAGGCGGTGTTGAGGGATGTCTTTACGGTATTTGACCGTTTTGGTGTCCCCTTCTTCGGGATGCAAATGAAGATAAATTTTCTTTACGACATCAATTGTGACGGCAAGGCGCTTTTTTGTGGCAAAGTCGCGGACGTATTCGAGCGCCTCGCGGTGCCGGCGAATCTGCTCGCACGCAGGCTGGATGGACGAGTCGGTCACAACCAACGCCGTTGGATCCATCGCTGCCTTGAGCTCCTGCTCAGTATAAACTGAGCCTTCAAGCGCGCTGTCGTGGTAAATCCACGACATATCGACGTTCTCGCGGTACAGCTGCTGGAACTCTGGGTTGGCTCTTGTGAGCCGCGCTTCGACGGACGCACAACGTTCCTCGAGTGTTGGCGGCTTTTGTGGTGCCTGCGGTGTCTCGATTGTGGGGTGAACCGCTAGGGTTCGTTTCACCGCCTTCGCCGCCTTCGCTGTCTTGGAAAGGGGGGGAGGCGCAGAGTCCTTTTTTGACGATTTTGCGGAGGCCTTCGCTACCATTGTGCTTTCTACCCGTCAGGGAAGACGGACTTGCCAAACCACGACGCACTACCGGCGCGCCTCAGAGGATGTTTTTACCAGCCTGCTGCGCGAATCGATGCGTCGGTTGGGCGCTGCGGTGCCTGCGCACGTACCACAACGTACGCTTACGCGGGCTCCTCGCGCCCGCCCTAGCCTCAATTCGCTCGCGACGGCT
>WQZB01000073.1 GCA_009780955.1 Polyangiaceae bacterium | reverse complement strand
TTTGCGCATTGGCGTCTCGGTGCGAAGCCTGCGGCCGGGATTGGAGGAGCCGGATGAGGCGAGAGTCTCACGTCCGGTTCTGGGAGGGCCCGAGGGTGAAATCCCCTCGGGCTACTCGACCAGACAAAAAGTCTTCACATATGCGCTATTTGAAAGCAATATGTCTTCGTGGGTTCCAGAGTCTTCAAGAGCGAAATTAAACGGTTTCGCCAGCATGGTGGCGTCCTCCGCATGTCCGATGCGCTGCGCCTCGGCATCCGTCGCAAGACGCTCTACGCCATGCGAAACGCTGGCGTTGTCACGCCAGTCACTCGAGGGTTCTACCGACTCGCGTCCCTCAAGCCGCTTGCACACCCCGACTTCGTCATTGTCGCAACGCGAGCCCCGCAAGGCGTTCTCTGTCTCATCTCGGCGCTGTCGTTTCATGAGTTGACAACGCAGGTGCCGCACACCATCGACGTTGCGATCGAGCGCGGAACGAGGAAGCCGCGCCTCGACTACCCGCCAACGCGCTTCTTCTGGTTCTCCGGGCCAGCGTTCCACGAAGGCATCGAGATGCACAAACTCGATGGCATACCTGTTCGCATCTACAACCCTGAAAAAACCCTTGCCGACAGCTTCCGGTACCGGAATCAGATCGGCATGGACGTGGTGCTGGAGGCGATGCGGCTCTGGCGCGAGCGCCGTCGAAAGAAGCTCAATGTTCTTCTGAAGTACGCCCGCATGCGCCACGTCGAGCGCACCATGCGGCCCTACTTGGAGGCAATGTCGTGACCAATAAGAACCTCGCAGCGTCCGTGCATGGCCGCCTGCAGAACCGCGCACGCACATCGAAGCGGTTATTTCAGGAGTTGCTTCAGTACTACGCGATGGAGCGGTTCCTCTATCGGTTGTCGAAGTCTCCGCACCGCTCACGCTTCATCCTCAAGGGCGCGCTGATGCTGCACGTGTGGGATGCCCCGCTCGCGCGCGCGACGAAAGATCTCGACTTTCTCGGCCGCATGGACAACTCGCTCGAGAACCTGGCACGAGTGATCCGCGAAGTGTGCACTGCCGACGTCGATCCTGACGGCATGGCGTTCGACCCGGCCACGGTGAAGACTGAGCGCATCAAGGAAGATGCGAACTACGAAGGCGTGCGGGTTCGCTTTGTCGGTTTGCTTGGCAAGGCGCGTGTCGCCATGCAGATCGACGTCGGGTTCGGAGACGTCGTCACGCCGGCCGCCGAGATCATCACCTACCCGACGCTGCTCGACTTCCCTGCAGCCAAGCTCTCGGGCTACCCGCGCGAGACGGTGGTGGCCGAGAAGTTCCAGGCGATGGTCTACCTGCGCACGATGAACAGCCGCATGAAAGACTTCTACGACGTCTGGCTTTTGGCGAGTCAGTACGCCTTCGGCGGCGAGCTGCTCGCAAAGGCCGTTGCCGCCACGTTCGCGAACCGTGGGACCGTCATCGACGTGGCACCGATCGCGTTCACCCCAGACTTCACCGAGCAGTTGTCGACGCGGGCACAGTGGAGCGCGTTCCGAAGCAGGCTCCCGAACGCGCAGTGTCCAGAGAAGCTCTCGGAAGTCGTCACAGTCCTCGCCGAGTTCCTGCTGCCAGTCGCTCGTGCCTGCGCCATCGGCAAGAACTTCAATCTGCGTTGGCCTCCCGGTGGTCCGTGGTCCACCGGCTCGTAACCGGCAGAGATCCGCGTTCAGGGCGGCCGCGCGCAAGACATCACGCTTGTTGCCTCGCCCAACGCTTCGAGGTTCGATCTTGGAGCCTCATCGCGCACGAGTGGTGGGCGGGGGTGATTGCGGACGTCCCTTGAAAGCGTTCTAGCAAACATGGTTTTTTGTAGCCTTGGCAGAATCGGCTAGGCGCCTGCTGAGGGCATGTCGATTTTTTCTCGATCGACGCAACATCCGGGAAAAACGGTCGACTGGGCTTGTATGGCACCAAGAATAACAAATGATGGCGCGCCTCGCGCGAGCCAGTACGACAACGACAACAACCAAGTTTACGGCCCACCGGCACCACCCGAAAAAGCGAAGTCCGAAGCAGCAGGCAACGAACGCCCTGCCTCTTCGCTTGATGCCCCGTGGGAGGATCCCAATTGGCCGGATGGGCAGTACATGTCCTACCTGGACTATTTGGCTCAGCCCGAACCAGCCAATACAACGAACGCAACCAACGCCTCCAGTTCTACCTGGACGAAACCCTCGAGCAACGCCCAACGCACACAGGAGCGATCCGCCGACGATGGCCCTTATGCTGACGCAGGAATTACACCTGACGGCCACGGCGTCTTCGCGGGCGCAGCCGTCGTTAAAGGCAAAGTACCCCGCGGTGGCGGCGACATCGAGGTGTTGTCCGCCTCGATTCAGGTCGGCTTGCAAAATGAAGCTCAAGTTGGAGTTCTACGCGCGAATAATCTGGAACTTGCCAAAGGCAAGACGCTTTCGATCGAAGTCGGCACGGTTGAATTGCACGAGGGCATCCACAACCCCGACGGAAGCACTGGATTCAACATCGGCGTTGACGCGACGGTGGTCGGCGTTGGAGTCACAACAACCGACGGGGCCAACAGTGCAACCGTAGGTGGTGGGCTGGGGATAGGCTGGGGAGGGCATATTGGTGTGCAAGATGCGGATCACAACGGCAAGCTGGAGGTATGCGGCGGGCTCTCGATCGGTGCTGGCGTCAAAGAGGGTAAGCTAGGTCCCTCTGGTGGCGTAGGTGGGTGCGTCGAATTGCCGATCGAAACGCCAAGCTGGCTGAAGGGTTAACGACCACCCATGAAATCTTCCTTAACAAACGCGCCCCCCGGTGGCACATCGCCGTATCGATTGCCATCGGGGCTCAACGAGCGCGTGAAAGAAAAGCTCTCTCACGTTCGAGAGCTTAGGAATCGTTTTACGCCGGTGCGATGCGCAGTCGTGCCGGCGCCCCTTGCGGGCGAAGTCGCCAATCTTGCAAATCGCATCATCCACGCTCTTCCTCCGAATGAACACGAGTTGCAAACTTGGGAAGAAGGGATCGTTCAACTCTCGAACAAGCTTGACGAATTCGACCAAGCCGTCGAAAAAGCACAGGAAACGGTTTCTCCACTGCCGGCCCCTCCAGAGCCTGAACCTTCTTGGGATGTTTACGGCCCGTTTTCGCGAGTGGAATGGCCACTTGCGGTGCGTGACCTTGTGGTCGAGAGCCTTGCTTCGCGCAAAGACGCTGTTATTACGGCTTGGGGTGACGATGGAGGGTACAGCAAGGGAGTATGCGCTCGCTTTCGCGAACGAGAGGTCGACCTCCTGCTCACCGCATATGGGCTCGGCTCAGTGAGGTTCCTTCCATTGGGGCTATTGCAGTACTTGGTTCGGGCCACGTCGAGACGGGTGACGATTCGTCTACGCGCGTCAATTCCGAAGGGTATCGCCGTCCTTGTCCGGCGGCTCACCATGTTCGACTGGCTTGGGCGGAAGATCCAGTGGCTGGGCAAGGTCCTTGGCAGTGTAGGTCTCTCTGGCGACGCTGACTTCGACAAAGCGGTCCAAGTCTACGGCAATCAGGGCGTTGCAACCGCTCTTCTAACCGATTCAGTCCGTCAACTGCTTCGCACGTATCCTATCGAGCGGCTCGTCATCGCCAACGGCACCGTGGAAGCTATATGGATAACAACGTGGGCGAAAAGTGGTGTCAACGTTTTGCCCGATCCCCCGGTTGCCATGGTCGTTGCGGTGGTCGAAAGCGTGCGAGCCGCGCTTGGATCGCCTTCGATTTGACGCCGCCTCTTCCTAATGTTGTACTTCTTACCGGAGTACAACGTACGTGGCGCACGGGCTCCTCCGCGGTACGCCCGCATGCGCCACGTCGAGCGCACCATGCGACCCTACTGGGAGGCATTGTGATGTCGTATCATCGCGCTTACCGTGCGTCTTGCTCCACGCCTTGCCATAACTTTTGGCTTGCTTGCCGCGGTTTCCACGGCAGCAGCAGGCTTCGCGGTGCGCACGCGTCTTGCGGCCAAGGAAACAGAGCGCTTCCAGCGCGAAGTTGATGGCACTTGCACGCGCATCGTCGCCGAGGTGCACCGGCAAGGCGAGGCCGATCAATCGCTCCTTGGCGGTGCATGCCAGGGAGGCGAGCTTGTCGACCGCGTTGGCATCGCGCTCGATCGCGGCGAGCTCGGTGAGCGCCGCACGGGGTTTTCGCCCATCGTCCAAGGAGAGCGAACCGCGTTCGATCTCGATGAACTTTTGCTTGCTGTCGAAGGCGGCGACATCATCGGGGCCAGCCCCGCAGCCTTGCTTGGAATGTCTTCGCGCGATGTCGATCGCCTGCTGAAAAGCAAAGTACACGGCTTCACACTTCGAACGGGCGCGGCTGCGGCGATCCTATCCGCATGCACGAAGCGCTCCGACCGCGGCAAGATCGTCGGGCTCATCGGGGCTCGGCGTGTCGACTCGCTGCTCGAGCGCCTGGCAAAAACGCTCGATGTGCAAGTCGCCAATGCATCCCCATCCGCGCCTGCTCTGGCGTCAGCATCGGCACCGTCGGCGACCACGACGGCGAACGCCGGCGGTGAACTTGCACGCGCTACGTGCCGCCTGCAAGACAACGCGGGCGCTACGCTCACCTTCGATGTTCTCAAGTCGACCCGCGAGCTCGAAGACAACTTACGCGACGTCGACAAGGCCGTTGGCTTTGCAGCCGCCATCTCGGCGCTCGTTGCCCTCATCGCCGCATTCTTTTTGGCGCGCAGCCTGAGCCGGCCCCTGGCTGTTCTCGCGCGCGAAGCCGGCAAAGTCGCCTCGGGTGAAGCGCGCCCACTCGATGTCCGCGGATCGGGCGAGGTCCACGAGCTTGCCACGGCTTTCGATCGAATGCTCCGCGACCTTTCTGTTACGCGCCGAAGGCTCGCCACAGCCAGCCGCGTGGCCGCGTGGCGCGAGGTGGCTCGACGTGTTGCACACGAAGTGAAAAACCCTCTCGCGCCAATCCGAGCTGCGGTTGAAACGCTGCGCCGGCTTCGTGCACGCGACGATCCGCGCTTTGACGACTACTTCGACGAAGCAACGCGCACCGTGCTCGATGAAGTGCACCGCATTTCGACGATTGTTACGGAGTTCACCCGTTTCGCACGCCTGCCGCAACCAAAACCCGAAGACGTGCGAGTGGATGACATCGTGCGCCACGTGGTGCAGATTCATGCGGCCGCGGCTGGCGACGTGGCCCTCACCTTCGCTCCGGGACGTCACGTGCCGAACGTTCAAGCCGATCGGGATCAAATCATTCAGGTTCTGACGAATCTCGTGCAGAATGCACTCGACGCCACCAGGGGCATCGTGGGTGGCGCCGTGACGATCACCACGAGCTCCGAAGGCCATGATGTGGCCATTGGTGTCATTGACAATGGCTCGGGAATCGCCCCTGAAATCGCCGACAGGCTTTTCGAGCCGTATGCAACGACGAAAGGAGCGAGCGGCACCGGGCTCGGCCTCGCCATCGCGCAGCGCATTGCGCTCGAGCACAATGGTGAGCTTTCGTACCTTGGACCAAGTGCAAGCGGACGGGGCTCGGTTTTCCGCCTGCTCTTGCCGATTGAAGGCCCAGCACCCGTAAGCGACGCGCCGCCTTCGATTTAGAAACGGAATTACGCCATTTGATTTCTAAGTTACCCAAATTGACAATGCGGTTTGTTCGGCGTATTTCACAAGATGAATGGCGGCGAAGGTTCGAGCCAAGTCCACAAGAGTTCCGCGCTCGGAAAGTCGAACCGAGAATCGCGCGAATTCGCGCGCACCGCTTGCACCGAATCGCCGAGGAAGCCCCGAGGCCATCGAAAAGCGGCGCGTCGCTCGCGTATTCAACGACGTGCTTGGCGGGCGCACCGCCGTCGCCCACAAGCTCGATGGGCGTACTGAAAAGCGCCGGCAGCGCCTCTTGAAAGAGCTGGAAGCCGGCCGCGCACGCGGCGCGCGTGCTCTCAAACCAACCGACATTCTGCAACGCGTGCAACAGCTCATGGATCTTGGCGAGCCGCTTCGCTCGATTCGCAAGGTCACCAAAATTCGCAAGGTGAATGTGCCGACAGAAGCGGTTGTCGATCTGGTGGCGCGCCTGCACGTGGCATACGCATTCCGCCCTGAGGTTTACCGGTTCGTGGGGCTGGGGGAAGAAATCCTGCGCGCTGCCGGCGTTCTCGAAGGCCGTGGCAATCGTGGCAAGAGCGCAACGCGCGCAAAGCGTTGAGCGCATATTTCTGCTAAGCTCACATCGCCGTGAATGCAAGAAAACGGTGGGTAGCGTGGGCTATACTTGCACTGGGTGTCTTGGCCGCGAGCCACGTAGGGGCGCAGCATGCTGCGCCCCTACCGCACGACGCAACCCCCCAAAAAAACGCATTTGTATGGGCGTATGGCCATACGCCCCTACCGCACGACGCCCCGCAGCCGCCAACGAGCCAACGAGAAGAGGCGCGTCAAATCGAAAGCGATAGACGCGCGCGCGTCGCGGTGCGTGTGGGCAATCACGCAGTGACGGTCGGTGAGCTCGAAAGTCGACTGGCAGGCATTGCCCCTTTTCAGCTCGCTACGCTCGGCGCATCGAAAAACGCGATTGTTCATGCGTACGTCGATCAAGTGCTCGTGCGCGATCTGCTCCTTGCGTCAGCCGCGCAAGAGCAAGGGCTCGACAAGAAGCTACCCACCTCGCAGCTGCTCATGCGCGCGCTCTCAAACGCCACGCTCCGCGCCCTTCGCACCGAGTCAACCTCGCTCGCCTCGCCAGCCGCGCAAATTTCCGATCGCGATGTTCGCCTTTACTACCAAAATCACATTTCGCGATTCGACTCACCCGAGCGCATCAATCTTTGGCGAATTCTCTGCAATACTCGCCAAGAGGCTTTGGCCGTTCTCGCCGAAGCAAAGCGCGATCCGAGCATCCAGAAATACATGGATTTAGCACGAGAGCACAGCCTAGACAAAGCGACAAATTCGCGCGGTGGAAACCTGGGTTTCGTTTCGCCAGATGGCACAAGCAACGAGGCAAACCTGAAGGTCGACCCAGCCATCGTAAAGGCCGCAGGTCAGGTGAAAGACGGCGAGCTGGTCGCCGAGCCCGTGGCGGAAGGTTCGCTCTTTGCCGTTGTGTGGCGCCGCGGAACCGTCGCGGCGAACAAGCGCACAGTCGAGCAGGCTTCACCGCAAATCCGCGCAATACTCACTCGCGAGCGCACCGAAGAAGCAGAAGGGGCGCTTATCGCGGATTTGCGTGCGCGATACACTCATTACATAGCTCCCGATCTGCTCGGAACGATCGCTTTGCCGCCGGAAGACGCCGGCGTTACTCGGCCTTCGGAATAAGTGGCTCCGCCGGAGCCGCCTCCTCCGGAAACGGCCGAGGCTCCGAGCGCACGCTGAGCGCGGCGAGCGCCGCGGCCCGCTCGGCAACACGCTTCGACCGTCCCTCGCCAAGCCCGATCACATGGACGCCGACGAGAACCTCTACTTCGAATGTTGGATCGTGCTTTTTGCCGCGAACAGCACGCACGCGGTAGGTAGGAGCCGCAAAGCCCTCGGCCTGCACCTGCTCTTGAAGCAAGCTTTTCGGATCACGCGTACCGAGCTCGGTGCTGTCGTTCATCGACTCACGGGCCACTTGCTCTACCAATTTGCGCGCTGCGCCCAAACCACGTGCAACATACACGCTCGCAACGAGTGCCTCGACCGCGTCAGCCAGAACGTTCGTCTGTTCGCGCTCGAATCCCTCGCGCGCGCCCCTGCCAAGAAGAAGTGCCTCACCGAGATTCGTCACCCGCGCCCAGCGCGCAAGCGCTTCGGCATTGACCAGGGCGCTTCGCATGCGCGTTAGCGCCCCTTCGTCGGCATTGGGGTGCATTTCGACGAGCATTTCGCTCACACAAAGGCCAAGAACGGCGTCGCCGAGGAATTCAAGGCGCTGGTTGTCGGGTGTGCCCGACTCGTTCGCGAAGCTTGGGTGTGTCAGAGCTTCTTCGAAGCGCGGGATATCGCCTTCACCAACGATGGCGACAAGGTGCGCCTTGATACGCTCACGCGCTTGCGCGATCTCTGCCTCTCGCATGCGCTCGCTCATTCGGCCGACCAAACCATACGTGCGGTATACACGCGCGGCACCTCACTTGACGATGGGAAACAGCCCGCCATACGGAGCGTTGTCGTGGCAGCCCGCGCATTGCTCGATAACGCCACGTTTGACGAGCTGCCCGGCCGATCCTACCGCGGTGAAGCTCCAGTCGCCGTGCTCAGACGCAAACCCCTTCGCACGCTTCTCCATCACCATGACAGGCCCAACGCTGGACACATCCTTGCCCGTTCGCTCGTAGTGCTCTTGCACGGCAACCGCGCCTTCAGGCACATCATGCGCGTGCGATGCGAGCGCCGCCAATGCCGCTTCATTCGCCCAAACGTCGACCTCCCATCGCCCGGCCGCGTGCCCCAACGAGACGAAGCGTGCATGATTCACTTTTTTGAATCGCTTGTGATAATCGACGGGCAGCACCGAGGTGCCATAGGCGGCAGTCGCATCAGCACCACCGTGCGGATTCACCTTGCCGCCGTCACGGCCATCGCGACCATCGCGAATGCCGCTTTCAGGCGAGTGCAGAGCGGTTGAGTCGCATGCTACGACAGCAGCCACGGCAGCTGCGCTCACCATGAACAGAGCGCGGCGGCAGCGTGGAACCGTAGCGACCATCGCGCCTAAATTACCACAGCATTCCCCGTGTATTGCACACCCCAATGCCCCGCACCTCAAACACTACGCCTCGACTTCGTGCACTCCCCATCGAGCGGCCTTTTCATGTCGTTCTCGTCGAGCCCGAAATTCCGCCGAACACCGGAAACGTTGCCCGGCTTTGTGCTGCAACCCGTTCGCCGCTGCACCTCGTTGGGCCGCTTGGCTTCCGCATCGACGAGCAAAGCGTCCGCCGCGCCGGCGTCGACTACTGGCACTTGGTCGACCTTCGCCGGCATCTCGACTTCGCGCACTTTCTCCACGCATTCGATCGCGAGAGCCCTGGTGGCCGCCTTCACCTTTTCAGCGCGGTGACCACGAAAAGCTACCTGAACGCAGGCTTCTGCCAAGGCGACGCGCTCGTTTTTGGCAAGGAAAGCATTGGGCTGCCCGAAGAGTTACTTGCGCAATACACCGATAGAGTGGTTGGCATTCCCACCCTTGGCGCCGTGCGTTCGCTCAATCTTGCCAACGCAGTTGGGATTGCACTTTTCGAAGCCCACCGCGCCGTGGGAGCGCTGTCGAACACGTTTCTTGGTTAGAGCGCTTTCGGAAAATGAAATTGGGTGTCTGCGATAGAACGTCGCGGGAAAGATATCCAGGTGCGGAATCGGGCGTCTGCGATTGAACGCCGCAAACATACGCCTGAATACGAATTGGGTTCTCAACCGAATTCTTGTTGAATCTGCTTGTGTCGCAGTTATGGTTGCGGCCCGGCGTAGCAGGCCGTTTAGGGGAAATCATACGCCCGCGCACCTCGACGCAGTTCAAAAGGAGAGATAACAGTCATGAAGAGAAAAATCAGGTGGCCCACCATGACCAGAGTTTCAATGATAGCGATGACGATCGTCGCAATGATTGTCGTAATGGTCAAGACGGATACGTCGGCGATAAGGATTGCCAGCGCAGCCGACTCCCCCAAGCCCCCGGACGAGGGGAAGCAAGCGGCGGCGGCGAAGGGCGTGACGGCGGCGGCGAAGGCGGCGGCGGCAGCGAAGGTCGGGGAAGGGGTGAAGCAAGCCGCGGAGGTGGTGAAGCCACCGGTCAACTTCTATTATTCCGTCAGGGCTGGCGGCACCGTTTATCCGGAGGTGCATAACCTGGCAGGTTTTGCTGGGGTGCAGGGCAAATCCATCACGAACGTGGCGATACGGGTGGACAAAGGCACCGTCCAATACCACGTTCATGTCATGGGGGGAGGTTGGCTCCCCTACGTTACCGGTTGCAATTGGAAGGACGGCAAAAATGGATATGCCGGCAACGGGAAGGTCATTGACGCCATCCAGGTGATTTACACCACTCCTGCCGATATCCTGAAAGCCCATGGCGTCCAGAAAGCTCAGTATCGAGTGTCTCCTGTCAAAGGCAATTACTGGCCATGGCAATATAACAACGAGAAGTCCAGTGGACAGGACGGCTACGCCGGGACCATCGGTCATCCCATGGACCGGTTTCAGATACAATAAATCATAATTATAGAAATACAGCATAGCCCCGTGGCAATTTGTTTCGGGGCTATTTCTCAACGTATCTCAATTTACACTTGGGGGAATCGAATGAATCGGAAAACGCTTGTCGGCGCATTCATCGCTGTCGTTGAAACCGTCCCTCTCCTAACAAATTGCGCTACGGTGAAAAAGTCGGCTGGTGACGTGACGGAGAAAGCTGTGGGCGTCGCCATTGGATTAGCGGGTAAGTGCCCCGATCTTTCAACGCCCGAGTCGATCCTTGCGTTGAACTTCGCCCAGGACCTCGGGGTTAGTCATGAAGAGGGGGTGAAGCTCAGAGCATCCACTGCTGCGGCCGTTCAACTGAAAGACTTGGCCGATCGGGTCGATGCGGCTCTGAAGCTTCGTTGCGGCAATATTGCAAAGGACCTCGGTGCGGGTACCGACTTCAAAGATGGCCATGCCGCGTGCGAGGTCGCCGCCAAGGCCATCACCAACACGAAGGCGAAGATCGGCGCGAATGCCAAACTCGCCGTCGTCATGGAGACGCCGAAGTGCGCAGCTGATATGCAGGGTTACAGAAATTGCGCGGTGATGTGTGGCTCATCAGGTTTAAATTTATTCGGGGGCTCCACCAGCGTTGGATGCGAGCCGGGCAAACTTGCTGGCAAATGTGACGCCAAGTGCGAAGGAGCTTGCGATGTCGAGGCAGGCGCGAGGTGCGACGGCACTTGTTCGGGAAGCTGCGACGCCGCCATCAGGGGCACCTGCTCTGGCAAGTGCACTGGCAAGTGCGATGACAAGAACTCGAGGGGCGCTGCATGCGCCGGAACATGCGATGGCAAGTGCGACGGCACCGTCCAAGGCGCGTGCAAGGGTAATTGCGGTGGCGAGTGCAAGATCAAGGCATCGGGCAAGTGCGAAGGTACCTGCATGGGCAAGTGCAGCGCTGAGTTCAAGGAGCCGAAGTGCACGGGTGAGATGAAGCCTCCGTACATGCGTGCAGAATGCAAGGCTTATTGCGATGCGGAGATGTTGGCGAACTTGGAGTGCACCCAAGCACGCGTTGGCATCACGGCAACTGGCGTGGCGGACGCAAAGGCCTTCGAAGCGCTGAAGATGACACTCGAGAAGAACCTTCCAACGGTTCTCAAGGTATCGGTCGGTCTGGGTGAGCGCATGCCCAAGATGGCAAAGAATGCGAAGGCCATCATCCAAGGAACGATATCGTCATTCGGAGATATCCACCCCATTGCCGGAGTTCATGGAGCAACGATCTCCGTGCACATTACAATGTGCTTGGCGGATACGTACAAGGGCGCAATCGCTGCGGCCGCCGGTCTTCAGGCCAACGTGATTGCGTCTGCTGGCGTGTTGGAAAGCGTCCGTGGCTCACTCCCACGCAGCAACGCCCGTGATCTCTTGTCCGACAATCAGTGTTTGAATGTCGTGCGTGCCTTCGTACGTTGAAACCGTCTCGAGATTGCATAAGTGACGCATCACGGGATATTCGAGCGTAATGCCACTTGCGCCGAGGATATCGCGACATTCGCGCGCGATCGTCAGGGCCGCGCGCACGTTGTGACGCTTGATCATGCTGACGTGCTGCGGGCGGAGTTTTTTCTCGCTCTTCAGCCGCGCAGCCTCGAGCGCCATGAGTTGGCACGCGCTAATCTGCGAGAGCATTTCGGTAAATTTCGCCTGCACGAGTTGGTGTGCGACAAGGGGTTTGTTTGCAAATTGCACGCGATTTTTCGCGTAGTCGAGTGCACAGTCGAAACAGGCACTCGCCGCACCGATAGCACCCCAAGCAATACCGAAGCGCGCCTGAGTGAGGCACGACAAAGGCCCTTTCATGCCACTGACGCCCGGAAGGACCGCATCTTTCGGGATGCGCACGTCGTCGAGAATGAGCTCGCTCGTAACGCTTGCGCGTAAACTCATTTTCTTGTGGATGAGACGCGCTTGAAAACCGCGGGTGTCGGTGGGTACGAGAAAGCCTCGCACTTGCCCGCCTTGCCCGGTTGCCCCGCTCGGCCCGTGTGCCTTTGCCCAAACGAGCGCAACATGGGCAAGATTGCCATTGGTAATCCAACGCTTGGTGCCATTCAAAACCCAGCTCGTGCCGTCGTCGACAGCCGCCATGCGCATGCCGGCCGGGTTCGAACCGTGATCGGGCTCGGTCAAACCGAAGCAGCCGATGATTTCGCCCTTGGCCATTTTCGGCAGGTAGCGCTGCTTCTGCGCGTCGGAACCAAACGCATGAATGGGATACATCACGAGCGAGCCTTGCACGCTCGCGAAACTGCGAATGCCGGAGTCACCGCGCTCGAGTTCCTGCATGGCGAGGCCGTAGCCAACTTCGCTGAGACCCGCGCAGCCATATCCATGCAAATTGCACCCAAGCAGACCCATGGCGGCCATTTCGCCGACCAGATCCGCGGGGAAAGTACCTTTCTCGAAGTGGTCAGCCACCACGGGTAGCACACGTGCGTCGACAAAAGCGCGAACGGTGGTTTGAACGGCGCGCTCTTCGGCGCTGAGGTGACGGGCAAGCTCAAAAAAGTCAGGCATTGCTAGACCGCTTTCAAGTTGACGCGAGTTCGAGACGGCTTTGCTATCCTTAGCTTAGAAAACTTCCGATGAACCAACCGTCTAGTTTGCAATGCGCGCAATGCGGCGCGACTCTTCCAGCATCCACGCAAGCGTCGATTCCTTGCCACTTCTGCGGCTACATGAATTACGCGCCACCGCCAGCTCCCGCTCCTGCCCCACCACCAGCAGGAGGCTACGGCCAACCGCCGATGCCCTGGTATGGGCAGCAGTCCGGGCCTTTGGGTGCCTATCAACCGCCAATGAGCCCTTATCAGCCGCCCGGCGGCAAAGACAACGTGGACACGGCGATGGTCGTTTCCATCGTCAGCCTGTTCGCGTGCGGCGGCCTCTTTGCTATCCCAGCCATTGTGCTGGCTGTTCAAGCACGCGACGCGAAAAACAGAGGAGACTTCGCCATGGCACAGGCAAAGGCGAAGCAGTCGCTTACCGCTGCCGCCATCGCAATTGGGGCCCTCGTCGTCATTGGCATCATTTTCGTCGTGCTCAGCGTCGTCGCCTCGGCCGTCAGCAGCACTCGTTGAACCGCCTTCTTGTAGGAGCGCAGCATGCTGCGCCCTTACCGCGCGACGCACCGCAGCCGCCAACGAGCCAATCGCGAAAGAGGGCGCGTCAAATCGAAGCGGTCAATTCGGCGAGTGATTGAGCGCCCGCCGCATCCATACGCGCGACGAGGCCATGAGCAATCGTGCTTGGAAGGGTCGGTCCAACGTAGATGAATCCGGTAAAAACCTGGACGAGATCGGCTCCGGCGCGAAGCATGGCAAGGGCAGTGTCGACGCTGTCGACACCGCCAACGCCAATCACGCACATTTGTGAGCCAACGCGCGCGCGCACGCGTTTTACGACTTCGATCGAGCGGAGGAAAAGCGGCTTGCCGCTCAGGCCTCCAGCGCCGATGCGAGCCAGCTCCTCGTTTGTCGTTGTTAGCCCGTCGCGCGACACAGTCGTGTTCGTTGCGACGATGCCAGAAAGCCCTGCATTTTTAGCCACATCGCAGATTGCATCAATGCCTTCGTTATCGAGATCGGGCGCGATCTTGACAAGGAGCGGCACGCGCACGCCGCCCTGCTCGGCGTCTTCAAGCAGCGCATCGAAGAGCATGCGCGCAACGTCGGCAGCTTGCATGGCACGTAAGTCTTTCGTGTTCGGCGACGACACGTTGATCACAACAAAGTCGGCCACGCTGCGAACTGCACGAAAGCTCGCGAGGTAGTCGTTTCGCGCGTCGTCTAGAGGATCGAGCGATACGCTGCGCGACTTTCCGATCGAGATGCCAACAGGCACCAAGATGCCATTTTTACGACGCGCAATGCGCGCAGCAACAACGCTGGCGCCCTCGTTTGGGAAGCCGAGCCTGTTGATGAGCGCGCGATCGGCGGGCAATCGAAAGAGATTCGGAAACGGGTTTGGCGCCTGCGCTTGCGCGGTCACCGTGCCGAGCTCGACATGTCCGAAGCCGAACGACGCGAAAGCGCGCGCGCGATCGGCGTTCTTGTCGAGGCCGGCCGCGAGCCCGATCGGCGACGGGAACACAAGCCCCATTTTTCGTACCTCGAGGCGAGGATCGCGCGTGGTGCGAACGGCGGCACGCGTAAGCGCGCGCAAAGGTGCGAGCCCTTCAACAGGGCCAAGGGCACTCATCACGATGGAGTGTGCACGCGTGGGATTCATCGAGAAAAAAAGCGGGCGGACGACGTGATACATAAGGACCCTTCATGGGGAATGGCGGCTCAGGGAGGCGGCGGCGCCGCGGTTCTTGCGCGAACGGCGTTGAGGGCGTCGCCGCAAGCGTCGCGCAGCTCCTCGTCGACGTTCGACTGAGGCGCCGGAATGCCGAGCGTAAGGAGCAAATCGCAAACGACGATTGTGCTTTTGTCGTCAGGGCCGTGACGCGTGCCGAAGGCGATGTGCATACCTTTGATGTTGCCCTTGACGAACGTGCCTTCAATCACGTCGCCACCGCCCTCGGCCGCGCGCGGTGGGGCGAAGCGCGTGATGTACCAGATGGTCACCACGCCCTTCATGATGGGCAATTGGAAGTACACATCGGTCGTGCCTGCCTGCTTGTCGACGACACGGACCTGCTTGAACTTTGGCCCCGCGAGATCTTTGTAATGTGCAAAGTCCGAAAGACGGGCAAGCACCGCGTCGTACGGCGCGGCAACGAGTGCCTCGGCATGCCCATAGCGATCGCTTTTTCCGGGCGGCACCCAGTTCGAGCGAATGGGTCCAGCGTCTTTTTTCAGCCGCTCAATCTGCGCGGCGCGCTCTGCCGGCGTTTGTGCAGGTCCAAAAGGCCACCCGATCGACCCGGTAACCAGAGCGCTGCGCACAGCGGGCGACGGCGCCGAGGTGAGCTCGGTGCTTGCCACTCCCGCGGGGGCTTGCCCAGCAGCCTCCGTGTAGCTGGTGGCGCCTGCGTTGGCCGGCAGTGTGCTTTGCCCAGACGGTGGCTGGGAACCCCTGCACGCGGCAAAAACCGACACCGCGAGGCCAATGATGACAGGCACGACGGCGGCATGACACTGAAAAGTTACCTCCATGGCGGCTCATGGTAGCGTAACTCGCGCAAGTCATGCCGCTCATAGCAATTGTTCCTGGTGACGGAATTGGCCCCGAAGTCATGGCACAAGCGCGCCGCGTGCTCGAGCACTACAGAGACGATCGAAAGTTTCCACTCGACCTCTGGGAGCTCGATCTCGGTGCGGAGCGCTTTCTTCGCGATGGAGTGACCTATCCGCAAGAGGTGTCGAGTCGCATTCGCAACGAAGCAAGCGCAGTTTTGCTTGGCGCGCTCGGCGATCACCGCGTGCGCAACCTCGAATACGCTCGCGACATTCTTTTTGGTCTGCGTTTCGGGCTCGATCTTTACGCCAACATGCGCCCGGTCAAAGCCCTATCGAATCGGCTCGTCCCGCTCAAAAATTGCGAAGCGAAAGACATCAACATCATGGTGTTCCGCGAGAACACCGAGGGCATTTACGCCGCAATGGGCGGGCAGTTCAAACGCGGCACCCCCGACGAGATCGCCATCAACGAAGACGTCAACACGCGCAAAGGCGTTGAGCGCATCATCCGCGCAGCCTTCGACTACGCGAAGAAGCATAAGAAGAAAGCCGTGCACATGGCAGACAAATCAAACGCCATGATGTACGCGCACGAACTCTGGCGCCGCTGTTTTTTCGAGGTCGCCAAAGAGTACCCAACCATCGCCGCAAAGCACATTTACGCCGACACGCTCAGCCTCTTCATGGTGCAAAATCCGCGCACCTTCGAAGTCATCGTCACCAACAATCTCGTCGGCGACATCATCACCGACCTCGGCGCCGGTCTGCAGGGCGGCCTTGGCATGGCAGCAAGCGCGAATGTGCATTACGCCGATCCGAAGCGCGTCGCGATGTTCGAGCCCGTGCACGGTTCGGCGCCATCGCTCGAAGGCAAAGATCTTGCGAAC
The DNA here is from genome assembly GCA_009780955.1 of Polyangiaceae bacterium. GTDB lineage: Bacteria > Myxococcota_A > Polyangia > Polyangiales > Polyangiaceae > Labilithrix. Next base: position 2,450 of record WQZB01000073.1, on the reverse strand, counting down.
CCGTTCGCAAGCCTTCTCACGGTGGGCATGATGCTCGCCCATCTTGGTTGGCCCGAAGAAGAAGAACGCATCGAGCGCATCGTGACCCGCGCCATTGAAACGGGAAACTGTACACCTGATGTAGGCGGCACCAAGGGTACGAAGGCGGTGGGCGACTGGTTCGTGCACGAGCTCGCGTCAACTTGAAAGCGGTCTAGTTTCACGATTTGAGTTAGCGTTCCAAGTTATGTGTGGGATCGTCGGTTACGTCGGAAAAAAAGATTGCGCGCCCATTTTGGTCGATGGACTTCGTCGCCTCGAGTATCGCGGCTACGACTCCGCGGGCCTCGCGGTGCACACCGGGCGCGGCGTGGAAGTTGTCCGTGCAGTCGGTAAGCTGTCGAATCTCGATGCAGCGCTGAAGAACAAGCCGCTTTCGGGCACGACCGGCATCGGTCATACACGATGGGCCACCCACGGCCGTCCAAGCGAAGCCAATGCCCATCCCCACGTGGCAGGCTGCATCGCGGTCGTTCACAACGGCATCATCGAAAATCACGTGCAGCTTCGCCGTGATCTCGAACAGCGTGGCATCAAATTCCACAGCGACACGGACACAGAAATCGTTGCCCACCTCATCAACGAAGCCATGCGCCTCGGCGTCACGCGCACATACGACGCCGTGCGCTCGGCTCTCAAGCAAGTGCGCGGCGCTTACGCCATTGCGGTTTTGAACGGCGATACGCCCGACGAAATCGTCGTGGCCAAAAACGACTCGCCTCTCGTTGTCGGCATCGGCGAAAAGGAGAACATGGCGGCGAGCGACATTCCCGCAATTTTGGCGCATACGCGCGAAGTCGTCTTCCTTCAAGACGGCGAATTGGCCGTGCTCACCCCAACGCAAATCGAAATCTCAACGCTCGACGGCGCCCCTGTCGTGCGCGCGCACAAGCACATCGACTGGTCGCCAACCCAGGCAGAAAAAGGCGGCTACAAGCACTTCATGCTCAAGGAAATCCACGAGCAGCCCCGTGCAATCGAAGACACGCTACGCGGGCGCGTCGACCTTGTGAACGCCGATGTGGTTGGCGCCGAGATTGGCCTCAACACGGAGCTCGCACAAAGAACGGGCCGCGTTTACTTCGTCGCATGCGGAACCAGCGCACATGCTGCCATGGTCGGTCGCTATTGGGTCGAAGAGCTCGCGCGCATTCCTTCCACGCTCGAAATCGGCAGCGAGGTCCGCACCCGCGATCCGGTCTTTGGTCCAACCGATCTGGTGGTTGCCGTCAGCCAAAGCGGTGAAACGCTCGATACGCTCGCGGCCGTCAAAGCTGCGAAAGCCGCAGGCACCCACGTTCTATCCATTACAAATGTGGTCGACAGCGCCATCGCGCGCGCCTCGGATGGCGCGCTTTACACGCATGCAGGCCCAGAAATCGGTGTTGCATCGACCAAGTGCTTCACCTCCCAGCTTGCCGCGCTCTTGTTACTTGCGGTTTACATGGGTCGTCGACGTGGCACGCTGAAGGCCGACGACGCGCACCGCGTTCTCAACGGGCTTTGGCTCGTGCCCGCACAAATGCGCGAGGTGCTTGCCCAGGCCGAGACCATCAAGGTCATCGCCAAAAAGCACCTTCGCGCACGCGACATGCTTTTTCTTGGGCGCGGAACGCAGTTTCCCGTTGCGCTCGAGGGCGCCCTCAAACTCAAAGAGATTTCCTACATTCACGCCGAGGGCTACGCCGCAGGCGAGATGAAGCACGGGCCCATTGCCCTTATCGACGAAGACATGCCCGTTGTCGTCGTTTGCCCACGCGACAGCCATTACGAAAAAACGTTGTCGAACATGCAGGAAGTCAAAGCGCGCGAGGGCCAGATCATTGCGGTATGCACAGAGGGCGACGACGAGGTGCGGGAGCTTTGCCTTGTGGATGTCGCGCCTCGAAGCACGAGACTCGGGGTCTTCACGCCTGCCGAGCCAGACACGGTTCCCATTCCACGAGCGACAAACGAAGTCCTTCCGCTTCTCACGGTGTTGCCGTTGCAGCTGCTTGCATATTACATGGCCGACCTGAAAGGCACCGACGTGGACCAACCGCGGAACCTGGCAAAAACAGTCACGGTTGAATGAGCGCGCTGCGCGCTCGTCGTGGGAAACAAGCCGCCCGATCGCCCTTGTGCATGCAGGGCTAGCACAGGCTCACTGCAACGTTATGTCACTGCTGGATTGGCAACGAGTGACTGACGATTTTTGAATTTTTGACGCAACTCCCAGCAAAAGCGGTCGACTGGGTTTGTATGCCCAAGTTGAACATCGGGCTTGACCCCGCGCGCCTGCAAAATGCGCTTGCCGGGTTGCGCGTGCACCGAACACGGGTCAACGTAGAAGTATTGCTATTTTACCCTCTCATCTTTTCACCCAGGAATTGAGCTGTGAATTCAACTGACTCCATATTTGGACGCGTGGA
>WQZB01000072.1 GCA_009780955.1 Polyangiaceae bacterium | reverse complement strand
GCGCGCATCGTCTCGTCGCCTGCGAAAGTGGCGAGCACGCTCCAGCGATCGGCCTCGCGCTTGCGGACTTCGACGGTCCGATCGCGGGGTTCGACCACCCACAGCCACGACACACCGACGCGCATAAAAAGGAAACTTGATGCGGCGATCATAGATGGCGTTCGATGGGGAGAGCACTTCGCAGACCCAGTCGGGCACGATGCGAAGGGGTTCGTTGCCCTCCGGCCAGGCGAAACGCTCGCGCCGCCAGCCCGCGACGTCGGGCGCGACCTCGGGTGCGGAAGGCAGCCGACAAGGCGTATTCTGTCTGTTGCGACGGCGCGCCGTCATCGGCCTTCTTGCGGGCCCGCATCTTTCCGTTGCATGTTAGGTGGCGGGAGTGGATCGATGGCTCCGGGCGGTAGGCCCCTGCCTGTGTGCGGCGGTGGCTTCTTGCCCGCGTCGTGCGGTTTATGAGGTTTCGGGGGCGGCTCGGTCGCCGTGACGGGCGGCGGCGGTGGGTCGACCGCCGTTGCCGAGAAGGGCGGCGACAGTGGATCGACAACGTACGGGGGCATCGTTTCCGTCGGGGGCGGCTCAGCGTCGGGCATGCCTGCGTCCGGCGGCTTCGGATGGGGTGGCATTTCGGTGGGAGGCGGGAGCGGATCAATGGCTCCAGGCGGTAGGCCTGTGCCCGTGCTTCTGTCGCATGCGAGCGGTGCGAGCGCGATCGTCGCCGCAGAGAGAATGCCCCAACGCGACACCGTGCGTGACGGCTTGACGCCCTTTGGTGTCGCCGCCGCGCGCTGAATCATAGCCGTCGCCTCGGCGACTCGCGCCTCGAGCAGCACGTTCGCCGCGGTCACGCGCTCGGTCATCTTCGCGGTGAAATCTGCCAAGCGCGCTGGATCGAGCGATGCTGGCTCCTGCGCGAAGTCGACGATTTCAAGCATTTTGTCGTTGCAATCGAGGTTCACCGCGCGCGTCGTCCGGAGGACGAGCTCCCGCAGCGAAGGCGTCATCGCGTGCGGATAGAACGTGCGCAGCAGGTGGAGGTGGTAGCCCAGCCCGAGCGTCGTGTTCATCAGCCCGTCGCAGCGGAAGTTGCGATCGAGAAATGCCTGCGCAAACACGCGGAACGCGCGCTCTGCTGCTGGCTCGCGGATCGCGTAGTCCCAACCGAACACGTCGCCGCGCAGGCGCCCTTCGCGCGCGAGCTTCGTCATGAGCGGCGTGCCGACGTAGATCTCCGCGCGGCAGAAGTTCATCGGCACGTCCGCGTACTCGCGCAAGAACGCGAGGCTCTCGCGCAGCGACGAGATGCGGCTCTCGGGATCGAAGATGAGCATATTGAAGCACATGTAAATGTCGCGCGCGCGGAGCAACTCGAGCGCGCGACGGTTCTGCGCGATGTCGACCCCGCGGCCGAGCATGCGAAGCCCCTGTGTCGAACCCGCCTCGATGCCAAGGTACACGCGGAGCAGTCCGATTTCCTGGAGCACGTCGAAGACGCGCTCGTCGACGTCGTCAGGCCTCGCCTTCACGACCACCGCGACGTCGTCGACGGCGCGTTTGCGAAGCGCGTCTCGAAGCGCAACGAGTCGTGCGTGATCGTGCGCGTGATCGCGCGTGAAGAAATCGTCGTCGTGGAACACGAACATGCGCGTGCCGCGCTTGTGGCGAAGCTCCGCCATCTCGTCGGCCACGTCCTCCGGACTGCGCCAGCGGTACATCTGCCCGCCGGCTGATTTCAGATACGCGTGGATGCAGCAGAACGTGCAGTGCCCAAAGCACCCGCGCGTGCCGACGAGGAACGCAGCCGGGATCCCGAGGTGAAGCTGAGGCTGCCCAATGCGTTTGGGAAAGGGAAGCTCGTCGAGGGCCTCGGCGAGCGCCCGTGGTTCGTTGGCAACGATCCCATCGCCCGCGCGATGGGCTACCCCGCGGATGCCCGCGAGAGGCGCACCGCGCTCGATCGCATTGCACATCTCGACGATCGTCTGCTCGCCTTCGTGGCGCACGATGCTGTCGATCGCCGGAAACGCGGACAAGCACTCTTGCCACGCGAACGTCGGGAAATGCCCGCCGCCCGTGATGTGTCCCGTGTCCCCGTCGTCGCGCAGGGCCTGCGCGAGCGCGCCGAACTCCTTCGCGCGAAACTGGAACGTCATCGACATGCCAACCATCGCCGGACGCTCCACCCGCACGGCTTCGAGCACTTGGTCGGTGTCCGCTGGGCGATCGAACGTCGCGAAGCGCGCGGTGTGCCCCCCGTTCTCGAGCGCCGCCGCGAGATAACGAAGCGCGAGGTTCTCCTCGAGCTCGGCCCCAACCAAAAGCACTTCCATCGATATTCCCTAGTTCACTTGATTTGCTTGCGGTTGCGGCTGCGATTCAGTCGGTCTGCGATTGGCAGTGTTGCGTGCCATTTGCCTTTCGAAAGCTGCACGAACGAAGCGCGCAAAGAGCGGGTGCGGAGCCGTGGGTTTGCTTTTGAACTCTGGGTGAAACTGACAACCGACGAAGTACGGGTGCTCGCGGAGTTCCACCATTTCGATGAGCTTCTTGTCCGGCGAAGTCCCAGAGAGCACGAGACCCGCTTTTTCGAGCGGCGCACGGTAGTCGTTGGCGAACTCGTAGCGGTGACGATGGCGCTCGGTAATGTCGGTCGTGCCGTAGGCTTCGGCGGCGACCGAGCCGGCGAGAAGTGTGCACGGATAGCTACCAAGACGCATGGTTGCGCCTTTCGTGCGCACACTGCGCTGCTCGGGCAAAAGATCGATCACGGCATGTTCGGTGTCGCGGTCGAACTCGGTCGAGTTGGCGCCGCTCAATCGAGCGACGTTGCGTGCGAACTCGACGACGGCGAGTTGCATGCCGAGGCAGATGCCGAAAAACGGAATTTTGTTCGTGCGCGCGTAGCCGATCGCCTGAATTTTCCCTTCCGTGCCGCGATCGCCGAAACCGCCGGGAACGAGCACGGCGTCAACGTTTCCGAGAAGTATGTCTGGGCCATCGTGCTCGACTTGCTCGGTGTCGATGTATTCGAGTTCGACACGCACGTCGTTGGCGATGCCGCCGTGAACGAGCGCTTCGTTCAGCGATTTGTACGCGTCTTTCAAGTGGACGTACTTGCCGACCACGCCGATCTTGATGGCGCCTTTCGATGGCTTTTTGAAGCGCTCGACGATGCGCTGCCATGCCGACAGATCGGGGCTGCGGCTCCAGATGTTGAGGCGCTCGGCAACCAGATCGTCGAACCCCTCGGAGTGCAGATGCGCAGGCAGCTCGTAGATGCACGACACATCGATTGCTGCGATGACCGCTTCCACCGGCACGTTCGAGAAGAGGGAGATCTTTTCTTTCGTCGACTTCGTGAGCGACTGCCTCGTGCGGCAGATGAGAATGTCCGGCTGAATGCCGATCTCGCGCATCTCTTTGACCGAGTGCTGCGTGGGCTTCGTTTTCAGCTCCCCCGCGGTTTCAATGTAAGGTACAAGTGTCACGTGCACGCTGACCGCGTTCTGCGGGCCCGCCTCGACTTTGAGTTGGCGGACGGCCTCGAGAAACGGCAAGGATTCGATGTCGCCAACGGTGCCGCCGATCTCGATGATCGCAACGTCGCAGCCCTCGGTGCTGTCGCGAACGCGCGCTTTGATTTCGTCGGTGATGTGCGGGATGACTTGAACGGTGGCGCCAAGATATTCGCCACGGCGCTCCTTCGAAATGACCGCTTCGTAGATGCGGCCCGTTGTAAAATTGTTCGAGCGGGTCATACGCGCGCTCGTGAATCGTTCGTAGTGGCCGAGATCGAGATCGGTCTCCGCGCCGTCGTCGGTGACGAACACCTCGCCGTGCTGGTAAGGGCTCATCGTGCCCGGATCCACGTTGATGTACGGATCGAGCTTCATGATGGTAACGCGCAGACCACGAGCCTCCAGCAGCGCTCCCACCGATGCGCTCGTGAGGCCCTTGCCGATCGACGACACAACACCCCCGGTCACAAAAACGTACTTCGTGGGCTTGCGGCTCATGGAATTGCCTCCGGGCGGCCAGTTAGCACATCGCCTTGCGAGCCTGAAGTCAGGAGCCTGCCGACGGACGAATCATCGCCTCGGGGTCGACAATCCGGTCGAATTCGTCGGCCGTTACCAAGCCAAGCGACGTTGCGGCTTCTTTGAGCGTGACGTTTTTCTCGTGGGCGGTCTTGGCGACCTTTGCGGCTGCATCGTAACCAATGACGGGCGACAGCGCCGTGACGAGCATGAGCGAACTCGACAGGTGCCGCGCAATGATCTCGCGGTTTGGCTCGATGCCAAGGACGCACTTGGTGCGAAAGCTTTCGCACGCGTCGGCAAGAAGCTCGATGCCATCGAGCAGGTTGTAAATGATCATTGGCTTATACACGTTGAGTTCGAGGTTGCCGCTCGCAGCGGCGATTCCAATGGCAACGTCGTGACCCATGACATGCGCCGACACCATGGTGAGAGCTTCGACCTGCGTTGGGTTCACCTTGCCGGGCATGATCGAGCTGCCGGGTTCGTTGGCAGGCAAAATGAGCTCACCGAACCCCGCGCGCGGCCCGCTCGCGAGCAGGCGTACGTCGTTGCCGATTTTCATGCACGCCGTGCCGAGCACGCGCAACGCTCCACTTGCAGCCACGATCGCATCGTGTCCGGCCAGTGCTGCGAATTTGTTCTCTGCCGTGCGGAATGGCAAACCGGTGAGAGCCGCGATCTGCGCGGCAACGCACACGGCCCATTGCGGGTGCGAATTGAGCCCAGTGCCTACGGCCGTTGCACCGAGTGCAAGGTCGAAAAGGTCGACTTTTGCTTGCTCGATTCTCTTCTCGGCGAACCCGAGTTGAGCCGCCCAGCCGCTCATCTCTTGGCCGAGTGTGAGCGGCGTTGCGTCCATCAGGTGCGTGCGACCAATCTTGACGACATCGGCAAACGCTGCGCCCTTGGCTGAAATGGCCTCGCGAAGTGCGCGCACCTCCGGCAAAAGACGGCTTGCAATGCGCGTGACAGATGCAATGTGCATCACCGTTGGAAATACGTCGTTCGACGATTGCGACATGTTCACGTGGTCGTTCGGGTGAATTGGCCCTTTGCTTCCGAGCGGCATGCCCCCGAGCTCGCTGGCGCGATTCGCGATGACCTCGTTTGCGTTCATGTTCGATTGCGTGCCGCTGCCGGTTTGCCAGACAACGAGCGGGAAGTGGTCGTCGAGCTTGCCCGCGATGACTTCGTCGGCGGCGCGCGTGATGAGTTCCGCGCGCGTCGTGTCGAGCTTGCCGAGGTCACGATTGACGAGTGCGGCGGCTTTTTTGACAACGCCAAACGCGGCAATGATAGCGGGCGGAAAGCGATGTCCTCCGATGCGGAAGTTCTCGAGGCTCCGTTGGGTTTGCGCGCCCCAGTAGCGATCGGCCGGAACGTTCACCGCGCCCATGCTGTCCGTCTCGATACGACGATTCATTTTTTCGCATTTCCTTCAATGCAAAAACTGTGATAGCCTGAATTTTTTTGGTGCGTAGAGGGCGATATGAGCAAAAATTTTCTCGATCAGCTCAAAGGCATGACCGTTGTGGTCTCAGACACGGGAGACTTCAATTCCATCCGGGAATTTCGCCCGCGCGACGCGACAACGAATCCGTCGCTGATCGCAAGCGCGGCGGCCATGCCTGCTTATGCCAAGCTAACGAGCGATGCGCTTGCCTGGGCTCGTGCGCCAATCAACGCTAGCGCTAGCGCCAATGCGAGCGACCGCGACACGGCTGCGCGCGCCGTGGACAGGCTTGCGGTTGAATTCGGCCTGCGCATTCTCGAGATCGTTCCGGGCCGCGTATCCACCGAGGTGGATGCGCGTCTGTCATACGACACGCAAGCAAGCGTGAACAAGGCGCGCATGCTCATCGGCATGTACGAGGCTGCGGGCGGCAGCCGAGACCGAATTCTTATCAAGCTTGCGTCCACCTGGGAAGGCATTCGCGCCGCGGAAATCCTTGAGAAAGAGGGAATCCACTGCAACATGACACTTCTCTTTGGCATTCACCAAGCGGTGGCATGCGCCGAGGCCGGTGCAACCCTCATTTCCCCGTTCGTAGGGCGTATTCTAGACTGGTACAAAAAAGACACTGGGCGCGCGAGCTACCCGCCGCACGAAGATCCAGGCGTGGTGAGCGTGACGCAAATATATGAATATTACAAGCATTACGGCATCAAAACCGAGGTGATGGGCGCGAGCTTCCGCAACATGGGCGAGATTACGGAGCTTGCCGGTTGCGATTTGCTCACCATTTCCCCAAGCCTGCTTGCCGAGCTCGAAAACGCAAAGGGCGAGCTTCCGCGCAAGCTCGATCCAGCCAAAGCCAAGGCGAAAAGCATCCCGAAAATCGAGATGAACGAGTCGACTTTCCGCGCCATGCACGCCGCCGATCGCATGGCAAACGACAAGCTTGCCGAAGGCATCGAGACTTTCAGCAAGGCGCTTGTGGACCTCGAAACGCAGCTTGCCGCGCGGTAGTGGTAGTCGCGCCTGCCTTCGGGTTGACGCGAGGGTCGAGGAGGCGATCGAAGGGCGCGATGAATCGCGCCCCTACGACCAACATCCATCAATGAGTCAATGAGGAAGGTGCCGCTCGTCTTCCAACTCTTTGATGTACCCTTCGGTGGGGGCACGGGACGTTAACATGATGATTTCGCCGGTTTTGGCGATCACGACAACTGGCCCATAGCCAAAGAAGCTATGCATCATGTTGCCGGTCTCGACGTAACGACGAGAGTTAAAGAAAAAGATCCAACCATAGGGTTTTTCGATGGTTTCTGAATCAAGAATGGCAACCTCGTCGTCTTTGAACCCCTCCTCGTGGATCCGTTTAAGAACCGCGGTTCGCGCCTGCTCGCAGCTCATACGCGGGTGCGTACCATGAGGTCCTTTGGTTGAAGGCGAAGCCTTGTGGTTGGCTATGCAACCAGAAGTGATTGGCGCTGGTCGCGGCCTTGGCTGTGCGGATTCGGTTGTCGATGTGGTTACTGCTGGCTCCGGCTCGGATGACGCCGCGTTGTCGGGCCCATGGTCACCACTACCCGCCGGTAATGCCGACGCCGCGGATTCGGTTGTTGGAGGCGCGAGTGCCGACTCCGGCTCGGACTTGGACCGTGCGCGGCACCCAACAACGTAAAAGCATAAAAGAAAACCAATGGCATATTGAGATATTTTCATAGCTTTCACGTGGGCTTGCTACCGTATGTTGTTTGCACTAAAAAGAGCTTCTCGAATGGCTCTGCGTGGGCTTCCTTGCCGGACTGAGCATCGATAAATACCACCGTACCATCGACGTTGACGACATTGAACACATGCCCCTCCTTCTTCGACTCCTCGGGCCATCCTGCCAACACAATCCCGCGAGCGCCCGGGCCAGAATTGGTCATCAATGTTTCAATGTCTTGATATCCAGTCATTCGACGAAATGGGCAATACGGATATTCCTCTCTTAGACGAATTTCTATGTCGCCTTGCGCATTACTATTCTCCGCCTTCGTGGGCGTTCCTCCGAGGGTTTTGTCGGCTGCGATGGCGCAGGCTACGCAATTGTGCTGGTCCTTGAGTGGAATTCCCTCATTCACGTCGTTGACGTGGCGAACCTTGTCCAATACCGATTGAAGGGTCTTCCGTTCCGTCAGGCAGTCTACTAGTTCCCATCCAGTCTTGGGAGTGCAGTCATGCTGCCTTGCGAGCGGAAGGCCATCCTCGCCCCTGTATGCGCTTTTCGCGAAGGCCGCCACATCCGACCGATTCGCTGGTTTGTGCTCTGATGGTTTTTGGGCTTGAGCAGATGCTGTTCCGTTCGACCGAGTCGCGTGCTCATTGGGCCGAGCGGTTTTGGCCTGCGCCGCCTGTTGGTGGTTGGGGGCATTTGCTGGTTGTTCGTTTGGTTTCTGGTTCGTGGTACGCGCAAACATTTCGGGCGGGTACGCTGGCGGATCAGGTAGCTCCGACACCTCACGCTTTGGGCTTGGTACCGCTGATTGGTTGGTGTTGTTGGGGTTGATTGTGGAGGGGTGTGCCGAAGGTGGCGGACCGTACTGGCGCGTGCGAGACGCGCCGTCGTATTGAATAGAGTTAGGCATACAAGCCCAGTCGACCTTTTTCGCTGGGTGTTGCGTCGATGAGAAAAAAATCGACCGGTCTGCGAGGACGTTTCTTCGAAGCGAAAAAAACAGGATGAGGTAGGGGCACCCCTTGTGGGTGCCCTCCCTGTACTGCGCGGCCCCCTGTATACGGAAGGTGGCCCCCTACGAATGGAGCGAGGCCCGCTTATCAACCGCCGAGTACTTGCCGCTTGCGTCGCGATCGATGCGTGATGCAGCCATCAGGGCGTCGTGCGTGTAAAAGCCGAAACCATTTTCTTGGCGAATGCGCTCGAGTAGCACCCGTTTCTCGTCGATGAGAAGCTCGGGATAGCGGTCGTAGCCCATCGTGATTGGCAAGTGCACCCACGGCGTGCCCGGAACGAGATCGCCAAGGAACGTGATGGGCCCTTCAGCCCACCCCTCGACTCGCGTGAGCATGAGGCCGGGCGTGTGACCTTCTGAAAATGTGAACGAATAGCGTGGCCCTAGAATGGCGCTTTGCGCGCTTCGGACGACTTCGAGTCGCCCCGTATTTTCAAGCAGCGCAGGAAGATCGACAATGAAGGAAGCGCGGTCGCGCACGTGGGGAGACTTCGCGCGAGCCAAGGCGCGTTCGCTTACGATGTACGACGCGTTCGGAAACACGAGTGCAGGGGCAGCGCCGTCGCTGTACGCGCTCAATAACCCGCCAGCGTGATCGAAATGAAGGTGAGAGAGGACAACGACGTCGATGTCGGCCGGGGCAATGCCAAGCTTGGCGAGCGATTCGAGAAGAACATGGCGATCTTCTTGAACGCCAAAACGCTCGCGAAGTTTGGGCTCGAAAAACGCGCCAATGCCCGATTCGAACAGGACGTTTCGGCTGCGCCCTAGACTTGACTCGGGCTCTTGCACGAGCATGCAGCGGCACGCAAGCTCGATGCGATTGCGATCGTCGGCGGGCGCCCACTTCTCCCAAACTGCGCGCGGGCAGTTGCCGAACATGGCACCGCCATCGAGACGCTGCGTGTTGCCTTCAAGTGAGTATATGCGCATAGCACCGATGATACTCTGGACCGCTTTCGATTTGACGCGATCTCTTCGTTGGGGCCTCCGCTGCGGTCCTCAAAGCCGAAGCAGGCTGTTCCGGTCCGCTGCTCGGCCCCGCCTCGACCTCACGTCAACTTGAAAGCGGCAGTTTATTGCTGTTGAGAGAAGAAGCCCCAGGTGACGGAAGCGGCTTGGTCCCAAAACGTGTGTGTGAGGCCGGGAATCAAGCACCATACTTCCGGCTGCTGGCACCCGTTGTATGTCATGCACGGTGACGGATCGTAAGATACCGACGGTGTTGGCTGGTTCGTTGAGTAGGACCCACCCTTTGGGCAGCCGGTGCAGCTGTTGGCATTGCACCAGAAGTTGCTCGCTTTATAACCTTCCGATGGGTCAACTACATTGTCCGCGTCGCCTTGTACTTGAAGCGCTGCGAGCGGCTCGTTCTTGCAGGTGAAGTTGTCTCCATCACTAGGAACATTGTACGGGCCGCCACCCGAGTGCGTGACAATCGCGCGCCACGTGTTCGAACTGCGGCAAACCATTTGGTTGGTGAAGTACGCGCCACGCGAGATGCCGGTTGCATAGAGCCGGTTGGTTGCAACGCACCCGTTGGTAGACAGAGCATCGACAACGGCGTCGACGAAATTGACGTCGGCCATGAGGCCCTCCAGGAGCCCGGCATGCGAGTCGTTGTCGTCCCAAGCCTGGTTGGGGTCGAGACCGTCGGGGTAGACGATGATGGCCTGCTCATTCACGGTGGGCTCGAGATTGAACCACTCGCGCAAGCTTTCGCCGGTTCCACCGTCGCCGTGGAAAGCGAAGATGAGCGGCAAAGGCGTTTTCCCATCGTAGGTGCTTGGCGTGTAAAGCACGTAGGTGCGGGTCGTGCCATTGACCGAGATTGTGTTGTTGGTCGCACTTCCTGCCACAATGCCGGCTGTCCCAGAACTGACGCTTTGGCTTTTGCTGCTTGACGTGGAATGCGACGTTGACCCAGAACTTCCGCTTGACTGATCACTGCCTGCGTTCGATGCCGCCGACTCTGGGCCCGTGTTTAGCCCCGTGTTTTGGTCGCTGCCGGCGCAACCGGTGCTGGCAACGCTGCCCATGGTTTGGCCTGTGCCTTGGTTGGGGCTGCTACCTCCGCATGCGACGAGCGCACCGAGCGCCAAGCTAAAGAGGCCACAAGCGCCCATCACGCCCCGGCGCGAAACGCCGACACGCTGCGCGTTACCTTCTGCCGAATCAATGCTCATACGACACAGGTATAGTACGCGGCGACCGTGAAGCAACGTGCCGACCAGAAGAATTCCATGTGGTGGCGAGGTATTTGTGGGGTTGCCTCGGCGCTTTTGCGCAGGCGAGCAAGTAGCAGCGGAATTTTTCTACTCGACCGCTTTCGATTTGATGCGATTTCATCGTTGGCGGCTGCGGTGCGGTCCTCAAAGCGCAAGGAGGCTATTCCGGTCCGGTCCTCGCCGCCGCCTCGATCTCGCGTCAACTTGAAAGCGGTCTAAATGCTACTCGACGAGAACGACGTCACCCGGCTGAAGCGTGAACTTGATGCTTCTGGGATCGGCTGATTGCAAATCGCTGTAGCGGAAGCGAACGCGCTGCGCCAGCGACTTGCGAATCACGAAGATCTTGTCGGTGTCGGCGTAGTCGTTGAGACCACCTGCAGCAGCGAGCGCGTGCAAAACATTGGCACCTGGGTCGAGCTGGAAGATGCCAGAGTTGCGAACTTCGCCTACGACCGAAACTTTGAGCTCGACTCCTTGTTCGATGCCTACCGAAACCGACGGCGCGACAACGATGTCTTTGAGGCGCTCTTTGATTTCGCTCGAGAGCTGCGCTGGGCGCTTGCCACGCGCGAGGACCTCGCCAATGACGGGCATTGATATTTTGCCGTCGCTTCGAACCTTTTCACGCCCTGAAAGAGGGTCTTGGCCGAAAACGCGCACGTTCAAAATGTCGCCTTCGGCGATGATCACGTCGGTTGACGAAGTTGATTGCTGCGGAAGACTGGCAGCCCACACGTAAGGCCCCGTTGAGGAGCAGCCGCCCGCAAACGCGAAGGTTGCAAGGGTGAAAGTGCCGATCGACGCGAACAAAGCAACGGAACGGGTCCACATGACGGGCCCATCATACACGTTTCGGGTCGCTTGCACGGAAATCGGCTGTGCCTGGCGGATGGGTGCGGCCTATAGGACGCAGGATTGCTTTCAGAGCGGGCCGTTTGCCGTGTATGACAGGGCGCGTGAATCCACTTGTCGCTGCCATTCTCGGCGTTGTCGAGGGCGTGACGGAATACCTTCCCGTTTCGTCAACCGGTCACCTCATTCTTGCGAGCCGTTGGCTTGGGCTCGAAGGCGAAGGGGTCGATGCCTTCGACGTTGTCATCCAGCTCGGAGCGATCCTTGCGGTGCTTGTGCACTTCCGTGCGCTTCTTTGGGACAAAGCGAAGGGCCTTTTGGTTGGCAGGCGCGACAGCGTACTTCTTCTTACGGCGCTCGTTCTCGGCTTCATTCCCGCGGCTGTGGTGGGCGTGCTTTTGCGCACGAAGATCAAATCGCTTTTGTTTGGTGAGTGGCCTGTTGCTTTTGCGCTCGTCGTTGGCGGCATCGTCATGGTGATCGTCGAGGTCGTGCGCAAAAAGCGTGGCGCTGTAGGACTGTCCGGTCTCGAGCATGTGACGCCAAAGCGTGCATTTTACATTGGTCTTGGCCAGTGCGTTTCGTTGTGGCCCGGCTCGTCCCGATCGATGTGCACGATTGTCGCCGGGCAGCTCTCGGGACTGTCCACGGCCACGGCAGCGGAGTTCTCGTTCCTTCTCGGTCTGCCAACCCTTGGCGCTGCAACGCTCTACGAAATGTACAAATCACGCGAGGCGCTTTCCGGCATTGGCACCGGCAACGTGGCCATTGGCTTTGGTGTGTCGTTTCTTGTTGCGTGGGCTGTAATCGCGGCTTTCGTTGCTTACCTGAAGCGCTTCGGCCTGTTGCCATTCGGACTTTATCGCATCGCGCTTGGCGCGATTGTTTTCTTGGTGGCGTTGCGGTAGCCGGCGCTGCCTCTTGACAGATGGATTTGCACGGCTAAAGTGCGCGCCTTCTCGAGTCTAGGCTGCCATTTTACACGCGCAATACGCGAACAGACGAAGGATTCGTAACTTCATGCCGACCATCAATCAGCTCATTAACCAGGGTCGTGAAGCAGCCCGCGTCAAAACGGCGTCGCCGGCCCTCAAGAGCTGCCCGCAAAAGCGGGGCGTTTGCGTTCGCGTGTACACAACAACGCCGAAAAAACCAAACTCGGCGCTTCGCAAGGTTTGTCGCGTTCGCCTCACCAACCAAATGGAAGTCACGTCGTACATCCCGGGCGAGGGGCACAACCTGCAAGAGCACTCGGTGGTGCTCATTCGCGGCGGCCGCGTGAAGGATCTTCCGGGTGTTCGTTACCACGTTGTGCGCGGCACGCTCGACGCCTCGGGAGCCGTGGGGCCGTCGTCGACCAACAAGGCAAATCGCAACCGTAAGCGCTCGAAATACGGCGTCAAGCGTCCCAAATCTTGAGCGCTTTTGAAGAATTTGATTCCACGATAAGGTTTGGAGATCTGAGAAATGCCCCGTCGACGCGAAGTGCCAAAACGCCGAATTACCCCCGATCCGAAGTACAAAGACAAGCTTGTTTCGAAGTTTACAAATACCCTTATGTACAGCGGCGAGAAAGCCATTGCCGAAGGTATTTTGTACGGATCGTTCGACGTCATTGGTGAGCGTTTCAAAGAAGAGCCGCTCGAAGTTTTTCGCAAAGCCCTTGACAACGTAAAGCCGAAACTTGAGGTCAAAAGCCGCCGCGTTGGTGGTGCAACCTACCAAGTTCCCGTTGAAGTTCGGCCAGAACGGCGCGTTGCCTTGGCCATGCGTTGGATTGTGCAGTATGCACGCGAGCGCGGTGAAAAGACCATGCGCGAGCGCCTTGCTGCCGAGTTCGTTGACGCGGCCAATGGGCGCGGCAACGCGGTGAAGAAAAAAGACGACACGCACAAAATGGCCGAAGCGAACAGGGCTTTCGCGCATTATCGCTGGTAACCGCTTTCGATTCGCGTAGGGGCGCAGCATGCTGCGCCCCTACAGCTTTGAGGCCCGCAAAGCAGGCCCTAACGAAGAGATCGCGTCAAATCGAAAGCGGTCGTGGCGTTGCCGTGATCATCGAGCATGACGATGGGTTCATCGATGTTCGCCACACGATAGCTTTCGCTTGGCTGTGCCACGCGCACAAGGGCTTTGCCCCCGGCAGCTACATCAACGCGGTAGCCCACGATCTCGCCAGCTTCAACTTGGCGAACGAATGCACGCCGCTCACGCCCGCGCCAGAACGCGAGAATCACCGCGAGGCTGCCGGTTGCTATGGCGATGAACGCAAAGGCTGCCACGACCGCTTTGCTGGTCGTGAACATACTGGGGTTATCATATACATAAACCTCGCGCGTGAGCAGCATGGCACCGATGGCGATGATGGCAGAGACCGCGCCCACGACCATTTCGCCTTTTTCTTCTCCCGCGAGGCCTTGCTTTGCACGTCGGTGCGCCCAAGCGATGGGTACACCGAAGCAGAGGAGCGTTGCGATGAGTGCGGGGATCCACACGATGGCCCCTGGAATCGCACCTATGAGCACCGGGATCATGATCTGTAGGTCGGTGGGGGTGGTGTTCGAAGGAGTCATCAGCAAGAACACTGTTGCCGCGCTATTTGCCATCGCAAGTGGAATCGCCGCGACCCAACCCCAATAAAATGTGGTCTTGCCACGAAGTGCCAGAGCCCACAAGAGCCCGCAGAGCAGCGTCGGGAGGCTTGATGCGTACCTGAACGGCGGCTCAACGATCCCAATGACGCTTCCGGTTGCCGCGGCGAGGGAAAAGCCAACGGCAAGCACATTGAGTACGCGAAATGCTGACGACGAGCGAAACAGCTTTGGAATGTCGCGAATGTCGTTGGTGGTCATGACGCCTCTTGCACCTTGCTCGAGTATGATCATACTTTAGCGCATACCGGAGGCGCCGATGAATTCGACTGAGCGAGTGACCGTCACCCTGTCTGTCGAGCTCGTCAAAGACATCGATCGGTTCGAGCGGAATCGCAGCCGTTTCATCGCTGCAGCCGTCGAGCACGAGTTGGTCCGCCGCCGCCGTGATGGGCTGTTGCGCTCGCTCAAGAACCCGCATCCTGATGCGATTGAGCTTGTCGACACGGGGTTTGCGGACTGGAGCGCCAGCCTTCCCGCTGGTGACGACGACCTCGTCGACGTGAATGCTGGCAAGCCTGTGCGCTGGGTCGAGGGCCAAGGCTGGGTTGACGAGTCGGCGTAATGTTCGATCGCGGCACCGTCGTTTTGGTTGAACTCGACCCCACGGTAGGACACGAACAGCGCGGCGTTCGGCCGTGCATCGCGGTGAGCGATCCCGTCGTGAATGGCGACCAGCGCTTCCCGCTGATCGCTGTCGTACCGGTCACTGGAACGCCCGGAGAGGGCTCCCTGTATCCCGAGCTGGCGCCAGGCGCCAGCGGTCTGACCAGGATCTCGTACGCGCTCATCGACCATCTACGGTCCATCGACAAACGTCGCATTCGGCGCGTGTTCGGGCGCGTCGAGAAGGATGATCTCGCAGCCGTCGATCAGGGGCTCGAGCTGTTCCTCGGCCTCGCCATCGAGCCGTAGTGCACCGCGCACCACGGCGCGAAATGCTGACGACGAGCGAAACAGCTTTGGAATTCAGCGTAGCAGCTCGTTTTTCATCCAGATGTGAAACTCGCCGAACGACTGGGCCAATTGGTAGTTCGCCAAAACCCATTCTGCTGTTTTTGCGCAGCAGTACCAGAAGTCTTCCATCGCGTCTGGGTAGGTGATGAGCGGGGAGGCGTCGATGAAAACGAAGGCTGCTGGTGGGCGAGCCTCGAGCCGCGCGAGCATGTCATTCTCGTGATCGTCGCGCGCTAGCTTGATGACCATGGCCTGTTCGGCCGTGGGCTCGTTCTGCCAGCCGCCGTCGAGCGCTGCATCGGCGTTCAAATCGTAAGCGTAAATGTACGGCGTTGCGCTTTTTCTGCGCGCGAGAAAAAGCAGATAAGGGTCCATCCCGTAGATCTGAATGCGTGCGGAAAAAGGCGTTTGTTCCGCCAGGTATCGTGCGGCTTGTCGCATTTCCCGAGGGAAAAAATCATTCGTGCGAAACGTGGCGAAGTACTCGGGATCGGCGCGATTCTTCGCGGTTTCGCCGCCAGCGAGAATCCAAACGTTGCGCATTTGGGGTGACGCTTGCATGCTCGAAGCAACTTCGAACGCGAGTGCAGCCGCGGCCCCAAGCACGACGTAGCGGTGTAGCTTCGCGCTTGCGTGAACAAAACGCTCTGAGAGCATGGCCACGATCACGAGCCAGCCGAGCGCCGTGAGCGCCGTTAGCGGGTGGAAGTGGTAGTCAAAACCTTTGTGTTGTGCGAGCACGTTTCCGATCCCAGCGAGGATCGCGAGCGGCAAAACGAAAAACCTTGATGGAAGTTCACGCATCACAATGAGCGCGAAAAGCAGCGCCGCGCATGCAAGGCCCGCCGTTGTGGTTTGAAGCGGCCCTGATTCGCCCAAAATCTCTCGTGCGCTTTTTGCCCAGATGAAGCGGTAAACGTTCGGCACGTCGACGAGCGAGATGCGAAGGAAGGCGCCAGCGTTGCCATAACGAAGCAGGTACGCGAGCGGGACGACCGAGCCGAGTGCGCCGCCGACAAGTAACATCAGAGCGCGGGTGCGGACACAGAGCGCGCTCTGACGATCGAAGAGCAAAACGCACACTTGTACCATCGTGAAGAGTACAAACGTGGGCTTGCCAAACCACGTGACCGTGGAGAGCGCCGCGATGGCAACGAGGCGCAAGGCTTCCAGGCGCTTTGTTTTTGCGGCATGAAGAATGGACAACCCAAGGCTTGGCAGAAGAAACCAATCGCAGAAGCTTTCGCGCTGCGCTTGGTTCCAATACGTATAAAGCTGATACTGCGCCGAGAGCACAACCCACGCGGCGGCCGCCCATGCAGCGCGAAGGGCCGCACTCACGTTGCGCCGAAGTATGCCTGGAATGCATGCGCCGGTGAACGCGAACGTGACTCCGGTCATCCAGAGGTCCATCACGTGGAAACGGTGCTCGTCGCTGCCGCCGAGGCGGAGCATGACGAAGTGGACCAAATGAATGAGCGGGCCGTTGACGTCGCGCACATCGCGGTAGTCGACCTCGCCGTTTCCAACGGCCCACGCGACGTACTGGAAGATGCCTTGATCGCGACCAAGCGTGGTGAGCGACGAGCGGGCCGTGGCGTCGACTACCCAGAACAGCGGCACCAGCGCAATGATGAGAGGCGCTACGAGGTCATGCGCCTTTAGATCGCGCCGCGTCATGGTGCAGCGCAATCTAACCCGGATGATTCACGACGCGGGCTTGCCTTGACAATATGCGTAACGTTGGTAAAAAGCGCGCCTTCCCACCGGGCGACGGTCGCTCGTGGAGTTTCCATCCAAACCTTCGGCGGTTTTATAGAACGCGAAATGCATAAGGCAACATAAGGATCGAGTTACCCCAGCATGCCACCCCACGGAGAGGCATAACGAAAGCTGAAGCGGTACCTCGACACCCTCTCTGGACTTCCCGGACATTCCGGGTCCGCTGAAAATGGCAGCGGATGGGCCAGGGAGGGTTTCGTGCATTCTGCACCTGCTCATGTTCCTTAGCAACGTCCCAATCTCAACGGATTCTCAACGGAGAAGCACACGTGGTCCGCGAATACTCGCTCGAGAGAACGCGCAACATCGGCATTATGGCCCACATTGACGCGGGAAAAACAACGACGACTGAGCGCGTTTTGTACTACACGGGTGTAAACTACAAGATTGGCGAGGTTCACGAGGGCGCCGCGACCATGGATTACATGGTCCAAGAGCAAGAGCGCGGCATTACCATCACTTCGGCGGCCACGAACTGCTTTTGGCAGCCTGCCGAGGGCCCGCATGCCGGCGTTCGCCACCGCATCAACATCATCGACACGCCCGGCCACGTTGACTTCACGATCGAAGTCGAGCGCTCGCTTCGTGTGCTCGACGGTGCGGTTGCGGTTCTCGACGGCGGCAATGGCGTTGAGCCGCAGACCGAAACCGTGTGGCGCCAAGCCGACAAATTCCACGTTCCGCGCATCGTGTTCGTCAACAAAATGGACAAGCTTGGCGCGGATTTCGAGATGAACATCGATTCGATCAAAGCGCGTCTCGGTGTTGTGCCGGTGCCGATTCAGTGGCCGCTGGGCCAAGAAGATCAGCACAAGGGAGTCGTCGATCTCATCAAAATGAAAGCGGCCGTTTTCGACGAAGAGTCGAAGGGTCAAAAGTACGTCTGGCAAGACGTGCCTGCCGACCTTCTGCCCACTTGCTTGCTCCAGCGCGAGAAGATGATCGAGGCCTGCGCCGACGTCGACGACGCTGTCATGGCAAAGTACATGGATGGCAAAACGAGCGAAATCACCGAAAGCGAGATTGTTGCCGCGCTTCGAACTGGCTGCACACAGTTCAAGTTTTTTCCCGTTCTTTGCGGCTCGGCGTTCAAGAACAAAGGCGTTCAGCTCCTTCTCGACGCGGTCGTCAACTACCTGCCGTCGCCGCTCGACATTCCGCCTGTTCGAGGCGCCAACCCCGACACGAACAAGGAAGAAGAGCGCCAAGCCGACGACAAGGCGCCGTTCGCCGGTTACGCCTTCAAGATCATCAACGATCCGCACGGCAACCTAACCTTTTTCCGCGTCTACTCCGGCACGATTTTGAGCGGCACGATGGTTATGAATTCCACGCGCGGAAAGCGTGAGCGCATCGGCCGCATTCTTCGCATGCATGCCAACAAGCGCGAAGAGCTGACCGAAGCCGATGCCGGCAACATTTATGCGGCGGTGGGTCTGAAAGACACGCGCACCGGCGATACGCTTTGCGATGAGAAACACCCCATTGTCTTAGAAAAGATGGTGTTCCCCGAACCCGTCATTTCGATCGCCATCGAGCCGAAAACCAAGACCGACGTTGAAAAGCTTGGCATCGGTTTGCAAAAGCTGGCGGCCGAAGATCCATCCTTTCGAATGCACACGGACGAAGAGTCGGGCCAAACCATCATCAGCGGCATGGGCGAGTTGCACCTCGACATCATCTGCGATCGCCTTCGTCGCGAGTTCAAAGTCGAATCGAACGTTGGCAAGCCCGAAGTCGCCTATCGCGAAGCCATCAGCAAGAAGGTCGCTTGCGAGTACAAATACGCCAAGCAAACGGGCGGCCACGGGCAATACGGCCATGTTCTCATGGAAATCGAGCCGGGCGAGCGCGGCAAGGGCTTTGAGTTTGCCAATGACATCGTGGGCGGCACAATTCCGAAAGAATTCATTCCGGCGATTGAAAAGGGCGTTCGCGAGGCCATGCAGCGCGGGGTTCTTGCGGGTTACCCTCTTGTCGACATGAAATGCCGCTTGTACGATGGCAGTTATCACGACGTTGATTCGAGCGCAGCGGCATTCGAAATTGCCGCTTCGCTTTGCTTCCAAGACGGTGCAAAGCGTGCCGGCCTTCACTTGCTCGAACCAGTTTTCAAAAATGAGGTCGTCGTTCCTGAACAATACATGGGCGACGTGATTGGCGATCTCAACTCACGCCGCGGGAAGATCCTTGGCATGAGCCAGCGTGGCAATGCGCAAGTGATCGATTCGGAGGTTCCACTGGCCGCGATGTTTGGCTACGTGACGGACCTGCGTTCGCTTACGCAAGGCCGTGCAACCTCGTCGCTGCATTTTTCGCATTACGCCCCTGTCCCCACGGCAGCTCAAGACGAGATTGTCGCGAAGGTCAAGGGCACAGGCAATTAATCATCCACCGCTGTTCATTTTGCCGGATTCCGAGTGCGGTATCCGGACTAGTTACGGAGAGAATCATGGCCAAAGAGAAATTCGCGCGAACCAAGCCGCACGTGAACGTAGGGACGATAGGACACATCGATCACGGCAAGACGACGCTGACGGCGGCGTTGGTAAAGGTACAGAGCAAGAAGAACCTG
>WQZB01000071.1 GCA_009780955.1 Polyangiaceae bacterium | reverse complement strand
GTGCTCTTCATCCCAGCGAATGCCTATGTTGTGTTCCACTTGGGTATTCGGTTGCGAGCGCGCCCACCAGGCGAGAATGGCTTCTATCAGGTTGATGGCTTTGGCGTGATCAGGGGCTTCGGGCATGGTCTCCTCGGACAGCTCCCAGCCATGCCAATCCCGCGGCAGCCGATTAACACTATGGTGTAAACCACGATGATGCCATTCGCGCGCGCCATGATGCATGATTGTGGAGTCTAGCATTGGTTGCTGCCCATCCCACAGCACATCGCGCGCCAATTGCCGCATGCCATGATTTGCCGGAAAAATTGGGGAATGCGTTCGCCGCCACCTGTCGCGGACAGAATTTGGGGTGTCCGAGACAGGGGCGCGTGGGGGCGCGACATATTCGGGCGCGATGAATCGCGCCCCTACCAACCAACAACGTCCACGCGTATGGGATCATCGCCATCCCGACAATCAACGGGGTGTTGGGGGCCCGTAGGGGCGCCATTTATGGCGCCCCCGACCGCCGCATTGGAATCCATACGGTTGGTCAATCGCGTAGGGGCGTATGGCCATACGCCCCTACGAATGTTTCTCAAAACGAATACATATCTTTCGCAATACCCGGGGCCGATGCTGGAAGCGTCCAAGTCACATTCTTGGTTGTGTCCCATATGTTTTGGAATGTTCTCTGATCTGAAGGCACGCCTGCACCAAAACCGCCGGATTTTGCAATCGTGCCGTTTATGAGATTGGGCTTGCCGCCGGTATGAGCAATGCCGATGCTGGGGCCGCCCGCGCCGCTTCCGCTGATGCCGGGGCGGCCACCGCGCCCACCAGGTTGCGCTGGGCCCGCGCCTGCAGCCGTTGTACCGGCAGCACCGCCAAGTGATGGCGAGCCGCCAAGACTACCTTTGCCACCAGCACCTCCTTGGCCGGCAAACACCAGGGCCGCGTCGAACGTCAGCCCGTCGCTTGCCGACAGAAGCGCTGCGATGCTTGCGCCGCCGCCTTTGCCCGGCGTGCCGGCCTGTCCGGCACAACCACCGGCACCACCACCTGCTCCCGTGCCGCTATGGTAGTATGCGTCCGTCGGGGGCGAACATGACTGTCCAACCGCCACTTTGGCGGCCTCGGCCGTTCCTCCGCTGCCCCCGTGCCCGAGATTGCCGTTGCTGCCCGCCGTTCCATCCGCCGTGACATAGCCGTCGACTGTCACCGTGCCAATCATGGCGGACACTCCATCGGTTCCTGCTAGTCCTGCCACGCCAGCATCGGCTGGCGTACCAACGGCTATAGGACCATAAACGCCTGGGGCAATGCCAGTCCAATAGTAACGCCATATGCTGTCAGTATAACATTCGAAAAATCCGCTTGTTCCTCCGTTTCCACCAGCATCGGCGCCACACGAGCTATTGCCACCCTTGCCACCGGTCCAGGTTGACCTAACGTTGCTGCTGTCTGTAGTGGTGGTTACGGAAACCGCTCCGTCACCTCCCTTTGCTAGCTCCGCGTCAATCACCGCATCCGCCGGTGTAATCCCCGCCGCGCCGTCAGCACCTTTGCCAGCCGTGATGCTGCCATTGGCAATCGTCAAGAAACTTGCGTTTTGCGCAATAAGACCAATTGACGACATTGATGATACATCATTACCCGCCGCATCCGGTGCGACCACGTCAAAACCCATAAAGCTTGTGGCAACAGCAATGTTGTTCGCACGAATCGCCGGGATTGTTGGCGATTCAATGCGCGAGCGGCCACCTTGATCGATGGCCCAATTGCCTGTGCAATTGTAGCCGCCAATCACTGAAATGCCATTTTCCAGTGTGAGCGCTTCTTTGTATGTACCTTTGCAAACGTAAACGTGCTTGCCAGATGGCGTGGCTTTTACGATGGCCGCTTGAATTGACGAAAGCGGACTTGCCCGCGTGCCGTCGCCATTGGGCGTGCCGTCAAGCGAAACGAAAATGCCATACTTTTCGTTCAGCTCAGCATCAGGAGGAGGCGGCGTGACTACCTGCGGGGCTTCAGGCTCCGCGTCAGCACCGGCGTCGCCCCCCCCCCGCGTCAGCGGAAGAGGTTCCGGCGTCAGCCGATGGGTTTTCTGCGGTTCCGAAGGATGAACTGCAACCGATTAAACACAACAATGAAACGGGTATGTATGACTTAGGCATAAAAACCTCTTCGACCTTTGTCGCACTTTGGTTGCGTCAAAAACGAAAAATCGACAGCGAAAATTTGCCGCGGATACAGCACGGGTGGCAGCCGTGACTGGGAGACGACGATGAGATCGGGAGCCCCCGAGAATCAACCCACGGTGGCCGGCGTCAACGAAGTGAGCTAGTGTTCACCTCGATGGTCAAGCTCCCAACGATCCGCATATTTCGCTCGTCGTTTTGGCTAGGCTTCGCAAGCGTTCTCGACATTATGGGCGTCCTTGGGCCGCGCATGGTTGGAAGTTCTACCGCGCAGTATGATCGCACAACGGTTGGCGATGACTGGGCCGCCGTGAAGAAAGATCTCCAGATCGCGTGGCGCACTCTTGCCTGAATCGACAAGGCAGGTGAAGTCAGCATCCATCCAAGTAGACGACGCGACTGATGGAGACAAACGCCTCATTCGCGCCCAGGCGCAGCTCCATCTTGGGGCGCTCGACTCACCGGAGACGATGCTCGCGTACAAGGAAATCGATCCTACGTTTCCGTCTCGCCTTCTGCAGATGGTTGAAGTTCAGGCGAAGCATCGCAGCGAACTGGAAAAACAAACTGTTACGGCCGAAATCGCTCGTGCGTCACGAGGCCAGTGGCTTGGGTTTGCCGTTACGAGCATTGCCTTTGGCGTCGTGGCGCTCCTCGGACATGAGGGACATCCGTGGTCTGCAACCGTTTTAGGCTCGATTAACCTCGTTGCTCTCGTTGGAACATTCGTGAACGGCCGCAAGGAGGCCGAAAAGAGGCCCGACTGAGAGCGCCGCTCTAATCCTCGCTAACAGCAGGCAAGCCTAAAATCCTTGCGCCAAGAATTCGACCCACGCGACGGCCGGCCGCCCTCCTGGCATCGTCATGCTGAAAAACAGCCGCGCGCACATCGGCTGCCGTGGCAACGGTTTCGAAAGCGCGCATGTCGCCGGTGTCGCGCTCTATTGGGGATTGAGGGTTCCACACAACCCACGCGCGCGCGACAATGCTCACACGCGTGGCGCGGCTCATTGGAATCAAGCGCCCGTCGGCATTCGGCACGGCCGCAATGGCATCGCTGTCTTCGTCGGCGCGCAAGACTTCGACCTCGCAATGCGGAAACCCATCTCCAGCAGCGAGCGCACCACGCCGCGCGAACTCCTCGCGAACACCTGCAAGGACTTCGTCGGCAGCTATCGCATCTGGGATTTTCGAGCTTGCGAGCACGACAGCGTACTTTTCGCCTGCCGCGGCCCCACCGTACAAGGGCCGATAACCACACGCCGATAGCCCCAACATGGGCATGAGCGCGGCGAGAGCGGAAAACGCAGAGGCCGAGCGCCCGCTCATCCGACAATGAGATTCAAAATGCGGCCTTTGACGTAAATGACTTTCTTTATCGTTTTGCCAGAAAGAATCTTTTCTATCTTTGGGTCGGACAGCGCCATTGTTTTTGCTTCATCTTCGCTTGCATCAATACCAATCGAAAGGCTTGTGCGCGCCTTGCCATTGACTTGCACGCCAATCTCGACGACGTCGTCTTTCACGAGCGCCGATTCGAAAGACGGCCAAGGCTCGTACGCAAGTGTTTGGGTAAAACCGAGGCTTTCCCAGAGCTCTTCGCCAAGGTGGGGCGCAAACGGCGAGATGAGCAACGTGAATGCAGTGGCCACTTTGCGCGGGGTTTTTCCCAGTGCGCCAAGGTGCTTGACGAGAATCATGAGCGAGCTAATCGCCGTATTGAACCGCATGGCTTCGATGTCGCCCGTTACCTTCTTGATGGTTTTATGCAGAAGGCGCAGGGTTTCGTCATCAGCCAGGTCTTCGGTCACGTTGGTGCATGCATTATACACTCGATCGAGGAATCGGCGCATGCCTTCGATGCCGCTCGATTGCCATGGCTTGACCGCTTCCAATGGCCCCATGAACATTTCGTAAAGGCGAAGCGAATCGGCGCCATACGCCTCCACGATGTCATCGGGATTGATCACGTTGCCGCGGGATTTGCTCATTTTCTCGGCAACCATAACGACTTCAACACCATGCGTTTTATGAAGGGTCCGATTGTCTTTGACCTCCACTTCGGCTTCGCTCGCCCATTTTTCTTCCACCGCAATGCCGCTCATGCCGTTTTCGAGCACCCATTGCGGCGGATCACCCGACCGCGTGACCTTTGCATTGCCTGGGTATGCCGTGCCAGCCTCGTCGGTGAAATACCGGTAGGAAGTGCCAAGAATCAGGCCTTGGTGAACAAGCTTTTTGAAAGGCTCGGGGTCTTTAACAAGCCCTAAATCGAATAGCACTTTGTGCCAAAAGCGCGCATAAAGAAGATGAAGCACGGCGTGCTCCGAGCCACCCACGTAAAGGTCGACAGGCATCCAGGTTTTGTATGCCTGTTGGCTCCACGGCTCGGCCTGGTTGTGCGGGTCAATGAATCGCAAATAGTACCAGCACGAGCCAGCCCATTGAGGCATTGTATTGGTTTCGCGCGCATACCACTTTGTTCCGCTTTGCCCGCTTTGCCCGTTTGCCTGAAAAAACCGCCAGTTGAGCGCACGCGCGAGCGGCCCTGCCGGATCGGTTCCTGGCTTGAAGTCTTCCAAGTCGGGGAGCACGAGCGGCAACTCGGATTCGTCGAGCGCAACGGGCTCGTCGTACAAAATGGTATAATTTGCACCCGGCACGCGGGGATCGCCATCGCACTGAACCGGGAAATAAATAGGAATTGGCTCACCCCAATAGCGCTGGCGCGAGAAAACCCAATCACGAAGTCTGTAGGTCACTTTCGACTGGCCTTTGCCCTGCGAAGAAAGCCAGGCGGTCACCTCGCGCCGCACGCGCTCGCTCGGCATTCCTTTGGCAACGGGCGCGCGGCTCCGTGCGGCAGCCTCGGCATTCGCCACACCGTCGTCGGTAAAGGCGGCTTGTGCAACATCGACCGCGGTGCCATCGCTTTTGGCAACCACGGCAACGATGGGAAGATTGTATTTGACGGCAAAAGCATGATCGCGCTCATCGTGGGCCGGAACCGCCATCACGGCGCCCGTGCCGTAACCGCCTAGAACGTAGTCGGCAACCCAAATAGGGATTTTGTCGCCATTGATTGGGTTGATGGCACAAGCTCCGGTGGGCACTCCGGTCTTGTCGCGCGTGGCATCCGACCGGACGAGATCGCTTTTCTTGGCCGCCTCGGCAACGTACGCATGGACAGCTTGCGCGTGCTCGCTCGTTGCCACGCGATGCGCCAGCGGATGCTCGGGCGCCACAACGACGTAGGTTGCGCCGGCAAGCGTATCCACGCGCGTGGTAAACACAGAAATGGTGCAGTCGGAATGACCGTCCACGACAAAGTCGACGGTTGCGCCTTCGCTTCGACCAATCCAGTTGGCTTGTTTGATCTTCGTTTCGGGCCAATCAAGATTTTCAAGACCTTCAAGAAGCTTGTCGGCATAAGCGGTAATCTTGAGCGACCATTGGCGAATTTTTATCTTATGAACCGGGAAGCCGCCCACTTCGCTTCTGCCATCGACGATTTCGTCGTTGGCGAGCACGGTGCCAAGCGCAGGGCACCAATTGACGGGCATGTCCGACTGCTGAAACGCCAATCCTTTTTTGAAAAGCTGAAGGAAAATCCACTGCGTCCAACGCACATAACTTGGATCGGTCGTGTCGATCTCGCGATCCCAATCGAAACTAAACCCGAGCATTTTTAGCTGCCGGCGAAAGGTTTCAATATTCTTCAGCGTTGTCGTGCGCGGATGCGTGCCGGTTTTGATGGCATGCTGTTCGGCCGGCAAGCCGAAAGCATCCCAACCCATGGGGTGAAGAACATTGAAGCCGCGCATTCGCTTGTAGCGGCAGACGATGTCGGTCGCCGTGTAGCCTTCGGGGTGGCCCACGTGCAAACCTGCGCCCGACGGATACGGAAACATGTCGAGCACGTACATCTTCTCGCGCAGCAGCTGCGCGCTATCCATCGAGCGCTCCGCGCGGAAGGTTTTGTGCGTTTCCCAGTAGCGCTGCCACTTGGGTTCGATAACGGATGGATCATAAAAAGAACGGGAAGAGCCTTCGGGCATGATCACGCCGCGCGATTTATCACAATTCTCGCGCATGCTTTTTTCGCTCTTTCGATGCAACCTGCAGAGCGACCTCTTCGACACAACGAAAGCTTGTTTGCAAGGCTTCGCTGCGCTGCACCTGGTTCGCGTGGTGCACCTTCGCCACCTTCGCGCGCAGCCGATCGGTGCGGCGCTTCCATCGCGGAGCGACTTCGCCCGTGCCCGCGAGCGCCGTTGCGAGCGCACGCGCCGCGTCTTTCGCGTGGTGTTCGTAGAGCTTGGCGAGCTCGAGGCGAATCGCCGGTTCGTCGACTTGCTCTGCAAGCGACTCGAAGTCGGCCATTGCCCGTGCCTTGTCACCGCGTGCTTTGGCAATCTCGCCGCGCGCACGAATGGCATCGGCGCCACCGCCTCGCTCGCTCGCCACGCTCGCAACTTCGTAGGCGCGCTCGATGAGCCCGGCTCGCTTGAGGGTGCGCGCAACACCAACGAGATCGATCGCGCCAAGCTCCGTGTCCTCGAGGGACTCGCCGTACAAGCCCACCAGCGCGACCATCGACACGACGTCCAACGCGTTGTGCTCGACAACCGAAGTCAGCGCACGCGCGTCGCCGGTACGGAGAAAATGCAGGTAGTACGCGCCTACCTCACTCGATGGAACGTCGTTCTCGCGGACAAAGCCAAGAACATGACGCTCGAGCGCACCAAGGCGAAAGCCGAAACTGCGTGCTTTGTGCACGCGCCGCGCAACGTGGAGCAAATCGAGGTGTGGGAGCTCGCTCGGCAATGGCAATTTCGCCATGACGAAGCGCGTGCGAAGCACCGGCATATCAAAGCTTTTGCCGTTGAATGTGACGAGCATCGAGGAGCTGCGAATGCGGTCGGTCACGCGAGCAAGCATGGGCGCTTCTTCGCCAAGCTGCCGAACGAGGAGTTGCTCGACGACGAGCGAATCGGCATCCCAAAACGCGAGACCCACGAGAAAAGCAATGGTGCCAGCAGCTGGGCCAAGGCCGGTCGTTTCTGTATCGAGATACAAGGCGCCTTCGAGCGGGCACGATGCGAGCGCTGGATCGAGCGCGAGCAGCGCCAAAAGTTCGGACAACGCGCTTCGCGCGGGCATTACAGGTGCGCGGCCCACCTGATGCGCACCCGAAAGACGCAGCGTACGCACATGCAAAGGGCCTTCAGGTGTTTGCTCGACGGCGAACGGCAGTTCAGGCGCGTGGGCCACAGCCGACGCAGCGGGTGTGGCAGGCGTTTCGGATCTTGCTTCCGCAAGCTGCTCAATCCGCTCGATTCGCGCAAGCCGTGTGACGAGCGAAGGCCGACTCATCGCGCTTACGATACATCCGAACAGGTACGCCTAAGAGCATGTTTACCAGCCTGCTGCGCGAATCGATGCGTCGGTTGGGCGCTGCGGTGCCTGCGCACGTACGAAAAGTACGCTTACGCGGGCTCCTCGCGCCCGCCCTAGCCTCAATTCGCTCGCAACGGCTGGTAAACACGCTCTAGAGCATGTTTTCGATTACTTTTCGGCGGTTTTGGTTGCAAGCGCACTGCTGCCCGAACCGACAATGCCTTTGCGAACCCACGCAAGGGGCTTGTCGTCGCCCAGGTCGACGGCGCCGTCGCCACGCTCGACACCAAGCGACAACAAAAGCGACTCGAGATCGATTTGCTCGCCGCGAGCCGCATAGCGATCGTACATCGAACTGAGCACGCGCGTGCGGGTCACCTCGTCGCCGAGCCGCACGACCTCCGCCACTGTCCACACTTTCGTCGCGTCGCCTCCGTGCGCAAGCGCGGCACGAACAACGTCGTCAAGCGAATGCTTGCCGTGCGATTGTTCACGAATGCGCACATCCGCCGCGAAGCAGAATAGAGCTCCTCCCCAATAGATTGAGTCAAGATCGCTTCGTTGAGCCAGACCCGCGGCCGAACCACGCGGCGCGAGACCACGCGGCATGTTGCGCGCAAACTGCCGGAAAACCTCGGCGTCTGTCGTCCACCCCGCCCGGGCGCGCAGCACCGGCTCGTAGTACGTTGCCAGCCCCTCCCCAAGCCAGCGGCCTTCCCCGCGGAACGTCGGGAAACCAAGGTGGAATAGCTCGTGAACAAGAACCCAATCTTGCGGTGTTGCCGACGCCGTCATCTTGTCGCCAACCACGAGCACGATGGACGCTCCAGCGAGAGAAAGCACCTTGCCAAAAGTCACTTCGCTTTCACCCTGCGCCGGAACAATGAATAGCGTGCTCCGCTCAACAGGAAATCGGCCGAAAAGCGGCGTGATGACATCGGCGGATTGTCGTATCCATGAGCCCATCGTCTCGTCCGACATGGCGAACGCGTGGTTACCCACCACCGCCACATCGATGCGTGCAGGGTGCACACCCGGAACGTCGACGCGAAAGCGACGAAGCGGTCCAAATGCCGTAAAGCTGCCTTCGTCGAGGTCGTACGAGCGAAAGGCGAACGTTTTTCCACTGTCGCCTTTTTGCGCCATTCCCGAAAGAAATTGCTCCGCGTTCGGGGTCTTCACGTGGATCTCGACCGGTACGTCTGTTCTCGGCACCGGGTGCACCAACCATGCGAGCGACGGCGAAAGCGTGGCCTCGCCAACGCGGCGGGCGCAGTCGACATCGTCGTTGCATGCCGAAGCAAGCTCACCAAGATCGACTCGGTAGCGCACGGTGCATCGGCGCGAGCAAGACGGTTCGACCCATGCGCTGCCACTGCGCGCGATCGCCTGGTAGCCATCGTGCGAGCGTACACGCATATCGTGAATGGTCTTCGCCTCGTCCTTCCCAATGCCGATTCGGTCGGTGCGCGCGTTGACGAACGTTGCCTCAACGGTCACAGTTCGCGATCCAGACTCTGGGGCTAGAACCTCGTAAACCCACGATCCATTCGCTGCTGCGTGCGCATCAGCCGCTGGGCGCATGCATGCACTCGAAGCGAGCACGAGAAATGGCATCGACAAACGCCGCAGATGAGCCGCACGCCGCGCATGCACCGTGCGCGGCGCGTCTGCCGCAGATTTCCCCCCACGCATGCCCTCCGATAAGCACTCAGGATGCCTGCTCGAACATCGTGCAGATCGCACGCCGCATGCGACACGCCGGTCCTAGTCGTGCCTGGCGAACGAATTGACACTGAAAATCTTTAGTCTATAGTGCGCGCGCGCCGAAGCGCGGCTCTTCACGCCAATTCATGCCAATTCACGGTGCATAAAACGAGGGTTTTTCGGGGTGGTTCAGCAATCCGGGTTCTTGCCACCCTGGGGAATACCTTTCAGCTCTGGAGTTTCCAAGAGATGCCTCTTCATCCCGAAAAGAAAGCGGAGCTCATCGACAAGTTCCGTACACACGAGTCCGACACGGGCTCTCCTGAGGTTCAGATCGCGCTGCTCACTGAGCGCATCTCGTACCTCACCGAACACTTCAAAACCCACGACAAAGACCACCATTCGCGTCGTGGCCTTCTCAAGATGGTTTCCAAGCGGCGAAGGCTACTCAACTATCTGAAGAAATCGGGCCTCGACCGATACCGCAAAGTGGTAGCAGCGCTAAATCTGCGTAAATGACGTAGGGGCGCCATTCATGGCGCCCTACCGCATTTTCGAATCCATTCCATTAGCCGATCCGAGGGCGCGATGAATCGCGCCCCTACAATCAACAAAACCGGGATCGATACACCCTGTCGCCTTTGCTCTTCGATTCATCCGCATGAGCATGCGAACGCACGCGGACGAGACGCGTTTGCGCGTGCTCGTGAAGATGAACCGAGGACCTAAAGGCGTCGAACGAGTCGCCCGGCGTTTCGCCGCACGCACGCGGCAAATCGCACCAAGGAGCTATCGTCATGTCTTTTGTCCGTGAATCCGTCATGATTAACGGCCGTCCGCTCACGCTCGAAACAGGCCGTCTTGCCAAGCAAGCCAATGGCGCTGTCCTCGTTTCTTACGGTGAGAGCGTTGTGCTCGTCACAGCCGTCAGCGGCGACGAGCGCCCAGGCCTCGATTTTTTCCCCCTCACTTGCGAATACATCGAAAAAACATTTGCCGCAGGCAGAATCCCTGGCGGCTTCTTCAAGCGCGAAGGTCGCCAGCGCGACGAAGAAATCCTCACGAGTCGCCTCATGGATCGACCGTGTCGTCCCATGTTCCCAGAGGGGTTCAAGAACGACACGCAGATCATCGCGACGGTCATGTCTTCGGACAAAATCAACCCAACTGACGTTCTGTCGCTCACCGGCGCAAGCGCCGCACTCCACATTTCGGACATTCCCTGGGCCGGCCCGCTTGCTGGCGTGCGTGTTGCGCGCGAAAACGGCGAATTCGTTATCTTCCCAACTTTCGAGCAGCAAGCCCGAGCCGACATCGACATGGTGGTCGCCTGCAGCAAAGACGCCATTGTCATGGTTGAAGGCGGCGCCAACGAAGCGAGCGAGAAAGACGTCATCGACGCCCTCATGTTTGCGCACACCGCGGCGCAACCCATTCTTGCCCTTATCGAGCAGATTCGCGCCGCAGTCGGGAAACCCAAGCGCCCGTTCGAGCCGAAGAAGCTTCCCGCTGAAATTGCCGACCAAATTCCTAGTATGGTCGACAAAGCAATTCTCACCGCGTCGCTCATCAAAGACAAAAAGAAACGCTACGAAAGCTACAAACTCGCCAAGAACGCGATGGCAGAAGAATTGGCTTCCACGCTCGGTGCCGCAAAGTTCGCCGAGCACGAAAAACTCATCAAAGCCGAATTCGACGAGCGAAAATACCATGTTGTTCGCGAATACGTCCTTGGCGAAAACAAGCGCATCGACGGCCGCGACATGACAACCATTCGGCCCATTGCAGCGGAAGTGGGGCTTCTGCCTCGCGTGCATGGTTCGGCCTTGTTTCAGCGCGGCGAAACGCAGGCCATCGTTACCACCACGCTCGGTACGAGCGCCGACGAGCAAAAAATCGACGCACTCATCGGCGAGCGCTGGAAGCGCTTCATGCTTCATTACAATTTCCCGCCGTTTTCAACTGGCGAAACCAAGCCAGTGCGCGGTCCCGGTCGTCGTGAAATCGGCCACGGCGCTCTTGCCGAGCGCGCGATCGCACGCATGATCCCCGACACCGAGAAATTCCCTTATACGATACGGGTTGTCAGCGAAACACTCGAGTCGAACGGCTCTTCGTCGATGGCAGCGGTGTGCGGTGGCACGCTTTCGTTGATGGATGCAGGGGTTCCCATCAAGGCACCCGTTGCGGGCATTGCCATGGGCCTCATCTCCGACGGCACGCGCATGGCCATTCTGAGCGACATCCTTGGCGATGAAGACCACCTCGGCGACATGGATTTCAAAGTTTGCGGCACCTCGAAAGGGATCACCGCCATCCAAATGGACATAAAAATTGCCGGACTGTCGCGCACCGTTCTCACCCAAGCGCTCGACCAAGCGCGTGAGGGTCGCGTGTTCATCCTCGGCAAAATGCTCGAAGTTTTGAATGCGCCGCGCACCGAGCTGTCGAAGTACGCGCCGCGCATCACGACCATCAAGGTCAAGCCCGATCAGATCCGCCTCGTGATCGGCCCGGGCGGCAAAACCATCAAGGCAATCATCGACCAAACGGGCGTTGCCATTGACGTCGAAGACGACGGCACGGTCAACATCGCCTCGAGCGACTCGGGTGCAGTCGGCAAAGCCCTCGACATTATCAAGGGCATCACGGCCGAGCCGGAAGTAGGTGCAATCTACAAGGGCACGGTGCAGCGCGTAACCGACTTTGGCGCCTTCGTCGAAATCCTGCCGGGCACCGACGGTCTGCTGCACATTTCGGAAATGGCCCACAGTCGCGTCGAACGAGTCACCGACATCATGAAGGAAGGCGACGAAGTCGAAGTGAAGGTCATCGAGGTAAGCCGCGACGGGAAAATCCGTCTGTCTCGCCGCGAGCTCTTGCCGCTGCCCACGGGTCCCGATGGCGAAGCAGCCAAGGCTCGCCTCATGGCCGCGCGCGACAGCGCCGCTCCGTCGTCACGCGAATCACGCGACCGCGGTGGCTTCCGAGGCGATCGAGATCGAGGTCCACGCAGTGGCGGCGGTGATCGCGATCGGGGCGGCCCGCGTGGGCCGCGCGGCGGCGGCCACGGCCACTAACGCATATTCGTAGGGGCGTATGGCCATACGCCCCTACAGGGTTATTTTGAGATCCCGCCGCTGTTGCCGCGAGCTGGCGGCGGCGAGGACGAGAAGTCCGTGGCCTTCTGCGGGCGCTTTTGGGGTGGCGGCATCGAGGTAGGCGTAGGTACAGGCACCGAGGAATGCGTAGGCATTGGCGGCGCCGTTGGCGCTGGCGCAAGGGCCTTGCCCGCTGCAGCGCGTGCACGCTCAATTGTCGGATCGCTGTCGCCATTAGGACCGATGCGCTTGGCTTCGTCGAGCTCCGCGATGCATGCGCGCCACGCATTCTGAGCATCGTCACCCAAAAGGCTTGCCGCTTCGTTGCAGATCGCAAGTGCACGCTCGCGCATTTCAGCGGCTCGTTGATCTGGGCGCTGATCTTCACGTTGATTTGGCGGATGCGCGCTTGGATCCACGTCAATGACAGGAGCGATTCGCTCGTCGTCGTGCTTTCGCAGCACAAGGAACGCAACGACGGAAATGACGACACCAAGCGCTGCAAGCAGCGCAACTTCTCGCGCCCAATGGGCCCGGAAGTGGTTACGCAATCGGCTCACCCGCTTGCGCACGCGTGGCGCCGGGACCTTCTCCGACTCGGCAATGGACTCGAGCTTCTCGCCGTCGCCTTCGCGTAGCATCCAGTCGAGCGTCATGTGCGCATCTTGCCCTTCGGGCAGATGACGCTGCGCCCACCTCAGCAAATCTGCCTCGCCGTGGGGTGCGGGCGAATCGGGAACATCGGGCAAGTCGAACGTTTCGCGCCCGCGACGGCGGTAAAAATCAACAATTTTGTTCTTGGCAACGCCGAATATCCACCGGCGAAGCGCATGAACTTCCGTTGGCGCGTGCGGCGACTCGATAGCCTCGGCAAGAGCCGCTTGAACGATATCTTCCGCGTCGCTTTCTGGGACGCGCCTGCGCACCATCGCAACGAGCGACGCACGAAGTTCCGGTCCGATGATCGTGAGGGTAGGCGAAGACGTCGATGGCATCACGGCACTGACAACGGAGCGTCGTCAACAGCACGCCGAGTGTGACACGCCCTTTTCAGCGAGCCGCGCATTTTTTCGCTCGCATGAGCTCTGCCATGCCTGGTCCACTGGTCCGCTATCAGTAGCGTAAGCGCTTGTCCAATCTCCGGCGTTTTGTGCCGAAAAGTACGACTCATTGCGCGCTCGTTTCTAAGATTTGCGCCGTTTTACCGACATGCGAAGCTTTGAGATCTTCGTCGAACCCGAGTTACCTGCTCACCTTACCCATGGCACTCACGGCGAGGTGCGCCGCTCAGGCGTGCGCCCCATGAAAGCCGCGCCTACGTTCCGGCGCCGCGCAGAGCCGCACGAGGTCTTGGATTTGTTCATCCACGGAGCCAACGTCACCGCGCGTGTTGCCGAACGTCATGCCTCGTGCGTGCTGCGAGATCTCGCATCGGCGCTCGCGGAGCTCGTGCTCGCTCCGCGCGGCAAGCGCATCGTGCGCTTCTATGAAGACGCATGGGAACTTTGCGTAGAGCGCCTTGGCTCTGAAGCAACGCTCAGCATCTATCGCGGAGGCGCCGATCCAACGGTTTTGGTCTACGACAGGAGCGTTCTTTTCGACGAAATGTGCGCGAGCGTCATCGACGCCCTTGCGACAACGGCAAGTCGTCATCAGGGTGGCTCGCTCGTCGCTACCGAGCTCTCGGCCGTCCGCCGCGCCCTGCTCGACGCGCAAGCCTCGGCACCCGAGGTAACGCTTACGATCCCTCCTCCGCAAGCCGTTACCGTCGACATCGACCGCGATGCCCCCATCTCGTTCGCCGTGGACTTCGTGATGCGCCCTGGCCCCCCTGGTCCCGAAACGCATGCGCTGGAGCCGAACGTCGAGCGCGCAGACCTGCACGCCCTTTTGGTTCGCGGTCGCATGCGCGCCGAAATCCGCGGGCGATCGGTCGACCTCGGCGAGGCTTACCCATTTCTTTTCGCTCAAGTCGTGCTCGATCTCACCAAGCGCGCCGTTGGTGCATGGGAACGCGGTCAACCCTCGTTTTTGCGCGCCTCAGCGGGCGGCGTCATGCTTGGCCTCAGAGCATCGAGCGCCCATGACATTCCGACTTCGTCGCTCACGCTCACGAGCCAACGTCTCACGTTGACGTTTCCCGAGTTGTCGCTCTTCGACGTCGTCGAGGCCGCACTCGCCTTTGGGCGCGCACTGGTTCGCGCTTTTGTGCGCCGCGATCGCACGCAAGGAGGAAACCTGAGACTCGCAGCGTTGCGTCGTGATCTCCGCGCCGTGGGCGACGCGCTGCGCGAAGTTCGCCGTATGGATGCGCGTATCAACCCATCTCCCGAGACCTACCGCGCATTCGTCAGCCAAGCGCGAACCAAGCCCCAAACCGAAAGTCTTTCGTCGACACGCCTACGCTACACGAAGCGATGGAGCGCGCTCGTTCCCGGCATCGACCTTCGGTCGACATTCCTCTGCGGCGATCGAATCATTATCGGAGCAGCCTTTGAAACCTTCTGCCTCGATCGATCGACTGGCGAGCTTTTCTGGCGCAAAGCAACTCCGCGCGCCGTAAGCGTCGTCACTCCTGCTGGCATTGCGCGCATGACGCCTGACGGCGCCATTGCTTTGCACGATTTCACGACCGGCGACGTCACGCTTCGCACGTGGATCGCGCCGCGCACCGGAGGACCATGCGCTGGCACCGTGGTCAATGCCGCCGGGTTGCCGAAGTTGCTCATCGTGACTGAAGGCGACAAGCATCTCGTTGCCATCGATCTCACGAGCGGCGAAGCCCGATGGCGTTACGCATGGAGCGGCAGCGGCAGAGCAAGCGCGGTTGCAACGTTCCACGAGGGCCTTGCGGGCGCACTTCGGCTCAAGCGCGTTGGCAAGCTTCTTTATGTTGCGTCGGGCGACAGCGCTCTCACCGCTGTCGACGTGCAGACTGGCGCCGTTGTTTGGCGCGTGCGTGACAGGCTTCGCTTCCGCAGCGTTCCAACGATTGATCACGACGCGCTTTATGCCATTGCCGGAGGAGCGGGCAGCGCGGCAAGGATCTGTTCCTTCGATCCGTACTCGGGCCATGGCGCATGGCAGTCCCCTTTGCCCTCGTCGTCTTGCACGGTGGAAGGTCCCGCACTTCTCACCTCGATTTCCGTAGCTGTTGCCGTGCGCGATCGGCGCGGACTTCGCCTTGCCGCTTTCAACCGCGACACGGGAGAGCCGCACTTTTTTACCGACCCGATTGCACCCATTGGCACATCATGGCTTGCCGTCGACGACTTGCTCGTCGGCAACACACCCACGGGCGAGGTGCTAGGGGTTGACGCAGCCAAAGGCACGGTCCGCTGGCGCCACTCGCTCGGTAGCAGCGTCGACTCCGACGTGCCCCGCAGACTCGAGCCAGTGCTTCGCTCGGGCGCACTCTTCGTTCCGCATGCCGACGTGCAGATTTTCCGGCCGAGCGACGGCACACACATTGGCACCGTGGGACCGTGCGATGCGATTGCGGACATGCTGCGGGTCGACGAGCGATGCGACGTGTACGTTGCGGAAGAAAGCGGACACGTTGTGTCGTTTGGGGCAGGACCGCGCCTTTCGCTCGTGAAATAGACCTACGGCACCGCAAGCACTTCTACCGACGCAATTCCCGTTTTCGGCTCGCCCGACGCCGTTGCAAGGCGCGCGGCCGGCACGTCGAAGCGATCGCGCACCATCGCAGCAATGACGCGCGCCTGTTTCTCGCCGCCCTTGGCTTTCACGCGAAACACGGCGCGCTCGAAAACGGAGGCGAGAAACCCAATCTCGTCGGCAACGCTTGCGGCGTCGGCAGTCGCGACTGGCGCGGCTCCGGCGCGGTAGACGATGAGGGGTGTTGCCTTCGCGGGTATACGCGCAAAATCGCCGCTTTCGGGTGCTGTTGGTGTTGGCGGAGCTGGTGATGCTGCGGACGGCTCGGAACCAAGCGCGGTTGCAACGCGCGCGTCGATGGGCAAGGGCTCAGGCTCGGCGCCCGGCGTAAGGCCTGCGCCGCGCGCAAGCTGCCAGGTGCGCCGCATGAGTGTGTCGAGGGATGACGGCGCGCGCGCGGACGGGCCTATCCACGCGCGCTCGTCGGCAATCGAAACAGGCGCGATTCGTCCGAAGCGCTCGACGAGCGCGACGGCGTCGGGAGCTTCCCCAACACCTTGGGCGAGCGGCGGGCCGCTTTTTCCAGCAAACTCGCGCGCAACCCCGGAAGCATCGAGCCTGACGCGCTCGAGCCCCCGCCGCCAGGCAACGGCCAGCTTGCGCATTGTGACCGCGTCGGACTCGAGCTTAGCGCGAGGCGCTACGAGGAGCACAGGCACGAGGCGCGAAGCATCTGCAGTTGAAAGCACCAGCCTGCGCGCGTCGGCCGTGCCTCTGGTGATCGCGGCAAAGGGGGCAGCCCTGCCATCCTCGGAACCAGGCGTGACCAAGCGCACGCGCGATGGAGGCACGCCGAGGAGATCGAGCGCAAACAGTCCGAGAAGCGTGGCTGACTCCGAGCCGGTGATGCGCGCCGCCGAGTCGCCTGCCGGCGATGATGCAGTCGCCGCAAGTTTCACCTCGTCGCTCCCGATTGGCGGTTTGAGCCATGCGCCTTGAGCCGCGTGCAGCTCTTCGCGCCCGCGCGAGACACCAACCACGGCAAACGCGCGAAGGTCCAGAGCCCGCAAGCGATCGTAAACAACGACGAACGCAGGCAACGGAAGCACGGCAACGTCGGCCCCCGCGGAGTCGGCCCCTCCGCGGGCCATGCGCGCGGAGACGGCTTCGAGCGTTGTTTCAGGCGCGAGTTCGAGCGGCGAGCCAATCAAGTCGAGATTCGATATCGTGTCCGCTGCGCCCGCGGCAATGAGCTCCCAACCAAGCGCTGTCACGCGTAGCGGATGGGAAGGCAACGTTGACGCTGCGGCGTCGCCCGCGGCATCTGGATACGCTGGATGCGTATCGACGACAGGACCTTCGGCTTGCGTGCCTCCCGCACCAGCATCGGCGGCGCCGACGTCCGCCATCGCGTCAGCGCCTGAACCCGCGCCCGCATCGACGACACTGCCTTGCTCTGCGGCTGCATCGGGCGCTGGGGCCATTTGGCTGATTTCAGCGGGCACACTGTAAGCTGTGCGCGTGCGTGTCACGAGGAGAAACACGAGCACCGCGGACAAAATCACGATGAGGACAAAGCCAAGGTAGCGCATGTCACTTGGTCCCTGGCTGTGCAGAAGGTGCCGCTGGTGGCGCGCCGCTCGCGCCGTGCTCGGGGAACGCGGGAGTTACCCCTGCGATGAAATACGTGACGCGCGCCATTGCGCGCGAACCCGTGCGCGCGTAGCGATCGCCCTCGCGTGTGATGGGCCCCTTCGTAATTCCTTCACCCGCAACGAACGCAATCGCGATCCCGAGCAGCACAATCGCAAATGTGTCGGCCACGACCCCGAGACTGCCGCCTTTGCCAATGCGCTTCAAAAAAAAGTCGG
This sequence comes from Polyangiaceae bacterium, assembly GCA_009780955.1. Classification (GTDB taxonomy): domain Bacteria; phylum Myxococcota_A; class Polyangia; order Polyangiales; family Polyangiaceae; genus Labilithrix. The sequence goes on along the minus strand of WQZB01000071.1, from coordinate 2,406 downwards.
CCGCCAGCGCAGGCAGCGCAATCGACAACACGAGCGCCACGCCAAGGCGCACCCAAATATTTTCGGTAAAAATTCCTACTAGCGACATGACGCCCACGACCGTGACAACGCCGCCGAGCGCAACACCAAGCACGCGAACGACACGCACCAGCCAGATCATTCGCGGCGACGCCGGGTTTTTCGGCCGAATGCGTAACGGTGAGCTTTTTTCTGGAGGCGCGCTGTCGTTCGGTTCGTCCGATTCCACGGTGGGCATCCTATCACCGATCTTGCCGGCCGAGTCCAAACGGGCTTTTGTGCCGTCCCATGACGGCCGCTCCCCAATGAGAACATCGCGCGCTGGCGTGACCTATGGTCTTGCGGCCCTCGTTGCAATCTCAACACTCGTCCACGTTGCCTATTACTTCCCGCGTGTGGTCGACGATCTCTTCATCTCCCTGCGCTATGCCGAGAATCTCGCGCATGGGCGAGGAGCCGTTTACAACGTCGGTGAGCGCGTCGAGGGTTACTCCGGACCTCTTTGGATGTTGCTTCAGAGCGTCGGATTTCTTCTTCGTATCGATGGAGTGACGTGGACGAAGCTGCTCGCGTTGACCTCGCTCGTAGGTATCCAGTACGGACTGTATTCGCTCGCGAGCCGTAGCTTCCGCATCACGGGCTGGCTTGCTTGGGTCCCTTCTCTTTTCTGCGCCGCGAACAGTTACGTCATCAACTGGACCGTCCTTGGCCTCGAGACTCCACTGCATCTCGCGGCGCTGACGCTTTGCCCGGTCGCCATCGACGCATACGTTCGAGAGCCCTCGTTACGGACGCGCGGATGGGCCATCGCCAGCGTCATCGTGCTGGGGATGACGCGGCCGGAATCGGTGCTCTACGTGGGCGTCAATCTGATCGCGCCGCTCATCGTGGTCCGGACACGGGGCGAGCTCGCACCTCTCGCGCGCAAGCTCTCCACGGTCGGCATTCCCGCGCTCGCGGCTCTGGGCCTCCTGCTCCTCGTTCGGCGCTTTTATTACGGTCACTTCGTTCCGAATACGTATTTCGTTAAGGGGAGTCACGTTTCTTTTGATATCGGAAGGCTCGCGGCTCTCTGGTCCCAAGGTGTTGGACCAACCGAGGCCATCGTCTGGATAGGCGGGTCCTTATTGCTCTTCGTGTTTGGGTGGAAAAGAAAGTGTTTGGCGCCTGCCCTTTCGATTCTCGCGTGCAGCTACTTCACCGCCACCGTGCTCCTCGACTGGATGCCGAGCCTTCGGCATTTGCTGCCGATCACTCTCTTCTCTCCGCTCGGCTGGGTCGTCCTCGCCGACGCCTTCGCACAACGCAAAAACGACAAGCAGCCGGCCTTCGGCGCAGGCCCACTAGCCCCACTCGCCGTTCTCGCGCTCCTTGGGCACGCCGCTTACCATCTTGTGCTCGTCGACAATCGAAATAGCCCCGAAGAGAAACGGCGAGGGTCTTGGATTCGGCCAAAAACAGCCGAAAAGTGCAGCGACACGATCCTCGCTTATCGTCGCATCGAGCCTCCCCACGTGACGAAGATGGGGCCGTACGAAATGGGCCAAATATCGCAGAGTTGGGGTGTTCTCGAGACAAGCGCGGAACCCGTTACGGACAGCTGGTTTGCCGGGCGCGACATCGGCGCCGTCGGCTACTACACGGGGGTTCGAGTCTTTGACACCGCAGGGCTCTTTACGAAGACGGTGTCGATGTCTCGTGAGTGGACCGAGCAGCGAAAAGTATCGGACACCGTGATCCGCGCGATGATGGCGCTCCGACCTCTGGGCGGCGAGATCTACGAGGCTTGGGAGACAGCCCTTGGTTCCCGACCGAAGCTCCTCGAGGGATATCGGATTCGGTTCGGAACCATGCGCGCCCCAAATGCGTTCATCGCAACCGATCGGCCACCGCCGTCTCCGGCCGAAGTGCTAGGGCGATATCGGCTCATGCAAAGCCGATTTCCGCAGCTCTTTCACCTTCATACGCTCTATGGCGAGTCGGTCGGCGCCGTGATGGACCGACGCGTTCGCATCGTCAGCGAGCAACTCGGTAGCACGTTCGACAAGCCAGGCGAATAGCTCGGCGACATCTCGGCGAGGGACGAGAGAAACGTAACCGTCCGAGAATCGACCTAACCGGAAAAACGCACCCGCCGCCCCCGGCCGCTGCGGACTACGACGTATCAAAGCAGGCCGCGTCGGCGTCGCGATTTGACGGGTAGGTCCATCTCCGGACGGTTACACCACTTCAACGTGCTCCGCCTTCACCCCATGCCGACGCGCGACCGAATGCAAATCTCCCGTCGCATCAAGCTCTAATACCAGCTCCGACCACCATTCCGCCGTGTGCCTCATGCCCTCAATCAAGCCCGCCTGCCCACGTCGCGCACGGCGTACTTCCCCGGAC
>WQZB01000070.1 GCA_009780955.1 Polyangiaceae bacterium | reverse complement strand
TCCGAGCAGAGCGAGGCGCTTCGACGAGAGCTGCTTGTGCAGCTTGAGGAGAAGCAACGAAGCGATGCGACGGAAATCGGCGAAAAGACGACGGGAGCAACCTTCGAGGGGTTCGGCTGTCTCACGGCGCTCGCGACGGCTGGTAAACACGCTCTAGTCGCTATTGACTTGACGTACAGAAAAGGACAACGTGAATGTTGTCGCTCATGACGCCCTGATCGCTTTCGCGGTCGGGGCGTCACGCATTTGGAGGCTTGGGCTGTGGAAAGAATGCGCGGATCTCGTGTGCAGATCGTGGAAAATCCTCCGCCAATCGAAGGTCGGGTTCCACCGAACGATCTCGAAGCAGAGGCCGCCGTGCTCTCGGCAATCATGCTCGATCCGTCTGCTCTCGATAAAGTCGTCGAACTCAAGCCCGAGTTTTTCTACTCGGAGGCGCACAGGCGAATTTTTGAAGCATGTCTCGAGCTTCGTGCTGGCGGTCACCCGGTTGACGTTTTGCAAGTCAGCAGTTGGTTGCGCGATCGGCAGCGTCTCGCCCAAGTCGGCGGCACCGGCTACCTGACCGAGATCTTGAACGCGGCTCCAGTTGTCGCGAACGTCGCCGCGTACGGCCTGACCATCCAGGAAAAGTACCGAATCAGACAGCTTATTCTCGCATGCCAGAAAGTCACGGCTCAAGGTTACGTCGACTACGGCGATCCGCAAACTTTCATCGATAGCGCCGAGCAGGCCATCTACAACATTTCACGCGCCTCGTCGAAACAGAGCGCCGAAAAGCTTCTCGACGTCATGAAAAAGGCGTTCAAGCGCTTGAGCGACGCGGTAGCTCGCGGGGATCGCATCACGGGCATTCCCACGGGCTTTGACCGGTTCGACCGCATGACTGCGGGTCTGCACGAAGGCGATCTCACGATTGTGGCGGCTCGTCCAGGCATGGGAAAAACCGCTTTCGTTCTCAACGTTGCCACGAACGTGGCTGCACCGAAGGGCAGGGAAGTCGAGGGCGATCCAACCGAGCGATGGGAAGAATCGGGAGTAGGCGCTGTAGTCTTTTCGCTCGAAATGCCTCGTGAGCAACTTGCCAACCGCATGGTGTGTTCCGAAGCGAAAGTCGACGTGAGCAAAATGCGTACAGGATTCCTTAGCGGGCAGGATTGGAGCAAGCTCACACAAGCGGCTAGCTTTCTCGGCAGCTTGCCAATTTGGATCGACGACTCACCAAGCCTCACGCTTCTCGAACTGCGTGCAAAGGTGCGTCGTCTTCAGTCGGATTTCGACGTGCGCGACGCCGAAGGGCGCAAAATCAAAAGGATTGGGTGCGTTATCGTTGACTACCTTCAGCTCATGAAAGGCCGCGACGGTGTGGCGTCACGCGAGCAAGAGATCTCGGAAATCTCGCGCGGTCTCAAAGCTCTCGCCAAAGAGCTCGAGGTGCCTGTCATCGCGCTCTCGCAGCTCAATCGCGCGGTTGAAACGCGCGGCGACAAATCCAAGCGCCCCATGATTAGCGATTTGCGCGAGTCGGGTGCCATCGAGCAAGATGCCGACAACGTCGTTTTTATTTACCGTGATGACTATTACAACAAAGAAGAGTCGACCGAGCCGAACGTCGCCGAGCTCATTATCGCCAAGCAGCGCAATGGTCCAACGGGTACAGCAAGGGTTCGCTTCGACAAGCAATACACGCGTTTCGACAACCTGGCGGAAGGCGAGTACGACGGAGACGAATGACCGGCACTAACGTGGCTTCTTCTCCGATCGCTCGGCTTATCGAATCGCGGCGTGTGATCGTCACGGTGGGAGCGGGTGGCGTCGGCAAAACGACGACAGCGGCAGCACTCAGCGTCGCGGCGGCGCGCGCGGGCAAACGCGTGCTCTGCCTCACGATCGACCCAGCAAAGCGTCTCGCGGAAAGTCTCGGTCTCGGTGAAATGCGATCCGAGGCTGTCACCATCGATCGGGATCGCTTCACAAGTGCTGGCGTGCCGCTCGAGGGCAGCCTCACGGCAATGATGCTCGACACCAAGCGCACCTTCGACGAGCTCGTGATCAAGTACTCATCAACGAAGGACAAAGCCGATAAGCTTTTATCGAACAAGCTTTACCAATACGTATCTACGTCGCTTGCCGGCACGCAGGAATACATGGCTATGGAGAAGCTCGTCGCCGTCAAAGACGACTCTCGCTACGACCTCATCGTGCTCGACACACCGCCAACGGCCAATGCGCTCGACTTCCTCGACGCTCCTGAGCGCCTGATCACCGCGCTCGACTCGGCCACGATGCGGTGGTTCGTCGACGCCTTCCAAGCTGGTGGAAAGTTCTCGCTCAACATCCTCGCAAAAAGCGCCGCAACCATCTTGCGCGGCATGGGCCGCATCACTGGCGGGGGCTTTCTCGAGGCAATGGCGGGGCTCATCGTCGAGCTCAACGATCTGTTCGGTGGTTTCAAAGAGCGCGCTTGCCGCGTCGAGCAGGCCTTGCGCGGGCCCGAGATCGCGTTCGTGCTCGTTACCAGCGCCTCGCCGCCCAGCATCCAAGAAGTGCTTTATTTTGCGCGTCGGCTCGAGGAGGCGAACATGCCGCGCGGGGCATTCGTGGTCAATCGCGTCCGCATGCCGCCAGAGCGAGCCGCAGTTGGCATCACCGAGGAAGATGCAAAAAAAGGCATTGCCGACAGGGAGCTCGCGCTCGACGACGATGCCCCTCTGCGCATCGTCCAGGCTCACGCCGACGCCGTGCGCCTCGCCGCGCTCGACATGCACAACATCCAAGCACTAAGGGTTGGGCGAACGCCTATAGTTCATGTCGCCGAGCTCGAGACCGATGTGCATGACATTCAGCTGTTGTCACAGCTTGCCGATGCGCTCATGGGTCGTTAGATCGGGTAGGGGCACCCCTTGTGGGTGCCGGCCGCCCCTACGAATGTGCGTTTTGTCGGTTGTAGGGGCGCCATTCATGGCGCCCGACCGCGGCATTTTGGAATCCATACCATTGGCCAATCGCCGATCCCGAGGGCGCGATGAATCGCGCCCCTACATAGGCATCAAAAAGCGTTCAATGGACTCCCGGAAGATGAGGAACTCGACGAACGCAAGCACAAGAAACGGCCCCATCGGCAACCGCGTCGTTGCCAGGCCCGTTTCGTCGTACGCCATTGGATCGTCGGCAAGCAACGCCAGTGCCTCGGCGTCTCCTTTTTCTGCTTGTGCGCGCAACTCTGCGATTTGTAGCTTGACGCTTTCGGGAACCGGGAAAGACCGTCCGAGAGCGCGTGCAGCGAGCGCAACGAATGTAGACTGCATGGCACCGGCAAAGAGAACGAAGAAGGCTCCGGTTGTGCCGAGCCACGCGCCAGAGGCAACGACGAGTTTTGCGTCGCCGAATCCGATGCCGCTTCGGCCTCGAATCTTCTTGTAGATTGCAGCTGGAACGATCGACAGCACTGCCGCGCAAATCGCACCGACCAATGCCCCCCGAAAGCCGACGCTTCGGAACGGCGAGGTGACAAGGCCAATGGCGGCGATTCCAAGCGTTATCTCGTTGGGCAAGATCATGTGCTCGATGTCAACGGCCGCGGCCGCAAAAAGGGCGGCGCATGCAAAAACATCGAGCGCGAAGTTTGCCGCAGTCTCCGGCAAAAGCGCACTGCCAGAAGAACGCATTGCGTGTGCGAGTGCGAGCCCCGTGACCATGGGCAAGACGACGAGGAGCACGCGTGTGCGAGTAGAGCCTGCAGCACGATGCGTGATGTCGCTCCGGGCAGACAGAATTTCGGCGATGCGAAAGGAGCCAATGCCCATCGCTGCGCCGATGCCGGCGCCAATCGCGTACACAAGGGCAGGAGAGATGTGCATTAGTAAGGTGGACGGCGTGGGGGACGGTACGGCCACGGCGCTTGCACCGGCCTGTAACCTGGCCCGTAATTTGGCCCCTGACCTGGCCAGGCTGCCTGCGGTGCGGGTGGCTGCCAGCCCGCATACGGCGATGGCGGCGCTGTCCACGGTCGCGGCAGCGGAACCGGTCGACCGAGTGCACGCGATACCGCTGCACGGAGCATGTGAAGCTCTTGGCGCAAAGGCACGATCAAGTCCGCACTTATGGTGAGCTTGCGCCCTTGCGTAGCTCGCCTGGCGTGCCATTTGCTGAGTGCGAGCCGCGCCGCGACGTCGATGAACTTCCTGCCCACGCTGCCACCGAACGAAAACGTTGCGCGGAGCCGCGCCACCGGCGAAGTCACCAGGTCAAGCTCCCATGGCGTGAGATGACCCATGAGCACTTCGTCTTTGAGGTGATCGCGGATGATTCTTCCTTTTCGTCTGACGAGCCATATGAGCACGCCAAGAAAGGCGAGGACGAACAAGAACCAAAGCGGCAGCATGAATGCGACGAGCTCGTTCGAGATCAGAGCTGCCGTATTCCATGTAGAATGCAATAACACCGCGAACAAGTAACCGCCCGCTGGGGCAAGCCACTTCAACCATGTTTTGTTGGTTTCGCGCGCAATGCCGAAACCGATCCCCGTCATCGATGTGTAGAGCGGGTGCCCCCACGGAGCGAGGATGCCGCGCACAACGAAGGTGCCGAGAAGAATGCCGTCCTTGTGTGTGAGCATTTCTGTTTTCGCGGCAGCGCCATAGTAAATGATGTTCTCTATGGCTGCGAAGCCAAGCGCCGCAAACGTCGCGTAGATCACGCCATCGACGATGCCATCGAACTCGCGCCGCAAAAAATAGAACACGCCGAAAACGGCGAGGCCTTTCATGAATTCTTCGACAATGGGCGCGCTGATGCATGCACCAATCGCGTCGCCGAATTCGGCCCCGCCAATTGCGTTACCAATGACGTGTACCCCGGTATTAATGAGTGCGGAGAATCCGCACGCCGCGATGGCGCCCCATGAAAGGGCAAGCAGCAAGCACCACCAAGGCTCGGGATCGTAACGGTCGATGATCCAGGGGATCCACAAGTATACGGCGAGCGGAGGCAGAGCGAAGATCGCTCCGATGAGCATCGCGCTCATGTCGGCATCGGGGTGCTTCGACGCCAGCATGGGGCCAACGAAAACAACAACAAGAAAGAAAAGCCCTGCGAGCATCCCGAGCACGTAAAGAACAGCGCCAACGGCGCGGCGGGTGGCTTCGGGTTTGGGTCGTAGGGCCACACGACCGTAGTAAGGTTGCATGTTCATGCGTTGACCGTTGCGCGAAAGAGCGTGCCTTCACCGTCAAGGGTGTAAATGCCAGTGTACGCTCCTAAGAACGCGCACGCACCGCGCTCGAGCCGCACAGCGTCATCGGCCTTGGAGCGCACATCGACCGCGCCTTCGGTGCAGAGCAGGATCTCCGGACCGGATGTAGTGCGAGTGACTTGGCGCTTTTTCGCGCAGCTTGCGCGGCCCAAGCGCAACGTTGACAAGCGAAATTCGCGCGCCGGCGTGTCAAAGACGCGCTCGACCTCGTCGACTGCACGCGCTACGAGCTTCGTTACCGGACCAGCCGTGAAGTCGAGCACGCGTAGCAGCTCGGGGACGTCGACGTGCTTTGGCGTGAGACCGCCGCGCAGGACATTGTCAGAGCTTGCCATGATCTCGACTCCGACTCCGCCGAGGTAGGCGTGGAGCTTTCCAGGCCCAAGGTAGATTGCCTCGCCTGATTCAAGGTGCACGTGATTCAGCAGCAGAGCGATGACAACGCCGATGTCGTCCGGGTAAAGCCCGGCAAGCCGTGCTGTCCACGCGCGCTCTTTGGTGAAGGCGTCTTTTGCGAGGCCGCTAGTGCGCGCACACGCTGCCACGGTTTTTGAAACAAGGATCGCGCGGCCATCGGCAGGGGTTGCCATGATTGCCTGAACTGTTGCCAAAAGGCCGCTATCGTTGTTCGCGTTGCTCGCATTGCGAGCAGAGCGAAGTGGCAAAGCCACGTTTTTTAGCTCCGCGACGTCGAGCGCGTCGAACAATGCAAGCGTGTCGTTGATGGGGCGGAAGCCCAAGAGCGCGTCGAACGGGCCAAGCGCGCAGAGTAGCTCGGGCTTGTGCGAGCGATCCTTGTAATTGCGATGCGCAGAAGTAGGCGATATACTTCGTCGTTCTTCGTCATCGAACCCTGCTTCTGCGTGCGCTTGGTTTGGGTGTGCCTGAAGTGACAATGGCTGCGCAGCGGCGAGCACCTTTAGTAGAAATGGCAAGCGGGCGCCGAACGCTTGCACATTCGTCTCGCCAAGTTCGCGCATCGGATTGGTCGCAATGATGTCAGCGAGCGAAACCGGCTTGCCTTGTCTCATGACCGATGATGGAGCCAGTGGATGATCTCCCATCCAGAGTTCAGCCTCGGGGCGGCCCTCACCTGGTGTTGGTGTGGCTGGTGCGGCCCGACCAACAAGCTCGGCGATCGCCGTGTGCGAGCCCCACGCATAGGGCATGATTGTGCACGCGAGCTTATCGATCATTGCCCGAGCTTCTCTGTTTACAGCAATCTGGCCTCGCTTGCGACTTCCGTGATAGCCTCGGCGCTCTCCAAATGCAGAGTTCCCCTCTGGTTTTGCCGGGCGCTTTATACGTAGGGCTAGACAATCGCGGGCGTGTTGTGGCTCATGTTGGGCCGGCCGCCGGGTGGTTGATTCCTCACGGAATTTTAGGCTGGTCGCACGAGGTGTCCGTGATTCAGCGCGACGATCTCACTGTCGACATCCGAAAGTCGGCAAAGGCTGTCTCGCCGGAAGAGCAAATTCCAGAGGGGCGCATGCCGCTGGCGTTGCAGGCAGCGCAAAAGAGCCCGCTCATAGCGGTTTCGAACAGGCTTATACCGAAGCTTGTCGAGGCGGGATTGCGCGTTCACACGATCGGCGTCGATCGTGTCACAAGTAGCTTCTACTACCTGGCAGAAGGAGGAGGCGAAGACCCAATTCGCTGCGAGGGCGATCTCGTGGCCGCCGTAGGTACAATGCTCGGCGACCGGGCAGAAACCGCAGCAATCGAAAGGGTTCTCGATGGCCTTGTCGACAGACTTCTGCGTGCGCTGTCGCGTAACCGCGTGTGTGAGCTAGACGTCGAACTGGCAGCAGCGCTGCCGCGCGCAGCAGCCGACGGATCTGGCCTTGCGGATGTGAATCTCGAGCGCTTCGAAAAAGAGCTCTCGGAGCTTGTCAACGGCTCCACGAAATATGTGGAGTTCGCCGAGGAGATCGCGGCCAAGCTTACCGAAACCAACGATCGTAGATTTCCTGTTCCGCTTTTCGGCGCAGCGCGGAAGGTTCCGCAAGGCCCCTTCGATCTTACGGTAGGCCAGTGCAAAGTGTCGCTGCCCACCTACGAGCGTTGGATTATGGCAACGCCACTCACCGAGCCTGCTGCAGCAGGGGCGCCAATAGCAGCCGCCGCCGCTCCGCCGCCCAAACCTGCCCCAATATCTGCTCCGCCACCTGCGGCCCGCGCAGCCGTCCCTGCCTCGACGCGGCCACCAGCGCCAGCAATGCCCGCGGCGTCGCGCGAACCCTTGTCGAGGCCACCTTCATCTGTTGTTGGTGCGCCGTCGCGTCCTCCGCAAACTCCGCAAAGCGCGCGGCTTCCGGAAAGGCCCAAGGTAACCACATCGAAGCTTCCCGACGTCGCTGAAAAAGCCGCCGCAGAAAAGGCTGCCGCAGAAAAAGCAGCGGCAGAAAAACTGGCCGCCGAGAAAGCAGCCGCAGACAAACTGGCTGCTGAGAAAGCAGCGGCGGAAAAAGTTGCTGCAGAGAAAGCAGCCGCAGACAAACTGGCTGCTGAGAAAGCAGCGGCGGAAAAAGTTGCTGCCGAGAAAGCCGCGGCAGAAAAGGTTGCCGCGGAAAAGGCTGCTGCAGAGAAAGCAGCGGCAGAAAAGGCTGCCGAAGAAGCAAAACAGACCAAAGGCGGCGAGCTCGAAAAAGCGACGGTCCCGCAGACAAACGACGGCATGTTGTGGATTATGCTGGCCGTTGTTGTCCTAGCCGCCGCTGCTTTGGCTATTTGGCAATTCTTCACGCAAAAATAGGGGCACGATTCATCGCGCCCTCATTTTATGCCGCGATCGGGCGCCATAAATGGCGCCCCTACATCCAATCAAACGCAATTCGTAGGGGCGCGATTCATCGCGCCCTCAGGGTGGTCGCCCTAATACTTCTTTTTAATGTCGTCGAGGCACGCCATGTCGCCAAGTTCTTTGCACGCTCCACGGACGAGACGGACCTCTTCCGACGACGCATGACCACCGTGCACGCGTGCTTCGAGCAGCGCGCGGACTTCACCGGGCCGGCCGTCGAGAGCCGCAAGACGTGCTTTTTCGAGCGCATCGTTTGAAGCTTTTGGTGCTACCGAAGCGTTCGGCGTCGGCACAGGCGTCGCACCATCGGCAGGTGTGCGGCGCGGTGGCACGGCGGCGTCGATTGGCGTTGGCGTTGTGGCCCGCTTGGTAGATTGGGTAGGTTGCCGCGCTGGATTCGCAAGATTCGCTGTCGCAACAACGCTTGGTTGTTGGCTTGACGGCGTCGCTCCATCACTCATGGCATTCATTGCACTCATGGTGTTCGTGGTAGCGATCTGGTCGCTTGCGATCTTGCGGCGTGCGCTGTCGACTGTTTCCGCGTTTGCCACGCGGTCGAGCAGCGCGCGGCGTGCCGATGGATCGGACTCGGCCTGCGCTTTTTTAAGGATGGAGTCGGCCCAAGTGGCTTCAATTTGCTGGTAGTCGGGCGACTGGCGCAAGGGCGATGTGGGGGCGATCTGCGTTGTGATTTGCGAATGTGGGAGCTCGCAGTCGTCGACTGAACACGCTCGTTTCGCCTCGATCAGTAGCGAGTACTCAGGGCCGGGGGTTGTCGTGGGGGCCGTGGTTGGTGAGTGGGGTTTCTTCGAGCGGGCGAGATGGACGGACATCAACGCACCCACAACGATCACAACTGCAATGCCTGCGCCGGCCAGCGCGTAGCCGTGCCGAGCACGTTTCTGCGGCAAAACTGGCGTTTCGCGATCGCGGATGATTCTTAGCTGCTGGCTCTCCGTTGGGCCGTGAACAAAGACTTGGCCAGCACCAACGAACTTGAGTCGAACATCACCAATCTCGATGATGTCGCCGGCTTCGATGATGGCGCGATGTAACAATACCGTGTTGACGCGCACCCCATTGGCCGAGCCGTTGTCAACGATCTCGAAGCGGCCGTCGCCGAGCGCGTGAACTTCACAATGCAGGCGCGACACCGAATTGTGCTGAATCGAGATGGTTGCGTCTTCGGCGCGACCTATGGTTAAGCGCTCACGGTCGAGAGGGAACTCGACACCTGGTTTGGGCCCGGCAAGTACCACGATGCGGCTTGGACGCTCGGTAAGAGTTTGCCCGCGGAAACCCCCTGCCGTTGGCATGGTTGCCGTGATGTCAGCGTTCGTCGCAACTGCTGGAGCCGTGTCTTTGACCTCCTCGTCTTGCAAGATGAGGTGGTAGTCACCGATTTGGATCAGGTCGCCGTGCTGCAGTTCTTGCTTATGTGCGACACGCAGGCCGTTGACAAAGACGCCGTTGTAGCTCGACCTATCTTCCACGACAAACGACTCTTTGCTGGCTTGCGTAGAGCCGTTGCTGCTGGTGTGCGTGCGATGGATACGACCATGCTCCCTCGAGACGTTTCTCTCGGTTAGCCGGATGGTGTTCCCCTCTTGACGCCCGATGGAATAATCGTCACGCGTCAACGGAACGACCGTGCGTTTCCCTTCGTCGTCCTCGATTACCAGCTTCCACATGGGCGGAGCGCGCATAAACCGGCGTGGAGCCGCGATGAATACTGTAGCGACCTTTGTGTCACAAAAGCAACTATTCAATCTGCTTAATCCGCAACTCGCTGTGCATCGCGCCCGTAGGGGTGAGGCCGAGCCGAAGCGCGACCACTGGCAGCTTCATCCTGAAAACTTCAGGGACCCCAGGCATGAGCCATGTGTTCTGAAAGCGAATCGTTGGCCAGCGAACTTCGTCGGTTGACTCGAGCGTTGCGCCTTCCGGCACGAGCGCCATGCGCAGGTGGTTGTCGGTGCAGTGCTCTTTGTAGTGCTTGCGGAGCAGGTCTGCGAGCATTGGATCTTCGACCACGCGTACGCCGAAAGCCTTTGCTACGCCAGAAACCGTGACATCGTCGTGGGTCGGGCCAACGCCGCCTGACGTGACAAGCCAGTCGTGTGACCCCGCGAGCATGGCGACCTCGCGTGCGATGTCGTCGACTGCGTCGAGGATCATCACTACGCGGCGCAGTTCGACTCCAACACCGCGCAGCATTCTCGCAAGGACATAGACGTTCGCTTCTTGCACTTCACCCGAAAGAAGCTCGTTGCCAATGATGAGTGCAGCTGCAGTTCTGGGCGGGGGTAGCGGTGCATTCGGCGACACAAGCGGCACAGAAATAGGGTACCAGGTTGTGCGGGTTAGCTGGCAGGCTTTTTTTCTTGCCGAGACCGCTTTCAACTTGAAAGCGGTCTATCTTTCGATTTGACGCGTCTATCGCACAAAGGGCGAGTCAGTGGCGAGTCGGTCCGGTGGTAAGCTCGTCTCGTGCGCCGCATTCTCGTTGTCGAAGACTCCGCATCGACACGCTCCTATGTTCGCGCCATCCTCGAAGACGGCGTGTTTGCTTCTGTCATTGGTCCGCTCGAAATCGACGAGGCGCAGAGCGGCTTCGATGCAATGCGTCTTCTGCCGCGCGCGCACTATGATCTCGTCATCACGGACATCAACATGCCCGACGTAAACGGGCTCGAACTCATTCGCTTCATCCGCACGTCGGCAACCTACAGCGCAACGCCCCTGGTCATTATCTCCACACAAGCAACCGAGCGCGACATCGAGCGGGGACTCGAGCTCGGTGCCGATGCCTTTGTGCCGAAACCCTTCGAACCCGAGCTCCTTCGGTCGACGTGCAAGTGTCTGCTTGCTGGCTGCGAGCACGCCGGTGGCTGAAAATCCAAACAGCGGTCGGAGCGAGAACGCGGGAGATAAGGCGCGCGAGGAGTTTTTCTCCGAGGCTCAAGAGATCGTCGATGGTTTGAGTCGTGATCTGCTCTCGCTTGACGAAGTGAGCCGGCGCGGCGGTAGTGACGCCGAACTCGTCAACGACGTTTTCCGCGCGGTGCACACGTTGAAAGGGCTCTCTGGGCTCTTTGGCGCTGCGATGATGTCCGGCCTCTCGCACGAGCTCGAGAACCTTCTCGACGATCTACGCCTCGGTAGGATCGAGCTCACCTCACCGGTGCTCGATCTGCTCTTTCAGTCCGTCGAGCTTTACGCACGCATTCTTGCCGCCGCAAAGGGAGATGCGCCCGAGCCCGCGTCGGAGGTCAAGGCGCTGCTCATCGCATTGGGGCAGGTCTCTCAGCAGCGGGAAGGCGGCGGCAGCGTCATCGCGCGATACGAGCTCGACCCAGGGCTCCTTGGTGTCCTCACCGAATACGAAGAGCACCGGCTGCGGACCAATCTGCAATTGGGGCTATCGCTCTTTCGAATGCGCGTGCACTTCCCCTTGTCGAGCATCGACTCGTCGCTCGATGATCTCAAAAGCAAAACGCGCCCGCTCGGCGAGATCATCACGTTCTTGCCGACCGGCGAGGGCGGCGACACCGAGAGCGTCGAGCTCGAGATTTTCGTTGCCAGTCGCGAGGCACTCGGCACGCTCCGGTCGGTCATCACTGGGTCGAACATCGTCATCGAAGAAGTCCGCCATCGCGATGTCACACTCTCGGCTCCTTCCGCGGCAGCGGAAGGACACGCCGCGCCGATGTCCGTTCAAGAGCACATCGACGACGCCCACTCCAACCGAGCGCCTACAGCCCCTCCCGCGGCGCACTTGCTTGGGGACGCCGCTTTCCATCTTAGCCATGGCGTTCGAGCATCGACGAATCCAGACAAGAGAGCCAGGGCCGACGGCGAGCTCACTCTGCGATCCGTGACACAAACTGTGCGTGTCGACATTCGCAAGCTCGACTCCCTGATGGATATCGTCAGTGCGCTTGCCATCGTGCGTTCGCAAGTTGCGCGTCTTGCCGAGCGCGTGCGGCTCGAGCCCGGGCAATCGCAGCTTGCAACGGATTTACACCGCCTTCATCGCTCGTTCGACCGTCACCTCGAACAAATGCAGAATGGCATTCTCGAAGTGCGCATGGTTCCGCTCGGGCAAATCTTCGACAAGCTCGCGCGCATCGTTCGCCAAGTTTCGCGTGAGTACGACAAGCAGGTAAACCTCGTGATTACGGGCGCTGAGACGGAGATCGACAAGCTTATCGTCGAAGAGCTGAGTGATCCGCTCATGCACATGATTCGCAACGCCATCGATCACGGCATTGAAGACCGCGACGAGCGCATGCGTGTTGGAAAGCCGCCGGTGGGCACCATCGCAGTCAATGCATTCCAAAAGGGAAACCACGTCGTTGTCGAAGTCGAAGACGACGGCAAAGGCATCGACCCACAGCTCATCGTGTCCACTGCCGTTCGCCGCGGCATCTTGACCGATGCCGAGGCGCGGGAGAGCAACGAAAGGGAAATCTTGAACCTCGTTTTTCAGCCCGGCTTCACGACGAGGAACGAGGCAACGAGCCTGTCTGGCCGGGGCGTCGGCATGGATGTCGTTCGCACGAACATTGGCAAGCTCGGTGGCGTCGTCGACATTGCGAGCGAGATTGGCATCGGCACGAAGATGACCATCGTGCTGCCGATTACCCTTGCGATCATCAGTGCGCTGCTCGTCGAAGTGTGTGGCCGTACCTTCTGCATGCCGCTCGCCAGCGTTGAAGAGGCCATTGTTTTCGACGAAACACAGGTGCGAACTTTCGAGGGGCGCGAAGTCATGAACCAGCGTGGAGCCACGTTGCCGCTCGCGCGCCTCGACAAGGTGTTCGAGCTCGACGGCGTTCGGCCCGGCGTGTGGAATAGCGACGCCTTTGGAGCGATGCCCACACCGTCCGCGGTGCGCTCCGGCAACAAGGCCAACCAGCTCGGCGGCTATGTCGTGATTGCCAAGGTTGCCGATCGCCGCGTTGGGTTCGTGGTCGACAGGCTCATCGGCCAGCAAGACATCGTCATCAAAGCGCTGGGAAAAACGCTCGAGAAGGTGCGTGGCTTCGCAGGGGCGACCGAGCTCGATGGTCAGCGCGTTGGGCTCGTCATCGACGCGGCGTCGCTTATCTCGGAGATCCTGTCGAACACGTCGGACACACGGGATATTCGCGACACTCGCGACGCGCGCTTTGCAGACGCCTCGGCCGTGGCCGGCTCGCTGCCTGGAAGCGTCTCAGAGGGTGTTTACCAGCCGTCGCGAGCGACGTGAGGCCAAGGCGGGACCGAGGAGCCCGCGTAAGCGTACGTTGTGGTACGTGCGCAGGCACCGCAGGGACCAACGAAGGCATTCGCGGCGCGCAGCAGGCTGGTAAACACTCTCTCATGAAGTCTCTGGTGGCGCGGGTGAGGCGAATGCCCGACGGACAATCGATCTCACGGCGAGTGGGCGAGCTCGGCAAGCGCGTGGAGGTTCTCGCGTTTTCGCTCTGGCCCGAGGCCTATGCGATCATGATCGGCAACATCGCCGAGATCTTGAAGCCTTTGCCGATTACCGAGGTGCCGCGCTCGGGCCCTGAGATCGTCGGTGTCATGAGCGTGCGCGGGCGGCTCGTCACCGTTTTGGATCTGAAGCAACGTTTCAAGCTCGCACGCACTTTTTCCTTCGACAATCGTAGCCGCATTTTGCTTGTAGACGTGCGCGGCGAGCAGATTGGTCTGCTTGTTGACGAGGTGCTAGGGGTTTACCGTTTGGCCGATCACGAAATCGAGCCGCCCACCGTCATGGGATCGGAGCATCCACCGTACATTATCGGCATTGGGCATCCTCTAGGAGGCACCGTGCTCATGCTGCTCGATCTTGCCCCCCTGTTTTCTTCCTCGATGGGCTGATGGATCCACTCGATTCCGGTCCGGAGAAACAATGCCCAGGCAGCGTCACGATTCCTCGAAAAACATGGTCAGCTTTCTCGTTGGCGAGACCACGTATGCGGTGCGTATCGACCTTGTCCGCGAGATCGTCAGGCCGCTCGAGATCGCAGAGCTGCCACTCGCGCCGAAGTCGGTGCGTGGCGTCGCGTCGTTTCGCGAGCATGTGGTGCCCGTCGTCGACCTTCGCGATCGCTTTGGCCTGCCGCCGATCCAAGACTCGCGCAGAAGCAAGTGGATCATCGTCGATGTGGCCCGTGTGCCGATCGTACCCCTCGCGTCCGCCGCGCCAGTCGCGAGTGCGACGCGTACGGAAGCCGAGGGCAGAAGTCTTGCCGCACTTGCCGTTGATTCGGTAACCGAGGTGTTTGGCATCGCCAACGCGGCCGTCCGGCCGTCGCCATCGCTTGGCGATGGCGATGCCGTTCGCGGCATCGAGGGCGTAACCGAACACGGTGGCAAACTCGTTTTCGTGCTCGACTTGCGCTCGCTCCAGGCGATCGTCGAAGCTAGTGCCGCCGCCGGGCACAGGTTGCAATCGACATGAGAGGGACCGTTGAAAAGGCGGCACTAGGAGAAGCCGAACTTCTGCCGAACGGTACTAGTAAGGCTATGACATGACCCATGCGAAGTGCGAGCGTTCATGAACGGCTCGGCGACGCCGAGCCCGAAATTCGCAGGTTGGCGACGCAGGACATTGTCCGGCTGCGTGCTCCGGATTCGTGCGAGCTGCTCCTCGTAGCGCTTGGCGATGAAGACTGGCGCGTACGCAAAGAAGCTGCGAGCGTCGCGTCTCACGTAACCCCCCGAGCATCCGTTCTCGCGACTCTCGTGCGGGCGCTTGGGCAGCGCGAGAGTGTTGGGCAGCGCAACGCCGCTGTGGAAGCCCTGGTCTCCATCGGTCCGGACTCCGTGCCGTGGGCCGTCGATGCACTAGCCAGGTTCGATGCGGATGGGCGCAAACTTGCTGCCGAAGTTTTGGCGCGCGTTCCAACGCTCGGCGGGATTCGCGCGCTCGTGGGAGGTCTCACCGACGAAGATCCGAACGTCGTGGTTGCCGTTGCCGAGGGGCTAGGCCAGGCGCATCTTGCGGGCGAGGACGCCAGGGCGCTAGCAGCTACGGCGCTCATCGGCGCACTCGGCGTGGAGGGCATGCCGCTGCGTCTTGCCGCGCTCAGCTCGCTTCGCGCACTCGACGTCGAGATCCCGTGGGCTTCCCTCGAGCCGCTGCTCGAAGAGCCGCTGCTTCGGCGTGTTGCGATCAGTGCGGCTGGCGGGAGCCGCTCTCCGCGCGCCGTGCGAGCACTTGCCGAAGCCATTGGCGATCCGAATCGGGCGATCGCTCACGAAGCCGTTGCAACGCTGGGGAGATGGATCGAACGCACATGGGGCAAGGGCGACTGCCCTGACCTCGATGTCGTGGAGAAGACTCTGCACTCTTCTCCTCAGCTGCATGCGCGCCTGCGTGACCTAGCGCGAGACGATACCAATGCTGCAACCAGGCGCGCGGCAATCCTCGCCCTTGGTCTCGTGAAAGATCCGGACGACGTTTCCCTGATTGCAGATGCACTCGCGAACGACGATGTGGCCGAGCACGCCGAGGTTGCACTGCGCTGGTTCGGTCGCGAGGCGGTTACGCCTCTTCTGGTGGCCGGGCGCTCGGCCGCGCCTCGGCTTCGTGACGCGACGATCTCCATGTTGCCCGAACTCGCTCTGTCCGAGCCACCCGCCGAAAATGCACGGCTAGCATCCGAGCCTCTTGCTGCGGTGCGCGAAATGCTTTCTGACGCGTCCGAACAAGTCGTTGTCGCGGCGTTGAAAAGCTTGTCGATTGCCGGAGCCGCCATCGACCTCGAGCCCGTGGCGCGCCTTGTGAACGATGAATCGCACAAAGTCGTGTCTCTCGCAGCGGCAAGTGCGCTTCGCGAGATTGCCCGGCGCAATCCGGTCGAGGCTCGAACCTTGGTCGCAAATGTCGATCCTCGAGGCGACGCGGCGCTCGTCGCAACCCTTGTGCTCGCCGCGCTCGCGGCCGTCGAAAAAGTATGCCCGAGCGACAGAGAATTTCTCGAGGGTGCGCTCACACATCGTGATGCACAGGTTCGGCAAAGCGCTATCGAGGCATTCGCATCCGTCGGCGGGCAGCAGGCAGTAGCAGCCGTGTCGCTG
Source organism: Polyangiaceae bacterium (assembly GCA_009780955.1). Lineage (GTDB taxonomy): Bacteria > Myxococcota_A > Polyangia > Polyangiales > Polyangiaceae > Labilithrix. Next base: position 4,297 of record WQZB01000070.1, on the reverse strand, counting down.
TCGCTTGCGGACGAAGAGCCTCTGGTCGCGCAAGCCGCGATCCGAGCGCTTGGCCGTCTCGGTCGTGCCAACGAGCTCGCGTCGCTCGCGGCGTCGACGCATGATCCCATTCGCCTTGGAGCAACGCTTCGTGCACTTGCCGACGCCGATCCCGAGCGCGCGCTCGGAGCCGCCAAGCCGCTTGCTCAGTCCCGTAACGCTTTCGTAGCAACAGCAGCCATCGAGGTCATCGGATCGGTTACTTCGGCTCTTCGTGCTTTTGGTGCCGACGAGGCATCGCTGGCAGGCGCTGATGCGCTCATGGATGCAACGACGCACGCCGACAACGAAGTCGTGAAGGTTGCTCTTGCGCAGCTGTCGAGCACCGGCGATGAACGAGCCCTCTTGGCGCTCGGCCGTTGTCTCGAGCACCCGGAAGACGTCGTTCGACGCTACGCCGCGGAGCTCGTTGGGCAAGAAGAAAGCGTTGAAGCCGACAGCCTGCTGCGTTCGCGGCTCAATCGCGAGCCAAGCGCCTACGTAAGAAGCGCGATCATGGAAGCATTGTCGGTACGTGCAGATCGCGCAGATCGCGTGGGCCGCGGACGATGATGCGAGCGCGCTCGCGTTCCGGCGTGGCAGGCGGGCTATGTCATGGCCCCGAGCGCGAGCCTCGGCTCGGTATCGACGAATACCGGTTGCTGCGCGATTTGGTGAGCGAGCGACTCGGCATTTGGTTTGCACCCGAGTCTCGCACGTCGCTCGAGCGGCGACTCCGAAGCAGGCTTGCAGCACGAGGCATCGCGACGTTCTCCGACTACTATCAGATGCTCAAATATGGCCTTTTTGCCGACGAATGGGACGAAGTCGCCGAGCTTTTGACAACGCACGAAACCTACTTCTTTCGCGAGGACTATCAGCTTCGGGCCTTCAAAGAAGAAGTTTTACCAATGCTTTTCCAAACCCAGAAAAATAGAAGGCAGTTGTTCGTTTGGAGCGCCGGGTGCTCGACAGGGGAAGAGGCATACACCATCGCGATTCTTGTTCTCGAATCGGGGCTGTTCGACGGATGGGACGTGAGAATCTTTGGTTCGGATCTCTCGAAGCGGTGCATCGCCGCCGCGCGGCGTGGGATTTATGCTTCCCCTTCTTTCCGTGCGACCCCAGACGATAGAAAGCGCAAATGGTTTATTTTAGTAGATAAGGCGGCGGTAGATAAGGCGGCAGGCAAAAATGCAGAGATCAATTCGACGTCTTCGACTCCTGCCGCGTTTACGGGCGCATTCGGTGTGGTTCCAGCGGTGCGCGCGCTTTGCCATTTTGGACAGATGAACATTCTCGACCAAGAGCGCATGCACCTGGTGAGTCGGTGCAACGTGATCTTCTGTCGAAACGTTCTCATCTACTTTGATGCATCAAGCCGACGGCGAGTCATCGAGATGCTCCACGAACGCCTGAACCCCGGCGGCGTGCTCTTGCTTGGGCACGCCGAGTCGCTGTTGAATGTCTCCACAGCATTCGAGCTTTTGCATTTGAAGGAAGACCTCGTTTACAGGAAGCCTATCGTCGCCACAGCAGATGCGGTCACGCGATGACGAAAGAACCCATACGACTTCTCGTGGTAGACGACTCGGCTTACAACCGTCGCAACATCGCCGAAACGTTTGCCACGTTTCCCGAGGTTACAGTGGTTGGCAAAGCGGCCGACGGCGAGGAAGCACTGAGGCTTGCCTCGCTCCTCAAGCCCGATGTCATCACGCTCGATCTCGAGATGCCGCGGATGGACGGCTTTACGTTTTTGCGCATTTTGATGTCGAGGACGCCAATTCCAGTCATTGTCATTTCTTCCTATGCGCAGAGGGAAAACATTTTTAAGGCGCTCGAGCTGGGCGCGCTGGATTTCGTGGCAAAGCCGACGGCGCAGATCGCCTTCGATGCAACCAGCCTACGCGAGCAAATCGCCCAAAAGGTACTGCTCGTACAGCAGCTTCGGAGCACACCGAGGCTCGCGGCGTCTGCGGTGGCAGCCGCGCGTCGCCATGGCAGTGGGCCAGTTTCAACCGACGGTCGCGCAACCGTGCCCGATGTACCGACAGCTCGTACGTCGGTAGCTGTCGTCGCGCCCGACTACGTTGTTGCCATCGCGAGCTCCACGGGCGGCCCGTCTGCGCTCCTCGAGATCTTTAGCAAGGTTCCGCGCACGTCCACGGCTGCCATCGTTGTTGCGCAGCATATGCCTGACAAGTTCACGCGCACCTTCGCCGATCGCCTCGACCGCCGAGGCGTTGTGCGTACGAGCGAAGCCGAGGATGGCGATCGTGTTGGCCGGCTCATGGGGTTCGTGTGCCCTGGCCAGCGGTGCATGGAGGTCGTCCAAAACGGTACCGAACTTCGCATCTCGGTGACTGCGCCGAGACCGGACGACCGCTACGTGCCGAGCGCCGATCGCTTGCTCAAAAGCGTCGCGCAAGCAGCGGGAACGCGCGCCATTGGCATCATTCTCACAGGCATGGGCGACGATGGGGCTGTCGGCGCGCGCGCGATCCGTGATGCTGGCGGGCTCGTTATTGCCGAGTCGCAAGAGACCGCGGTGGTCTACGGCATGCCAGGCGCTGTGGTACGGGCTGGCATTCCGCATAAGGTCCTCTCGCTCCCGGAGATCGCCGACTGCATCGCCCATCTTGGTTAGACCCGAGGTGAGCTCGAGGTGGGCCTGCGGTGCGGTGTGCTATGTTCGCGCGCCATGAACGCGGAACTGACCGAGCTCGCTCGGCTTGGCGAGCGAGTCGTCGCCATGGCCACCAAGGGTGGTGCGACCGTTGCAGAATGCATGGTTCGCTCGGGAAGGGAACTCTCGGCGCGCGTGCGCCTGGGCGAGCCGGAGCTCATCGAAGAAGCCGAGCATCGCTCCGCGGGCCTTCGCGTGATGAAGGGCAAGCACGTTGCCACGACATCAACGAGTGATCTCACCGAAGCGGGCATTGCTCGGTTCGTTAGCGACGCCCTCGAGCTCGCCGATCTCGCGCAAGAAGATCCCTTCGCAGGACCTGCAAACGCGACGCTTTTGACCGATCCAAGCAAGGCCCCAGACCTCGATCTGTTCGATCCCAAAGGCGGACAAGTCGATGCCTCCGCGGCGATTTCCATCGCAAAGGCTGGCGAACGCGCCGCAGAGCAATTCGATCCGCGAATCACGAACAGCGACGGCGCCACGTTCAGCCGTACGGCGGGCGGTGCCGCCTTGGTGCTTTCGAGCGGTTTTCGCGGTGCGTATCAGGGCTCCTACCAATCGCTGAGCGTCGTTCCCGTTGCCGACGACGCAGGCGGCAAGAAGCGTCGCGGATCGCACTGGACTGCGAGGCGTTTCCTCGATGATCTCGACGATCCGAAAAGCGTTGGCGAAGAAGCGGCCAGGCGCACGCTGCGAAAGCTTGGTGCGCGTTCCATCGCGACGTGCGAGGTGAGTGTCGTCTTCGATCCCGACGCCGCGCGATCCATCCTTGGAATGCTTGCAGGGTGCATCTTGGGCAGCGCCATCTGGCGCAAGTCGAGTTATCTTGTCGGGCGCGAAGGCTCGGTCATCGCAAGCTCGCTGGTCAGCGTTTGCGACGATCCGCTCCTGCTGCGGGCACCTGGATCACGCCCGTACGACGGCGAAGGGCTTGCAAGCCGCAAGAACGTCGTGGTCGACAAGGGCATTCTTCGTAGCTATCTCTGCGACAGTTATTCAGCGCGAAAGCTCGGTCGCGAGAGCACCGGCAACGCATCGCGTGGTGGTTCCGCCGGTGTGTCGTGCGGCACCACAAACTTCATGATCGAGCCCGGTGCCGATTCGAACGAAGCCATCGTCAAGGGCACCAAGCGCGGTCTGTACGTTACCGAGATGATGGGCTTTGGTTTCAATGCCGTGACCGGTGATTTCTCTCGCGGTGCAAGTGGCTATTGGATCGAAAATGGCGAATTGGCATTTCCAGTAAGTGAGGTCACGATATCGCTCAATGTCGATGAGCTTTACAAGCGTATCGATGCCGTCGGTTCGGATTTGGATCTCCGCACGGCAACGGCATCGCCCACGATTCGCGTTGGCAAAATGACGGTGGCCGGCGCCGGGTGAAGGACAGAATCGACCCTATGTGTAATCGTCCGCGAAGCTGGCCGAGTCTTCGAGGCCACGGCGAAGTGGACGATTACGGATTGGGGAAGCGCCGGGAGACCGGCAGAGAGAAGTAGGTGAGAACGAAGATGGAAAGTCGACGGACAAGCCCTACGCCGGAACAGTTCACGACCGGCAAAGCCATTCCTTGCGCAAGTGGGGGCG
>WQZB01000069.1 GCA_009780955.1 Polyangiaceae bacterium | reverse complement strand
TGAAAATCCAAGGCGATGCGCACACGTCGCGCTCCGTTGAGCCCGAAGGCCGTGGCTCTCGAATAGAAGCGGAGCGTGAGCCACGGATTTCGGGCTCAACGCAAGTGAGCGCCGCCATAGGCGATGTGTGGTCATTCAAATGCCAGCCAAGAGCTTATCAGAGCTTATCCAAGTCGCACGACGGCTCCAGGAGCTGTCGTACGCGGCTTCGCAGCAGGAGGACGGGCCGCGCGTTGCTCCGAACTTGAGCGCGATCCGGCCTCTGTTGTAGCGTCGGCGGCACATGGCTGGCAGGTTTTCGGTTTACGTTGTTTTCTTGCTATCGGGTTTTGCGGCGCTGCTTTATCAAGTTGTCTGGCAGCGGACGCTTTATGCAATCTACGGCATCAACGTAGAAAGTGTCACCATGGTGGTGACCGCATTCATGCTTGGCCTCGGCCTCGGAAGCCTCGCGGGCGGCGCCATTTCCAAGGATCGAAACCGCCCTGTTCTTGCCATATTCTCGATTATCGAGTTCGCAATTGGGCTTTTCGGTTCGGTATCGCTCTCTGTGTTCTACGCCGTTGGCAACGTCACCCTCGGCATGAGCGCGCTTGCAACGTTCGCGGTGACGTTCCTTCTCATTCTGATTCCCACGCTGCTCATGGGAGCCACGTTGCCGTTGCTCGTTGCACATCTGGTTCGGTCGAGCGGCAACGTCGGCAAGAGCGTGGGAACACTCTACTTCGTCAATACGCTTGGCTCTGCGCTTGCGTCCGCCGCGTCCGTGCTTTTCATCTTGGGTCATGCGGGCCTAAAAGGCGCGGTCCGCATTGCGGCGCTTCTCAACGTCACGGTGAGTTTGCTCGCCTACGTTGCGCATCGCCGTGCCGTGCGCTTGTCGGAGATCGAGAAAACGTTGGCGCGCGTAACCGCTATGGCTGCGAAAAACGTCGCGCACGAGGTGCAGTCGTGAGCTTCGGCCTCGCTCTACTCGTTGCCGCGGTGAGCGGCTTTGTCGCGTTGTCGTATGAAATCCTTTGGTACCGCGTGATCGCGTTTGCAAGCTGGGGGCTGCCAAGCGCCTTCGGACTTTTGCTTGCAGCCTATCTTTTCGGGCTCGCGATTGGCTCGCGTGCGAGTGGACGGTTTTGCAAAGACGAAGCAAAGTCTGGCGACACGCGTCAGCTCCGCGCGCTTGCTCTTTTCGCGTTCGTTGCGAATCTTGTGGCGTGGTTGGTCGTTCCAGCGTTCGGTTGGTCGGCTTCGCGGTGGGATTGGCCGCCAGCGCTGGTCGCGGTTGCTTTTGCCGCGGCGCTTCTCGGTGCCATCCTTCCGCTCGTTAGCCACTTTGGTATCAAGCCCGACGATCGTGCGGGGCAGAAGCTTAGCTATGTGTATCTTGCAAATATTATGGGATCGGGCGCCGGCAGTCTCGTAACCGGCTTTGTGATGTTCGATCGTTGGCCCATTGGAAGCATCAGCGCCATTCTTGTAACCATCGGTCTTTTGCTCGTTGCGCTTCTTGTGGCATTTTCGGATCTCAAAGCCAACCAGCGCCTTGGCGCGCTCGCCGCGGTCGGCATGGCGGCACTCGCGGTTGTAGGACTCACGCCAAGAGTGACCCATCGAATCTACGAGAAGCTGCTCTACAAACGCGATTTCAATAGCGATGTGGCTTTTGCCGAGATCATCGAAAACAAGAGCGGTGTGATCACTGTGACGGAGGATGGCACGGTTTACGGCGGCGGCGCCTACGACGGGCGCTTCAACACGTCGATCGTCCACGATCGCAATGGCATCATGCGAGCCTACGCCATTGGCGCGATGCATCCCGCACCGAAGCACATTCTCATGGTGGGTCTTGCCTCAGGCTCGTGGGCCACGGTCATCCAGCACTTGCCGGGGCTCGAACATCTTACGATTGTCGAGATTAATCCTGGGTATTTGAAATTGATTGCCAGTCACCCCGAAGTGTCGGGCATTTTGCATGATCCGAAAGTTGATATCGTCATCGACGATGGCCGCCGCTGGCTTCACCGCCACCCGGGCAACCAATTCGACGTGATTGTGATGAATACAACGTGGCATTGGCGCGCGAATGCCACGAATCTCTTGTCCACCGAGTTTCTCGAGCTTGCGCGAGCGCACCTGTTGCCAGGCGGCCTATTCTATTTCAATACCACTTCGTCTGCCGATGTGCAGAAAACAGCCGCAACGATATTCCCTTATGCCATGCGCGTTTACAATTTCATTGCCGTGAGCGATGCTCCATTTGTGTTCGACAAAGATCGATGGCGGCGCACACTCGCCGAGTATTCTATCGATGGCCAGCCGGCCATCGACCAGTCGACGGTAGAGGGACGCAAGTTCTTCGATGATCTCGTTGCCTATGCCGATAGCATCGAAAAGCCGCCCACCGACGACGGCCTCGAATCGGGCGACAGCATTCTCGCGCGCACGCAATCGGCCCTTCTGGTCACCGACGACAACATGGTACCCGAGTGGCGGCAGGTGTTGCGTTTCCAAGAGCCGCCGTAAAACAGTAGGGGCGCAGCATGCTGCGCCCCTACGGCAATATACGCTATTTGCGGTTCATGGGTCGTAGGGGCGCGATTCATCGCGCCCTAATACCGCGGTCGGGCGCCATGAATGGCGCCCCTACGCAATATGCGTGGGTCGTAGGGGCGTATGGCCATACGCCCCTACGTGGCGGTCTAATCAGCGCGGTACATGGTAATGACACACGCGCCGCCCAGGCCTAGATTGTGCTGCAAAGCCACCTTGGCGTTCGGCACTTGGCGCTTGCCAGCTGTGCCGCGAAGCTGCCACACGAGTTCTGTGCATTGCGCAAGCCCGGTGGCACCGAGCGGGTGGCCTTTCGACAAAAGGCCGCCCGAAGGATTGGTAACCCACTTGCCCCCGTAGGTGTTGTCGCCGTCCCAGATGAATTTCTCGGCCTGGCCTTCGTCGCAAAGCCCAAGTGCCTCGTAGGTGAGAATTTCATTGGACGTAAAGCAATCGTGAAGCTCGATGACTTGCACGTCTTTCGGACCAAGGCCGGCTTGGTCATACACCTTTTTGGCGCACGCCTTGGCCATGTCATAGCCAATCATTTTGATCATCGAGTCTTCGAAGGCCGATGGATAATCGGTTGTCATGGCTTGCGCGGCAATCCAAACGGGTTTCGTAATGCCGTGCTTTCTTGCGAAATCGTCAGAGCAAAGAATGGCCGCTCCCGCGCCGCACGTGGGTGGGCAGCACTGGTAGCGCGTCAAGGGATCGAATACTTCGTCGGCGGCAAGAATCTCTTCGACCGAGAGCACTTGGTTGAAGAGGGCATAAGGATTGTTCGATGCGTGTTTTCGAGCCTTCTCGCTCACCTTTGCGAAGGTTTCGCGCTTGGTGCCGTATTTGAAGCGGTATTCGCGACCGGCGCCGCCAAACATTTGTGCGGTGATCGGGGCTTGGTTGACGTCTTGCACTCTGCTCATAACCCCGACTTGCCACTCCATCGGATTCGTGCGATCGGAAAACTTCGAACCGAGAGCGCCTTTCTCCATTTTCTCGAAGCCGAGCGCGAGCACGCATTCGGCAATGCCACCTTCAATGGCCTGCTTGGCAAGCATGAGCGCCGTGGAGCCCGTTGCGCAGTTGTTGTTCACGTTGTACACGGGAATTCCGGTAAGCCCGAGCTCGTAGACCGAGCGCTGGCCACAGGTGGAATCGCCATAGACGTAACCGCAATACGCGGCCTCGACCTCGGCGTATGGGATTTTCGCGTCGGCGAGAGCAGCCTTGGATGCATTCACCGCCATGACGTTGTAATCGTCGCTCGCGCCGGGCTTTTGGAATTTCGTCATGCCGACGCCAATGACATTGACTCTGCGACTCATTGATATGCTCCTTGGGTTCGTGGCCGTCGGCTCACGAGCATGTTTCCCAGCCTGCTACGCGCCGCGATGCCTTCGTTGGTCCCTGCGGTGCCTGCGCACGTACGAAAAGTACGCTTACGCGGGCTCCTCGGTTCCGCCTTGGCCTCACGTCGCTCGCGACGGCTGGAAAGCATGCTCTCAAATGAGCCCTTTGAAGAAGTTGAGTTTTCGTGCGAATTTCGCGTCTCCGTCGATGCGAATGCGGCCGCGTTGGTACAAATCGCGCAGGCTTTCGCCTTTCGCAAGCGCTTCCAGATCGTCGTCGGAGAGCTTGAGGGTAATGTCGGCCGCACCCGTGCCTTCTTTCACGGAGCCGCTGCCATTTTTCAAGTCAACGAGGAACCGCGAGTCTGGCGAGGTCACGATGAGCGCGATGACCGCGCCGATTTCTTTGATCAAACTCGGCTCTTTTGCGATGCGTTCACCAAGCGCCTTGGCGATGGCCTTTGCCTTCGGCTCCTTCGGGGCACTGGTTTGCGCTGGTGCAGAGGCCGGCGTAGGCTTGCTCGCGCTCGCGCCGCTGGCACCTCGAAGTTTCAATACGACTTCGACGCCGCGCGCGCGATCGATTTTCTGTAGGAAGAGTAGCTTCTGCGAAGCCATGAGATCGCCTGCGATCTTCATTTTGCCGCTGAAATAGAGCTTCTGCGCGTCGGCTTTGCCAGCAGTCATGTCGCGGAAGTTGGCATCGGTCAGATCGAGCGTGCAATCCGCCTTCTCGCTGCCGGTTGCCTCGGTGACAGCGCCGCCGCCATTTTTGAGATCGATCATCCAAGCGCTACTTGGTTCGGAAAGCCGGAAAAGGTAAGTTTTACCAATCTGCTTTGCGAGATCAGGATTGCGCTCGATGTGATCGCGAATCACGGCGAAGGCCTCGGAGGTTGACGCTTCGTCTTCGGAGCCCGCGGCGCCCCCGGCTGAAGAGGCCGCTGCTGCTGCAGGCTTGCTCGCGCCGCTGGCACCTCGAAGTTTCAACACGACTTCAACGGCGCGCGCGCGATCGATTTTCTGCAAGAACAATAGCTTCTGCGAAGCCATGAGATCGCCGGCAATCTTCATTTTGCCGCCGAAATAGAGTTTCTGCGGGTCGGCTTTGCCGGAAGTCATGTCGCGGAAGTTGGCATCGGTGAGATCGAGCGTGCAATCCGCTTTCTCGCTGCCGGTTGCCTCGGTGACAGCGCCGCCGCCATTTTTGAGATCGATCAACCAAGCGCTACTTGGTTCGGAAAGCCGGAAAAGGTAAGTTTTACCAATCTGCTTTGCGAGATCAGGATTGCGCTCGACGTGATCGCGAATCACGGCGAAGGCCTCGGAGGTTGACGCTTCGTCTTCGGAGCCCGCGGCGGCTGCAGGTGTTGGCCCAGCAGCGGGTGCCGGTGCGGCCGCCGCTGCTGTTGGTGCTGGAGCGGCTTTCTTTGCTGCAGGTTTCGGAATCTCCGAATAGAGCTCAATGGCTGCGTTCGAGATGACAACCTTGTCGCGCTCTTTGACTTTGCAGCGGAAAATGATGCGTGTGTCGCTCTCTTTCCACATTTCGGTCACGAGCGTTTCGCCCGGGAATACGCTTTCCGAAAAGCGAACCTTGATGCTCTTGAAATAGCGCGGATCGTTTTTCGAATAATGCTTGATCACATGCCGTGCAGCATAACCAAACGTGCAGAGTCCATGCAAAATAGGCTTTTCAAAGCCGAAGGCATTGGCAAAGTTTGAGTCGACATGCAGCGGATTGATGTCGCCTGACAACCGATACAAAATAGCTTGGTTATTGCCAATTTTCTCGGTCACGGTGGCATCGGGCGCGCGATTCGGCGGAACATTGATATCGCTGGCTGGCCCGCGCTCGCCACCCCAGCCGCCCGCACCGCGCACGAAGGTCGAAATCTCGTTGGTGACGAGCAGGTTGTTGGCTTCATCGAACGACTGGATCTCCGTGATCACAATCGCATTTCGCCCCTTGTCGTAAATATTCTTAATCTTTGCTTTGTGTGTAAGTTTCGCGCTAAGCGGCAAAGGCCGCGTGAGTTCGGTGTATTGCTCGCCGTGCAGAACGCGCTCGATGCCGTAATTCATACCCGGCGCCGTTTCCCCACGCTTGGCCATCTCGAAAATGAGTTTTAGCGCGGGCGCGACACCGAACGTGGGCAATGCATGGAAGCCATCGGCGGCGTTCTCGTAAACGTATTGCAGCTCGCCTGCGTCGGACGGGTCGGCGCCGGCGCCAACTCCGAGCGCGTAAATCGCGAGATCTTTTTCGTCGTAGCTCGAATATTGCGGGGGAAACTCGTGACCGAGCGCCACGTCGAGGTCGATGAGCTCATTTCCGCCAAGGCTTTTCGATTGCAAATTACCAAGAATTGGCTGCATCGACGCGGCCACGTCGGTGGGGTGTGTCGCCGCGGAAAAGTCCGTGATTGTATTCCACGCTTTTTCGATTTGCTCGGGTGGTATGGGGCGACCAAGCTTGAAGATTTTGCCTTCCGTCCGCTCCCAACGAAGCTTGGTGAATAGGCCGCCGCCGACCTCGAACAACCCGCCGGTTTCTTCGCAGCGCTCGTGGCAAAGCCACGCGACGAGCGGCGAGACGTATTCGGGTTTGAGGGCGTCGACGATTTCTTTCGGCATCACCGTTTCGGTCATGCGCGAGCCCGCGATGGGCGCAATCGTGTTCGAGTGAACGTTTTTCTTTTTGCCCTCGATGGCGAGGGTATTCGAGAAGCCAAGCAAGCCAAGCTTGGCGAACGAGTAGTTGGCTTGACCGAAGTTGCCGTAAATGCCGGCGGCGCTGGCGGTGAAGAGGATGCGGCCGTAGCCGGCATCGCGCATGTGGTCCCACGCGGCCTTGGTGACACGGAAGCTGCCGAGCACGTGCACGCGGTAGATGAGATCCCAATCTTCTTGGGTCATCTTTTGAAATGAAGTATCGCGTAAGATTCCGGCATTGTTGATGACGATATCGATGCGCTTCCATGTGTCGAGCGCTTGCTGAACGATTTTTGCGCCGTCTTCGACCGAATCGTAATTCGCGATGGCCTCGCCGCCGGCCGCCTTGATGTCGGCCACGACTTGATCGGCGGCAGCGCTCGATTTGCCACCACCGGTGGTGCTGCTGCCTAGATCGTTGACGACGACCTTGCAGCCATGGGATGCGAGTAGCAGGGCGTGCGAACGACCGAGGCCATTGCCAGCGCCGGTGACGATAGCGACGCGCCCATCGAAGCGGAGATCGGACATGAGAACCCTCGTGGAGAAAAATTTAGCGTACGAACTATTATGGCCAAAGTTGGTTCCGTCAAGAGGCAGATTGCACTTCACTCCTTTGCCACGTTGTCGTCGTGACGATTCGAAAGCGATCAGAAGGAGATTTTGCGCATTACAAAGCGTGGCAAATGCCGAATTCCCATCATCACGAGCGCCCAGACATGAGGCGTGTAGAGAATGGGTTTGCGCGCATCCATCGCGCGCAAAACGTCGTCTGCCACCTGGTCGGGATCACCGGCAAAGGGCGGTGGTTTCAGGCCCGCGGTCATCCCTGTTTTGACGAATCCCGGCTTCACGCAGAGCACTGACAGGCCGCCCGTGTGATACTTGTGATCGAGCGCTTCGAGATACCTGGCAATGCCTGCTTTGCTCGAGCCGTAAATGCCCACAGGCTTGCGACCGCGATCACCGGCAACCGATGAGAAGACCGTGAGCCAGCCGCCCCCACGCGAAAGTAGACGCTTTCGCACATGCTCGCAAAACACCACCGTGTTCGCGTAATTCACGGTGACCAAGCGCTGAGTAAGCTCGATGTCCGCCTCGAGCGCTTCTTGCGTTGCGTACATGGCAGCCGTGACGATAACGGTATCGAAGTTGTTGAGCGCAGCATCGGCCGCGTCGAGGGCCGCGACGAACCCTTCTGGCTTTTCAAGGTTGCACACGGCATAGCCCACGTTACCGCCGCCTTGTCTTGTTTGGCCCGTTTGCCTCGTTTGCCCCGCGCTTCGAGATTTCAGATCGGAGGCGCTGCGCGCGAGATCGGCCTCGTCGAGACCCATGAGAAAAACCGCGTCGCCACGTGCCGCAAGGCGCTGCGCAAGGGCACGCCCGATTCCTGTTGTTCCGCCTAAAACCACGGCTTTCATGTTTTGTCTCCGAAAAGTCGGGCGGATTGCGCGCTGCGAAGCCGCCTTTGAGGATCCCATTTTTCGCGTGCAGCAAAAAAAGCATCGAGGCGCGGTTCCATCGCGCGAAAGTGCTCAGGCCGTGTGAAGCGATCTTTCGTGAGGTAGATGCGCCCACCCGTGGCGATCACGAATTCGTTCAGGCGGTCGACGATTCGCTGGATATCAAGCGAGATCGCCATGTCGACGGCGATGGATGTGCCCTCCATCGGAAACGAGAGACAGCCCTTGCCTTGTGGCCCGCAGTCTTTGATCACACAAAGCGGTGAGGCACTACCAAGCTTCGTGAGATGGTCCATGAACTCGCGCACCGCGGCGGCTCCGGCTTCGCGCGGCAGTACGCACTGGTATTGCGTGAAGCCGCGAGAACCGTAGGCGCGGTTCCACTGCAAAATGGCGTCGAGCGGGTAGAAAAAAGGGTCGGGTGGAACGAGGCGCTCTTGTTTTCGGGCAACATGATGCCAGTAGTAGGCCGTGTTGAAGGCTTGCGCCGTCAGCGGGTTGAGCGCCCAGTTTGGTAATTCAACGGGGAATGTGATCTCGAGTGGAAGCGGCGGGTCGGGTTTTTTGGTTTCTTCTCGTTCGGCCCAGCGCCCAGCCATGAGAATGCCGCGGCCCATCGAGTTGCCGCGCGCGAGGCAGTCGATCCACCCCATGGTCATGGGCCACCTGGGCGCGGCCAGCGCAAGCGCGTCGAGAAACTCGCCAATGTTATGAACGCGCTGGCTTTCCATCAGCACCCACCCAGACGGGATGCGGCGCATTTCGAACTCGACCTCGAGAATGTGCCCCACAAGGCCCATTCCACCGATGGTTGCGTAGAACAGATCGGGATGACGTTCGGGGCTCGTTTCGACGATGCTATCGTCGGCAAGGCGCATACGCATCGAGCGCACATGCTCGCCGAAGCACCCTTCGCGGTGGTGGTTTTTGCCGTGAACGTCGCTCGCGACCGCGCCGCCAAGGGTGACAAACTTCGTTCCTGGCGTAACCGGCGGAAACCACCCGCGTGGCAAAAACACCTGGATGATCTCGCCGAGGCTTAGTCCAGCTTCGGCGCGCATGACGCCCGTTTCGGTGTTGAACGACAAGATGCGATTGGCGAGCGTCGTGTTGACGACCTTGTCGCTCGGCGTGGCAGGCAACGACGAGTCGCCGTACGAGCGCCCGAGCCCGCGGCATAACGCAGCGCCGCGCGTTGCTGACTCGAGATCTTCGCTTGCAAGCTCGCGCCCAGGTACGGCAACGCGTCCCCAACCAGACAGTGTTGGCGTATCGAGTTTCTCTTTACCTTGTGTCACGTGGGCCTTCTCGTTCTCGTTTCGGGTTTCCCCAGCAGATAGCGCGGCTAAGGCAGCACTGCCATGCCTTCGATTTCGACGAGTGCTCCAGGCCCAAGCAGCCCCGCAACCTTCACGAGGGTTATGGCAGGGTAGTAGCGGCCCATGCGAGCTCGCCAACCTTCACCAATGGCAGGTGTGGCGGCGCGGTACGCATCGAGATCCGTGACGAAAACGACGAGTTTTGCAATGTGCGTGGTGCCGCCGCCTGCCGCGCGCACGACATCGATGACGTTGTCGAGTGCCTGGAGAAACTGCGTTGCAAAGTCGGGGCTGACAATGTTCGCGTCGTTGTCCCAACCGATTTGGCCTGAAATGAAGAGGACGTTGCCCTTCCCCATGACTCCGTTCGAGTAACCGCGCGGCTTTGGGAAATGCGGCGGGTGAATGACCTTATGTGCCATGAGCAGCACCTCCGACTATCTTTCGTAAGCGCAATTTCTCGATGGGTAAAGGATCGAAAGCGACCTCACGCGCTCGCCGCGGCACGGCGCAGGCGATCGGCCACAGCCCACCACGCAGGCCGATCGGGCACGCGCTCGACAATAACTTCGTCGTATCCGCTTGCGTCGACCTCGTAAAGTGCTCCAAAAAGCGCACGGGCATAGGCTTCGGCATCGGCCGGCAGCACGATGAGCTTCGTGTCCATGGCTGCGATGGACTCACGAGCTTCGTCGCTCCAGACAATGGCGCAAACGGAGCGCGACGCCGCGCAACCCCGACGCGCATCGTGCGCGACGCCGCGTGGACCATCTGCAAGCGTTACCCGTGCGCGAGGCGAGTAATGCTTGTGCGCAAGCCCTGGTGAAGCACGCGCTGCGTTGGGCGCTACCGTGAGCGACTCGAACACAACCTCAGGAATGACCGCGGCAAGGCTTTCCAGCGCAAGCGCACCGGGCCGTAGCACGCGCGGTGGATGGTCGGCGAGGCTGAGCACCGTGGACTCGATGCCAAATTCACAAGGCCCGCCGTCGAGCACCAGATCGACCGCATCGCCCAGCGAACGAACGACGTGCTCGGCGACGGTTGGCGACACATGCATGTGCGCGTTGGCGCTTGGCGCTGCCAGGGGCTCGTCGGCAGCGTGAATCAAGGCGAGTGCAACGGGATGGTTGGGCACGCGAACGGCAACGGTATCGAGGCCGCCGGTCACGGCCAATGGCACGTCGGCGCCGCGCGGTACCACCAAGGTAAGCGGCCCTGGCCAGAAGCTTTGCGCGAGCCGAGATGCAAGCTCGGTCCAGTGTGAAGCAACGCGAGATGCCATGGCTTCGCTGGCCGCGTGCAGAATGAGTGGATGAGTGGCAGGTCGTCCTTTGGCTTGGAAGATTTTCCGCACGTCGCCCTCGTGCAGTCCACGCGCGCCGAGGCCGTACACGGTTTCGGTGGGGAAGGCGACCAAGCCTCCACGTAAAAGAACGTTTCGAGCTTGGGCAATGGCAGCTTCGTCCGGGTTGCGACGATCGAGAGCAACAACGCGCGGCACGACTTTCATCGTACCGCACGATGTCGCATGACGGTTCAGCGTTTCGCGGAGCGCAGCCGGTTCCACAAGCTGTAGTCGATCGAGCCGCGACCACCGCCAACCACGATGACCACGAGCGCCAGACCGATCGCCAAAATGTGATACTCGAAACCTTCGCCTGTTTTCTGGCCGAACCAGTTCATGAAGAAGCCGTTCGGCAAGTGAACCAGGGCGATGGCGCCAACCATCAGTGCGAGAATTCCAAGAGCCGCGAGGCGACTGAACGCTCCTACGATGAGCGCCAGAGAGCCAATGAGCTCCCAAAGAATTGCGATGGCGGCTAGCGGCCCAGGGATGTGGAGCTTGTTCGTGAAGGTGTCCATCGTAGCGCTCCACCCGGCACCGCCGAACCAACCTAGCGCATGCGCGGCTCCGTGCGGGAGCATGACGAGGCCCAGCGTAAGGCGCGCGACGGTACCGCCGTACGACGCGCTGGTCGCGACCATGCGATTGATTGGAGATTCTGACTGCGTCGTCGTTTCCCTTGCAAGTGCGCCTCCGGAACTAGGAAAGGTGTGAGCTGTTGCGGACATGGTTTTGGCTCCTCGGTTTGCCCGGTGTTTGCGGGCTCACTCGATTGACGATCGCATACATGCTTTGTGCCGCGCCGCGGCGTAATGAAAACCTTCTTTGCATGGCGAGCCATGCCGATATCTTATGGATTCGTGACCGCCCCCATTTTCGATTTCAATGCCCACCGGTCCGACATCGTCGACGAGGTCGTTGGTCGGGTTTCGATGCAGACGACGAATCCACTTCTCGCGCTCAACGAGGCTGCGTACTTCGAAACGCGACGGCTATCGCAAGCAGGTGGTGCCGAGCTCGGCGAATGGCAAAAGCTCGCCTCGCAGCTCGGTCGTATGGTGGACGCCGAGCTCAGAGCCACGCTTCGTACATATGCCGAGCGTTACGCGTGGGACATTGCCGGCAATTTCGACCGACGTGTTTACGCGTTCGCGTCGAGGGCGATCGTGCCTTTGCTTGGCGCGCTGCTCTCGCCGAAACATACGCTGCGCCATTTGCGCGAGTCGCTCGACTTGACCGCGCTCGATGGACGCATCCTCGTTCAAGGTCCGCGCGAGCACGTCCGCAAGCTTACGGAGGTTGGCACCGTCATCTATGTGCCGACGCACTCGTCGAACGTCGACTCCATGTCATTCGGTTTTGCGCTCGAGCGCGCGGGTTTACCACCAGCGGTTTACGGTGCAGGCAAGAACCTTTTCACCAACCAGGTGCTCAGCTACTTCATGCACAACCTTGGTGCGTATCGCATCGACCGGCGCCTTCGGCATGCCTTGTACAAAGATGTGCTCAAGGCCTACTCGTCGGTACTTGTTGAACGTGGCTACCACTCACTCTTCTTTCCTGGTGGAACGCGTTCGCGCTCCGGCGGTGTAGAGGCCAAAGTCAAGCTTGGTCTTGCCGGCACAGGCATCGAGGCGTTTGTGCGCACGACTGTGCGTGGGCGCACGCAAAAGGTCTTTTTCGTTCCGGCAACGATCAACTCCCTCTTGACCCTCGAAGCTGAAACGCTCATCACCGATTTTCTGCAAGAGGAAGGCAAAGCGCGCTTCATCATCGAAGACGACGAGTCGAGCCGTATTGGCCGTGTTGCCGCCTTCCTGCAAAAGCTTCTCGGGCTCGACGGCGCGTGCATCATTCGTTTTTCACGGCCGCTCGACTGCTTCGGCAACTTCGTCGACGACGAAGGCCGAAGTCTCGACGAGCGCGGGCGCTTCGTTGACCCCACAACCTACATACTCGGGCGCGGCGGGGAGCCCGCGCTCGATCCACAGCGTGATGCCGAGTACGCACGCGAGCTTGGCGAGCAAATCGTTCACGCTTACAAGCGGGATACCGTTGTGATGGCCACGCACGTGGTGGCTGCATGCGCTTTTTCGCGCCTTTGCCAGGTAGCCCAAGAGACCGATCTTTTCGCGCTGCTTCGCTACCGTGACGATGTTGCGATAAGTCGAACTGAGCTTGCCTTGGACATCGAGTCGATGCTTGCGAAGATTGAATCGCTCGAAGCACGCGGTCAAATCGTCATGGCCCCAACCCTTCGAGGCAAGCGCGGCGCAGACGTGCTTGCAGCGGCGTTGCGAGCCTTTGGCGGCTACCACACGCAGCCAATGCTCACGCCCCGCGGCAGCAACCTGGTCGTTGGCGACACGCGTTTGCTCTTTTATTATCAGAATCGATTAACTGCGCATGGGCTCGCCTTTAGCCCGATCGCCTCTAAGGCGTCACGTCACGGCCTGTTGCGAGCGCCAAACTAACGGGGGTGGCGCGCCAAGCTTTTCGCGCTATTGTGCGCGGCTCTCCTCCCACTGCATGCGTCATGAGCCAAACGGACCAATTTGACCCGACCGCTCCACAGTCCGCTGACTCCACCCCGAAGCCTTCGGGTGCGAGCGAAGGGGCCTCTTCGAGCGACCATCCCGAAACATCCACGCCTAACGCGCCTGACGAGTTGGTGGCGGAGGGCGCGGGTGGCGTCGCAGCTGCCAGTAATGCCGAGGCGGTCGAACCCAGCGAAACCAGCAGCGGCGCGGAAGCCAACGCGGCAGAAACACCAGACGCTAATGCGGCTGACGCGACTAACGCGACGGGTGAGGCTGCGGAAGGAGTGGAAGGCGCACCGCACAAACGCAAACGCCGCCGCCGCCACAAGAAAAAGGCGGCCGACGGAACGGCAAACGCGGCAAACGCGGCCAGCGCGATAAACGCGACAAGCGAAGGTGCGCCGCTGCCAGCCGATGGCAGCGCGGAAGCCGCCACAAACGCTGTTGCCCCGGGCGAGGGCACTGAGGGCACCGCACGCGGCCGCAAGTCGAAGCACGACAAGCACGAAAAGCAAGACAAGAAAGATAGGCCCGAGCGTGAGCGTCCCGCGTTCAATGTCGGTGACGTTGTTTTCGGCAAAGTGATCGAGTTTACCGAAGACGCGCTCTTCGTAGATCTGGCCGGTAAGGCAAAGGCAATCTTCGACCTTCGCGAATTGCTTATCACCGAAGACGAAGCCGAAGAGTACAACCGTGCGCACACGGCCGAACGCAAGGAAGCGGAAGAGGCTCGGAAAGCGGCGGCTGAGCACACAAGCGCGCCGGCGCTGGCCACGTCGGGCCTTCCTGAAGCTGTCGAAGCTACAGAAGCTACAACAAAAGAAGAGAGCGGCGGCGCGGCTGAAGCCGCTGCGCAAGCAACGCAAGTCGAAGCTGTGCCCGAAGATGTGCAAGGCGCACCGGTTGCTCCACCCGCAGCCGAAACCACGCCCGTGGTGGTTGAAGGCGAAGCTGCAGAAGCTTCAACAGAGGCTCCGACAGAGCAGGCAGAACAGAAGGAGCCAACGGAGCCAACGGAAAAGGTGGAGCAAGCGGAACACGAAAAGGCTCCGCAACTACCGCACGTCATTCTCGAGCCTGGTGCACCCTTCGTTGGTCTGGTGCACAACGATGGCGGTCGCGGCGGTCTCGTCGTGCTTACCCATCACCCAAAGCGCATCTCAAAATCTAAGCGCCTCGTTGCCGAGGCGTCGAAAAGCGGCGCGCTCATGTTCGGTCTTGTCACCGGCACAATCAAAGGCGGCGTCGAGGTTGACGTCGACGGCTTGCGCGCATTTGCTCCGGCCTCGCATGTCGAGCTCCGGCCAGGTAGCGATCTCTCGCACCTCGTTGGCAAGCGCTTGCCTTTCGCGGTTACGCAATACGCCAAGCGTGGTCGCGATGTCGTTCTTTCACGTCGCGCGATGCTTGAGAGTGAGGCGAAGGAAAGGCGCGAAGAGGCGCTGAAGAAGCTCGAAGTCGGTTCGGTGGTGGATGGCATTGTCCGCACAGTCGTGCCGTTTGGTGCGTTCGTCGATGTGGGCGGCGTCGAGGGCCTCGTTTCGCTTAGCGAGATGAGCCACAACCGCGCCGATCAGCCAAAAGATGTTTTCAAGGTTGGCGAAGTAGAGAAGGTTCGAATTCTCCGCATTGACGACAAAGGCAAGCTTTGGCTCTCGCGCCGTGCGGCGATGGAAGACCCATGGAACCAGGTTGCACAGAAGTACACGCCGGGCTCGCGGCACACCGGCAAAGTCGCCCGCCTTCAGCCGTTCGGTGCGTTCATCGAGCTCGAAGTGGGCGTTGACGGCCTTATCCACACCGCGGATCTTTCGGTCAAGCGCATCGAGCACCCTGAAGAAGTGGTGAAGATTGGCGACGACATCGACGTTGTCGTTGCAAGCGTCGATTCCCACCAACACCGCATCGCGCTTCACCCAGCACCAACGGGCGACGCCGCGAACGAAGTGCCCCAGCGCGTTCAACTTCATAAGACCGTCAAAGTGGTCGTTGTTGGTATTGAAACAGGCGGGCTCGCGGTCCGCGTGCTTGGAGCCACGGGGCGCCATGCACGCGGCTTTGTGAGCGCATCGGCCACGGGCACGCCGCGCGGCACCGAGCTACGCAAGCTATTTCCCATCGGCAAAGAGCTCGAAGTAAAAGTCGTGGAGATGGATCCTCGCCGCGGCGAGTTGAAACTCTCCATCAAAGCGCTCAACGAGGAAACCGAACGCAATGCCTACCAACAGTACCGCGCGCAAGTGAAGCGCGAGGCAAAATTTGGCACATTTGCCGACCTTCTCGCGAAGCGCAATCTCCCACCAACCAAATAATCAATGTAGGGGCGCCATTCATGGCGCCCGAAATTCATGGCGCCCGACCGCGGTCCCGAGGGCGCGATGAATCGCGCCCCTACGAATGCGTTTGGATGGTTGTAGGGGCAGGACTCCGTGCCTGCCCCGCCTTGAAATCGCTTACAAAAGGCGGCGTGCTTTGATTTCGAGGTATCGATTGACGAGCGCCGGCGTTACCTCTCGCGGGCGCGCATCGAGTACGAGTGCACCGGCCGACCGCAGGCTTCGTACGATGCTGTCCCGCCACGTGAGCGACTCGGCTGCGGCGGCGCGAACGAGCGCGTCGCCCCTGCTTCGAATGGGGGCGATGGCAAGATCTTCGATCTCCTCGTCGCGCATCATCACGCAAAGCGGCAAGTGTCTGGGCATGAGGCTTTTGACTGCCGAAGCAAGATCACGTGCGCTTCTTGGCTCGAGGAGGTTTGTAAAAATAACGAAGAGAGAGCGTGCCTTCACGTGCGTTTTCAAAAACACCATGGCTGCGCGGTAGTCGGTGGCTGCGAGTCCGGCATCGAGTGCGAAGGTTGCGCGTGTGAGTTTGCGTCCGCCAAGGGCGCCGCCACTTGGTGGAAGGAAGCTTCGCGGCTTGTCGTCGAACGTCAGAAGCCCGGAGCGGTCGCCACCGCGAAGGGCGACGTCGGCGGTGAGCAGAGCGGCGCCGAGCGCGTGATCGATGCTCGTGATCCCGTGGCTTTCGCCGCGCATGCTGCGACCCACGTCGATGGCGAAAACGACGTTTTGGTTCGATTCGGCCTGAAACTGCCGCACCACGAACTCGTCGCGACGGGCCGTGGCATGCCAGTCGATGCGTCGGATCTCGTCGCCGACTTGGTAAGGTCGAAGTCGCTCGAATTCGGTGTCGCCGCCGTGCACGCGAAGGCTGCCCATTCGTGCATCTTGGCGACCTTGGCGACGTAGCAATTCGAGGGTGCGTGCAGCATGCACATCCGGGTAGACATCGATGGTTTCGGGGCGCTCGTGGACCTCTTGTCGAGTGACGAGGCCGAGCGGTGAGCCGTAGCGCACCGTGATGGCGCGGAGCTCGCGCCTTCCTCGCCGCGTGGGTGTGATTTCGTACTTGATCGTCGTGCTCGTGCGAGGCGGCAGATCGAAGACACCTGGAAGGCCTGAGACATTCGCGTCGCCCGCCGGATCGTCCATTACCGTGCCAGCAAGCCTGCGCCGGGTCGTGTTGTGCAGCGTGAGGGCAACGGCATTGCTGCGCCCCACGGAGAAAATTTGAGCAGCATGCCTTTCGACTTCGAAGACTGCTGCCCCGCGTGGGCGACTCGCGGCAACGTCGATTCCTGCCAATGCGAGTATCGCGGCGTCGAGAACGAGCCACGGCGCGTCGGAGCTGCGCGCAATGCCGGTTGCTATGGCAATCGCCGTGGAGGCGAACAGCAGCGCGACGAGTCTTCGCGTAGGGACAATTTTCATCGTTTACGTCGTGGGATGGCCGTACGAAGCCGCCTGCGTCGTGTTCACCGCGCGCGGCACAGGCACCGAGCGCAAGATGTCGTCGATGCGCTCGTCGGCAGTAATGCCTTGGAGTTCGGCGTCTGGGTGCAAAATCACGCGGTGGCGGAGCACGGCTTTCGCCATTGGCTTGACGTCGTCGGGGGTGATGAAGGTTCGCCCGGAGCTTGCCGCGACGACTTGTGCAGCCTTCATCATGGCGATAGACGCACGCGGAGAAGCGCCGAGCTCGATTGTGCGATCTTGACGTGTGCGGCGCGTAAGTTCGACAGCGTAGGCAATGATCGCATCGTCGACCGCTACGCCCGATGCGAACGCCTGCATTTCGATGAGCTCGCCCGGTGTTGTCACAGCCTCGAGCCACGACAGATCGGCGGGATTGAATCCGAGGGTGTGGTTTTTGACGATCTGCTGTTCGACCTCGCGCGGCGGATCAGCAGCCGTGAGCTTGACAAAGAAGCGATCGAGTTGCGCCTCGGGTAGCGGATAAGTGCCTGTCGACTCGACGGGGTTCTGGGTTGCGACGACGACGAAGGGCGCAGGCAGCAGGCGCGATGTACCGTCAACGGTAACTTGCCGATCTTGCATTGCCTCGAGGAGCGCCGACTGCGTTTTCGCTGGCGCGCGGTTGATTTCGTCGGCGAGCAGGAGTTGGCAGAAGATTGGGCCAGGCACGAACGTGAAGGTGTGCGTGGCATCGGCGCTTCTGCGATCGAGGATGCTCGAGCCCGTGATGTCGCTTGGCATGAGATCGGGGGTGAACTGAACGCGTTTGAAGCTTGCCCCCGAAACGCGCGCAAACGCCCTTGCCAAAAGGGTTTTGCCGAGCCCCGGTGCGCCCTCGACCAGCACGTGCCCTCCTGCAAGTGTAGCGACGAGCATGCTGGCCACGAGATCATTTTGACCGACGACGACTCTTGCCATCTGCCGGACCATGCGATCGAAAACGTTCTGAAACTGCTCCGCGTTCATTCTAGCCCGCGAGCTTACCAAAGGACTTCCGGCAGGAGTGCTACGCTGCTTCTCCAGAATGGAGAAGGTTAGAACCCTGATCGTGGGAGCAGGCATCACCGGACTTGCCACCGCAGCAGCCCTCAGCGAGCACGGAGATCTAGATTACCTAATCATCGAGGCGGATCGCGAGATTGGTGGGTACTGCAAAACCATCAAGAAGAATGGGTTCGTATGGGACTATTCAGGGCATTTCTTTCACTTCAAGCACCCGGAAATCGAGGTTTGGCTGCGAGCTCGTATGGTGGGGCAGCGCATTCGCAACATCGAGAAGAAATCGTTCATTGCGTACCAAGCGCAGCTCATCGATTTCCCGTTCCAAAAGAACATTCATCAACTCCCCAAAAAAGATTTCATCGATTGCCTTTATGACTTGTATTTCGCGCGTGCGCCTCGGCCGTGGCTTGGTACATCGGATCCGGCGCCGCAAGCCGAGGACAATTTCAAGGCGATGCTTTACGCGCATTTCGGCCAATCCATCGCCGACAAATTTCTTATCCCATACAACGAGAAGCTTTATGCCACCGATTTGTCGACGCTCGACACGAACGCCATGGGGCGATTTTTCCCGAAAGCGGATCTTACCGACATCATTCGCAATATGAAACATGCCGACAACTCGAGCTACAATGCGTTTTTCACGTATCCAGAAGGTGGCGCCATCGAATACGTGAAAGCCATGGCGAGTGCCGTGCGCGAAGGCGGTGTTGCGCTTGGGGAGCGTCTCGTGTCGGTTGACCCAGCCGCGAAAGTCGCAACCACGAACATGCGCGAAATCGCATTCGAGCGTCTCGTGTCTTCGGTGCCGTTCGAACGGCTCGCCGTGCTCTCAGGCGTGAAACACGATAGCCACGTGTTTTCATGGAACCAGGTGCTCGTTTTCAATTTTGGTTTCGACAAGAAAGGCCAAAAGAACGTCCACTGGATATATTTTCCTGATCGGTCGCTCGCATTTTACCGAGTTGGTTTTTACGACAACATTTTCGATGCCGATCGATTGAGCCTTTACGTCGAGCTCGGTTACGCGAAAGACGCGACCATTGACGTTGCCACGGCCCGCGCCAAGGTGCTTGCGGATCTCGAGCGCGCAGGCATCGTCGATGGCCATCGCCTCGTGGCCGAGCACTCGGTCATCATGAACCCCGCTTACGTGCACATCACGCAGCGCTCAATCGCCGAGTGCGCGCGGCTCGCAGCCGTGCTGCGCGATCGCGGCATCTACTCGATTGGACGCTACGGCGGCTGGACGTACTGCAGCATTGAAGACAACATCATCGAAGCACGTAAGCTTGCTGCCTCGTTTGGGTGAGGTTCACCTCATCACATACCCCATACCGTAATCGCACGACCATCGGCGCTGCGCTCTTGCACGAAGACTTTCTCGTCCCAACTTCGCTCGCTCGGGTCGACAACGATCAAGTGACTTTCATCGGGATGGCACTTGTCGGCGTAGCCGGCAGTCTGCTTCAACCCTTGCTCGATCGTCGCCTCGAGCGATCGTCGCTCGCGCACTACCTTCATTTCCACCACGAATCGCTGCTCCGCCCGCTTCCCATCTATCTGTCGAAAGAACCGCACGAAGAGATCTGCGCGCCCCGTTCCAAGTGCGTACTCGCGCTCGATTCGCCCGCCGCCGTTGACCACGCGCTGCAACCAGGCTTGCAGCAAGAGCTGCGGTGCTGCCTCCTCGTAGACCGCTCGATTTCGCCAAACTTCGGAATTCTCCCGGTAAAACTGTTGGAACCCCTTGAGCATCGCTCGGAAGTCGAGCCGGCCGTCGGGAAGACGGAAGGCCGTGTCAGAGAGGCGGCCGTGCAGGTCGAGCTGGGTCACGAAAGTAAGCGCCCTGGGGATGATTTCACGGTAGATCTCATTGGCGATCTCCCCCTTCCCGGGGCCACTCAGCTTGATGAGACCGAGATCGGCGACATAAGCGAGATCCTCCTGAGTGGCGCGCCCTGCTGCTTCCTCTCCTTGGAGCATGGGCGCGATAACGTTTCGGACTCGGTCTTCTCTGAGCTTGTCCACGAGCTGATCGAGGTGCGTGTCGCGCCGGAGAATGAGCCGCTCCTTGGCTTCATCCACGTCATCGAGAGTGATTGCGCGTGCGCGATCTTGGAGCACCGGCATCTCCTGCGTCAACTCGTTGGCCAACGCATTGACGAGCCAGGGCTGCCCACCTGTCAGTGCCATCACTTTCGGATGGATCGACTCCTCGAAAATCTGCCCCGTCTCGGCCGTGTGTTGCTCGTAGAGCTCGCGAACTTCGGCCTCTGAAAAGTTTCCGAGCAGCAGCGACTTAGCCTTCACGTTGAAAGCGCTTCCCCCCGTGATGATCTCGCCCTTGGAAGTGTGGATGCGGTAGTCGCGCACGTCTCGCACGCCGCAGAGGACGACGGAATGCGGGAACGGTCTAGGGCGCCCAATGTAGCCGGTTCGCAACTGT
>WQZB01000068.1 GCA_009780955.1 Polyangiaceae bacterium | reverse complement strand
GCGCGAATCGATGCGTCGGTTGGGCGCTGCGGTGCCTGCGCACGTACCACAACGTACGCTTACGCGGGCTCCTCGCGCCCGCCCTAGCCTCAATTCGCTCGCGACGGCTGGTAAACATGCTCTTAGCCCTTTCAAGTGTCGCCGTCAGCTCTTGCTGCGGATCCAGTGCTCGAGATCATCCCAACGAGCGAAAGTGGCTTCGGCAAGGGGATGCTCAAGGTTTCCGAACATCACGGCTCTGGTGCCCGCGGCGACACCGGCCTCGATGTCAGAAGGCTTGTCCCCAATCGTGATCGAATAGCGAAGGTCAATGCCCAGCGTAAGCGCAGCATCGAGGATCAACTTTGGCAAAGGCTTTCGGCAGTCACACGCGTCGTCAGGGCCATGAAAGCAAAACCAAGCGCCATCGAAGCAAATGCCCTCACAGGCGAAAAGGGCTTCGACGCGCGCTTGAACCGCGTTTGCTTCGCTTGGCAGGATGACTCCGCGAGCTACTCCAGACTGGTTGCTCACGATGACGAGCTTGAAACCGAGCTCGCGGGCAACACCAAGTGCCCGCGCCGCGCCATGCAAAAGTTCAACGGCGTCCGGATCGCGCGGATAACCAACGTCGTGGATGAGCGTTCCGTCACGATCGAGAAAGAGCGCGCGGTCCCCTGCCCTCACCATCCCATCACACCATCATGCATTGGCATTCATTGGCCTCCCGCCGACTCACGCGTCTCGCGAAGACTCGCGACCGTGGCAGTCGTCGAACGACCGGTAACGAGCGGCAAAAACTCGATGCGTCCGCCATACGCTCGCACGGTCTCTGCCTCGGGCATCGGAGCTCCGTTTGGCGGCGCGTAGTCGGCGCCCTTCGTGTGGATGTCAGGCTTCACTTTCGACAGCACCTCGACAGGCGTGGGCTCTTCGAACACGACAACGTGATCGACCACCTCGAGCGCCGCGAGCATCTCGGCGCGCTCGGCCGCTGGAAATATCGGTCTTGATGGCCCCTTGGCCGCCTTCACCGTCGCGTCGGTGTTGATGCCCACGACGAGCACGTTGCCGAGCGCCTTTGCCGCCCGTAGCGACGCGAGATGTCCAGCATGCAGCACGTCGAAGACCCCGTTCGTCCAGACGACCGTTTTCCCTTCGTTACGATAGCGCTCGCGGACCTCGAGGAGCTCGTCGAGCGCCAAGACCTTCCCGCGTCCGCTGCTCGCATTGCTCGCGTTCGCACTGTTCGCGTTCGCGCGAGGCGAACCCAACACCGCATCCACTGCCTCGCAGATCAGATGCCCAATGGTGATGTGGATCTCCTGGATCCGCGCCGTATTCGTCGAAGGCACGACCACACAAGCATCGCAAACGGATGGGAATTCCGCACCCTTCGTTCCGGTGAGCCCGATCACGTGCATCTTTTTCTCGCGTGCTGCAGCCACCGCTGCAAGCACGTTGGGTGACTTCCCACTCGTGGTGATGGCAATGGCGACGTCGCCCTCGCTTCCGAGCCCACGCACTTGCCGCGCAAAGACTTGTTCGAAGCCATAGTCGTTCGCGATCGCGGTCAACACCGATGTATCGACGGTGAGCGCAATCGCCGGCAACGGAGCCCGCTCGATCACGAAGCGCCCGATGAGCTCCGCCGCGATGTGCTGCGCGTCCGCCGCGCTTCCCCCGTTTCCGAAGATGAGAACTTTCTTCCCACATGCGAGTGCATCGACCACGAGCTTCGCGGCCTTCGCAATCTCCTCGCCGCACCGTTCGAGCGTGAGCCCGCGGAGCCGTGCACCATCGCGTAGCGCAGCGGAGATCGCCTCGGAAATTATGTCGTAGCCGTCGTGACTCATAGCTCAGTGGATTGGCGCCGCCGCGGCTGCGGCGACACCCGAGTTGGGCATGTCGAGCATGGATCGGCACTCATCGAGGACTCGCTCCACGGTAACGGATCGAGCCGCGGTGTTGTCGAGCGTGTCGACGGGACGCCCCGCAACGACGTCTTTGCCGTTATAAACGGTGAAGAGCGGGATCGAGTAGAGCGACGGCGATACCGTTGCCGTGCGTGTTGCGACAGGGCCGTAAACCGTCGGCGTATCCGCGAAGAACAGCCCAACGATCGGTGTGTCGACAAGGCAGGCAAGGTGCATCGGTCCGCTGTCGTTCGTGACGAAAAGCTCGGTTCGCTCGAAAAGCGCGAGGAGCTGCCGGAGCGACAGCTCACCGGCGACACTGATCGCACGCCGATCGGCGATGGCATTGACGATGCTGTCGACGTAAGGGCGCTCGGATTTTGCTCCGATGAAGACGATCGACGCGTCCGGGTTCTCGTTCAAAAGGCGCCGCGAGAGCTCGACGTAACGCTCGACGGGCCACTTGCGGACCTCAGGAGCGAGATCGGTCGACGTGTTCGCGTTGATCACAATGATTCGCGAGCCGCCAATGCCGCGGCTGGTAAGAACCTTCTCGACATGCTTGCGCGCCGCAGCCTCGACCTTCACACGCGGATAAGAATAGCGGCTCCGAAAGGCTTCGAAATCGAGATAGAAAAGATCGCCTGTCTTGAGCAGGTAGATGAGCGACACGAAGATGTCCTTCGTGTGAAAGTAGTGGTTGTACGAGCCTGGAACATCGAGCAGCGTTTGGCGCCATGGCTCATTGGTGAGGTAAAAGCCCGCTTTCTTTGGGATGCCCGCGAGGCTCGCGAGCACGAGCGGGAATTTGGCGAAGAACTCGAAGTCGATCATCAGATCGAATTTCTCTGCGCGAAGGTCGCGCGCCAGCGCAAGTGTCGACGCGGCGAACGTCGCCGGCGTCGAGTTGTCGACAAACCAGTTTTTGTCGGTGAGTCCGACGATTTCGAGGATTTCCTTGTTCGACTTGAACGAAACAAAGTGAATCTCCGCATCGGGGTACGCTTCGCGGAGAGCCTGCAGCGCCGGCGTTGCGACGATAATCGATCCCATTCCGAAGAACTTCGTGACAACAATCTTCTTGTAGCTCGTCGTGTCCTTCTGAAACGGCGCGCCGACTCGCTTGGCAGCGGCAAAGACGGAGCAAGCCAGGTTGCCAATCTGGCTATCGATCCATCGCATAAGTTTTACATCGAACACAAAATTACTCCCGGACGGATCCATCGAGATCGTAAGCAAGTGGGGTCGTCGTGAATGATCCGGGCTAGTGCCACCCTTGCCGTTGAGCGTCAAGCAGCGGGCGAACTGGTAAGTGGATTGTCGACGGCGTTTCTGGCAAGCTCCTGCCGATTTCCGCGCACGACTATGTTCTTTTCTCGTCTGGCACTTGCCCTCCGCGCACGAAGTAATCTCGTCTCGCGGATCTTCCTTGCGACAGTTCAGATCCTGGCGATTGGCTGGTTCTCGCCAGGGCCAGGACTTCCCCTCGACGATGCGTGGATCCACCAGGTCGTCGCGCGCACGTTCGCCGAGACCGGCACGCTCGGCTACGCGCCCGGGCAGCACGGAGCCGCGGCAACAAGCTATCTTTGGGCCGCGCTCCTCGCGATTGGCTTCAAGATACATCTTTTCGAACCGAGCCGCTGGGCGCTCATCCTCAATGGCCTGGCAACGCTCGCGACTGGGCAGCTCCTTTTCACGATCCTAAAGCGCACTCGTCCGCGCGATGGATTGACACAGGTTGCGCCAGGCGCCTGGAGTGCGCTGACTTTCGCATCGGCGCTTTTTGCATCGACATCACCGAACATTCTTTGGTTCGCATGCTCTGGCATGGAGGCAATGCCGTTCGTCGCGCTCTCGCTCGCGGCGATCTGGGCAGCGACCGACGAAACGAAGCGAAGCCGCGCGCTTTTCGCTGGGCTCAGCGCAGGCGCGCTCGTGCTCTTGCGCCCCGACGCAGCGCCGTTCGGCGGCCTCTTAGCGGTTCATGCGTTCGCACGAAAACGCACCGAGCGCCTCGCACCGATCGCTCTTCCGTGGCTCGCTTGCATCGCGATCTACGTCGGATCAAACCTCGCGAAAACCGGCCATGCGATGCCGAGTACGCTGTCGGGTCGACGCTGGCTTTGGTTCGAGATGACGAGCGGCCTCTCGCGCGTCGATCTCGCGATCGATTTCCTCGATGCATGGGCAACGCGGCTTAGCAGCTTCACGTTCGATACCAGCCCCGCCGCCTTGTGGGTCTTCGTTGGGCTTGCGGCGTACGGCGCGTTCAGTCTCGCGCGCGGAGCAATGGCGTCGTGGTCGCTCGGCGAGCTTCGGGCATCGACGCTCGCGGAAGACGCACCGCGTTTGCTCTTGATCTGGGCGCTCTTCCACGCGGCGTTCTACGCGCTGCTCTTGCCGACACCGGGTCACGGCGGTCGCTATCAGCCTTTGACGCCGCTCCTCTTTACATCGTGCTTGCCGATTGGAACGGCGTTCTTGCTCCGCGAGATCGCGTCTATCGCGAATGGCATCGGCCTTGTCACACGAATTCGTTTTGGCTGGTTCGTCGCGCTCGGGCTCGCGCCTTGGGTGGCGATGGTGGTGCCGGTCGCCGGAGCGCTCCGAGATGCCAACGCGCTCGCGGTGGCGCACATCCAGACAACCGAAATCGGCACCGGGCACTTCCTCAACACGCTGCCCGAAGGCGCAATTGCAAGCTTCGATATCGGTGGAACCGGCTTCGCGGCGAAGCGACGGATCTTCGATCTCGGGGGCTTGTCCGATCCGAAGACCGCCGCACTCATGGAAAGCGGACGCATCGCCACTTGGCTCGAAGCAAACCACGTGCGCTGGATCGTGCTTCCAGAAGCTCACGAGACGATCTTGCCGACGTTTGAGAACTACCGCACGAGACTTCACATCGAAGACAACCCATCGCTCACCATCACGCCGGTGCACGAGATCGAAACGCCGTTCTACAAATGGGACCCGGCCATCCGCGCGACGTGGAACGCGGCGCCGAAGCAGGTCGTCTACGAAGTCACGTATACGGGTCACGAAGGACCGCGCGAAGTGGGTGGCGTCGCGCCTGACGCGCGTAGTCCAATCGCCGATCCAGCGAGACTCATTCCTACACGCGAGCGCATCGTCGCCGAGCACATGCTCGCAACGCTCGCTGCTTGGGGACTCCCCGTCGATGTGACGATCACGAGTGCCTTGCCCGCGAGGCGCAACGTCGATCTCGCCGCCGTGCCCTTGGATCCGTGCGCGATCAGGCTTGGACCGTGGGGCTCACCGGTTTGCCTGCCCAAGGGGGCTATCTCCGCCTCGGATCCGTGCGCGATCAAGCTTGGACCGTGGGGCATCGCGATCGACGGCTGCGCGAGCGTCGGTGATCCGCAGATCCTCCGCGCGAACGCGTACGAGCTAGTGGGCCGCTACCTCGATGTCGGCGATCTCGCCGGCGCGCTCAAGATGCTTCCGCACGTCATCGCCAAAACACATCGCCGAATCGATCCGAGCTTCCATCCACCGCTTGCCTCCGTCATGGCGCCGGACCCGATGGGAGTCTCCCTCTCGCCAATGAGCTCCGGGCGATGGGGTCTCGCGGTCTTCGCGCTCGTCCTCGTCACCGCCGTCGCAATCGAGAAGATTGCCGCGCGACTCCGTCCCTCTAAGCACGCTCGCGTCGAGTCGGTCGAGCGCGTTAGCTCGCCGATCGCGGCCACGTTCTTTCTCGTAACGCTCGTCGCGCTTACGGCACTCGCTACGCTCGTAGCGGGGTGTGGGCCAAACAACGACGTAACGCGCGCGATCTCGCGCGGGCGTGGTGGAGTCGAGATCGCGATCGAAAACGGCGGCAGTGTCGATTACGGTGCTGGCCGAGCCCCAATCCTCGAGGCCGCTTGGGTCGGAGATGTTGACATCCTTGCGCTGCTCCTCGACAAGGGCGCACGCACCGACGTGCGCGATGAGGTCGATGCAACGCCGCTTCACCTCGCTGCACGAGGCCGTCACAGCGCGGCGTTGGTGGTGCTGATCTCCGCGATGAGCGCGAAGTCTTCTAACGCTTCGTGCGTCGACTGCATCGATCTCGCCGCTGGACCACGTCGTCGAACCGCGCTCCACGAAGCAGTCCTCGCAACATCGCTCGAATCGGTCACTATGCTCCTTCGCGCCGGCGCCAACGCAAACGCGATTGACACGTTCGGGCAAACGCCGCTTCATGTAGCCGCTTCGATTGATCCAGCTCGCTCGGTTGCGATTGCCGAAGCGCTCCTCGCGAACGTCGCCAATCCAGCCGGTCCAGCCGATCCAAGCATGCCCGACGCACGAGGCTTCACCGCGCTTCACGCCGCCGCCTCGACTGGAAACGTTCCGCTCGTAACCATGCTCGCGTCGCGCCGATCGCTTCTCGAAATCACCACGCCTGCTGGCGAGACTGCACTCGATGTTGCGCTCCGTTATGGACGCGATCGCAGCGCCGAGGCACTCCTTGCGGCAGGGGCATTGATGAAGCACGGCGTGTGGCCGCCACTGCATCAGGCGGCCCGCATGGACGCGGTGACACGCGCAGCGGTCCTTGTGGCAAGCGGCGCGGATCTGAGCCGACGCGTGGACGGGAAGACAGCCCTCGACGTCGCCGCCGAGAGCGGCAGCAAACGCGTCGAGGCGCTGCTTCGCGAGCGAGCCCAATGACGAACGAGGCCAGCGCGACGACAGCTCGACGCGATTCCGATCTCGCCGCACGATTTTTTACAATCGGCGATGCGCTTCGCACACGAGTTGCGTGGCTCGTGCCTCTGCTCGTTGCTGCGGTCGGCATCGTACCGACAGCGATGGCCCTTCGTGCGCAGACCTACGCCATCTTCGGTCGCGATCAAGGGATCTTTCAATACGTCGCGTGGGCGCTTCGTCATGGCGAGCGTGTCTATCGCGACATCCACGAGATCAACGGGCCGCTCCCGCACGCGTGGTTTGCCGTCATGCAGGTGCTCGGCGGAGAGGACGAGCACGTCTTTCGGACGATCGACACGTGGCTGCTGATCATTGCGTGGGTCTCCGCTGCGCTGACGCTGCCGCGGTGGATCGGTCTCGACGTCGGCAAAGACAAAACTTGGCGCCGTCGCCTCACGCTCCTCGCGTGGGGGCTCGCCGGGCTCACGCTCTTCGGCGCGCAGTATGCACGCTACGATTGGTGGCACACATGCCAGCGCGAGTCGCTCTACTCCGCGCTCATCCTTGGATCGCTATCGCTCCAGTCGATTGGCCATTGTACGCGGAGTCATGCACGCGCCACTCTGGCCTTTGTAGCGGCAAGCATGCTCACATCGCTACCGTGGTTTGGCAAGCCGCTGTGCGTGATCTTCTCGCTGCTTCAGATCGTTGTCGTCCTCTTCGATCGCAAGAACATCGCGCTACCGATTCGCCGCATTGCGCTGAGCGTGACGGCCGGCGCAATCCTCGTCACGCTCGGAATGCTGGCGTTTGTCGTCGCCTACGAAGACCTGGGGCGCGGCATCGATCTCATGTTGAAAGTGCCGCGCCTTCACCACACGATCTGGAACGTGACGCTGCTCGGCGCATATCGCGCTTACAACAATGCGCCACGGCTCGATTGGGCGATAGGCACATTTGCCGGTTTTGTCGTCGCGTTCTTCGCGCTGAAGCTCCCGCGAAGGGCGCTGCTGGCCGGCGTGCTGCCAGTTGGTGGTTTCATCGTTTTCGCGATGCAAGGCAAGGGGTTTCCGTATCACCTGCACATGCTGACGCTAGGTACATCCGTCATGCAGTTGGTGATCCTTGGCGCAATCGCGCGATGGGTGCAATCTGCACAATATGCCATCGACCGAGCGAAGGTTGGACATGCAATGGTTGAAGCGATCACCCTTGCGCTTTTCTTAGGCGCGATCGCGTTCAGCGCGAAGTCCGGCGAGGACGCGTGGAAGTCGCCCTCTATCCGCCAGGATTGGGCGACGATTGGCGACACCGCGGAGAAGCGCGCGAGCCGCGCCTACGTCAATCGATTTCCATGGGGCGATTTTTTCGCGAGCGATCTCCGCGACACCGCCGCCTACCTCAAAGCACGCACGCGCCCCGACGAGCGCGTGCAAACGTACGGGTTCGATCCGTACGTCCTTTTCCTCGCCCAACGTAAAAGCGCGTCACCGGTGATCTACAACTTCGAGCTGAACGTCGATGCGGCGCTCGAGGGTGGTCCTGGCGCGAAACCCTCTCCGGAGCTCCAGTCGTGGCTCCACGCGTACCGCGATGCCGCGGAGAAACTCGTGCTCGAGAGCGTTGAGGCATCACCCCCTGCAGCCTTCACTCTCCACGATCGAGCACCGTTTACACACCCCGACGATGCGGAGCGCGATTTCGCGGAGCATTGCCCAACGCTCTTTGCCTGGATGAAAGATCGCTACGTCTTCGCGAAGTCCTTCGGCACCATGCGGATCTGGCTCCGTCGCGATGTGATGGTGCGCGCGCCCATGACTACTACGGAATGATCCCGACAATTCCTACGTGCTACGGGATGACGATGCCGGGTTCATGCGCGCGCAGGCCTTTTTTCACCAGGAAGTTGTAATACACTCCACACATTGGAATAGACGCCGGTTCGTAGCTATCGAAGACGATCTTGTCGGCAGTCCAGTTGAAGAGCGCGAGTTGCCTATCCGTTGACATCCCCGCTCGATCTTCGATGGTAGGCGCGTTGGTCGAACGAAAGAGATCGTAGATGAAGAGGATGTCATAACTGCGCTCGAGAGCGACGTCCCACCCGAACTTCCCCCACATCACGTGACCAGGTACGACGCGATGCGCGATGGTCACATCGTTGAGCCCGCTGAGATCTTCGACGGCAAGGCGATCGTTGTGGAACTTCAATCTCTGAAAGTCCGTTTGACCAATGCGCGCATGAGGGAATGCGGCTTCCAGCTTCATGGCAACTTCAGTGTCGCATTCATGCCCCCGTTCGAGCCCCCAACGATGTCCATTGTAATACGCTATCGATTCTTGCAGTTTGGGTACGGACGCAAAAAAGACGTTGGCGCGAATCACAACGAAGCCGATCAGGGCTAGGCGCACGACCCAAGAGAGCCATGGCGATCGTTTCGACGTCGACGTCACGTCGACCGACGAGAGAAACTCGAGCGCCCAAAGAAAGAGGCTGAGAGTCGCCGTCAGAGACGACAGTACGACAAACCGACCGAGCTCCACGTAGCCATCGCCACCTCCATACACGGCTGCGAGCAAGCCATAGACACTCGTTCCAGCAAGCACCAGCGGTAGCGGCATCGAACGCGAGCGCGCAGCGCGGTAAAGGAGAAAGGGCGTGAGCAGCACGACGCTAGCCACGATGGCCGCCTCCAGACGGTGAACCCGCGCAACGTCTTGGAGATAGTGTAGACCGTCCTGAATCTCGAATTCGAGAGTGGCAGATCGCTTGGCATAATACGTATTAGGCGCCCAATACCCGAAATACAGCCGCCGCACCAAGAGCACGACGGCGGGCGCCGCGAGTGCGATAGCGTCTCGTGGGTCCACGGAGCGACGGATTAATGAACGCACGATGATCAACCCGCAGATCGCGCCTAAAGCTTCGGGTCGGGAGAGCGCAAAAAGCAGCGCGAGCGTTGTCAAAACCCAGGCACGAGTCTCCTCGGCGAAAGCGAAGAGAAATGCCACGCCGGTAAGAACATAAAGAGGCGTCTCCAGCGAATTCATGCCTGTCATCGCGAGAAGCGGATCGCAGGCGATGAAAGCCAATCCTGCTACGGCGAACCAACGGCATCGCACGTTGTTTAGGTACCGGCGGGTCCGCCACCAGATGAGGACGATGGTTGTGGCAAGCCATGCACAAGACACGGCGCAGCTCACAATCATGGCTTTACTTCCGGCGAAAGCGACGATCGGCAGCTTGACCAGGAGGTCGAGGGCGCTCGTGAATCCCTCGACGCGAACATCGCGCGCAGAAAAGTACGCTATGCCATCGTGCAGAACGTGCTTCGCGTAGACGAAAACGATGTACGTGTCATCGACTGGTCCTGGGAGGTTACGCGTATCCGCAGTAAGCGCAACGGATACCGCAGCCAGCAGCAATGCCATGACGAGCACGGCAGCATGCAGAAGCTTGGCCTTTAGCATGCAGTTCCGGCGCACGGATTCGAACCGCGATAAGAGGATCCAAAATCCTCTGTCCTGCCATTAGACGACGCCGGAGAAACGCGCGACAACCTAGCACGAACAGATCACGAGACTGCTCTCGATTTGACGCGTCTCTTCAATACGAGCGCGCTGGTGCGGGCGTTTCGGCTGGCTTCGGATGGGTCGATTCGACCGAATCATGAGGCGGCGGCGCCGAGGCGTCAGCCGGCCATGGTGCACGCGCGTCGCCGTCCTTCGTGAATGGCGGGACGGTCGGCAAAGGCGGCACGACCGAATTGTAGGGTGTCGGCGCCGGCGTTTCGATCGACTTCGGTAAGCCAGCGTCGGCGCCGCCAGCGTCGGCGCTGTCATGCCTGTCATGAGGCGCCTCGGTGGAGGCATCCGCGCCTTCTGGTGTTTCCTCGGGAGCTTCGACCGACGCATCGGGCGGAGGCTTCGGAGCAACATAGCGTCTGCGTGGGTGCGGTGGGCGAGCGGGCACGACACGCGGCGCGGCCGTTGCCGCGGAGGCCGCCGACGCGTCGCGCGCTGTCCCGGCGTCCACAGATGCATCGAGATCTGCGCCAGCCTCATTGGCTTCAGCAGGCGTTGCCGGACTTGCTGGAGCCGACGCGCTAGTCCCGTCCGCCTCGTCCGTAGAGGGCGGTTCGGAGGGCGGCGGAGCGCTCGGCACGGCCGGCGGGGCTTCCATCGATGGCGCGGACGGAGGCGCGGGTTCGGTGCCCGTAGACTTGGAAAAGAAGCCTGTTTGCCACGCGTACGCAGCTCCGGAGATGACAATCACCGCGGCAAGCAGCACAAAAGCGAAACTGCCCCCCTTTTTCGGTGGCGCCTGGATCTGATCAATGAGCTTGACCGGCGCAGACGAAGCAGCAGACGAGACAGACGAAACTGGCTCCGCCGCGATCGGCGAAGGGCTTTCGGTGTCTTCCTTCGATGTGTCGTCTGACTTCGCGAGGCTTTCCACAGACGGCACAGACGACACAGCCGGCGCGCTCTCGACCGCAGCATCGGTTGCGCCCGCGCCTTCGTCGGCTTTCTCGGCTGACGCGTTTTGGGTCGCGTTTTGCGCGTCACCGTTCGCATCGGCTTTCTCGGCCGGCGCGGGTTGCGCGGATTGCGAAAAAAGTGGGTTATGGCTGATCTCGTCGAGCGACCCACCGGCCTCTTTGAGCGCCTCTTCGAGCAACTCGGCCGCTTGCTTCATCATCGTGGGCTCGCGGGTCGATTGAGTTGCGCTCTCCGGCGAGCTTTCCGGGAACATTGATTGGGCGCCTTCTACTTGCTGCCCTTGCTGTGACGGTGCGGCCTGAGCCTCCGTAGCCTTGAAATCCTTGGTTTGTGCGCTTTGTGCGCTTGGTATTCGAGGAAGAGCGCCGATGCCCAACATCGTTGACCGACTGCGCACATCTCCAGACGACGGGCGGGGCGGCGGTGGCCCAAGCCTTGGTGATTCCGGTGGCCTGTCGGACGACCTTGCTGGCGAAGATGGAGGAATCAGCGGGGGTATCGAAGGCTGCGAAGCCCGTGCAGGAGGAGGAGAGGATCCCGATGGCGGGGCAACCCCGATTATCGTGCTCCCCCGTTTCATTGGCGCTACCGCAGGCGGCAATGCCGCTCCACGTGCTGCCGCGGGCGCTGCGGGCGCCGCAGGCCTGGGCGGGGCCACGACACGCACCGGCCGCGGTGCAGCGCCGATTGCCGGCACGCCGACCGGCGTAGAAGCCCCCGGCGGAAAAGACGAACGAGAAGAGATGGGCGAGAGCCACGGAAGCGTGGATGGGCCTTCGCTTTTATCGTGCGCATCGAGTGCGGCTTTCTCGGAGGTGTATGCACGCCCGGCATCCAGCTTTTCGGAGACGAGCCGGTCGATGACAGCGCGCGATGCGTCGTCGATCTTGATGAACTTCACGCCCATGCCGGACGGCTTTTCACTCGTGGCCTTCGAGGGCTCGCGTTTCCACACCACGCGCCCAACGCCCGCAAGTACCTTCTCGTGGCCTGCTAGATGAATCTCGAACTTGAGAAGCGTTCCAGGCGAAAACGGCGTCGGCGTTTTGACGAAAATGCCGCCTCTGCTGACGTCGTGCGAGTGGTTGTCAATGAACTCGTCAACCGTTGCGCTCTTGTATCGAACGTTGAGACTGACGGCCTTGGCGCGCTTGTCTTTACGCGTATCTTGGTTCATTTTTTTGCCCCGAGACACCACGCTCGCGGAATTTTCTACATCCTAAACCGTGCAGATAAAAAAACGTCAAGCCTTGGGGTCTTTTCTCTCTATGCCATGCGGAACGGCCAGGGACGGCCAAGTGAGACGGGAAGCAGCATTGCTCGCGGTTAAAGCTTACCGCCGCTTTTTTTCTTGGTTGCCTTGGTTGCTTTGACCTTGGGTAGGCGCGGCTTTGGCAAGGCAAACTGGGCGGTTGCGAAAAGCTCTTTTTTTCGCTTGTTGATCTCTCGCTCGAGCGCGCTGACCGCCTCGGCACGATGATCATAAAGGCGCCGGGGCTTTCTGTGCGTTCGCGGATCGGACAAGAGAGCATAGGTTAGCCACGGCAGCACGGCGGTCACGTCGCAATGTACATACACCGAACCGTATTGCACGCTTTCGGCTGAAACTTTGCCCCAGGTGTGGCCCTCGCCTGCCGGACACGACGAAAGCGCGCCGTTGTCGACCGGGTCGACACAGAACTGGATGTCGAAATCGAAACCGTGCGTTGGCACGCCGAGAATTTGGTCGAGCAATGGCTCGCCTTGCAGCGTGTAATTTTTTGGCACACCGCCGCCCCAAATCCAAATTGCCATTTTCCTTTTCATGCTGCCAAAGCAGTACTGTTGCATGGCGCCCATTTCGAAAACGTCGTCGTTGATGTCGATCTCGAGCTTGAATTGAGCCCCATAAAGACGCTTTAGTTTGACCATATTGAGAAAGATCGATCCGTCTTGCACGGCGCCAACGAAAATGGGCACGCCGTAGCGCCACGCGGTCGACAAAAGCGACGGGCTTTCAACGCCGAGCGCGTCTTCGATCTCGGCCATGTTTTTGCCGAGGAGCCAGTGCAGCTCCACGGTGGTCATTTTCTTTTGGAACTCGGGCTTGAGAAGGATGGCGCTGAAAAGCTTGTCTGTCTCGAGCAGCGTTTCCTCCCAAAAACCGAGATCGTAGATTCGAATGATGCGCGCGAGGCGATACTCGAGATCGCCCGCGTTCGGATCGATCTCGCGGATGCGATGGCCAAGAACACGGTGCGCGTCGTGGTAAAGATTTGCGCCCGTGGTCGTAAGGCAGTCGACGAGGCCTCGTTCGATGAGCGGGATGAGACACGACTGATGCAACCCCGCCGGCGTCATGGCACCCGACATCGTCACGAACGTGCAGCAGTCTTCCTGCGAAGTGCGACGCATTAGCTCGAACGCCGTTCGCTCTTGCCGACCAACATACGCGGGAAACATGGTTTCAACGATGTCGACGGGGCTTTCTCGTCCCGTGATGCCAACGGGATGCACGTTGCGCGCGCGATCGAACCCCTTGCGAAGCGACTGCTTTGACGTGGTTGTCATGGTAGAGAAGCGCTTTTTCTTTGCACTTTTCCTTGGCGTCAAGCTTTCCTGTAACCGGACACTCTGGAATCGACAGAGAGATGCGGATCGGAGCACGCCAGCGCGTCATCGTCGCATTCGTTGCCACCTCGCTCGCGAGCCTCGTGAGCCCACCAGTGGCTGCACAAGTTCACTCTGACGTTTCCGCACAGGTTGGCCTGATGAAGCGCTTTCTCACCGGCCGCCCATCAGGTGAAAGGAACGCAGGGGTTGGCCCTACTGCCGAAATTGGCGCTCACATCGCGCTTTTGCCACTCGTTCGCGCAGGCGCCTACATCGGCCACGACATCTCGCCAAGTACGGCTGCTGCGCGTGATCTCACGTGGGCAGGCGCGCGCGTGAAGATCGTGAGCCCGTGGCCGAGCTCACCCTTTCGCGCGTGGCTTTTCGCCGGTTTCGGCTACGCGGGCGTCTATGCGCGGTCGTACGCGACGCAAACGACCATCAGCAACATCGGTCACGAAAGCGCGCCCCAGCCTGCCCGCGTTCAGGGGGCTTCCGGAGGTTTTTTCGAGGTTCCGCTCGGATTAGGTGCATCATACAAGCTTCGCAAGCCTTGGGAGCTCTGCGCTGAGCTTGGCGCGCGCGTAGGCTTTGCCTACAGCGGGAGCGCATACAAAGCTCCTGGCCCCGAACTCGCCATTCCGAACGCTCCCTCGAGCCATGCCGCACCGGCGGGGCGCGACGCGTTCGCACTAGGCC
This sequence comes from Polyangiaceae bacterium, assembly GCA_009780955.1. Taxonomy (GTDB): domain Bacteria; phylum Myxococcota_A; class Polyangia; order Polyangiales; family Polyangiaceae; genus Labilithrix. The sequence goes on along the minus strand of WQZB01000068.1, from coordinate 7,192 downwards.
TTACCATTGGACTTCTCGTCGATCTTTGAAGATCGTTGCCACCACCCCCGATGTCCGGACCCGCCGCAATCACGCAAACGCACACGCACCCGATGGCCGACGAGCCTCAGGTCAACATGGCGCTCATCGGGCAAACCATTGGCGAACGCTATCGTATCGAACGCGTGATTGGCGTTGGCGGAACGGGTGCAGTCTACCAGGCCGAGCACACGCTCATGCGCAAGCGCATGGCCATCAAAGTGTTGCATCCCGAGATGACCCGGCGGCCCGAGGTCGTCGCACGGTTCGAGCGCGAAGCCATGGCGGCCGCGCACATCGATCATCCGCATGTCGTGGCAGCAACCGACTTCGGTAAGCTAGAAGACGGATCGTTTTTTCTCGCGCTCGAATTCGTCGAAGGCAATAGCCTGCGCGACGTAATCGGCGAAGGGAAACTGGAAGTCGGCCGAGCCCTCCACATTGGCCACCAGATCGCCAGTGCCTTGTCGCGAGCGCACGCGCTCAAAATCGTCCATCGCGATCTCAAGCCGGAAAACGTCATGCTCGTCGAGCGTGACGGCGATCCAAACTTCGTCAAAGTTCTCGACTTCGGAATCGCCAAAGTCCAAATCGGCGAGCTTACCGAACGCGAGCCAAGTGCAGATCCTGGGCAGATCGTACTCACGCAAGCGGGCATGATCTACGGCACGCCGGAGTACATGGCGCCCGAGCAAGCGCTCGGTCAGCCTGTCGATGCGCGCGCCGATCTCTACGCTCTCGGGATCATTCTTTACGAGATGCTGACCGGACTTCGCCCGTTCGACGCACCCAGCGCCGTCGCGGTGCTCGGCATGCAAGTGACCGTGAAAGCGAAGCCGATGGCGCAGAAAAACCCGCAAGCCAATCTTCCCCCCGAGGTCGAGCTCCTCGTCCAACAATTGCTTGCGAAAGAGATCACTGCGCGCATCAGCGACGCAAAAGAGGTGATGGATCGTATCCGCGCGATTCAGACTGAGCTTGCTCCGGTTCGCAGCATCGCGAACTTGCTCGCGGGCAAGTCGTGGCTCCTGGCAGCGGGCGCGGGCATGCTTGGCATCCTCGTACTCGTTGTGACGATCGCGTCCGTGCGCAAAGGGCCGAGCACGGAGAGCACCGACGCGACGAGCAGCGACGCAGCGCTACTCGACGCGGCCAGCCAGGCCAGCGTTGACGTTGACAAGGCAGCTGACAAGACTGTCGACGAGCAAGTCACGGACGCCATCGCGATGATCGATCGCGGCGACTATGCGTCCGGCATCAAGCAGATCGAGCAGCTCGGCGACAAGGCTGCAGGGCGACAAGATGTGCACCGCGCCCTGCTTACGGCCTATAGCTCGATTGACCGCCCGAAAGATGCGATGCGCGAAGCAGGCGCCGTTCTCAAGATGACGACGAACCTCGACGTGCAGAAAGACGTCAAGCTGCGCGTCGAAGTTCGCGGCGTGGCACTCATGGAAGGCGACAAGAGCAACAAGCCCGCGGTCGACGAGGCGTTCTTGCTGCTCGAAAATCATATGGGCACCGTGGGCTGGGAAGATCTTTACGACATCGCCTACGGCACCTCGGGTGTGCAGTATCCAAAGGCCGGGGCGCGTGCGAAAGTGGTGCTTCAAAAAGCTGACCGAACGAAGATGACGCCTGCGCTCAGCATTGCTGTCGACCTGCAAGCTGCTGGCATGACGTGCCGTGCAAAGAAACTCTTCGATCGCGCACAGAAAGATGGCGATTATCGTACGCTCGCTCTGTTGAAGCAACTCCAGACGCCGCGCTATTGGGGCCGCGGCAAGAAGCACGACGCCCTTGGCTGCATACACGAAGGCTCGCTCAACAAGACGATCGCGGTGCTCGAGGAGCGGCTGCGATCACGGAGGAATCGATGATGGGAAAACACACTGTCGCCTTTGTTGGACTTGGCAAAATGGGGGCTGCCATGGCGGCCAACATCAAACGGGCGGGTTACCCGCTTGTCGTCTGGAATCGTTCGCCGGACAAAACGGCCTCGCTCCGTGCGCTTGGCGCAAAGGTGACTGAATCGCCGGCGGCTGCAGCCGCGGAGGCCGATTTCGTCATTTCGAGTCTAACCGGCGACGATTCGGTACGTGCCATTGTACTCGAACACAATGGCCTTCTGGCCGGGATGCGCCCAGGGGCAATTCATATTGGGACAAGCACCATATCCCCTAAACTCTCCGATGAATTGGGGGCCACGCACACGGAGGCAGGACGCCACTACATTGCCGGGCCGGTGGCTGGGCGTGTGCCAATGGCTGTGGCCGCCCAGTTGATGACATTCTTGGCCGGCAATCCCAAGCAGGTGGAAATGGCTCGTCCTCTGATTGCTACGTATGCCCCTGGAATTGTCGTCGTGGGTGAGCGACCGAGTCAAGCGGCAATGGCCAAGCTCATTGTCAACTTTTTGGTTGCATCGGCCATGGACTTGATTGGCCAGACCGTGGCCTGGGGAGAAAGAGCAGGGATTTCTTCCGAGCTCGTTTCTCAAATACTGAATGGATTTTTCGCGAATCCGGCAGCACGAGATTATATTGTAAAAATTGGCCAACGTGATTTCGATACGGCAGGTTTTACGGTTTCCGGTGGCCTCAAAGATGTAAGGCTCATCATGGAAGCCGCTGGTGACTTAAAGCTTTCCCTATCCAGCGCAGAAGCGCTGCGCGCAAAACTCGAGTGGGCCGTTGCTAGCGGTTGGCAAGAGAAGGACTGGAGCTCTTTCACCGAGATGGATCGCAACAGCTAATCGATGTAAAGTGTTGCCATAAGCCGCGCAGTAAAAGGATAAGCGGGGGTGAAGCTCACGCCCTCGCAACCTCCGAAACCTCCAGTTGCCGGATCCATCGCGACACGCCCATTGCTTCCGCAGAGGCTCGAAGGCAGCCTCGACAAGGGTGTTCCCACCGGTGGATCCGTTCGCAATCGACTCACCGTATCGAATTGGGCAGAGCGGAAATTGCCATTGAACAAGTTCTCGATATCCAAAGCCAGATCCCACCTTTGCATGCGGTAGCCTAGATGCAAATCGAACTGGGTGAACCCGGGGGCCACAATCACGCCATCGTCGGACGCAGGACGATTGCCGATTCCGTAGAAGCGTAAGCCGGCCCGTGCCACGCCTGGACCAAGTTCGTGGCGAGCCGACAAGCCTCCAGACCACGTTTGCTTCGGAGCGAGCGCAAGCCCGCCGCCGTTCTCGTTGTCGGTGCTGAACTGCGAATGGGTGAACGTGAGCGCTCCGTCAACGGCTAGCCACGGAGTAAACTCGTAGCGACCTTCGAACTCCACGCCATACCGATGGGTAGCGGGGCTAACGTTCGTTGTACCGTCGTCGCCATTCCAGGTTGTTTCGTTGTCGAGATCGAGCATCCACAAAGCCGTGGCAAAATCGAGCTTTTCGAACAGGCGCGTACGTGCACCAACTTCTTCGCCAACCGCACGCGTGATGGGCGTTACCGAGGGCGTAGTGAACACGCCACGCACGTCGTTGGTGTGAAAACCGTTTCCCCAGTTGATGTAGAAATCGAGCAGCGCATCCCGGCTCCGGAGCGGCGACAAGATGGCGCTTGCTTTGGGGCTAATCTGCTGGGCGCCATCGACACCACTGTGAGGGTTTTGCGGATCTGTGCTGTTCGGCAAGTTGTTGTCCACGGAGAACGCGAGCGAGTCGGCACGCACGCCGAGGACGATTCGTGCCCACGACGTTGGAGCGACTTCTTCGCTGACATAGGCACCCATCATGGTCTGCCTTACGTTGTTGTCGCGGATGGCATCGAGCTGCATTCGGTTCGCGGTGTGCCAGAGCATTTCATGGATGTCGTCGGCGCGCACGTCGCTGCCAATCGTGGTGTCGAAGCGAATGCCACCCACTTTGTGAGCCACGCGGTAGCTGACTTTACCGCCATAAAAGGTACGGCGATCTTGCTGGTTGATTTCGTCGCCATTGTCGGGATCGTGCAAGTACAACGTGAAGTTCGAAAACAGGTTGAACGTGTAGGTGCCAACGTACGCGAGGGCTCGCACTTCGCTGTTGCTCGCGGGTCTAAGCTTGTAAAGCGCATACACTTGATGGCGCATCGTGTCGCCGCCCTCGTTCGGATCCATCGAACCGAACCTGGTAATCAACCCTTGCTCGACGGCTCTTGCCGGGATTTGGCCAGACCCGTGCCAGTTGCCACCATAACTCATCTCGCCAATCGAAACGCTCGACGTGGGCGAAACTTTGAATGTAATCTTATTGAATAATTTATATTTATTAAATTTATCTGGGTTCTCGAAGGGACCGTTCTGCCGCCCAATTTCCGCGGCGAACGTGGCAGTGGCAACATCCCATTTCGGGCTTGCGATAAGAAGCCCGCGATAACCAAGCTTGCCATATCCAGGCGAACCACTCACACCGAATCCAATGGAGCTCGCATCGAAGTCGTCGCGCGTCACCAGGTTTACGGCGCCCGCCGTAGCGAAGTCACCCTGGTTGGCGAAGTACGGCCCTTTCGTGATCTCGACCCGCTGGACCGCCTCGGGAATGATGAAATTCGTGTCGGCGTACCCTTGCCCATGGGCATGGTCGACCATGTTGATCGGAACGCCGTCGACCGATATCGCGACGTCCGTTCCATGGTCAGCGTCGAAGCCACGAAGAAAGTACTGGTTGGCCTTTCCGCCGCCCGAATGCTGCACGGTCACCAGACCCGGTGTAACGCGCAGAATGTCCTGAACACTCCCAATGGGTCGAAGCGAAAATTCTCGATCCTGAACGGCAAAGGACGACGCGGCACTCATTGGCCGCTGAGCGAAAACGAGCGTGCGCTGGTCCGCGCCGGTTTGCGTAACGGTAGTCGCGTCAGCCACGCTTTCGGAAGAGGGGGCAGCGGGCTGGGGCGCGCCTGCGTCGTTGGCGTCGTTTTGGGCCGGCTCCGCGAACGCCATCGCCGGTGCAAGAAGCATCGTCGCAGCTAGAATGCTTTTCAGGCAATGCATCGGTCTTCGTTGTTTTTTCGTCAAGGACACGAATTTAAAAAAACGTGTTACTCCGGATACCACGTTCTCGAAGAACCGTGCTAACCCTCTCTCACGTTGCTTTCTCGACTCATGCCGCCCGTGATGCCACTCGCCGCTTCGGCGGTGGCGCACCTTGGGGTTGTCTTTGCGGTCGTTGGTCACCAACCGTTGACCGCGGCTCGCCCTACCGATGCTCAGCCCAATGTTTCTGATGTGCAGATACCTATCGAGATCGCAACGTCCACGGTATTCGAAGGGGCGCAGCATGCGGAGCCCCTACCGCGCGACGCACCGCAGTCGCCAACGAAACGCATACCCGTTGGGGCGTATGGCCATACGCCCCAACAACCCACAAAACGCATTCCCACGACCAATCCGCAGCGCACGGATGGATCCCTCAATGAGGATCGGAATAGCCTTCCCCGGCCGCGCGCAGGAGGGGCCGCTTCGGCCCCGACGAGCACGAGCCCGGGGGAAGGCAGCGCAGCTCGCGTAGCGAGCGCGCGGTTGAGGCCCCTAAGCACGAGCCCGGGGGAAGGCAGCCACGGCGAAGCCGTGGCGGATGGGGCACCTATACCTGAGGCAGGGGTAAGCGTTGCTGCTCGTTTGATTTCCGGCAGCCCATCCTTCTATCCAAACCAGGCTCGTGAAGCCGAAATAGAAGCGGATGTGCCGCTCGAAATCATCGTCGACCAGCAGGGCCGGGTAACGACTGCGCATGCCATGCAACATGTGGGCTACGGGCTAGACGACGCCGCGTTACGCTCTGTCCGCGCATATCGTTTTTCGCCTGCTCTGCGTGGTGGCCACCCGGTGCGCGTCAAGATGCGGTGGGTGGTTCAGTTTCGCCTCCGGTAACGATCCGCGTAACGATCAGCCGTGGCGGTGGCGATGGCGTTCCTTGCTCCTGTTGTGAACTCGCTTTGTCGGCGTTGGTTGGTCGGCATTCGCGGCATGCGCGATGATCTCGATCCCTCCCTGTTTCACCCCACGCGTTGCCAGGATTTTGCTTGCGATGGAACGAAGCTCGCTCGACAGCCCACGCATCACGATCACTTCGAGACACAAATCGTGGGCAAGGTGGACATGAAGCGTTGCGCGCACTCGTTCGCCCAATTCGTGCTGAAGCTCCGTGAGGCGTTCGGTGAGGTCGCGCACATGATGGTCGTACACGATGGTCAGCGTTGCGACGGCTTCGACGCCCCGTTCTACTTTTGAACGACCCACCTCCGCACGGGCAAGGTCCCTGAATAGCTCGGAACGCGTGCAACCTCGCTCGCGAACAAGAGCGTCGAACTCGACGAGCAAAGGCGCTTCGATGGCCACACCGAACCGAGTCAGGGGGACTTTCATGGTGATCTTATACGATGGATTCACTCACGTTCGATGTGCGCACCGCCGCGCGCTGACCAGCCTCGATAAGAGCGACGACGTCAGCCAACACAACGTCGTAGCCAGGCGTGGAATGGGCAATGCTGGTCTTCTTGTGGGTCACGACAATTTTCGCTGCACCTTCCAGAATGGCTGCGGCCTGGTCTCTGCCTGGAGAAATCGGCTTGGCGTAGCCACCGTGCTATGGGCGCCAAAAAGATGCGTAGGCTCAAATGTCGATCTCGAGGGTCCCAATCTGACCGTCAGAGCAACAGCGATGTCTGGGGTCGCGGCACGAACCGCGTGATCGACGAGTGCCGCGCGTGGGGAATCGAGGCGCCGACGTTCAAGGCCGACATGGGGGTCACGACCGTCACGTTCAAGGCGGAGATCCTGCCGGGTGGCGACATCCAGGAACCAAGTTTAGGCACCAAGTCTTGGCCCCCCTGCTCGAGGCTGGCCTGCTGGAGATGACCATATGCTCATAGCTGCACGCTTGCGGAACAGCGTTGTGTACGCATTTTGCTTTGCTGGCCGATGAGGAGCGCTCGACGACCGAATCGGGCAGGACGTTCGCGTAGCGCTGGCCGATGGTCCGACGTCGGGCAGGCAGCGAAATGCTGCGCTGGCCGCCATGGCCAGGTCCGAGCGCGTTCAGCTCGATTCGGAGAAGAGCTCGCCCGCCGAAGTGACCGAGGTAGCCTCGCGGATCCAGCCGCTGAGGATCGCGATATCCGAGCAGTCGAGAATGCGCGCCTTCTGCTCCGAAGAGACGTGGATGCTGCGAGCCTCG
>WQZB01000067.1 GCA_009780955.1 Polyangiaceae bacterium | reverse complement strand
CGGTCGACTGGGCTTGTATGGCACCAAGAATAACAAATGATGGCGCGCCTCGCGCGAGCCAGTACGACAACGACAACGACCAAGTTTACGGCCCACCGGCACCACCCAAAGCGAAGTCCGAAGCAGCAGGCAACGAACGCCCTGCCTCTTCGCTTGATGCCCCGTGGGAGGATCCCAGTTGGTCGGACATGGCCGACATGTCCTACCTGGACTATCTGGCTCAGCCCGAGCCAGCCAATACAACGAACGCCACCAACGCCTCCAGTTCTACCTGGACGAAACCCTCGAGCAACGCCCAACGCACACAGGAGCGATCCGCCGACGATGGCCATTATGCTGACGCAGGACGTACTCCTGACGGCGGTGGTGTTTTCGCGGGCGTAGCCGTCGTTAAAGGCAAAGTGTCCCACGGTGGCGGCGACTTAGAGGTGTTGTCCGCCTCGGCTCAGGCCGGCGGGCAAAATGAATATCAAGTTGGAGTTCTACGCGCGAATAATTTGGAAGTTGCCAAAGGCAAGACGCTTTCGATCGAAGTCGGCACGGCCGATGCGCACGGCGGCATTCACAACCCCGACGGAAGCACTGGGCTTAACATCGGCGTTGATGCGACGGTAGTCGGCGTTGGAGTCACAACAACCGACGGGGCCAACAGTGCAACCATAGGCGGTGGGCTTGGGGTAGGTTGGGGAGGGCATATTGGCCTGCGCGACGCGGATCACAACGGCAAGCCGGAGATATGCGGCGGGCTCTCGATCGGTGCTGGCCTCAAAGCTGGTAAGCCAGGTCCCTCTGGTGGCGTAGGCGTGTGTGTCGAATTGCCTTTCGCACTGCCAATCAAGATGTAGTCGTAAGGACCACCATGAAAGCTTCCTTAACAAGTGAGCATGCCAAGCACCCCGGTGGCACATCGCCGTACCGATTGCCATCGGGGCTCAACGAACGAGTGGAAGAAAAGCTCTCTCACGTTCGACAGCTTACGAATCGCTTTACGCCGGTGCGATGCGCAGTCGTGCCGGCGCCCTTTGCGAACGAAATCGCCAATCTTGCGAATCGCATCATCAACGCTCCTCCTTCGGACGAACAAGAGTTGCAAACTTGGGAAGAAGGAATCGCGCAACTTTCGAACAAGATTGATGAATTCGACCAATCCGTCGAAGAGGCGCGAGAAGCTGTTCCTCCGCTACATGCCCCTCCAGAGCCTGAATATCCTTGGTATCCTTGGTCTCTAACGACTGGGCAATGGGAAGGGCCACTTGCTGTGCGTAACCTTGTGGTCGAAAGCCTTGTGTCGTGCAAAGACGCTGTCATCACGGCTTGGGGTTACACCGAGGGAGTATGCGCTCGCTTTCGTGAACGAGACGTCGACCTCCTGCTTGCTGCATACGGACACGGCCCAGTGGGACCCTTTTTTGTGCCTACGTTGGGGCGGGTGACATGCTATCTGCGCGCGTCGATTCCGAATGGTATTACCCTCTTCGTCCGGCGCCCTACCACGCTCGACTGGCTTGGGCGGAAGCTCCCGTGGCTGGGCAAGGCGCTTGGCAGCGCAGGACTCTCTGGCGACACTGACTTCGACAAAGCGTTTCAAGTCGACGGCAACTCGGGCATTGCAGCCGCTCTTCTAACCGATTCAGTCCGTCAACTGCTTCGCACATATCCTATCGAGCGGCTCGTTATCGCCAACGGCACCGTGGAAGCTATATGGATAACAATGTGGGCGGAACGTGGAGTCACCGTTTTGCCCAATCCCGCTGTTGCCATGGTCGTTGCGGTGGTCGAAAGCGTGCGAGCCGCGCTTGGAGCGCCTTCGGTTCAACCAAGGTAAGCCGCTTGGATCTCAGGATTGTCTGCAAGCACTTTTGATTCGCCAGAGAGGGCGATTTCGCCCGTGCGCAGCACGTAGGCACGACGGCTCGACTTGAGCGCCACCCGCGTGTTTTGCTCGACAACAAGAATTGTCACGCCTGCGGCAGCGATCTGCCCGATGGCTTCGAAGATCTGCACAACGAGTTTCGGGGCAATGCCAAGCGATGGTTCGTCGAGGAGCAGAAGCCGCGGGCGCGCCATGACCGCGCGTGCGATGGCGAGCATTTGCTGCTCGCCGCCCGACAGTGTGCCGCCCTCTTGTGTCATGCGCTCGCCGAGGCGTGGAAAAAGCCTCGTCATGTCGTCGATGGTTTCGCGCATCGCGTTCTTGTCACGGTGCGTGTACGCGCCGAGCTCGAGGTTTTCGCGAACCGTGAGGTTCGGGAAAATGGCTCTTCCTTCTGGCGCAAGCGAGATACCTGCGAAAACGAGATCTTCGGTGGACTGGCCCACGATGTTTTTTCCACAGAAATGGATTGTGCCGCTTGCAATGGGCAGAAGCCCCGCGATGCTTTTCAGCGTGGTGGTTTTGCCGGCGCCGTTTGCCCCGATCATTGCGACGATCTCGCCCGGAAAAACATCGAGGCTAATGCCTTTGAGCGCCTTGATGCCGCCATAGTTGACCCAAACATTTTCGAGCCTTAGCAGCGGCGTGCCTTCGGCAACGTTCGTGACTACGCGACGAGGATGGGCAACACGCATCACGCGGCGCTGCCGTCGGTGTTGAACTCGCTGTTGTCCTCGCCGAGGTAGGCGGCAATCACCTTCGGATGCGTCCGAACTTGCTCGGGCGTGCCGTGCGCAATGGTTTCACCGTGATCGAGCACGTGGATGTCTTCGCACACGCCCATGACCACTTGCATGTTGTGCTCGACGAGCACGATCGAAAGATCGAACGTGTCGCGCAGCCATCGAATCTGCACCTTCAGGCCTTCGGCTTCGCCATAGTTCATGCCGGCGGCAGGCTCGTCGAGCAAGAGAAGCTTCGGCTCGAGCATCATGGCACGTGCAATCTCGAGCCTACGCTGGTTGCCGTAGGGCAGGGACGTGGATGGTTCGTCGGCAACGCCATCGAGGTCGAACACGCGGAGCAGATCCATCGCTCGCCCATGCATCGTGTTTTCGTCCTCGTAGTACACCGGCAGGCGCAATATCGCCGCGGCCAGGTGTGCGCGCTTCTGCAGCTCGCAGGCAACCAGGAGATTTTCGATGACGGTAAGTTGCGAAAAGAGGCGAATGTTTTGAAACGTGCGCGCAATACCCGCCCGGGCGATCTGCGCGGGCTTGAGCGGCCCGAGGTTGTGGCTGCCAAAGTGAATCGATCCTTCGTCGCTTTTGTAAACGCCGGTAATGAGGTTGAAGACGGTAGTTTTGCCTGCGCCGTTGGGTCCGATAAGACCGAAAATCGTGCCTTTTTTTACCGTGAAGCTCACATCGAAGACAGCACGTAGTCCTCCAAAGTTTTTTGCGACACGGCTGAGGACGAGATCCATAAAACTACTACCTTTGCACGGCTCGCCGTTTGCCAAAGAGCTCGCGTTCACCAAGCAGTCCTTCGGGCCGAACGATCATGAGCGCGATAATCACCATGGCGTAGACAATCATGCGAAGAGCATTGAGATCGAGCCACTCGACGCTGACGCGCAAGTCTTGGACAACAGAGCTGCCCTGCAAAAGCTCGATGGCCTTTACCGTGAACGTGACGAACACTCCACCCATGGCCGATCCGGTAACGCTGCCCGAGCCACCAAGAATAACCATGGTGATGGCGTCGAACGAGGTCTGGAAGTTGTAGTTGTCGGGGTTCACGATGCCGAGGCCATCGCGCATGATGGCCGAAAGGCCGCCGGCAATTCCCCCGCCAGCAGCGGCAATGACGAACGAAGTGACCTTGTACCGAGTTGGATCCACGCCGACCGCGGCCGCTGCAATCTCGTCTTCGCGCAGCCCGCGGAGCGCGCGGCCCCAACCGCTAAACTTGATGCGCCAAGCCACGAGGCCGAGTAGGGCAGCGAGGCCAAAAACCCAAAAGGGACCCGCATACAGGGGAATGCCATCGTTACCAATTCCTTGGTAGCCATTCTGCCCGCCAAGGCTCGAGATGGCCGCGCTGATGCGGCCCATCACGCTCTGCCCATTGCCCGAGTCAGCCTGGGCTGTTGCGATGATCAGGCGAAAAATTTCGGCGAAGCCCAAGGTGACGATGGCGAGGTAGTCGCCCCGAAGGCGCAGGCTTGGCAATCCAACGAGAAACCCAAAAAAGCCAGCCACGATCGCAGAAGCGCACAAGCATGCTGGCACGATCGCAAACGATCGCGCGAACGACGGCTCACCACCACCAAAGAAATGGTGCATGTGAGAGGCAATCACTGCGCTCGTGTACGCACCAATACCGAGGAAGCCAGCGTGACCGATTGAAAATTGGCCGGCCATGCCGTTGATGACATTGAGCGACAGCGCAGCGAGAACATTGCATGCTGCAAGCATGAGAAGCTGCCGGATGGAGCTGTCGGGCAGAATGACGTTCAGGAAGAAGTCAAGAAAAAGGACGACAACGAATACGCCGGCCGCAGCGGCGACGCGTTTCGGGCTCAGGCTCCGTTTGGCCGCCTCGTGCCGTTCGCTTTCGCTACGGTTTGCGGACACGCCTTACTTAACTACTCGGAGATACGGGGGCAGTTCGCGCTTCGGACGAGGGCCTGCTGCGCCATCGCGGCGCTTGCTCGCGCTCTCGTCAGACGGGATATCGGGCGTGGGTGACGCTGCAGCAGGCTCGTTTTTCCCGGCATCGGCTCGGTCGATTGGTATTGGTGACGCCGGTACGGCCATGAGAATCGGGCGCCCTTCGCCCTTTTTTTTCTCATTATTTCGCTCGCGGTTGCCTCTTTTCGAGCTTGCTGAGCTCGCTGCGTTGCGATCGGCGCTCTCGCTTGCGGATGGAATCTCGACGAGCCTTGGCTTTCCGCGCGTGCGCCCACCGGCCGAACGCAGAGGTTCACGGGGAGTACCTGCCGAGAACGCGGCGGCGGCAAGTGAGCGTGACGAACCCGGTGAATTTGGCGAATTTGGTGAAGCTGTTCCGCGGTCAGTGGGCTGCCGCCGCTCATCGACGATGCGCACCGCGAGCTCGCGAGGAACGTCTTCGGGCCAAACCATGCCGCGGCCGTCTTCCCCGACCATTGCGAAAACACTTGACCACGGCACAATGCAATAAAACGGCGTGCGACTAAACGAGAGCGTGCAACTCATACTGTCTTCGTCGACCCGGAGATCGGGAATGGGAACGGGCATGTTCAAGCCGATTTTGAGGATCAGCCGTGGCTCCCTGCGAAATTGCGGCGGTACAATCACCCCCGTTGCCCGCGGGTCGAGATAAACGTCGACGTTCGATCTCTCGAGGAGCGCGAGCGCGACCTCCTTTTTCGGCGGCAAGAGTTGAGTCATTCGCCCTTTTGCCTTTTAGCCTGGTCAGGGTGTGTCTGCAAACCGCAAGCTCGCGCCGCGAGGTCGAAGCTTTCTTCGAGGTGCGTGTGGGTTCTCACCTATTGGGCTGTCCAGTTCCGTTGGCGTGGCGTTGGCGGAGCTCCACCATCAGGCACCGGTTCTGAACAACGGTAATGCCCGCGTTGGCGAGGCGAGTGGCGAACGCGTTGTCTTCGATGCCGAGCTGCAGCCAAACGCTTTTCGGTTTGGCGGCAAGAATGTCATCCGCATGCGATGCGAGATCTTTCGGTCGGCGGAAGACGTCGACCATGTCGATGGGGCCGACTTCGCGCGCAGCCTCGGCAACGCTGCGATAGACTTTGCGCCCAAGAATGTGTGTTGCCTCGGGGTAATAAACAGGGATCGGGACGATATCGTATCCACGATCGAGAGCATACTTGGGGACGTAGTACGCCGGTTGATCCGACGCGGCTTCGGTTTTGATGCCGAGCACGGCGATGCGCTTTGTATTCTGGATTAGCGCGGTAATGGCTGCAGCGTTGTCAATGATGTTTGGGTGCATGCTCGATCCCCTTTGGCTCGATTCCCTAAATTGAAAGCGGGTCAGCGGCGTCGTTTGTTCGCGCGAACCGCGCGAGCGGGGATGAGGCTGGCAATGTCGGGCGTAAGCGCCTCTGCCAGTTCGACCTCGGATTCGATCTCGACAAAAGGTCCGCCGTCTTCTTCGTCGACGACCTCGTCTTGTGCGTCCATCTCGACCGATTCGCCCGTCGTCGCAGTGGCGATGAACTCTTCGGCAACGGACTCTGCGTCGTCGACTTGGATCCGCATGCCGCTTTCGATCGGATCGAGGATAAAGGCATCCCCGTAGTCTTTGCGACGAGCTTGCTTGCGTAATGCACGTATTGTTGGGTCGGCCCGCACGAAGGCTCCTGCAGGCTCGCGGTTGGGAGGAGGGGGCTTGGAAGTCGAATGAGCCATTGGTGAAGAGCGACTGCAAGCGACAGGCCCCGACCTCGGGCACGCCGCAGGGCAGCCGTTGCACACTTTTTGTGCGTATGGTTTTGATGTTGTGCGTATTTGATTGCGCGCGAGCAGCGAATACGGAGGGATGGCTTTCGCACTTGATGCAATCTGCCACGGCGAGGCCGGAAAGCACTCACGTGGTACTCAGTTGAAGGCGGCTATCTGTACCTGCGAGATCGCTTGCCGTGCGTGCATAGGTGCGCCTACACTAAGAAATCTGTATTCGCCAATGGGGGCGATCGGTTTCGACGGAGATCTCGACCATTTTGCTGCGTGCCGTGGCTGCTGAGGATCCACGTAAAAAGCCCCAGCAAACGTAATTGCGAACGATAACGCAATTGCTCTCGCTGCCTAAACAGCAGATCGAAAGCCGGTCGACCAAGGGGCCTGCCAGTGCCTCTGGAAGATTGTCATCAAACTGGCTGGCCGAGCTCCGGATCACCGAGGGTGAGGTAAGACCAAACAGGTGAATAGTCCCAACGCGAGCTTGCTGGCCAGCGCAAGTCGGGACGATGCAAAGGGTCAGCTACGCACGTAGAAGCATGTGGCCTCGGTATTTTCGGACCCGGGTTCGATTCCCGGCGCCTCCACCGTATGGCAGTCTCCTGAGGGTCGCGGAAGTCTCCGCGGCCCTTTTTTCATGGCTGATTCCAGGGCGTTTCGTGTCTCTGAAGGTCTACCGGAGGCCACCTCGAGACGCGGTAGGCAACCAATCTTAGGTATGCACGAAGGTATGCAGACCGATCACGGCCGGTTCTGCATACCTTTGGAGGTTCTGCCGGACGAATCCGGCGGGACCCGCGGCCGGCAGAGCGCGTAGCGGTTCCTGGAAGGCTGTCATGGGCCACCAAGGCGTTCAGGAGACCACTGAATGAAACTCGTTCGATCCGCCCCAACCGCAAGTCAGGTCAAGGCCATGCGCCCCACCGGCAAGCGCATGAAGCCGCGCGCCTTCGGTGACGGTCTGTATCTCGCGTTCAATCCGCAGTCCCTCGTGTGGACGTTCCGCTACCTGTCGCCCGTCACCCACAAGCGGGCGACGACGACGATCGGCAAGCCTCCTGCGATGTCGCTCGCCGACGCGCGACGGGAGGCGTTCCGCCTTCGCGATCTCGTTCTCGCTAAACGTGACCCTGCCATCGAGCGCGCTGACCAGCGCGCGGCGGATCGCGAGACCTTTCAGGCCGTCTCACTCAAGTGGGACGAAGCCCGCGCGCTGCTTGGCAAGGTGACCGACAAGACGCGCAAGACGGCGATGCGGCGGCTCGAGCTCTACGTCTGGCCGACCATCGGCTCGCGGCCGATACAGAGCCTTCAGCGCCGCGACCTTCTCCCCGTGCTCGACAACGTCATCAAGGGTTGCACGCTGGAAGGCTACGACCGTCGCACGACGACGGATCGCGTTCGGCAAATCCTCAAGCAGGTCTTCGACTACGCCATCGACGAAGAGATCTTGAGCGAGGGCAGCAACCCCGCCGCGCGGCTCCGCAAGTACTACGCGCCACGCGAGCAGCGCCACTTCGCGGCCGTGACGGCGCCCGCGGAGATCGGCGCGCTCATGCGAGCCATCGACGACTACCGCGGACGCTTCACGACGTGCATGGCCCTGCGTCTCCAACCGCTGGTGATGCTCCGTCCAGGCGAGCTCCGCGGCGCAGAGTGGACAGAGATCGAGCTTGATGGCGACGCCCCCACATGGCGCATCCCCGGCGAGCGCATGAAGATCAAGGAGCACGGTGAACACGTCATCCCGCTGTCCAGGCAGGCCGTTGCCATCCTTCGCGAGCTCCGCGCGGTGAACCGCGGACAGTACGTCTTCCCAGCGCAACGCGGTGCAACGAAGGGCGTCACGCTGTCGGATGGTGCCTTGAACAAGGCGCTCGACAACCTTGGCTACGACGGCAAGAACAGCCCGAAGCCGAAGCACCGCTCGCACGGCTTCCGCTCGACTGCGCTGACGCATCTCAACCGGCTCGTTGCAGATGGCGGCCAGTCGTTCAATGCAGAATGCGTCGAATTGCAGCTCGCGCACAACGAGAAGACCTCCACCCGCAGCGCGTACCAGCGCGATGCCCTCCTCCCTCAGCGTCGCGTCATGATGCAGGTCTGGGCCGACGAGCTTGATCGCATGCGCGCACTGTCACCCTTGGACGAACCTGCGGGAGCGGCCACCTCCCGCCGAGAAGACGACGACACAACCACCACCACCGAACGAGGCGCAGCATGAAAACGAAGGCAACGAATGAAGCCAGCCCTGCCATCTCCGAGCGGATCATCCCCGAGTGGGACGAGGGCACGACAGACCGGCAAGATCTGTTGAGAACGCCTGGCGGCTTTTTCAAGGTCATCGGACGAGACGATCGCGAGGCCAGCGCGCGCGCGCGCACCATTGTCTATGGCACGACGGAGGCCCCTTCCAAAGAGTGGGACGTGCGTGTCGCTGTTACCCGAGACGTCATTCTCCAACTGTTCTACCTCCGGCCTCTGGATCGCGTTGAAGCGTGGTTCATCGCACGACTGCGGATGTTCCTCATGAGGCTGCAACTGGTTCAGCGTCCACTTCAGCATCTCGAAAGCGCACCCAAAAGATGGCCGTCCTGGGCCCGCCGTCTCGCCTCCAAGTTTTCGGCTGACCGCGTGAACTCCATGCTGCGTTTCGGGTATGCCGATGAAGGCGTCAATTTCAGGCAGGCATTCGAGGATTGGAGCCCGATTCCTTTCTCCTCCTTCAGCTGGGGTGGCTTCTTCTCCGACGAGGAACGGCCGCTCGTCCTCTCGTGTGTTCCTGGACGCGTCAAGATCCCGCGCATACTACCGGCCGACCCGCCGCTGCCGATGCCGGGTTGGATCGAAGATGCCTTGGCCAACTTCCAATCTCATGTGGTGAGGCAAGCCGTTCGCGATTGCTGGGATGCCCCTTTCCGACAGCGAGGCTACGTGGACGAAATTGACAAGTGGCTTGCGCTCGGTGTCGACGACATCGCAACGCTGGCGCGCCTTACGGGGGCAGCGGCTGGCCATATCGGGAAGCACATCAAAGGATATTCGACAAGCTCCAATGTGACGGACCGACCAGACGACAAAGTCCGAATCGCACTCAATGGCGCGGACAATCTTTTTGCATATGCCCATGAACTCTCGATAGGAGATTTCAGATCTATCGCAGCTCGGTTTCAGAGCATATTGAGCGACATCGAACTTCGAAAGCTGCGTCGATAGCACGGCACGGACAATCTTTTTGCATATGCCTATGAACTATTAATAGGAGATATCCAGTCTACTGCTGCTCGACTTTAGGACAATATCTGGCAGCATCAAACTTCGAAAGCCGAATCGATAGTACATCAAGAGAAGATACCCAGTCTATCGCGGTTCGGGTTTGGGGCATATTGAGCGACATCGAACTTCGAAAGCCATGTCGATAGTCGATAGTACGGCGCCGGATACGTCCGGCGCCTCTGGCCTCATGCTCCCGCGCGATGGTCGGTTCATGACCGACACAATCAACGAAGCCAAAACACCGACAGCCGACCCAGTAGAACATCTCGCAGCCCTCGAGCGCAAAGCGACGGAGGCGCACCAAGCACGCTCCGACGCCGAGCAAGCGGAGCGCAAGGCCGAAGAACAGCAAAGAGACGCTGAGCGCAAGGCGCGCGACCTCCGCTATCTCGCAGGCCTCGACAAGAACATCGTCACCGTTCGTTCGGAGGATGAACCGAGTGAGGCGGAAGAGGCGGTTCGAAGAGCCGAAGAGGTGGCGCACGCGGCGCTCGCGCAGTTCGAGACGGCGCGCGATGTCGTCGGTGAAGCGCTTGGTCGCGAGCGCGACGCCAGTCGTGAGTGGAGCGAGACCGCGAACGATCCATCGCTTGCCGAGGCGCGGTGCGTGTGTCTCCGCGCACGACTCGACGACGCCATCCACGCTCACGAGGCCAGCAAGGCGAAGGCGAACGACGCCGCGCGCGTGCTCGCCGAGCATGAGACTCGACACGCGAAGCTCGCCAGCGTGGCGATGACGGCGCGCGAGGCCTTCGACGATGACGAGTCGAAGCGTGGCGCGTATGTGAAGGCCAAGGCTGCGCAAGAGGACGCGAAGATCGATCTGGATCGTGCGAAGCGCTTGTCCGCAGACGCGGCCGGCATCGAGAAGACGGACGGCGATCGCGTGCTCGCGCGCCGCGTGGAACTCGCGAAGAGCGAGACGTCGACCGGCATGGTCAACTTACGCACCGCTTCCATCGTGAAGCGCATGAGCGATGCACTTGGCGAGCTTGTGGCGTGCCGCGTGGCTGTCCAGGAACTGGACCGCGAGATGCGCTCGACGCTCCGCGCCGCCGGCGTCTCCGAGGCGAACTTCCGCTCGCCGGACATGACCACACTGCGCTCGCGTGCGCTCGACGAGCTTGAGAAACGACTCACCACGGAGGACGAGCGCACGGCGCTCCGTGGCCTTCGGTGGGCGCGATGAACACCGACGTGTTGTCGGAGCCGCTGCAGCGACTCGCTTGGCTCATCGGTCAAGACCGCTTCGCCGACCTGTGCGATGCCTGCGGAGGACTCGATACCGTGTACATCCCGAAACGCCTCACGATGGGCCATCCGTGGCTTCGCGTGCTCACGATCGAGGAATGGGCGAAGGTCACGACCGCGATGGGAGGCGAGCGCATCTTCCTTCCTCGGTACTTCACTCGCGCGCAGAAGAAGGTGGATGTTTTGACGCTCGCGGAGCGAGGGTTGACCACGCGTCAGATCTCTTTGGAGGTGAAGGTCGGCGAACGGTACGTGCGTCGCGTGCTTGCAGGTCTTGACGTGAAGAAGGTGGAGTCGTGACACCCATCGAGAAGCAGCGATCGCGAACGCGTCAGATGCTCAGGAACGAGGGATACGATCCCTCGCAGTACTCCGACAGTGAGCTTGACCGCGCGTGGGACGAGCGACAGCGGGCGAACGAGCAGTGGCTGCGCGAGAAGGCGTGCTTCGCGGAGTCGACGGGCCGGAGGATCCAAGAGGTGTACAATGCACGCACTTCGCAGTGGGAGCCCACGACATCATCGTTCGTGGAAGGGCGCGTCGAAGTCGTCTCCTCGCCAGCACTTGTCATCGAAGGCGACGATGGCTTCCGCACTCCGGACGATGCCGTGAGCATCGTCAACGCGACGCGCATGCACCAAGACGTGCTCCATGCCGCCGGCTTCCCCGTCTCGACGACCGAGGCGTACGCCCACGTCACGGCGAAGTGGCCAGACGAACCTGGCTTCGACACCGAGCTTCAGGATCGGATCTACGACACGCGGGTGCAGCGCTATCAGAACGAGATGGCCAAGTCGGGCCTGCACGTCGGGATAGACGAGGCGGCGAAGTTCGTGGCTGCCGTCGAGAGTGCCGCCGCGAAGCTTCGGCAGACGGAAGCGGCGTACGGCAGGCAGATCGCTCCGACGTATGCGTACGAGCGCGCGCTGAAGGAAGTGCAGTCGGACACACCGCGTCAGTACTGACGGACCGCTCGGCGGTGGGACGGTCGCGTGGCTTGCATCAGGACAATCAGTAATATATTACCGCTTGCATGGCGGTTGAGGTCCTCCTCTCGAGAGCGGCTCAGAAGGACATCGCGAACCTTCCTCTCGTTGTTCAGGTCCGCGTTCAGGACGCGATCCTTCGCCTCGCGAGCTACCCCGACATCACGGGCGTGAAGGCCCTCAAGGGCGCGCTCAGAGGCAAGTTCCGCGTCCGCGTGGGCTCCTACCGCATCGTGTTCGTTGTTCAGGCCAACGCTGTCACGGTCGTGTCGGTCGACGATCGCAAGGACGCGTATTAGTAATAGGAGATGGTGGCGACGATGACGGGCAACCTGGTCATGAACGGCACGGAGTACGTGGTGGTCCCGAAGGCGGAGTACCTTCGCCTCGTCGGGCGAGCAGACGATGGCGCGACGCTCGCCGAGCCTTTCCTTCGCGAGACGATCGGACGCAGTCTACGCGCGGCGCGTGAGCATGCGGGGCTGACCCAAGGTCAGCTCGCCAAGAAGTTGAAGAAGGCGCAGACCACCGTGAGCCAGAGCGAAGCGGGCAAGATCCGCGTGAGCGAGACCTACGTGAAGAAGGTCTTGAAGGTCTGCGGCCTCCCCGAGGACTGGACGGCGTAGATTCCACTTGCGCCCGGTGTGCACGTTCAGGCACGAAGAAGACATGGCTGCGAAGAAGCGAGCGAGCGCAAAGAAGACTTCCGGCAAGGCGAAGCCGAAGGCGGCCAAGAAGGTCGTGAAGAAGAAGCGGATCGGAAGGCCTCCGCGCGCTGGCGAGGCGGGGCGCGGATTGGTCGTTCGCCTCACCGACTCCGAGCGCACGCAGATCGACCGCGCCGCCAAGACCGCTGGCAAGTCGGTTGCCGCATACGTGCGGGACGCGGCTCTTTCGGCTTCCGAAACCGATTGACGAAGTTTCGGATTCCGATACGTTTGCTCATGAAGTGAGGCCCGCGCGGTAGCAGCCGCCGGGCCTCATGGCCCAACCCCAACGGAATGAGGTTGAACATGAGCAGCGTATCGAACGGCCCCCATGCGGGCCAAGAAGCATCGCATGATCGGTTAGCTTGTCAGCCGTCACCACTCGTCATGACCGTCGCCGAGTGGTGGGCCGAAGGCGTCCGTCGATTCGGCGAGGACCCTGACACCTGGCGCCTCGTGTGCCCGGCATGCGGGCACGTTGCTGCATCGCACGACTGGGACGATGCTGGCGCCCCGAAGGACGCGATCGGCGTCGCCTGCGTCGGTCGGTGGCTACCGAATGCGCGCGATGCGTCCGGCACTGGACCAGGACCATGCAACTACGACGGCAACGGGCTCAACCCCGTCACTGTCACCGACGATGACGTTGTCCTCCACTTCTTCGCCTTCGCAGAGGTGACACCTGAAGGCGGTGCACGATGATCCGCGCTCACGACCTTCTCACCACTACCGAGCTCGCGCCCTACGTACAGCGGGCAAAGTACTGCGCGTTCGACATGGACGAAGACGGAATTGCGGACGTGCTGAACGAGATCTCACGCGAACTGGCCTACCGCGCCGTGAAGGCCTATGCCGAGCGCTCCCGTAAGGAGCTCATGGAGCTCGCGGCGGAGAACAAGCGTCTTCGTGAACAGCTCGGACGCAAGAAGAAGTGCGCTCCCTCGAAGGTGGCCGACGTCATCTCCCTCGCAGCGGTCAAGGCGGCGAGATCGTGAGCCCCGAACTGCATCGACGACGCGATCAAGCCAAGGCCTACGAAGACGAAGACGATGAGGATGGGTCGGCCAAGGGCCGCCCCTTGGAGTTCGACGTCGCCGAGCCCGAGGCCCACTCGTCTGCATGAGCGCTACGACCGCCCCTTCCAGCGCGCGCTGTCGGCTCCTTCGTCGCGGCGCACGCTGTCGTGACGTGGTTGGCCAAACCTTGTGTCCAACGTTCGCCGGACGAATCCGGCCTACAGACACTCGCCTTCGCGGGGCATCGTCTCCCACGTGCCGAGGCAGGAAGCCGAAGGCACGAGGAGACAACGCACATGACGACCACATCGATGATGGACGAACCCCAACTCCTTCGGTTTGCCACCGTGATCGCGATGACGAAGCTCTCGAAGCCCTCCATCTACAAGCACATGAAGGCAGGCACGTTCCCGCGCCCCAAGCACGTCGGACGCACCCCCCTCTGGCGCCTCGCCGACGTGAAGGCGTGGATCGAATCCGAGTGAGACAGCGGAGGCTTGGATCATGAGCAACGACAACAACGACGACGAGCTCCTTCGCCTTGATGAAGTGACGCCGAAGGTGCGCCTCGCTCCGTTTTGGATCACGTGGTGGTCCCGAGGCGTTCACGAGACCATCGGGCGACGACGGTCTATCGACATCGCCACCCTCGTCGCGTGGTGGACGTCGCCTCCCGCGCCGACGAACGGCAACAAGGGCAAGCAACATGCGTGGAGCGCCGCGACCTTCCGAGGCGGTAGGCGCGGCCTCGCCAACGTTGAGCAGGTGACTGCGCTCGTCTTCGACTTCGACGGCGCCGCCGTGCCGATGCGCGAGGTGCTTGCGGCCTTGCCTGTCGCCTGTGTCGGTCACACGTCGTGGAGTCACGGCACGAAGCCGGGCGAGCGCTTCCGCGTCTTCGTCCCCTGCGACCGCCCCATGACCGTGCGCGAGCACGCGCGGATCTGGATGCTGTTCGCGGACGTCTTCATGGGCATCGGCGCGCCGCTCGACGTCACGACGAAGGACGCTTCGCGACTCTGGTTCGTGCCGTGCGTCCGTCCAGGATACGACGCGCACGCAATCCTCAATCGCGAGGTGCTCGACGTCGACGAGGCCTTGACGATCGCGCCGAGCGAGCGTGAGCACGAGATCCGCAACGTCGTCGACGACCCGCACGAAGGAGTACGCCAGAAGGGGCTTGGCTACGAGTCACGTGCATCCGTGACGGATCGCGCATCGGCGTACCTCGCGAGCATGCCTCCGGCGATCCAAGGAAGCCATGGAGGCACCGCGACGTACAAGGCCGCCATCGCGCTCGTGCACGGCTTCGCGCTCGACGAGTCCACGGCGTTCGCACTGCTGGTGCGTGAATACAACCCGAGGTGCAAGCCGCCGTGGTCCGCAAAGGGCCTCGCGCGGAAGGTCAACGAGGCCGCGAAGGCAACGCGCGTCGGCCTTGGCTACCTGCTTCCAGAGAGGACGCGATGAATTCGACGGTACAAAAGACGAAACCCCGCAGCGGCAACCACGGGGCTTCAAACACACCAAACAAACTCAACGAACGAGTCGAAGAAGACTCTACCACGAAACGAAGCGACCGCGGCTCCAAGAAAAACGCCAACGGATCGAACGACAACGAGAAGCCACGGCGTGCGGACTTGCTCGTCGCGCAGGCGCGCGAGGCGGCAGAACTCTTTCACAACGAGGATGGCGTCGCGTACGCGACCGTGAAGAGCGGCCCTCAGCGCCTCACCATGCCCGTTCGCAGTCGGCGCTTCCGCCAGTGGCTTACCTCGATTGCCTTTGCGGCTACCGGGCGCGGCATCGGCTCGAGCACGGCCGACGAGGTGCTCGCCACACTTGAGGCGTACGCCGTACACGTCGGCTCGCAAGAGACCGTCCACATCCGGACAGCGATGCACGACGGTGCCATCTGGATCGACCTCGGCGACGAGAGCGGCAAAGCGGTGCACGCGACCGCGGAGGGCTGGACGGTGACGCAGGACGTTGTCCCGAGGTTCGTTCGCCCATCGGCGCAGCGCCCGCTTTCACATCCTGCACGCGGTGGCTCCGTCCAGGAGCTACGCCCCTTCCTGAACGTCGCTGACGACCACGGCTTCGTGTTGTCGGTCGCGTGGATCATCGCAGCGCTGCGTCCAGGCCTCCCGTTCCCGATCGCGGTGTTCTCGGGCGAGCAGGGCACCGGCAAGAGCACCGCATCGAGGGTGTTGCGCATGTTCGTAGATCCGAACAAGTCACCAGTCCGCGCGCCCCCGAAGGACGATGAGACGATCTTCGTCTCCGCCCACAATGCACACGTCCTCGCCTTCGATAACCTCTCTGGTGTGCCGACCTGGATGTCCGATGCGATGTGCCGATTGGCGACCGGAAGCGGATTCGCGAAACGTGGACTCTACACGGACGGCGAAGAGCACGTATTCAGCGCCACGCGGCCGATTATTATCAACGGCATTGACGACATGACCACGCGCGCCGACCTCGCCGAGCGCGCACTCCTTATCGAACTTACGCCCATCGATGAAAAGCGGCGTCGTGAGGAGTCTGTATTCTTCGGGGCACTCAACGCCAGCGCCCCGCGTATCTTCGGCGCTCTGCTAGACGGCATTGTTGGTGCGCTCGCGCGCGGCAAGGTGAAATTCGACAGACTCCCACGTATGGCCGACTTCGTTACGTGGGCCACGGCAGCGGAGCAAGCGCTTGGCTTTTCAGACGGCGCCGTGATGAAGGCCTTTGATGCTCACCACAGGCGTGCAGTAGCCGTTAGCGTCGAATCCAACCAGGTATCCGCAGCCGTGTTGCGCCTTATTGCCGATCGTGAGGAGCGCCGGATCGGCAAGTGGGAAGGGGTGGCGTCGGCGCTGCTCGGCGATCTCAACAGACTCGTCGGTGAAGAGCAGCACGCCAGAGGGTGGCCGCGCGGCGCGAACGTGTTGACACGTGAGCTGAATCGCATGACGACGGTGCTCCGGGAGTCGGGAATCAACGTCACGCTCGAGCGGCGGAAGAACGGTCGCTGGGTAACGCTCGAGCGCTCCTCGAACTGACCGTCAACTCGGCTCACGACGAGGACCGAGCTTCACAAGTGGCCCAGGTGGTGATGAGCGCCCCTGGGCCGCTCTCTTTTGTCTTCTTTCTCTCTTTTTGGTCTTTAAATAGGAAAACATCGTCACCATCGTCACCCGAACAAAAAAGCCTTACATTCCATGCACTTAAGTGGTGACGATTGCTCAAAAAAACATCGTCACCCAATCGTCACCATCGTCACCCGACCGCCTTCGCTGCGGATGGGACGGGTGACGATTCATGGTGACGATTGGATGACGGTACCTTCTGTCATGAAGTGCCTATTTTTATGGGGTAGTGACGATGTGACGATGGTGACGATGTTTTCGGAGCCTTGTTCCTACGTTTGCTCGTGACGAGCCCCTCTTGGTGCAGCTCCGCGCATGAATCATCGCTAAATCCTTGCGAAAACGATGTATTCCGATGTGCGCTTGACCCAGGCGCCACCCCGCCAGACAGCGACACCATCGCCGCCACGGACAGCATCACCAGCACACCTCCTGGCGTACTGAGGCCTTGGAAGGCGGGAACAAGCGGTAAACGGCGGGAATACGCGGAACAGAACCGATCACGACGCTGCCCACCTCCACGCGCGCGCCACCGCCGGACAACGGCGCCATCCTCATCCACAAAGGCGGTTCGGTGTGACCTCGGAACCATGGCAGCTCGCCAGAGCCCACCGCTTCCGTCAGTGTCTCCTTTCACGTTTAGGTATGCATGAAGGTATGCAGCGCGATCCGGCCGCTTTCGCGACCTCGGAAAAACAGATGTATGAGTGTACGAATACGGTGGACGGCGCCTCCACAAGTTTGACGGTGTTTTTGTGGTCTTTTTGGGCCAGAAAACCAAAACCTGGCCAAAACTTTTCTCCGGCTCCGGAGGCACGAGCACGGCCTCCGGCAGCGGGGGAAGTGGCGTTCCGAAGTTGGTACCGGCTTGGTAGCGGGCGTTGGCGATGTACGCCTCGGTCATGGCGGGCGTGGTGTGGCCGGCTCGCCATTGGATGTCCTGCGGTGGATCGCGACGCACGGCCATGTGAGTAAGGCAGGTGTCCCTGAGGTTATGGAACTTCATGTGCGCCTGCATCTTGTCGGCCTTCGGGACGTGAAGTGCCGAGCGTGTGCAGCCAGAGAGCAAGAGATCGTCGCGCAGGTGTGAGGCGCAGCGATTGTGCGCGCGCACCATCAGAACCTTGTCGTCCGGCTTTCTGCCTTCGATGAGAAGCTTGAGCAGCGGAAGGAGGTTCGGCTCGATCTGGACGATCCGAGCTCACCCCGTTTTCGTGCGATCTTTCTCTTTGCCGTTCTTCACCTGACGCGCGACCGTGATTTGCATCGCGTCAAAGTCGATGTCGTTCACGCGCAGCGCGCGGAGCTCCCCTTGCCTCATCGCGGTATAGGTTGCGACGGCGTAGACGTGCCGGCGTTCGAGTGGAATGCCTTCGGGGCCGGCACAAGAAAGAAGCTTGATCACTTCGTCTGGCCGAAGAAACGGCTTCTGCTTCTTGGTTCCGTCGTCGGGCCCGGCGACACCTTCGGCCGAATTCTTTTCGAGCAGATATTATGGTTGAACCAAACCATTGTCAACGCTTTTTGTCGCGGGGTAAATCCCGGACTTGGGCGCATCGGATTGCGGCGTCACGAACGAAAGCGCCGGGGTGCAGTCCTGCCTTCTCAGCGGCGGTAGCAACAGCGGCCATTTCGGAAGGAGTGAGGCGCGCCACGACCCTTTCATTAGACGCTTCCTCGGCGCGCAAAGGCCGCCCGGGTTTGCGCTTCTTCGCTGCGTTCTTCTTCTCAGTCACGCGTGTTCCCCATTGTATTGGCGAAGCAGCAGGCGACTCCGCTTCCGTCTTGAGCGCTGCGAACCCGCGAGCAATTGCAGCACGAAAAGCATCCGTTCGCGACGCTCGTAGCCCCGGCTTTGACAACAGATCGGCGACTTCGTCAGCTTCTAGGATCCAACTTGACGGTATGCGGAATGTAATCTGGGTCGTGCTTGCAAGGGTTCGAGCCATATCGCCGTATTGTACCATCTCATTGACTGACTGCATGCATGTAACTTTACGCTGACGCGAGTCTTCGCCAAACGTCCGTGCTATGGGCGAAACGATGTGCACGCTCAACGTCCATCTCGGGAGTGCCAATCTGACCGTCAAGGAACAGTGGCGAGGTCGCAACCCGGATGGTGAGGTCGCATGACGTCCACGCGCTCCACCAACTATCTTGTCGGACTCGTCCGCGAACTGTGCAAGTTGCCGCGCGATCGAGCGGGTCGATTCTCGAGCAAGGTCGTTGCTGCGCACCGTCGCTACGACGAGGCGACGGAGAAGGAGCATGTCGAGACGAGGGGCTACGCGGCTGGCTTCAAAACGATGATCACGGTCATCAATGGGTTCGTCCCGTCGAACGAGGTGATCGGGCAGGCATTCCGTAAGACGGTACCGATGTATCCCGAGCCGGCAGTGCGCGAGCTCGTCGCAAACGCGCTCATCCACCAAGACTTCTTCCTCACCGGTACAGGCCCAATGGTGGAAATCTTCGCCGATCGCGTGGAGGTTACGAACCCAGGCGCGCCGCTGATTGATCCGCAGCGCTTCATCGACAGCCCCCCAACATCTCGCAATGAAAAGCTCGCTTCCTTCATGCGCAGGGTGAACATTTGCGAGGAGCGCGGTACCGGCATTGATAAAGTTGTCGCGAGCGTTGAGATCTTTCAGCTCCCCGCTCCAGATTTTCGCGTCTACGAGCATCACACCAAGGCCGTGCTGTTCGCGCCGATGAAGTATGGCGACATGAGGCGAGCAGACCGCATCAGAGCGTGTTACCAGCACGCTTGCCTGCAGTGGGTTTCGGGCGGCGAGATGTCCAATGCAACGCTTCGAAAGCGGTTCGGGATCGAAGAGCGCAACTACGCGACTGTGTCGCGTGTGATCGCTGAGACCTTGGACGCGAAGCTGATCAGACCGGCAGACCCCGATAATAAGTCAAAAAAGCACGCGCGGTACGTGCCATTCTGGGCGTAGGCTCTCTCAAAACCCAGTCACATAAGCAAGTCTTGGAAAAAGCATCACTTTTCGTCGATCCGAACATAAACGCGTCGTCACCGATCACATAACCATCACATAAGAACCCCCCTCTTTTCTGCGATCCGAACGCGAAAGACCCCGTCACCAATCACATAGCCATCACATAAGAAAGCCGAACTCGAAGTGGCTGACCTGTCGAGAAGAGATCGTGAAGCGTATGCGGGCGAAGAGATCGGCCCATGCTCCTGAACAGGGCCCATTTGATGGGTTGAGCTCAAAACGGGCGCTTCAGTAGATTTTTCTCATTCTTTACGCGGCATTGGTCATTTGATGGCTGGACCGTTACAGGCGGAACCGTTTGTCGATCCTTCTCTGATGCTTCTCCACGGCGACAGCGTCGCGAAGAACATCGGCACGCGACGGAGCGGAAGACTCCAAAAAGCTGCCTTCTTTCCGCTACTTCGAACACTCCCCATTTTGTGGAGTGTTCCCCACGACGTCTCCTCCAGGCGTCTCCGCTGTCCGTCGACCTTCAGCCCGAACGGTTCACAAAGCGCCGAGAGCGTTACGTGCTCGACACCGTCGTTATTACGGACGATGCCAAACACACGATTACAGCATTCAGTTCCCGGAAGTACGAATCAACTTCCGGTGTCGCCAAGTCGTCGTCGAAGGCATCGATTACGCGAAGGGCTATCTGGGCCTCTCGAAGAGCGTTACGCCACGCGACCGCGGCGAGTTCGCGTGCGGCTGCCGGCCGAAACCGGATCACTTCTTCAGGCCTCGCTGGACCTCTTCCCACGGGACGCCAGGCACTCCGCCACGAGCGTCAGCCGCGCGGCGCTCGAGTTCGTCGCGGTCATCGATCGAGATCCCCGGTCGGGGTTCGAGGCTGTCGAGCAGCGCTGCGGCGAGATCTTCTCGCTCTGCTTCGGGGAGCTGCATGGCTTCTTCGAGGGGCTTTCGCGGCGGCACCCCTGCGCCAAAGATAGTGCAGAATCGCGTGATGGATTCGACCATACACCAAGCACGCGAACGAACATTGACGCGACGATGCCGGCTGCTTCTTCGAGCTTGCGTTCAAGCTCCACGCGCAATGTGTCGCCCCACTCGAGCGTGCCTCCAAGCAGCCCCCACGTGGCGGTGTCACTACGGCGAATGAGCAACGTGCGCCCGTCACCTGTCTGTGTCCGCGCCACCACCGAGATGCCAACAATCGGTCGACGGCAACGGGAGCCGCGTCACTTCGTGGACCATGCCAAGGGCCACCTCGGGGGCCAACCGAGGATCATAACGAAATGATAGACTCAAGGTTGCTGACTTAAACCTGTAAAATACAAGATGAAGCGTGTGCGCAAAGGTGCAGCGAAAATCGCCGTGACCCGCAAGAAGACCAGCATTACCCATTCCACGCCTGGCTACGATGTTGTGCTGGCCGACGTCGTCGCTCTCATCGAGGCGGGGCAGCGCGCGGCGGTGCGCACATCGAACGTGATCGTAACGGCGACCTACTGGGGCGTGGGCCGCCGCATCGTCGAAGAGGAGCAGCATGGCGCCGCGCGTGCCGACTACGGCGAGGAGCTGGTGTCTCGTTTGGCGGTGGACCTCACAGACCGCTTCGGGCGTGGGTTCGGCCAGCGAAACGTCTTCAACATGAGGGCGTTCTACCTGGAACACCAGGAAGAAAAGATTTTGCAGACGACGTCTGCAAAATCGGCGGCGGCCGCTGCGCTGCAGAAAGTCCAGACAGCGTCTGGACAATTCCTCGGCCACGTCGAGCTGGCCCGCGTCGCCGGGCATTTTCCGCTGCCGTGGTCTTGTTACGTGAGGCTCCTCTCTGTCCGCAATCCAGCGGCGCGCCGCTTCTACGAGTCCGAGGCGCTGCGCGGAGGGTGGACCGTTCGACAGCTCAATCGGCAAATCGACAGCCAGTTT
>WQZB01000066.1 GCA_009780955.1 Polyangiaceae bacterium | reverse complement strand
ATCCGCGTGCGTGTGACACGCGGATCGGCCATGATCGACAGGATTGCGACGAGCCGTTTGGGGAGCATAGCTGCCCACATCACAAAAGCGGAAAAACGGCCAAATTAGATGCGCTTGCCCTGAAAGGAACGCCCATCTACACGTTTGGATACGATCCAACAACCAACCAACTAACAACGGTTACCGACTCCGCCAACAACGTGACCACTGTGGCGCGCAAAGACGGGCAAGTCACCATCACAGCGCCGCAGGGTCAGGTGACCACCCTCGCTCTCGATGCAAATGGATACTTGGCGAGTGTGACGAATCCCAATGGGGAGACCACGCAGCTTTCCCATACCAATACCGGTCTTTTGACGTCCCTGGTCGATGCGCGAGGTGGCGCACACCATTTCGAATACGACGCTGATGGGCGCTTGACCAAAGATGTGGATGCAACCCCCGGCTCTTCGGGGCAGCGCCTTTCCATGTCGTCGGACGACAACGGCTGGAGCGTCGACGTTACGTCGGCCGCTGACCTCGTCACGCGCTATCGGGTGGACCAAAACGGCGACTTTGGCGATACCGCCATTGTGGAGCGCCGCACGATGTCTCAAGGCGACATCTCCACAATCACCAATACAAAGAGCGATGGCTCCAAATCCGCCGTTCGGCCCGACGGAACCAAGATCACTGTCTTGGCAACAGCGGCCGATCCACTCTGGGGCGTGAGCGCGGCGTACAACCAAACGGTGCAATTGGATGTTGGATATCCCGACACCACTCATACGATGACAAAAACGGAGTCGCGAACGGCCACGATGGCCACCGCGGGCAATCCTTTCACCGTCACCGGCGAGACCATCACAACCACGGCGAGCGGCGCCGGAGTGCCGAATTCGGTGACCACAAGCGTGTATGCTGCAGGTCCTCCGGCGACGTGGACAACGACTTCGGCCGCCGGAAGACAGGTGCGCCAAACGCTAGATTCCCTCGAGCGCGTGACGGACCTAGCGGTGCTCGGCGCCGACCCAGTTGCGCTCTTTCCAATGCAATATCACTACGATGCGAAGGGTCGTGTCGATCAAGTGACGCAGGGAACGCGCGTTTACACAACGAATTACGATCCGGCCACGGGGTGGGTGGAGAGCACATCAGACCCAGTGGGGCTCGGCGTGAGCTACACATCGCGCGATCTCAATGGCCGCCCGCGCGTCGTGAACCTTCCCGGCGGCCGCAGCCTGGCTCTCAGCTACGACGCGAATGGCAATGTCGCGACCGTGACGCCGCCGAGCAAACCTGTGCACGGCTTTTCGTGGGATCCAGCGGATCGGATGTCGACATATTCGCCGCCGAATTTGGGCTTTGCACCCAAAGATACGACGTATGGGTACGACAACGACGGGCTCATGCTGTCGATGCTCCAGCCGAGCAACGCTGCCTCGTATGCGTACGATGGTTTGGGGCGGCTCGCCGAAGTTGGAGACACGACCAATAAGGTATTCGCCTACGACGGGCAGGGGCGGCTCGCGTCGATTACGACGAGCGATGGCGTGGCCATGACCAACACGTATGACGGCTCGCTGCTCTCGCGGCAAGCGGTGAGCGGCCCGTTCGCTCATGCCATCAACACGAGCTACGACAATTTCTTGCGGCCAACGTCGTGGGATATCGACGGCGCAAATCCTATCGCGCTGGCGTACGACGGCGATGGTCAGATCACGTCCACGGGTGGCATGTCTGTCACGCGGGGAAATAACGGGCTTTTGAAGAGCACCGCGGTGGGAACAATTACCGACGCATTCTCGTACAACGGATACGGCGAAGTTATCGGCCACACGCTGGCTGGTGCAGCCACGGGCTATGCTGCAATCTACACGCGAGATGCAGCGGGCCGCATTGATACGAAAACAGAAACCATTGGCGGAGTCGATTACAGCGAGAAGTACACATACGACGGAGCGGGCCGCCTCTGGCAAGTCTTCGTGAATGGCGCAGGCACGCCGTATCACGAGTGGACGTACGACGCGAACGGCAATAGGTCCGATGGGACATATGACGACCAAGACCGCCTGATTTCGAACAACGCTGCGGTTTTCGCATATGGCCCGAACGGCGAACTGTCGACGAAGACCGACAAAGCCTCGGGTGCGCAAACTGGATATGTCTACGACGCGCAAGGCAATTTGCGCAGCGTGACGCGTCCGGTGCCGGCGACGCCCATCGACTATGTGATTGATGGTCTGAACCGGCGCATTGGAAAGAAAGTCGGTGGTGCGCTCGCGCAGGGTTTCTTGTACGACGGCTCCAGCATCACCGCAGAATTGGATGCAGCAGGCGCGGAAGTATCGCGCTTCGTGTATGCGACGGGCGGAAACTCGCCGGACTTGATGATCAAAGGTGGCGTGACGTATCGCTTCGTGAAAGACCATCTTGGCAGTCCCCGCCTGGTGGTCAACGCTGCGACGGGTGCCGTGGCCCAGCGAATGGATTTTGACGAGTGGGGGAATGTGACGGCCGACTCGAATCCAGGGTTCCAGCCCTTCGGGTTTGCAGGCGGGCTATGGGATAGGGATACGGGCCTCGTGAGGTTTGGCGCGCGAGATTATGACGCGAGCACCGGCAGGTGGACGAGCAAAGATGCATCGAGATTCGACGGCGGGCTGAATTTGTATGGGTATTCTGGATCTGATCCGGTGAATTATATTGATCCAAGGGGTCATAATCCAGTTATTATCGCAGGTGCGGTTATCGGGGGAGTATTGAACCTTGTTTCGGAACTGAATAATCCATGTAGAACAACTGCCAGTCTTATTACGGCATTCGCTACGGGGGCTATCGTCGGCGCAGCGGGTGTGTTGATTCCAGGGTTGGGAGCGCCATTTTTTGCGGCACGGATGGCTGCGAATGCGGCGGTGGGATTTGCAGGTAATCTTTTTAGTCAAGGAGCGACGTATGCTGCGCGTGGGGGGAGGGGCGACTTCGGCGTCAGAAACGCTTTTGCGCAGGCTTCTGTACAAGGCATGGTTAGCGTTGGAGCCGCAGCCATCGGTAATGGTGTGGGACTCGTGCGTGGTCTTGATAAGCTTAGGAGAGGGGTCGACCCAGGAATAATCAGGAAGGCCGCAGACTTTGAGTCTGACTCCTTTACAGTCGGTATGGGTAGCAGCGTAAATGAGTATTTACCTGGTGATGCTGGAGGGGCGTATCCATATGGGGGAGACACTTCCTGCCCATGCCAGGGGAGTTTTCATTGGTGAGGAGTTGCGCTGAATTGCGCGAGGCACCCATGAATCGTGCCAACCACGCCCACACGGCGAGCCGACATGTCGGCATCATCAACATTTGCCGATGTTTCGAGGTCTCGACCACCCGATCATGATTCCCATCATGCCCCCGGGTGGTTCCGACCAGCCTCCCTCATGATCGCAATCATGGCCGGGGGTGGTTTCGACCACCAACCAGCATCCTCGGGATCATGCCGCCACGTGGTTTCGCGCAATTAGCTCCATGATCGTGAGTATGCGAAGGCGAGGTCTTGACCTACAACATGCCACTCAGTCGCACAACTTGGGGTGGTTCCGACCTCGAGGACCCTTGATCGGCATCATGGATCGGGATGCGACGATAGGCATTACGACGCGATCTTAACGCGATTCGGCATCGGCGTTGGGTGCTGAACGGCCTCGAGAGTGCGCCTCGTTTCATCGGCGCCTGAAACTCTGTCGTGGAGGAGTCCCGCGAGCGCGAGCCACGCGAGCCGATCGACGTCGCGCTGCCCCTGCTCCCAACGCGACACCGTTTCCGCCGCAACGCCAAGGAGCGCGGCAAGATCTTTCGCCTGCATGCCGATGACGTGTCGAACAAAGCGGAACGCGTCGCCGTCAACATTGCCAGTGCGTACGAGCGTGGTCGCGACATCGCGCTCGAGCCGCTCGATGGCGTCGGCTGGGAAGTAGACCTCGCCGCATCGTTCGCACGCGATCGCATCGATGACCCCTCGGATGCTTTTCTGCCCGATGCGGATTTCATGATCCTCCGTCGTTGTTTTCAGCGTTTTCGATCCGCAATTCGTGCACGTTTTCATGGGCATTCTCTCAGTAGCTAAAATTGACGTATCGTCAAGTGCATGTAGCAATTAAATCCCACCCATCGCGCTCGCCGCTCGCCAGGCGCATGAGGCCGACCGACAAAGAGGGAGATAGTGTGCTGCCCGCTGTTGCCCGTTGTGGCTAGATTGCGTTCATGGCACGTTCGAATATGAGGCGGTCATGATCCGAATCAGCCAAGAAGCCTTGCAGTCTCTCGCTCGCAAGTACATCTGGTGGAAGTCGCCCGACGAAGCAGTAGCCACTCCTGAGCGGGTCATCGCTCAGGTGATGGATATCGGCGATTATTCGGATGTTCAGGCGCTCGCTAAGTTAGTGGGCGATGAGGTGCTTCGAGAGGTTTTGACGAATGCGCAAGCTGGCCAGTTCAACGAGCGCTCGTGGGCGTATTGGCATTACCGTTTAGGTCTGGCGAGTGTGGGGCATGTTCCTGCCTTGCCTGTTCGCAGGTTCGTGTGATGGGTATGATCAAGTCCCGCATGGACATGTTGCCACCTGCGCAGCAACGCCTTTGGCCGCAACTTCGCAACGCGCCAAATCTGGGTTTTACGCTCTACGGGGGTACAGCCATTACGTTGAGGTTGGGGCATCGTAATTCGGTCGATTTCGATTTTTTTTCAGAAAAACCGATGGATCGCCAGGCCCTCAAAGCGGCTTTCCCATTCCTGACTCAATCTACCACGCTTCAAGATCAGGGCAATACTTGGGTTGTCCTCGCGACCCATGGTGTCAAAGTTTCCTTCTTTGGTAAGATTGCTTTTGGTCGAGTAGGTGAGCCAGATTTCACCGATGACGGTGTATTGCAGGTAGCCTCATTCGATGATTTGATGGCGACCAAGGTGAAGGTTGTACTTCAACGTGCTGAAGCCAAGGATTATCGTGATGTCGCGGCCATGATCAATGCCGGTGTGAGCTTGTCTCGCGGGCTTGCCTCGGCACGTTTGCTATATGGCCCAAACTTCCAGCCGAGCGAAAGCTTGAAGGCGCTCGTCTATTTCAGTGATGGAGATTTGGATACGCTCAGTAGCGCCGAGAAATCAACCCTCGTCGATGCCGTCAAAGCAGTGCGTGATCTTCCAGATGTGGCACTGCGCTCACATTGTCTGTCCGCACTTTCAACAGGGAAGGTTCGTGAGCGTGAATGAGCGGTTCAACAATTGAGCGGTTTTTTACGAAATTGCCGCGATATCGATTGCTTCAAGCCCTTGGCTGGCGCGATGACGCCCCAAGATCGAACCCCGAAGCGTTGGGCGAGGCAACGAGTGTGATGTCTTGCGCGCGGCCGCCTTGAACGCGGATCTCTCCGACAACGCCGCATCGCAAGGTGCGCGTTGTTTTGCGCGCGGCGACGTCCCCGAGCCTCGGCGGGTGCAAGGCGAGATCGCCAGCGCGCTCTCGGTCGTCGGACGTGGCAAGCGAGATCATCGCGCCAAGCGCTCCCGGTGCGACGGGCCGCACGACATCGAGCGCGAGGCCATATCCGCGTGAGGCTCGTCGGTGTACGAGCTCGGACGCCGGTACGAGCTTCGCTGTAACGTCGTGCGAAGGGCGCGAAATGGTGGCCGCAATGGCGCGTGCAAGCTCGACGAGCCACGGTGCATCTTCGCGAACGAGAAGAGTGGTTGGCGCGCCGCCCCAGCCTTGTTGCGCTTCCGGCACCCAACCAGGGCCGAGCGCGAGGTGCGAGAGGCGCGATGGATCGATGCCGTCGCAAAGACGCTGCGCGACGCCTGGCGCATCCCACCAAAGCGCGTCGCGACCCGTGTAGAGTACAGCCCACCCAACAGCGCCAAAATCGAACGGGCGTGATCCAACGCGTGGCTCGTGCAGGCCCGAACCGAGCCAGCCAACATCGTCGGTGCCGCGTTCAAAAGCGCGGAGCGACGAGGCGAGATCGGGTGCAGAGTGCACCATTACTTCGTCGAGAAATGCGGGGCCCCGTGCTGCCAGCGCGTTTCGCACGAGGACGACGCCATCGCCGCGCGCCATGAGCCTGAAAGGGCCCGTGCCGTCAGGTGATTCGGCCGAGTAATTGGCCGGAAGCATGGCGATTATGGGCGATGCAAGCGCCTCGGTGAGACGAGCGGCGCTACGAACTTTGAAGACCAGCGACGTGCCATCGACCTTTGGATCGGGAATGTCGGCGAGCCACGCGCGCCCGCCAAGACTACGAGCACGTGCAATGGCCGCGGCCGCGTCGCGCGCTTCGAAAGGTCGTCCCGTGGCTGTGCGCAGATCCGATCGCAAACGCACGCGCAACCGTGAGCCCTCGGGCTCTGGATCGGCCTCAGCGAGCGACGGCACGATGGCGGAAGTGTTGGCGTATGCGTAAAGCGTGTCGAAGAGCGCATCGCCGAAGATTGCGGCAAAGCCGTCGTCGAGGCGATGAGGGTCGACCGCGCCAATGGGCCAAGGCACACGAAGTGAGATGCGCCCGCTCGCTGTTGTGCGCCCACGCGCGGAAGCAACGCGCGGGACGAAGAGCCCGAGCGTCGAAGCAAGTGCACCCGCACAAAGCTGCCGCCTGCCAAATGGTCGACTAGCGGACAAGCCAGACCTCGCTGCCGACCACGGCGACGAGCGCTGGCACCCCTCGCTCTTCCGGAGGACACACCCCGAGAGCGCGCACGCCGTCTTTTGCAGCGAAGTGCAATCGCGGAACAAGAACCGACCGGTCGAAATTCAAACTCGACACCGTGATGGCGTCGTCACCCATGCTGTTCGTCGTGGTCACGACCTCGGCGATGCCGTCGAGATCGAGATCCGCAACTGCAATCTGAGCGCCCATGTCCTCCATGGTGGACGAATTGACTGCATTGCCAGCGTTGGCTGACGCAGGATCCGATGTGTCTTGCATGATTTGCCGAACACGAAGCTTGCCGCTTGGCTCGCGTGTCGCGGCAATTTCGCTGACGCTTCCGTTTTTGCCGACGAGCGCGAACGCCGAGGCTGCATCGTGTCTTGGTAATGGCAGCACGCCGACGAGCGCGGGATCGCCGTTCGCCTGAGCCTTGCAAACCACCGCGCGCCGGTCGAATGCCGCAGTCTCAGGAATTTGCATCATGCATGCATCGCCATCGAACCCAGGGATTGGTAGCCCCGTGAGCACGCGTTTCGTCACGAGGTTGGCATCGGTCACAACGCCACCGCGATCGGTCATGCCGAGGTAAATTTCGCCCGGATGTCCGCGCGGAGAAACAATCACGGTGCCAATGGGCTCACGCATGGGCACCGGAGTGCGAGCGGCAAGGCTTGCCCACGGCGCAGACTTTTGCACCTCGAATTTCCCGCCGCGCAATCGTCCGAGGCTCACGCGCTCGCGGCTTGCGAGAACGAGCTCGAGGCCGCCGTCGCCATCGATATCGCCGCAACCAACGGCGAGCACTTCGCCCTCGTCGTGCTTGGCTTTGTGAAGGCTCGCTTGTTCGAGCAAAATCGGAGAAAGAAACGTGCGCACCTCGGCATCGAGTGGCGCGCTCGCAAAGGCATGCGCGCGCGGGCCAGGCAAAGGTTTGCGGATCCTGTCCCAGCTGTTCGGCACGATGGGGTACAGGTCTGTAACGATACGGAGCGTGCCGTGCTCGATGCCTATCTGCACGTAAACGAGCGATGTTGCGCGCCCTCTTTCACGCCCTGAAAGACGACGTGCAACAGCTAACGTGGCAGGCTGCGGGTGCGCGCGCGCCGCGGTAAGGCGGCCTGCAAGTTGGGTTGCGAAACGAACCGCGAGCGCGTCGGACTTTGGTGCAGGCACGTCGCTGGTGATCGACGATGCAACGATCATGACGCCTGCAGGCAGCGGTCCGAGACCGAGCGCGATTTCGTTCACGAGGTAGGCGACGGCGCTCGCTCGCGGCGCCGTCGTTGGCGGGCTTGGCACCGGGCTCGCGTTGGCCGATCCCTCCGTGGCCACTGCAATGGCAAAAGCACAAGCGAATGCTGCCGGGCCGCGGAGCATGCCATTCACGGTGTGGCTCCGTCTTTTTCCGTATCGCCTGCATCGCTTGCATCGCCGTCTTCTTCGGAAGCAGAAGGCTCGGTTCCTTCGAGGAACACTTCGTCGATACTTCCTTCGGCTCCTTGCGCTGCATGCTTGCCGGTTTTCGGATCGATGGGGACAACGACAACGCCTTCTGGGTGCGAGAACTCGGCGCGAGGTTTGGCTTCGTGCGCAGCCTTCATTGTGGCGATCCACGCTGGCAGTGCCGTTTGCGCGCCCGATTCGCCCGAGCCAAGGGGTTTGTTGTCGTCGTAGCCGACCCAAACCACCGCTGTGATTTCGGTTGAATAGCCGGCAAACCAGGTGTCTTTCGACTCGTTGCTCGTGCCCGTTTTGCCTGCAACGGGGCGTGCGAGCACCTTTGCGCGGGCCCCTGTTCCGTGGTCGATGACGCTCTCTAGCATGCTCGTTGTCACAAAGGCCTCGGCGGGTTCGAGCACGCGCTGCAGAGGCGGCAATGCTTTCAAGGCAACGTCGCGGCCGTCTGGATCGACGATGCGCGTGACAATGCTTGGCTCTTCGTAGCTGCCGCCCGCGGCGAACGTTGCGTAGGCGCCTGCAAGCTCGATTGGGTGAAGCTCGTACGATCCGAGTGCGAGCGACAGATCGGGCTTGAGCGTGGAGCGAATGCCGAGCGCCTGGGCCCACGCAACGACGTTTGCCGGGCCAACGTCTTCGAGCACGCGCACCGCTCCGATGTTGACGGAGTTCGCGAGCACCTCGCGCAGACGCAGCGGATCGGTACCTTGGTAGCCCTCGTAGTTCGATGGCTTGTAGCCACCCGCGAACGTTGCTGGCTGAACGTCGACGAGCGTTGCAGGTGTGTAACGCCGTGAATGAATCGCATACGAATACACAATCGGCTTGAATGTCGACCCTGGCTGGCGTCGCGACTGGGTTGCGCGGTCGAGGCCGCCGGCGCCTCCTTCGTAGCTTCCAACGAGCGCGAGCACTTGCCTCGTGCGCACGTCGAGCATCACCATGGCCGACTCAGGGCCAAGCTCGAGGCGCAACGGCACCTTTGTCATGGCATGCGCGCTCTTGTCGCTGCCGTCGTTTTTGTCTGGCGCCACCGGCGCAAGCAGGCTTACGCGCAGTCTTGCGTCGACTTCGGCAAATTGGCTTGGCGGCAAATTTTCTGGATTGTAGCGCTTGTAATCTGCAAGTTTCACGGAACCAAGCACGCTGCCAACACGCACGTCGAGCGTGCCGACAACGTCATCGTGGCCCGTTACGACGCCGACGTATACCTTGTGCGAATCGAAGCTCGGTGTGCCTTCGAAGGCCGTCTGCGCGTGCGCCGCACGCTTTCCCTTTTGCGCAGGGGCTGGTGCTTTGAAAGGCGCGAGCAGTGCGTGGCGCTTGTCGTATGCCGAAAGGTTTTCGCGTAGCGCCTTTCGCGTGGCGGCTTGCATACGCGGATCAATCGTGGTGGTGATCGTAAACCCCCCGTGCGCCGCGCGTTGGGGGTCGAGCTCGAAGAGCATCTTTTTCGCGATGGAAACAGCTTCTGGAGCAAGCTCGCCTTCCACTTCCTGCGTTGGCGACAGGTTCAGCGGCTCGTCGTTTGCCGTTTCGTATTGTGCATCGTTCAAAAAGCCTTTTTCGTGCATCTGCCCGAGCACGAATGCCCGTCGCGTGAGGGCTCGCTTCGCATCGTGCCTCGGAGAATAGCTCTCTGGGCTTGCCACGATGCCGGCAAGCAACGCGGCTTCCGCTACGGTCAGCGCGCGCGCCGATTTGCCAAAGTTGTATTTGGCAGCTTCCTCGATGCCGTAGCGGCCGCTGCCGAAGTAAATGTGATTCAAATACAATTCAAGAATTTTGTCTTTGCGACGCCTTTTGCCTTCTTCGTCGCTTCCGCACGAAGGGCAAAGTTCTTGCTCGAGCCTCCGAGCGAGCAAAGCCTCGCGCATCTTCCGCCTGTAGGTTTTGTCCTGGGGATCGAGCAGGATATTTTTAATCACTTGTTGGGTGATCGTGGAACCTCCTTGGCGCATGCGGCCGGAGCGCAAATTGACGACGAACGCGCGTGCAATGCCAAAGTAATTGATGCCTTCGTGGTTGTAGAAGTTGGCGTCTTCGGCCGCGAGCACGGCAAGCTTCACTTGCGGTGGCAAGTCTTCGATGTGCACGAGGGTGCGTCGCTCGGTAAAAAGCTCGGCGAGCACAGATCCGTCGCGCGCAAGAATGCGCGTGACTTGCGAGGGATGATAGCCGCGCTCGAGCTCGGCGACACTTGGAAGATCGGCTTCGTAGTGCCGAACAAGAAGGTAGCCGCCAAGGGCAGCTGCAGTCAGCAGCACGGCGACCGCGACAGCGGCACGCTTGACCCACCGAATCGCGAGCAGCCAGGCGCGCTTGGTGCGCGAAGTGGTGGTTGTCGTCATGGGCGGCTGCGGTGAGATGAGTGGCGGCGGTGAGCTCCGGGGGGCAGGTGAAGAAGGGCGATCGGACGGCACAGCAACGTTTTTATTATCGCATGATTAGACGACCTCTTCGCAATGCTCGTCGAGCAGTGGAAGGCGCAACATTTCCGGAATGGATCGAAACGTCTCGTCGCCATGGTCGTCCGTCGTTCGCAAGAATGCCAGCTCGCTTGGCGCGTAGAATCCGACGCGTTCGCGGCGCCACAATTTGCGCGCCGGGAGGTAATTGGAATCGACCTCGGCGCGCGCAAGCACACCGTTCCAATACACACGGCGCCGTCGCGCTTCCGAAACCACGGAGCGAGGGAATGCGTTGAGAATTTTGTCGCCTAAAAGGGTCGCGCTGAAGCCTTTGCGCCGCTCGCCAAATCGCTCATAAAGTGTGTGCATCATGGCGATCATCGCACCAAGAACGAAAAACTCGCCTTGATTCCGCGCGAGTCGCAAGAGGTGCCCGTCGATTTTCAAGTCGAGCCCCGTTGGGCACAAGAGCTCGTAAAGCGCACCGAACTTTTCTTGGGCAAATTCGCCGGATCGGAAGGCGCTTCGCAGCGCAAAGTGCAGGGGCATTCGCCCAAGCGTATCGACCGCATCGACGCGTGCGCCTCGATCGACGAGCGTGGTCACGAGCTCAACGTTGCCAACATGGGCTGCCATCATGAGTGGCGTGAGCGACATCATGTTGCGGTGTTCGAGCCCGTAGCGCGCAACATCGGCGAGCACCTTGCCAGGATCCTTATCGCGGTACATCGGCAAGAAGCGTTCGGTGACCACGCTCACCATTTCCGTGAAACCCCTCGGCGAACGGTAATTGGTGCGGCGTTCGATGGCGTACGCCAGCGGCGACACGTCATGGAAGGCCGCGAACTCGTACAATCGCTGTTTCGCTTTGTTGAAGATGCTTGCCGGCGCAAACACCTTGGCGTGCGTGTCGTCAAAGCCCGCATCGTCGAGCACAGTCCACGGCACCGGCTGAGCACGTAGAATTTGCTGGCGAATGGCTTGTGCCTGCTCTTGCTTGCCCTGCAATTCGAGTTTGCGCGCCTCTTTTTGCCAATCTTCGAGGGACGATGCTTTTGCCGTGAACGTTGAAACATCCTCGGAAAAGAGGATGCGCATGAGACGGAGCAAGGGATGGGTTGCGTCGCTTTCGACGACGTAGATGGTTTCCACGGCGCGCGTGATCGCGACGTAAAGGGCATTCACGAAGAACTTGTAAAGTTCAAGCGATTTGTCTGTTTTGTCCTTTGCTCGCGCATACTCGAGCGCCGTCGTGTCGATGTCCGCAGGGGAGACACCTGCCGCGATTTCGCGGTACGCGGCGCGTTCCGTGGAGACGATGTCGTAAAGAACTACCGATTCGTATTCGAGGCCTTTCGCTTCATGAACGGAGAAGACGAGAGGTGTGGAAAATTTCTGTTTCGCTTCTGCCTTCTGGTCGTCCGACAAGACGATGACCGCAACCCGCGCCGAGCCGCGCATGCGTTTGTCGAGTTCACGCAGCACCGAATCTTTCTTGACGAGACCCGTCACGCGTCCCTCGATATCGGCCGTCGGATGCACGAGCGCCGTGCTTTCCCGATCGATCGATCCGAAGCGGGCATTTTTGATTTTCAACAGGGTGTTGGCGAGCGTGCACACCGTTCTGCTGCTTCGGTAATTCGCATCGAGGACGTGAATGGGCGCGCGTAGCGCAGCTTCCTCATGCGAATAAAAAAGGCTTTTGACCTTTGCCCAAGAAAAGAAATTGGGGTGGACAATTTGATTGGCATCACCGCAAAGTAGGAAGTTTTCTGGATCCTTGAGCACGCCAAGCACGAGGGAAAGCTCGGCGTTCGTGAGATCTTGTACTTCGTCGACGACGACGGCGTCGTAGCGACGTTCGGTTTTTTGACGATATTCGTGAGCGAGGAGATTAGGGTCGTAATATCCCTGTTCGGTAAGCCACGTTCGGTATTTGCCGAACCCTTGAAAGACCGTGCGTCGCTCGTTTGACCCGTAAATGGATTGACGGACGCCGAGTGAGCAATAGGTTTCTTCGTCGAGCGGTCCATCCGCCGAAGCGGTGAGAACACCTCGTAATTCTTCAAAGAGCTGGTGGGCATTCGTGAATCGGAAAGATTGGCGATGGCGCTCGAAAAAGGAACGAAAATCCTTCAAGGTAACGGCGCGACCTCTAGGAACTTCGATCGATTCGAGGAGCTTTCGGTAGCTCAGAAAATCGACACTTTGGTTGTCGTTTTCGTAGCCGTGTGCGAAATAGAGCGATGCCGCACTTTCGGCAAGGAATGCCGACTGGGTGACGTAGAGGACATTGCCACCGAGCTCGCGAAGCTTGGTGAGCGTGAGCGCGGTTTTCCCGCTTCCTGCGCACCCGACGAGCACGAGCGGTAGGGGAAGGCGATGCAATTCGTCTTGCCGATCGTCGAAGGAGATCGGTTTGTCGAGCATGTGAAACTCGAGCCGCCCAGGGTGCAGGTACCGAACCGGAGCTATGGCTGCATCGACTGCGGCGTCGTCGGCATCGTCACCAAGCATGCGCGCTTCGTCGATCTTCGCTCCACGCAAAAATCGCGAGCGATCGTAGGCATGCTTTTCGACGAGTTCGAGAGCGAGACAGGCCTTCTTGTCGCCATGCCTGACGAAGTGCAAAAGCAAGCGACTGTCGTAGTCGAGCCGCGCACGAAAGAGGTCATGTTGTTGAAGCTTTTTGACGTCTGCGCTGCGGAAGTCGTCGCGCTCGACGGCATGGCGTACCTTGTCGAAGGAGGCCTTCAATTGGCTCGGAACGTGGAGTCCAGCATAGGTGAGAAAGAGCACGAGCTTTTCCATACTACGCAACGCCGCTGGCGCGGATAAAGGTCGCGTAGCGCCGCCGGAGCAGAACATTGAGCGCGGGTGTGCGCCATGTTTACAGATGGCTGATGTATGCGTTGCACGATTGATGTATAGGCCTACCAATGCGGCCCTTTTCGCCGAACTCTCTTTACCAGCCCACCTATGAGCACGACGCATGCGGTCTTGGTTTCGTCGTCGATCTCAAGCGCGGACCTACCCATCGGACAGTTGAAATGGGCCTCGAGATCCTTCGGCGCCTTGCGCATCGCGGCGCGGCGGGCGCGGATCCGACCACCTCCGATGGCGCCGGCGTTCTCGTGCAGATCCCACATCGTTACTTCGAGCGAGTGCTCGCGCACGAAGGCAAAGAGCTTCCGCTCGCCGGCGACTACGGCGTTGCCCAATGCTTTCTCTCCCGCGACGACGCGAAGAGCCAACTGCAAATGCAGGTTCTCATGGAAGTCGTCCGCTACCATAACCAGAAGGTTATTGGCTGGCGCAACGTGCCTGTCGATGCCCGTGCCGTTGGGCCTGTTGCGCGCGCAACATTGCCTGTCATGCGGCAGCTTTTCATTGCTCGCATGTCGAATCGTGATGCCTTTGAGCGCACGCTCTTCATGATTCGCAAGCGCGCTGGCACGCTGTGCGCAAAGCGCGGGTATGGCGGCGACTTCTACGTTGCAAGTCTGTCATCGCGAACCATCGTTTACAAAGGTCTCATGCTTCCGGAGCGGCTCACCGAGTTTTACCGGGACCTTGGCGCCGACGACTTCGAAAGCCAACTCGCGCTCGTCCATTCGCGTTTCTCCACGAATACGTTTCCAACTTGGGAACGCGCGCATCCCTATCGGCGTATCGCCCACAACGGTGAAATCAACACGTTGCGCGGGAATCAGAATTGGATGCATGCGCGCGAATCGCTGCTTGCCTCGAGGCACTTCGCAGAGCACCTCGAAGACTTCAAGCCGATCATCCGTCGCGATGGGTCTGATTCGGCCTCGCTCGACAACGTCGTCGATTTCCTCGTCGCCGGCGGACGATCGCTTCCTCATGTGATGATGATGCTCGTGCCCGAAGCGTGGAGCACGCAGACGAACATGCCGGAGAGCAAGCGCGCATTTTACGAGTACCACGCATCGCTCGTCGAGCCGTGGGACGGGCCGGCGGCCCTGGCTTTCACCGACGGCAAACTCGTTGGCGCCACGCTCGATCGCAACGGTTTGAGACCCGCGAAATACGTTGTGACGAAAAGCGGCTTCGTTGTCATGGCAAGCGAATTCGGCGTGCTCACCTTCGAGCCCGCGGACATTGCGGAGAAGGGACGCCTTCAGCCAGGCAAAATGTTTCTCGTCGACACCGTGCAGCGGCGCATCGTTTCCGACGAAGAAATCAAAAGTGCCGTCGCTTCTGCGCAGCCGTATGGCCAGTGGGTCAAAGAAAACAAAATCGACCTTAGCGACTTGCCGCAGTCGCCGCCGCTCGTCTCCCTCAGCGCCCAAGAGCGATCAAGACTCGAGCGCGTGTTTGGCTACACGCGTGAAGATCTCCGCGTGCTGCTCTTCGCTATGGCACAAAACGGCGAAGAACCCATTGGCAGCATGGGCGCGGACGTGCCGCTCGCCGTGCTGTCCGACCGTCCGGTCACACTCTTTCGCTACTTCAAGCAGCAGTTCGCGCAGGTCACGAACCCCCCCATCGATCCGATTCGCGAAGATCTCGTCATGAGCCTTGTGAGCTGCGTTGGCGGCGAAGGCAATCTCCTCGAAGAAACGTCGTCGCAGTGTCGGCTTCTCGAGCTGCCGCACCCCATTCTCACGAACGAAGATCTCGCGAAGGTTGTCTTTGCCGGGCACAAAGACTTCCGAGCGACTGTTTTGCCCGCACTTTTCCCGGTTCATGCTGCCTCGAAGCAAGCCTGCGAGAACTTGCTGCGCGACGCCGTCTACGAGCTGTGCGCACGAGCGAGCCGGGCGGTCGACGAGGGTGCGAGCATTCTTGTCATCTCAGACAGGTCGGTGTCGGAGGCCGAGGCGCCGATCCCAAGTCTGCTCGCAGTTGCGGCTGTGCATCACCACCTGATTCGCGAGGGCAAGCGCGTGCGCGTTGGCCTCATTGCCGAAGCCGGTGATGCCCGCGAAGTCGCTGACATTGCGCTGCTCATTGGCTATGGCGCGGGCGCGGTGAACCCGTACCTAGCCTTTGAGGCCATCGCGAGCGCTGCTGAAAATAAGCTTTTCGGACGCGCAATCGATAACGCCACAGCGAAGAAAAACTACGTTTCTGCGCTCAAGAAAGGCTTGCTCAAAATCATGAGCAAGATGGGCATCAGCACCATCGCAAGCTACCAAGGCGCGCAGATTTTCGAAGCCATTGGCATTGCCCGCGACGTCGTTGCCGAGTTTTTCGTGGGTACGTCATCGCCACTTTCGGGCATTGGGCTCGCCACCATCGCGGAGGAAGCGCTTTGCCGCCATCGCGATGGCTTTGGCAACGGCACCGATCTCGCCGCAGATCTCGACATTGGCGGCGTCTACTCGTGGCGTAAAACTGGCGAGCGCCATCTTTGGAACCCCTCGAGCATCGCGGCCTTGCAGAAAGCCGTCCGTCTCGAGGACGCGGCATCGTACGACGAGTATGCGCGCTCTATCAACGATCAGGTGGGCTGCCCCGTCACGTTGCGCGGCCTGTTCGACTTTGCACCCGTGGGGCCCTCCGTGCCACTCGACGAGGTCGAGCCAGCACGCAGCATCGTCAAGCGTTTTGCCACGGG
Organism: Polyangiaceae bacterium; assembly: GCA_009780955.1. Classification (GTDB taxonomy): domain Bacteria; phylum Myxococcota_A; class Polyangia; order Polyangiales; family Polyangiaceae; genus Labilithrix. The sequence goes on along the minus strand of WQZB01000066.1, from coordinate 5,650 downwards.
CGCCATGAGCTTCGGCAGCATCTCGAAAGAGGCGCACGAGAATCTCGCCATCGCGATGAACCGCATCGGCGGCCGCTCCAACACCGGCGAAGGCGGCGAAGACGAAGCTCGTTATGTGCATGATGCACGCGGCGACGTTCGCCGATCGTCGGTCAAGCAAGTGGCCAGCGGGCGCTTTGGCGTGACCACGCATTACCTTATCAACGCCGACGAAATTCAAATCAAAATGGCCCAAGGGGCCAAGCCCGGTGAAGGCGGTCAGCTCCCCGGGCACAAGGTTGATGCCGTTATCGGGCGCGTGCGTCACGCAACGCCTGGCGTAACGCTCATCTCTCCGCCGCCGCACCACGACATCTACTCCATCGAAGATCTCGCGCAGCTCATCTTCGATCTCAAAAATGTCAATCCGCGTGCGCGCATCAGCGTGAAGCTCGTGTCCGAAACAGGCGTCGGAACGGTTGCGGCCGGTGTGGCCAAAGCCCACGCCGACGTCATTTTGATTAGCGGTCACGACGGCGGCACGGGCGCCAGCCCCCTGTCGTCCATTCAGCATGCGGGCTCGCCGTGGGAGCTTGGGCTCGCCGAGGCGCAGCAAGTGCTGTTGCTCAACGACTTGCGCTCGCGTGTCATCCTTCAGGTCGACGGCCAACTCAAAACCGGTCGCGATGTGGCGTTCGCCGCCCTGTTTGGCGCCGAAGAATTCGGCTTTGCAACCGCCCCGCTCGTGGCCGAGGGTTGCATCATGATGCGCAAATGCCACCTCAACACATGCCCGGTGGGAATTGCCACGCAAGATCCCGCGCTTCGCGCCAAGTTCGTGGGGCAACCCGAACATGTCATCCGCTACTTCTTCTTCGTCGCCGAAGAACTAAGGCGCATCATGGCACTCTTAGGCTTTCGCCGCGTCGAGGACATGGTCGGCCACGTCGAGTGCGTCGTGCCTCGCAATGCTATCGAGGGCAAGGCCGAGTCCCTCGACTTTGGGCGCATGCTCGCAAAGCCCGAGGCGGGGGTCGTGCTTTGCTCGAATACCGAGCAAAACCACGGGATCGATCACATTGCCGATCGCACGCTCATCGAGGTTGCACGCCCGGCGCTCGAGCGTCGCGAGCATGTGCGTATCAGTTTCGGCATCACGAATGCGCATCGCACGTTTGGCGCGATGCTCGCCGGTGAAATCGCCCGACGTCATGGCGCACTTGGCTTGCCGGAAGGTGCCATCACGATCGATGTCGTGGGTACGGCAGGTCAGTCGTTCGGTGCGTTTGCTACCAAAGGCATGACGCTTTTGCTCTCGGGCGACGCCAACGATTACGTTGGCAAGGGTCTTTCGGGTGGCATCGTTGCCGTGTTTCCTCCGAAAGAATCCACTTTTGTTGCTGCCGACAACGTCATCGTTGGCAACACCGTGCTCTACGGTGCAACGAGCGGTCGGGCGTTTTTCGCGGGCAGGGCAGGCGAGCGCTTTGCCGTGCGCAACAGCGGCGCCATGGCCGTTGTCGAGGGCACGGGCGATCACGGTTGCGAGTACATGACGGGAGGCACCGTGGTTGTTCTTGGCAAGACCGGGCGCAACTTTGCGGCTGGCATGAGCGGAGGAGTTGCCTACGTGTTCGACGATGACGACACGTTCTGTGCACGCTGCAACATGGGCCTCGTCGAGGTTTCGGGGCTCGACGGCGAATGCGACGAGGGCGAAGAAGTGTTCCTTCGCGAGCTCATTGCCGAGCACGTAGAGCGAACGGCAAGCATGCGTGGCAAGCAGCTGCTCGAAGGGTGGTCTTCGGTACGCGCGCACTTCAAGAAAGTCATTCCAACCGAGTATCGGCGCGTTCTCGAGCAAGCGAGCCTTGCAGCTACGCTGAACGCGCCGAACACGGGCGTAGCAGCCGCGGCAGGCGTGGCGGACGTAGCCTCTGCGCCGAGAGGATCGGGAACCAACACGTCACACCTCAAGCTGGTGAAAGGCTGAGTCATGGCCGATCCGCGTGGTTTTCTCAAAGTCAAACGCAGTAAATCGTCCGAGCGCGCGCCGTTGGAACGAATTGCAGATTACACAGAATTCGTCCACGAGCCTTCGGCCGATGAACTTGCGGCGCAGGCGTCGCGCTGCATGGATTGCGGAGTTCCCTTTTGCCACCAGGGTTGTCCTCTTGGCAACGTGATCCCCGAGTTCAACGACTTGGTTTGGCGCGGGCGAATGGACGAAGCCGTGCGCGCGATCCATGCAACGAACAACTTCCCCGAGGTGACCGGGCGCGTCTGCCCAGCGCTGTGCGAGGCGTCTTGCGTTCTGAATATCAACCTTGCGCCTGTTACCATCAAAGACATCGAACGCGCGCTCGCCAACGAGGCATTCGCGCCTGGTAGCGCCGCTTTGGCACCAAGGGTTGCGAGCGAGCGCACGGGCAAGAAAGTGGCGGTTGTGGGCTCGGGCCCTGCCGGGCTTGCAGCGGCGCAGCAGCTTGCGCGTGCTGGGCACGACGTCACGCTTTTCGAGCGCGCCGATCGCCTTGGCGGGCTTCTTCGCTACGGCATTCCTGATTTCAAACTTGGCAAATCGATTCTCGATTTGCGCTGCGCGCAAATGCAGGCCGAAGGCGTTATTTTCCAAACATCGACCAACGTTGGCGCGGCCGACCTCACCCAATTCGATGCCACGGTGCTTGCCCTTGGTGCCCGCGTGGCGCGCGATCTGCCCGTGCCTGGTCGTGATCTCGGAGGCGTGCACTTTGCCATGGAGTTTTTGGAGCAGCAAAATCGCCGCGTGGCGGGTGACACGATCGACGAGGCGCACGCCATCGTTGCTACGGACAAGCACGTTGTCGTCGTTGGTGGCGGCGACACGGGCTCCGATTGCGTTGGAACGTCGAATCGCCAGCGCGCGAAAAGCGTCGTGCAGCTCGAACTTTTGCCAAAGCCGCCGCTTTTGCGCATGCCGGACAATCCGTGGCCAGCATGGCCGCTCATTTTCCGCACGTCGTCTTCGCACGAGGAAGGCTGTGAGCGCGAATTCGCCGTCATGACAAAGGGCTTTGTTGCCGATGCGAGCGGAGCGCGCGTCGCGAAGCTCGCGGCAGCTCGCGTGGAGCTCATTGGCGGAAAAGTTTGCGAGATCCCGACGAGCTCGTTCGAGATCCCGTGCGATCTTGCGCTGCTTGCAATGGGCTTTACGGGACCGGAGAAGAGCGGGCTCATCGCCGACCTAGGCCTTCTACTCGATGCGCGTGGCAACGTCGTAACCGACTCGCAAGGCGCCACGAACATTCCGGGTATTTTTGCGGCGGGCGATGTGTCGCGTGGTCAATCGCTCGTGGTTTGGGCAATCGCCGACGGCAGGCGCGTTGCCAGCGGCGTGTCGGCGTTCTTGCGGGCTAGCAAAGCTGCATGACGTTCCGATGTTGTACTCCTTAGTGGAGTACAACATCGCTTCCGCTTCGTCGCTGCGAGTGGTTGCGCTCGTAGCAATGTGTGGGAGACTGAGGCTCCGTGATGACTCGAGCCAGGACGACAAGCCGATTCTTTTCACGACTTCATAAGGCCGATCTCGCGCGTGCCCTTGCGGTCGTAGTGATCTTCGCGATGGTGCTGCTCCACGTCGGGCTTGCGGTTGCCTCGCGCCCGGGAGGTGGCGGATCTTTTTCGGGCGGAAGCCACAGCTCCGGCAGCTCGCATTCTTCCAGCGGCAGCTCGCATTCTTCCAGTGGCGGCTGGCATTCCGGTGGCGGCGTGCATTCCGACAGGGACTACATTCACCTCTCTCCGAGACAAGCTGCTTTCAGCGCGGTCCTTGTTTTCTTCTTCTGGATTTTTGTGATCGCGAGCGTTGCAATCAAACACCAGCAGGGAAAACGACTCATCATCCAACGACGCCCCTTGCGGTTCAACAAGGTCGCGTTCGACACCATCCTCGGTGTGTGGGGGTTACTATTTTTGAGCTTAGCTTTTTTCTTAGTGCTCCTGCCAGAGGAGTGGGCCGTTGTCATCCCGCCATGGTCCCCCGTCATTCCCATTGTTCCTCTCGTGGGCATGGTGCTTTTTTCCAAGTATTTGATGATGGATGACGATGACAAGGAAAAGGAATGGACGGCAGGGGCAGGCCAAACGCCGCTGCCGACACCGATACTGATACCGCCGCCGCCGCGTGCGAGCCTCGAGCAACTCCGGCGTACTGATCCGGCATTCTCGATCGTTGTCTTCGAAGACTTTCTCTACTTTCTCTACGCCGAGATGCACCGCGCGCGCGGAGCCTCCAGTCTCGACGCTCTCGCACCGTATCTTGGCGACAGCGTGCGCACTACGCTTCACAACGACGGTTGCGTCGCGGAAGTCACAGGAATCATCATCGGCGCGATGAGTTACGAGAGCATCGACATCCGCGCCGATGGGTCTGCCAGAATCGTGGTTCTCGTCGAATCGAACTACGTCGAGCGTTATCGCGAGCAAGGCGAAATGCGCTTCTTCGTAAAAGAAGAAATCACACTCGAACGCTCGGCCGAGGCTCGCTCACGCACCCCGGACAAGGCACGCACCCTCAACTGCCCGAATTGTGGAGGCCCACTGTCGGCCATACGTGGCAAGACGTGCGCCTATTGCCATACGCAAATCGACAGCGGCACCAAAGACTGGGCGATAACAAGCCTTCGAGTGCTCGAGCGTGAGGGGCGCGGCCCGTTGCTCACGTCGAGCGTGGAGGAGCAAGGGACGAACCTTCCGACCGTGATCGATCCGAACGCGCGCGCGGTCTTCGCGCAGATCCAGGCCAAAGACCCAACCTTCGACTGGGGGCGCCTGGAGCAGCGCATAGGCCTTATTTTCCAGGAGTTTCACGCGGGTTGGGTGGGGCGTGATCCGGCGAGGATGCGTCCGTTTTTGAGCGACAACTTGTTTCAGTCGCAGCTTTATTGGATCGACTTGTACCGAGCGGCAAAGTGCATCAATCGCACCGACGGTGCACGCATCACGCGCCTGGAGCTCGCGAACGCGACGACCGACGCGTACTACGATTCCATCACCGTGCGGATGTACGGGACGGGCCTCGACTTCACCATCTCCGAGGATGGGCAACTGCTTTCTGGAAGCAAAGACTGGCCGCGCGCCTACTCGGAATACTGGACGCTCATCCGCGGCGCGCAAAAGACGACAACGGACAAAGGCGATGAGCAGTGTCCCAACTGTGGCGCGCCTCTAAACATCAACATGGCGGGCCATTGCCAATACTGCGGGGTGAAGGTCACGAGCGGCGAATACGACTGGGTCCTGTCGCGCATCGAGCAGGACGAAACGTATAGGGGGTAGCCCGCTTTTGATTTGACGCGATTTCATCGTTGGCGGCTCCTCAAAGCCAGAAGAGGCTGTTCCGGTCCGCTCCTAGCCGAGCCGTGCGAGGCTGTGTACGTGTGCTATACAAGCACACGTACCTCGCCGCCGCCTCGAACTCGGGTCAACTTGAAAGCGGTCTAGTTCGACGCTTGCAGCTCCTCGTAAAGCGCGCGCTTTCTTGCAAGCTACCAGTACGGTTGTCCATATCAGCGCAAAGAAGGCAGCACGTCACGCGATGGGCAGATCCCCGTCTTGTATGCCCTTGTCGTAAAATTCCTTGCATCGTCTTGCAGCGGGGCCATACTACATCGCCATGATGCGGCTAGTT
>WQZB01000065.1 GCA_009780955.1 Polyangiaceae bacterium | reverse complement strand
TGAAAATCCAAGGCGATGCGCACACGTCGCGCTCCGTTGAGCCCGAAGGCCGTGGCTCTCGAATAGAAGCGGAGCGTGAGCCACGGATTTCGGGCTCAACGCAAGTGAGCGCCGCCATAGGCGTTCAATTACTGTCGGGCAATTCCCGGCAGCAGCGCTAAAAACAACCAGCAAACCCACCGCCCGCAAACCCCGGAGCGATGGCGGGCGCAAAGCTGATGTCGATGGGGCTTTTGACATCTTCCGGCTTTTCTGCAGGAGCCTCACCGCCGAGGTTCGCACTCGACCGCGACGGATCGTCGAACAGGTAAAGCACGAGCCCCGTAACACCCACCGCGGCAGCACCGATGCCCGTGCCAATGGCCACGGTGGTCCAGGTGGTGCTCGCGTTGCGAGCGCTGCTGTATTTTGACAGTTCTGTCGGGTCGAGCGCACGAGTATCGCGTGTATTAAGCAAGTTTTTCGCAGCATGGTGCCGATTCGCGGCAACCCCGGCAAAGGCCACCGTAGCCACGGCGAGCACACCCGCACCAACAAACGCGCCGAGCGCGATCTGACGCTGCGTGCTCGTGTGGAGCGACACGTCGAGGTGTTTGAGCTCATCGCGGCCGAACTCAATCTCGCGGACGTCCGGATCGCGGCCGGGCTGGCTGATGGCCACAATATGATGGACACCAGACGCAACGACAACAGGTGATGTGAGCGGCACCTGTCCAACGAGTCGCCCGTCGACTTCCACGCGTGGGCCGGCAGGACCAGTGACAACAAGGCGCGCGGGGGCCCCCTTGAGCGTAGCGTCAACGGCGACGAAGGCGTTTTTGGCGGCAACAATCTCGTAGCGCTCGTCCTGAAAACCAGGCGCCGTGACAACCGCTACGTGCTTGCCCGGCGTCACCTGGGAGATGAGTGGAGCTGGCACCGGCTCTGCCCCATCGAGTGAAACCATGGCTTTGGCCGACGACGATGTGCTCACCGACAGACGCGTTGCTTGTTGCAGCCCACCGGCTGAAGCGCTCACCCCGTAGCCGACACGTTCTTCCACGGGCCCAAGCTCGGCAAGGTATTGCGCGGACTTGGCAGCGTGCGGACCACCTGGCGCTTGCTTGATGTACTCACGGTAGCCGCTCGTGGCCGAAAGCAAGTGTTGAGGGTTTTTGTCGATGTAGTACTGACGCCGATGTGCCTGCGCGATGGCGTACGTAACAGCAACGTTGGGCGCTCTGCGTTGCGCTTCTCCGAATGCGGCGATTGCGGAAAGAAAGTCTCCGCGTTCGTACGCCTGCGCACCAACGCCGAAAAACATTTTTGCCTCCCGGCGTGAGGCTGCACTCACCGCCTCATGGCGTTCTGCGTGTTGTGCGGGCTGCGCCATGGCAGGACGAATCAACGCAAGGCCGGCCAGCATCACAACCGCACGAAAACGTCGCATTGTCCGCATTTTGTGGGTCTTCAAGCGGGCCTCCGAGTCGAGCGTTCGGCGTTCAAGGAATGGCGGCAACACCGAGATACACTTCGGCGGCATCAGGGAAGCCGACCACCATGTCGTCGATGCTGTCGCCGTTCACGTCGCCAACCGCCATTGACACCACGCCACTGCTACTCAGCGTAATCGCAGGCGTTTGACCGGGCACGAGGGCGCCTTGAACAACGCGGTAGAACGACACCGTGCCATCCACGGCAACCGCGAGCTCGCCCGCGGCCGTGACAGCAAACACCTTGTCGACCCCCAGAGCCACGTTGACCGCAACGCTCCGAGCCGGATCGAGCTGCCCACTTCCGTCGTTGAGCAAAATGTATGGAGTTTGCCATGGATCGGTCGATGCAACGAGAACGTCTCGGTTGCCATCGCCGTCGAAGTCGCCGACAACGGTGCTCACGTTGCCCGCCGCGCTGAAGTCGAAGGCTACAAATGTGAGCTCGCCTGGCCCATTTGCATCGTGGGGAAGAGGCGAAGCGAATGCACTCGGCTTTGCCGTGAGAATACGGCCTTGGTCAAAGCCCGCTGCGGACGGAATGATGGCAACGACTTCATCGAGCCCGTCGTGGTCGAGGTCCACGGCCGCAAGCGCCGCTCGGTTTAGCTGTTTGAGCAAGTCTGACGGCGACTCCGTAAAGTTTCCGCCTTGCTCGGCAAATGGCGTTGACGACTGCACGAGCGACGGATCGAAATCGGCGAGGCCCGAAGCCGGCACGAGCCAGAGTCGGGCGCTTTGGCTCGCGGAACTCTGATCGTCGACTTGGCGCTCCGTGCCGAAACCAAGGGCAACTAGCGCAGGCAGCGCAGACGCATCGGGCTGCAGGAACTTGCCGGCAACAACGGAAAAGCCAACGTCGTGGATGTACGAGTTGGTCGCGCTGGCGAGACCGAAGCGCGAGATGAGGGACCTGTCGGCGCTGCCCTGAAGAGCTGCGGCGAAGCGCACGCCCGAAGATGTTTGACCGATTGGGACAATGCTTTGAAACGAATCAGGGGTGCCGACCAAGAGCCATGAAAGCTGGCCCATGACGAGCTGGGTCACGTTGTTGAGGCGGCCGAGAAACCTCGGAGCTTCGGGAGCGCCGGACCGACCGAAAAGGACGTAGAGAGCATCGGTCGGCAAACCGCTCGAATCGCCATGCACCGCAACAGCAATATCGAGCAATCCATCATAGTCGATGTCGCCAAGCGCAACGTGCGTAATCGTGCCATCGATAGGAAACGATGTGCGAGAGAAGGTTGGGTTGACGACGTTGTTCGAATTCCTCGCCGCGCCCAAATAGATATCGAGCGATTGACCGGACCAGGCCACCACGTCGAGAGCTCCGTCGTTGTTTAGATCGGCGATCTTCGCGCCCGTCCATGTTGCCCCGCCCGGCGCGGACACCGACGCCGTTTGCAAAGTAGTGCGAGGCGTTTGAAGAGCCGCGGCCGCAGAGGCCGTGGCGGAGGCAATCACTCGATCGTAGGCAACGGTATTAAAGTGAATGCCTGAAGCATCGACCCAATCAACCACCAAGTCGCCGTTCAGATCCCCAAGGGCAAGCGGTGCTCCGTTTGCAGCCACGGTGATGCCAGGGTAGGTCGTGAGCGTATTTTTGTTGACCAGGCCCAAAATCGGGGGCGAGGAATACACGGCCCCTGTCCCGTCGCCAAAACCAACCGCAGCGCCGCCCACGATCGATACGAGAACATCGGGATTGGCGTCTTGCACCGCGGTCAAGGTATCGAACAAGGAAACTTGCGAAGGTCCTGACACAACGGCCGGCAAAACACCGTACGAGGCGACATTGGCAATGGTCGCGCCGCCGCCCACGGTCGCTCCAGCAGGTAGCGAGAGGAGAATGCGCGGCTCCAGCGTTGCGTCCGGACCTGGATCCGGTCGCGCATCGGTCGGACCAAGCTGGTAAGGGTACATATTCAGCGTATTCGCGGCGAGGCGCGTCGTGCCGCCCGTTCGCCAATCGGGCACGCTGCTATGCAGCAAGCAAAGCGGCAGCACCTGGACCGACGATGGATCTTTGACGGCCAAGATCACGCTTTCGCAGGTGTGAGAAGTTCCGTCGGCGTTTTTTAAAATGAAATGCCCAACCGCAGGCTGGTCAATCTGCTTGGTGCCCGAGCCAACGGACGGCAAATTCGCACCCGCGGGATTCGGTAATAGCCATTCGTCGAGTTCGGGAAGCGGAAAGATTGGAATTGTTTCACTCGAGCCATCAGCCCGAATATCATAAAAAAGAAGCGAGTAGCCTGTGCCGCGTTCTCGCGTAAACGGACTTGTATCCGCAATGGCCGCGAGCTCTTGCCCGACACTCCCGACACCGGAAAGATCAAATCTTCCGAAACGTGCTGGAATCGGCAAGGGATCGGACACATCGAGCGGCACGAACGAAAAGAGGTTCGGCACCACCGTCCGATCCGGTTGACCACGAAAAACCATGAGATTACCACCAACGGCGCCTGCTGCTGCAAGCTCGGTGTCGAGCAGGGTAATCGTGGCAAGCTTGTCGGTCGAAAGGCTGTCGGTGATGAAGCGCCCACGCGTCACCGGCAAGGTCGTTGTTTTCGCCAGGGCCGCTTGCGAATCGAGGAAGTCGATGCGCAGCGATGTCTTTCCTTGAACAACGATGTCTTGGCGGCCATCGCCGTCGAAATCACCCAGCCGAAGATTCGTGAGTTCCCCGGCAATGCGCTGCACAGACGTGGAAAATGTGCCCGCCGACGTTCGACAAATGGAATCGACACCGCATCCGTAACCCGCAGGACAAGGCGTAACGTCATCGCAAATGAAACGGCACTGCGGACCGCATTTTCCCGATGCCACGGGCGCACCGGGATCGCATTCTTCATGCGGCTCGAGAACGCCATTGCCACATTGATTGGCCTCGATGGCAGGGAGTGCCGAGCATGCTACGACGAGCGCCGAAGCCGCAAGCAGGGAAACCCGAGCGGAATGACGTGACAGCATCGTTGGCTGGGTTTTAGCGACTCAGCCAAGGGCGTACCAGGAGTATCTGCAAAAATACAGTGCGGTCGTTCGCCTCCGCTACACTTCATTTGCAGCTGCTTGCAGCTGCGACTCAACATTACTGTCGGGGAATTCACGACAGTAGTGGCTAATACGGGTCGGCGGGAAGCTCGCGCGACCGCGTCCTTGCTGGTGACTTTGCCGGAGCGGGTTTCGTCGCAAGATTGCCCGGCGGCACGGAGCGAGCACCTGGCTGCGTTGGTGTTGCGGCAAGCGGGCCATTCGCGATCGGGGCGTTGAGCGCGTTGAACAGTGCACTCGGATTGGGCGGAGCAGAAGCTTGCTCGGACGTTGCGCGAATCGCTGGCGAATTAGGTGCAGACGTTGGCGATGCAGCACGCACAGCAACGGAGGCAGTTGCATCCGTTGTGGTGGGCTCGCTCAGCCCAACTTGGCTCTTCGATGCCCGGCTCCTGGTGGACACGACGAAGCTCGTCGCCACAACGCCAACGACGACAAAAGCCACCGCAGCCAAAATAACCGCAATCGTGCGGTGTTGTCTTTGTGCGAATCGCGCTGCAGCGGCAGCGGACACGACTGTAGGCAACGTGCGCGTGCGCGCTGCTTTCGTAACCGTCGAGGGAATGAAACGCGCACGCGGACCGGTCGTCTGCCAGGAAAATTCGCACGCGCTCGCAAGCTCCTCGACGGCCTGGGTTAGCGATTCTGGTCGTTGCTTCGGATCCTTCGCGAGCATCTGAAGGACGGAGGCGTCGACCTGGGTGTTGAGGTGCGGGTTGCACGACGACGGTGGCGACGGATCGTACCGAACATGCGCCGTCATGATATCCGTGACCGTCGCCCCGTCGAACGGCATCTGCCCCGTTAGTGCCTCGAAAACCATCACGCCGAACGCATAAACGTCGGTGGCCTTGTCGATTGGGTCGCCCGAGCACTGCTCGGGCGACATGTAATGGGGCGTTCCAAGAATGGCCCCCGGACGCGTTGACGGGAGTGACGGGTCATTGTTGCCAAGAAGTTTGGCAATGCCGAAATCAAGTACCTTGGCACTCGGGGACTGGTCTTCGTCAATCACGACAAAGATGTTTGCGGGTTTCAAGTCGCGGTGCACGATGCCGACGGCATGCGCGGCGTCCATGGCACGGGCTACACCACGAAAAATGGGAAGCGCCTCAACGGGGTCGAGAACCCCTTTTTCATGGATGTAGGCATCGAGGGTCATGCCCTCGAGCATTTCCATAATGTAATATTGTCGGCCGTCTGCGAGGGTACCAAAACCGAAAATATCGATGATTCCGCGATGCCGAATCTTGTTCGCGGCCCTCGCTTCTTCGATGAAACGCCGCACGAACTCCGGCCACATCGAGCATTCTTTGTGGAGCACTTTCACCGCGGCGCTCTTGCCAATGACGGGATGAATCGCGCGGTAAACGTGCCCGCACGAGCCCTCGCCAATTTTCGCTTGAATCACGTATTCGCCCACCTTCGCTCCAACGAGCACGTCGGGCGAAGATTCGCGCTCGCTTTGTCCTACGGACACGACGGGCAAGCTCGATGCTTGATCTTTGACAGCACTCACCGAAACCTCACGAGCCGGACAACATTTGAAAGTTGAGCACGGTACCGCGAGACGGTCACGTGAAAAGCCATGTCCATTCTTGCCTTTTACGACATCGTGATCCGAAGTCTTGCATGTCTTGCATGGTGGTTACGATTGAGGCGGAATCGATGCTTCCACGCGACATCGCCGATGCACGCAAGCATCGCCTTCGAGAAGCGGCAAAGCGACATGGCTGCCCGAAATGGCTTTTACCTGCAGTCGCGCTGCGGTCGCGCAGGCGCGAGCACGTCAGCACACTGGCCCATGAGTTGCTCCTTTTTGGAACACGGCCGTGCGAAATAGGAAATCCATTTCCATTTTGGGGATTTTAGGACCGACGCTGACGGGGCTTTTTGCGGGCCATAGCGCCGAAGCAGCACCCGCACTGCACGTGGAGGTCGACCAACGGGGTGACTTCATCCTTGTGGGCAACACACTCGGTCAAGATTGCGCCCCTGGCATTCCTGCACCCACTGTCGGAGATATCGGTTCGTGCGCGAATGCAAACGCTTTGGGTCCGGACGTGTTTTGGCGATCGGATTCGCCGGCGGACGGGCAAGCAGAAGCAAACGATACAATCGCACCGACCGATGCACGCAGCACGGCCATGCTTACGCTGCCGCTCAACGCTACGGTCACCCACGCATTCCTCTACTGGGCAGCGTCGGGCGTGAGCAATGGCGGAACCTCGGCAACCTTTGAGCGACCGGATAAGTTGTTCTCGCAACACGTAGTCGCTCTCAAAACAATGCTTCCGCCAAGCGGTGGTACGGTCGCGTACCAGTCCGTGGCGGATGTAACGGAGACCGTAAAAAATTATGGCTCTGGCGCCTACCGTGTTGGCGGCATTGATAGCGTCGACCTCGTCAACAATCCCAGCCCCAAAAACATCGCTTTTGCTGGGTGGTGGATGGTTGTATTCTACACCCTCGCGTCCGATCCCCCACGCGCCCTCGCGCTTTTCGACGGCCTCGATCTCATTCACAACACGGGCAACGATGGTGTCGCAACACTTTCCTCTGGTTTTACCGTACCCGGCGGGGCCACCGCAAAACTCGGCGTGGTTGGCTTTGGGGGCAGCGTCGCGCCGGCAGGCGTCAACGCCAACTCGCTGGCATTCGGGCCCACTCTTGCGACCGCTACCTCTCTGTCCGATGCGATGAATCCATTGGGCAACTTCTTCAACTCAACGCATTCCTATTTCGGGTCGGCTATAAGCGCGGAGGGCGATCTTCCTCAACTTACCGGCACGCCAGGTAGCATGTCAGGCATCGACATCGACGTTGTCAACGTGTCGAATCTGGTTACCGCCGGCCAGAAGTCGGCGACGATTTGGCCAACGGCAACGTCATCCTCCTTTCTGCTTGCGGGGATTGTCACTTCGATTTCCACGTTGCAACCTGACTTTGCTGGCTCTGTCAAATCGGCCCACGACATCAATGGCGGTGCGCTCGTACCCGGCGACGTGATCGAGTACAGCATCGTCGTGACCAACAGCGGCGACGACGCGTCGGTGAACACGGTGCTCACCGACACGCTGCCGGCCGGCGTTACCTACGTTCCCAATTCTCTCGTCGTTGTCGACGGCGCCAATGCAGGCACAAAAACCGACGGCGCGGGCGATGACCAAGCCGACTACGACCCTAATAGCCGCACGGTTACCTTCCGCCTTGGAGCAGGCGCCAATGCGGCGAGCGGCGGCGCACTCGGAATTGGCGAATCTACGACCATTTCATTTCAGGCGACAGTAGATGCCAATGCGGCTGGCACGATTGCCAATCAGGCATTCATTACTTTTTCCGGGCAAAGCGGCGCGGTGCCTCTCACTTTGCCTACCACGAGCGATCCCGCGAAACCTGGTTCCCCAACCGTTGTCGAGGTCGTCACGAGCGACACATGCACGAGCAACGCGGACTGCAACGCCGATACGCCGTTTTGCTGGACCGACACCCACCCCTTTGCCTGCGTCGAATGCTTGAGCAACGGCGACTGCACAGCGCCGGGCGCCACGTGCAATGCGAATGCGTGCATAGCGCCCCCGCCGCCGCACGACGCAGGAGCAGGTAGCGACGCGTCGATCGATGGCGGCGGCAGCACTCCTGCCACGGATGGCGGCACCCCCATTGTGGATGCAGGCAGGCCCGGCGATGCGAGCAGCCCCGCCGACGCGAGCGCGAGCCCAAACAGCGCCGCGGACGAGGCCTCGGGCGTTGGTGCATTTTGCAATGCACGGCCAACCGCACCTACGAGCGGCATCGCATGGCTGCTTGGTGCTTCCGGCGTCACATTCCTCGCGCACCGGCGACGGCAACGGAGAAGGCCGCCGGCTTCGGGTTGAGGCGAGAAGAACTTGCCTGGCTTGCATTGGTGCGGCGGCGGTAGTCACCGACAACCTCAGCGGCTCGACGCTCTCTAGCACACTGCGACAGAGACATTTATCATGGCGAGTATGGCACCATCGGCAGCCAAAGCGACCCTGTATGCCCTTGTTGATGCGCTTCCCGAAAGGGAGGTCAGGGCGGCCGAGCGGTATCTAACGTTTTTGGCTTCGTTCGCCGAAGCGGACGATGACGACGAGATGGACGATGAGGAGAGCGCCAGGTTCGATGCGGCTCTCGACGCCTCGATGGCGCAGGCTGAGCGCGGTGAGATGCGACCGGCGTCGGCTGTTCTTGAAGAGCTGCGTGCTCGCCATCGGCGCGTATGAATCTGCTTGTTACCGCTGAAGCGGACGCGATGATTAACGAGCTGGATGCATGGTGGACCGAGCACAGAACCTCTGCACGGCCGCTCGAAGACCTCCTCGCACGTGCGTTTGACCAGATCGTGGCTCAGCCCTTGATTGGACGTGTGTATGGCCGACGCCATGCCGCCAGAGTGCGCAAACTCGGCGTTCAAGGAACGCCCTACGCCGTTTACTATCGCGTCCATGGCGAGCGTGACGAAATTGTGGTGCTCGCCGTGTGGAGCTCGATGCGGCGCCGGGGACCACCACTCGGGTAACCCGAATGGGGTGTCGGCGACAGTTGGCGTAGGACAGGCACGAAAGCCCTAATTCCAAATGCGTGCCACGACGAAGTGCTGGACGTAAGGGCCGGCGGTGGTCCCGCTTATGCTGCCCACAACGATGGTGCGCTCGCCGTCGGGTGTGTATACGGCTCGTAGTCCAGTTCCAGTGGGATTGGCTAAGTCGGTGTGGACGAGTATGGTAACGATACCGTTTTGATTGCCAACGGACGTATCGGATGTCAAATCAGATTTGTAATAGGCAACGTCCATGGAGGCATTGGCTGCCGGCTGGAACTGACCTGCAACAAGATAGCGGGTGTCGGGTGCACGCGTAATTCCGGTATAACTGCCACCAAGCGGCAAATCCACCTGGGCCGCGTGCTGGCCGTCTGGCTCGATATGAACAAGCGAATAAACGGTTGGGCTCGTGCTTGCTTTTCCCACAAGCAAATCAACGCTTCCATCGGCCTCGAACACGGCATCGGGCAAAGAGCTGTAGTCCGCATAGTACCATATTCCTTGATTTCCATATGTCGGGTCAAGATCACAAGACGATTGCGGATGCAGGTATCGACCGACACCGATGCGTCCGCCGGTGCTGACAAAAGCAAGCGCGCCCGTTGGAAGCAGAGCCAGATTGGTAATGGATTGGCTGGTGCTTGGTGCTGTATTATCCAAAAATCCCGAGCAACCAGACATGCTTCCCTGCCCATTGGCTGGGATTTGCAGGAATGCGTACAACTTACTGTCACTGGAGACGAAATCCGATCCACCAACATAGATGCTGTCATTCTCTCCCGCAGCGACGGCGCTTAAATACATACTACCGTTAGGAACGGATTTAGGGAATGACGACGAATTTACATCGACAGAACCTGTTGCATTGAATGTTGTATCGAGGGCGCCGTTGGCCGTGTAGCGGTTGACGGTACGGTACGGCATGCCTATCCCTACGATGCGGCCGTCTGGATATGCGGCCACGCCGGAAAGGACACTGGGAATATTTTTTATATCCGACTCAGAAAGCGTTGGGTCGGCTACGCCATCGGCGTTCAGACGAATGACCAAGCCTTTGCCTTTGGTGTCATTCCACGCACTAACAAGGATTGTGCCATTGCTTTGCGGGGCAACTATGGCTCTGGAAGTATAATCATTTACCGTATCTTCGTAGACGCCGTTGGATTCAAATGTGGGGTCGAGCGTTCCTGGGTCGCCACGAACGAAAAGCTGGAGATCCTTGGTTACCGTGATTGATGCGCCCTCCGCCAAGCCTTGAAGTTCCACGTTCAATTCGCCTTGAGGAGTGGACGTGTCAACAGTAACGGCAAATTTCCCAGTGCTAGAGCCAGGTGGAATGGTGAGCGTGAGCGGATCCACGGAAACGCCATTGGGCACACCTATTATATCGATTTTGATGTCAGTTCCGGGCGTTATGCTTCGCGTGATGTTAATGGGTACGTCGGTGGTTTGCCCTTGCCGAACGTACGCCAGGCCATCGGTTTGCGCGAACGAGAACGTGGGGCCGGGGTCAACAACCTCACCGTCGAGGACCCCGCCGCCTGAGTCGGTGTCACCATTGGTTTTCCCCGACGACCCGCCGTCAGGTCCGGGAGCCTCGCCGAACGGCGTGGCGCATGATGCGAGGCAACCAACAGCAACGAGCAATCTGACGATAGAAGAAATTTTCATAGGAAAGGCCTTCCGAAACGCAGTCAAAAACCGACCGCTATTATACAAGTCGACCGCTTTCGGCCGCGAGTTGCGTCAAATCTCAAAAAAATAGGATGAGCTTTCACCGGAGCTGGATCAAGGCCTCGGTGCACCTCCTTCACGGCCCGCTTTGCCCCTTTGCCCCCTGCGGGCACCCATTGCGCGCTGGATCGGGATCTTTCGGCCCCGGCACATCGGGGCAGGCGTCGTCAACGTTCAAAATGCCGTCCTTGTCGCGATCGGGATCCGGGCAGCCATTGGTGGCGGGGTTGTTCGTGCGAATCCCCGGCACTTGCGGACAGGCATCTTCGATGTCGTTGATTCCGTCGCCGTCGGTGTCGGGCGGGCAGCCGTTTTTCTGCGGATCAGACGATTTTACTCCAGCAACGTCGGGGCACGCGTCTTCCCTGTCGACAATGCCATCGCGATCGCGATCGCTTTCGGGCGCTGGAGCGGGTTCAGGCAACGGCGGTGCGGCCGCTCTTTTGACGAACGGAGCCACCCACTCGACCGAAACAAGCGCACGAACCGCTGGCGCACCCAGACCCGACGCCAGCCCAGTGCCAACCCCTGCACCAAGCCGCACACCGCTGTCGAGCGCATAGTGTGCGCCAAGGAGCGCCTCGACCGGCGACGTTCGCTTTGCGAAAAGATCATTGAGACCGGTATTCGCAAGCACCTCAGGACCAACCAGCAATCGCCGGTTGGCCACACGAAGGCCGAGCGAAGCTACTCCGCCAAGACTCGTTCCGAGCTTGCTTCCGCTTATCTCTTCCGAATGTGCGCGAAAGCCAAAATAGAGCTGCGCGGCATAGGCAACACTTCCGACGTCGCCCGCAATCATGACGCGCGGACGAAGTCTCACGGAGCCATCGCCCGTGTATTGATCGCGCAGTCCTGTTGGCGCCCAGAGCTGAAGGCCAATCGCCGCAGTTGCCGGATCACCATAAGTACCGACCAGTCGCACGTCGCCGCCTACACGCAAATCGCCAATACTCTGCTCGTGCGCGGGAGCCGCCAACGACTGCGCGCCAGTGCCGTCAGCAAAAACTTGCACAGGCAGGTCGAGCGAAAGCCGGAAGCGATCGTAAAAAGTTACGCCGCCACCAATGTGCAAAAGCACCTGATCTTTCAACGGTTCGGCAACGATGGAGCCGCCATTTTTGACGACAATCGGCCGGTACGAATAGTCGCCAACGATGCCCAATGCCGGCCGTATTTTGCCGCGTAAATCGAGCGACTCTCCTGCAAACCAGTCGCTACCGCGCTCGGACGGCTCAAAGCTGCTCACGGCAAACCCTGAGGCCGATTGCGCATACGCGCGGCTCGCCAAACCCATCGACGCAGCCACCGCGAAGAACTGAACCAGGCGCACCAGGCGAAGAGAATTCTTAGAATACTGCATTATACACATACTTATTCATGTAGATTACTAGAGCACGGAACAGATTACGCAGACTTAGCATGGTTGAGCTCTTGCGGTTTGACAAGCCCATTCTAAAACTTGCTGCACACACTCAGCACCCTGTCGCGTACGTGCTGCGGCAACGCTTTACAGTGGAGCAGAAAAAATCACGAAATGCGCACCGAAGACGTGCGTTCGGGCGCAGCGGCGGCTACGCATGATCGGACTCGTGACGTTCCTTCGCCGCCAGCCACCCTCCGATGCTACTCGTGAGCCGTCGCGTCTTATGCGTCTTTCGCTCTCCACGAAGTGGACGCTTTCCATGCTCGTCGTCGGGCTCGTTCCGATGTTCGTGCTCGGCTTCGCGGTCCTTCGCATTCAACGCGACGGCCTTGAACGCGTCGAGCAAAACCTCGAAATCGCCGTTGTAGACGAAGCTACGTCCGATGTGAATGACCTCCTCCGGAGTGCCGCAAAACTTACAAAAACCACCTCGGAGATCCTCACCGACGACGCCACTGACATCGAAGCACGCATGCGCACCATTCACGCAGAGGTGGCGCGCGCTCCGCAAGTGTCGTCCGTGGCGTTTTTCGACGACGAGCGTCACTTCGTCGACGCCATTGTTTCGCACGATCCCATAGCCGCCGTCACGGCCGCCACTGAGATCCCCCCGCCTGAAAGAGACGGGTTTCGCGTCATTCAATCCGACGCGGGCGCGCTTTTGCGCTTCGAGCAACAGATTCGCGGCGGCCCCGGCGGCTTCGTGGTCGTCACGTTGTCGCCGAATTATCTCGCGTCGCGCCTCGCCACGCTTTCGCTCAATCGCTTTGGCACCGCGGACAACTTGTACGTTGTGAACGATTCGCAGAAAGTCATCGCAGGAGATGCTTCTTTGCGCGACAGACACCCACCCATTTTCGACGCGGTTGGGTATCCGCCAACGGCATTTTTGAAACCGCTGGTTGCCACAACCGAATTCGTCGACGGTGGGGTTGCAAAAGTAGGCACAATCCGCGCGCTGCCCGAGTGGCGCCTTGCTGTCGTCGTCGAGCGACCCACTGCAGAAGCTTTCGGGGCCCTCACCAAGGCGCGGCACACCTTTCTTTTGACGCTCGGCGCATTTGCCGTGCTCTCTGTCATTGCCGGGCTTTTCCTAGCGCGCCGGGCGATCGGACCTGTCAAGCGCCTCAATCGTCTCGTTGAGCGCTATGCGCAACGCGACTTTGCCGCGCGGAGCGAGCTTCGCACGAGCGACGAGCTCGAAGCACTCGGAGGCTCGCTCGAGCGAATGGCCGACGAACTTGCTGCCAGCGAGCTCGAGCTCCGGCGCAAAACCAAAATCGAAAGCGATCTGGCGCGATTTCTCCCGAGCGAGGTCGCCCAATCGGTGGCAAGCGGACAGGGCAGCCTCGAGCTTGGCGGCGAGCGCAAGAAGATCTCCGTCGTTTTCGCAGACGTGGTTGCCTTCACAACCTTTGCCGAGCGCACATCACCAGAGCATGCGGTTGCGTTCCTCAATGAGCTTTTCACCATTCTGTCGGAAATCGTGTTTCGACACGGAGGCATGGTCGACAAATTCATCGGCGACTGCATCATGGCGGTTTTCGTTGACCAAGAAGGGGCTCCGGAAAACCAAGCCGTTCGCGCCCTTCTTGCCGCCGATGACATGCACCGCTTCGTCGAATCGAACTTGCCCCGATGGCAAAAAGAGTACGATTTCGAAGCACGGCTAGGAATTGGAGTTGCAACGGGTGACGCGCTCGTTGGCAACCTTGGAAGCGAGGCCCGCATGGAATACACGGCCATCGGTGATGTCGTGAACGTGGCCGCACGGCTCGAGGCACTTGCAAGCCCACAGCGAACGCTCGCAACCGCAGAAGTCGCGGCTGCGTGCCCTGACATTGAATTCACGTCTCTTGGAAAACATGCCCTTCGCGGTCGGGTCGAACCGATCGAAGTCTTTGAGGTGATGCCGTGACACTGGCAAACAGCTGCACTTCTTGCGGATGTGAAAATGATGACGGCTTCGACGAGCCATGCTCCGAGTGCGGGTTCGACCCAAACGTCGGGCGCATCATTGGCTCGAAGTTCAAAGTCTGCGAGCAGGTAGGCGGCGGTGGAATGTGCACCGTTTATCGTGGCATTCACATCGAGCTCGGCGAGCCGGTGGCGATTAAGTTTTTGCGCCGGCAATACGCTCTTGATTCCACCGTTCGAAAGCGATTCCGACGCGAGGCTGTCGCGCTCGCTCGGTTGCGCCACCCAGGCGTCGTATCCATTCTCGATTTCGGCGAAACCGACAACGAGCTCTACGCCGTGATGGAATTGCTCACGGGGCCAACGCTTCAACAGGTCGCCTCGCACGGAAAATTGCCTCTGCTACGTGCTGGCGCAATCTTCGATCAGCTTCTGGCAACGCTGGAGGTCTGCCACGCAGCTGGCATCGTGCATCGCGATCTGAAGCCAGCCAACGTGATGATTGCCGCACACGACGGCACCGAAATCGTCAAGCTCATTGACTTTGGCATTGCGCACACGGTGAAACCCGGCGACGAAAAGCTGACGAGCACGGGCATGGTGCAAGGAACGCCGCAATACATGGCGCCCGAACAGTGCCGTGGCGACGAAGTGTCCGCGCCGGCCGACATTTATGCTCTAGGCATCATCATGTACGAGCTTTTCACCGGCAAAAGTCCGTACGATGCCGACAACGTAGCCACCATGATGGCGCAGCACTTGTTCGTCGAGCCGCCGTCCATGCGTTCGATCGAGCCATCGATTCCACCAGGTATCGAAGCGCTCGTTCGACGTGCCATGGCAAAAAGCGAGGGCGACAGGCCCACGGCAAGGGAACTGCGTTACGAGCTTGCGGCAACGCTCCGGGGCACCGATCCCCATTCGATCGCCGAAGCATCGACGGCCGAACGTCAGCGATCCATTGGGCTTTTGCGAGAAGATCGCTGCCTTACCCTGAGACCGAAAAAAGTCGGTGCCATCCATGGGAACACGCAGGCCACGCAAACAAGCGCGGCTCCCATGGTTTACCTGTGGGCACCTCGCGACAATCACAGCGCCGAAGTCCAAAGTGCCTTGGGTGTGTCGGGGATTAGCTGCGTGCAATGGGCAAAAGGAGACGAATTCCCAGCCATCAAGTCAGACGCTGCGGTGGCATTCCTTTTGTCGTTCCGCCACGGGGCGTTGGAGCGCCTGCCCGAGCTTCGATCCCGTCACCCGAACGTTCCCGTCGTCGTGATGGACGTGGCAGACCCAGCCCAAACTACCGCGGTCATTCGCGCTGGCGCATCAGACTTTGCGCTCGATGGAAGCCCGAGCGCCGAGCTTGGAACGAAAATTAGCCGTCTATTGAAACGGCGCCAACGGAGGCATTCGTGAAACTTGGAATCCTTGGAATAAGACTACTTCTCACTACTCTGCCACTTGCAACACTTGCCGCCGAGCGCCAAGCGTTGGCCGATGATCCGGTTCAACAATACACCGTAAAAAAAGGCGACTCGTGCGCATCCATTGCCAAGCGCTTCTACGGCGATTCGCGCTATGCCGATCTGCTCCACGAAGCGAACAACATTACCGGGCCCCAGCCTCACGTGCTGAAAGAAGGGCGAGTTCTCGTGATTCCGCCGAAGCCCCCGAGCCCGGCTGGACCCGACGCAAAGCTTACGTCCGTGTACAATCGCGTTGAAGTGCAGGCGCCAGACACGCGACCCGGCCGGGTGAACGACCCACTTTTCCGTGGGAATCGAGTCTCCACCGAAGCCGTTTCGGCCGCATCTGTCACATTCCGCGACGAGACCCAAGTGCGCCTTGGCGAGCGAACGCTGGTCGTCATTCTCGGCGACATGAACAGCGCGGCATCCAAGTCGGGTACGGAAACGACCCTTGTAACAGGCAATCTTCGCGCATGGATGGCGAAGTCGAAGTCGGCCTCTTCTTCCCCTCCCCCTGTTGCCATCACCACGAAAAGCGCCAACGTTCGCATGGAAGGCACCGCCGGCGAAGCGCAGGTGAGCGCCGATGCCAAGCAAACCACGCGTCTGGCGGTGTACTCCGGCAAGTCGAAGATCACCGCCGCGCGCAAAACGGAAAGTGTAGCAGCAGGCTTCGGCTCAAAGGCCGAACTCGGCAAGCCGCCGGAGGCGCCAAAACCCCTTCCGTATCCGCCGGTGTGGACAGCCGGATCACCCAAGGTGCTGATCGATCGCGGTGCAGGTGCGCCGTCTTTCGTTGCCGAGTATAGCACCCCCGAGGGGGCTTCGGCCGACAGGGCGCGCGTTGCCTCGTGGCACGTGCAGATTGCACGCGATACTCAATTTCATCAGATCGTGATCGACCGCGTCGTAAACCGCGAGGTAAAGCGGGTCGAAGCGCCTGCGCCGAGCCCAGGCCGCTATTTCGTGCGCGTGAGCGCCATCAACGACGACAGATTCGAGGGTGGGTTCGGCCGCGTGATTCCGTTCGGCGTCATCAAAGCCGCAACGAACCCAACACCAGCCGGCCGCCGCGTTGCCCTCACGCTCAATGATGTACCGTGCATGCGAGTAGGCAACGTCTCGCTCCAGGCCGTGAAAGACGGCGTTGATTTGCGAAGCGACGAAGACCTTTTCCTACGGTGTTCGCCGACTGAGTCAGATCCAACGACGCTGTTCACATTCCCCGGCACCCGCTGACGCAGATCCCGAGGGCGCGATGAATCGCGCCCCTACCATCATCAAAACGCATATTTCGTAGGGGCGCCCTCATCACGCGTATTCGTAGGGGCGCCATTCATGGCGCCCTCCCGCTGTCAGAAAGCGACGCCGGCTTGGAATTGTAGCCCGATCGACGGCACGAAACCCGGTCCGCCCGTTTCTCTGCCGTCTTGAAAAAAGATCGGCACATCGCCTTCAACGAACGGGGTAAACGGCCCCGTGCCAGCCCCTTTGAACGGATAAACGATAATCGGAACAATACCAATGTTGGTAGCTTCCACGGCTTTCGCGGCCACACGCAAGCCTGCTGTGAACTGACCGAAGTCATAAAGAATGCCGGGATCGATCACGACCCCCACCCCTGCGGGCAGGTTCTTCAAGGAGTTCACGGCAATAAACTCGAAGTCGACCGACCAATGATCGTCGAGCTTTACGGTAATGCCCGGTGTCACGCCAATGTCGACGAAATCCTTGAAGATAACCCCGCTGTTTCTGGAAAGCGTGAGAATGGGCAGCGCAAAGCCAAGGTGACCACCAACCCGCGGATAGGTGGTTGATGTGGGTGGAGCAGGCGGATTCAGAGGCGCTATCCCTAGCCCTTGGGCGCTCGCTGCAAGTGAGAACGACGACACACATGCGAATGTACATGCGCACACAAGAACGTGACGGATCATGCGAATCTCCTTCGATTGTGCCTCAGCGGTCTTTAGAAGTTCGCGCGCTGTGCAATGCTCGTACCTCACGCCAGAGCTGAGCCCACATCCTCCACTTGATGCTATTGCACAACGAAATGATGTATTTTCCACAGAATACTTCGCATGGCCGCATAGCCGACGTTGTCGACTGCGCGCGACGGTTGTAGTGTCCAGTCGGCATGGCCGTACGTTCAGGAATCAACGAAAAGGCACCTGACGGCGAAAAGGCGCCTGACGGCCAGACCCGTCCAAGTTTTCGGCATACGGCGTCTGCCCCGCGGGTCGAGCTCAAAGTAGAACGCGAAGCCGGCGAAACCTCGAAGCGTATCGTCGTTTTCGACGGCGATGCCGTGCGCGTTGGATCGCACGAGGCCAATGACGTGGTTCTCACTGATCCTCACGTTTCGCGATTTCATTGCAGAATCGAGCGCACACCGCGTTCATGGCGCATCATCGATCAAGATTCGCTCAACGGCACGCGCATCGCGGGCGTGCAAATCCACGATGCCGATTTGCCAATGCCCGACTGCAAAATCGAGGTCGGCGACTCCATCGTCCTTGTCAGCGAACAGCCATCGGCCGCCCAAGTCGAGCTGCTCGGCCAGCCAAGCTTCGGCGAGTTGTATGGCGCGTCGTTCCCCATGCGTCGACTTTTCGCAGTGCTCGAGCGCGTTTGCGAAAGCGAATCGAACGTGCTCATCGAAGGTGAAAGCGGCACCGGCAAAGAGCTCGTTGCCACCGAAATCATCCGGCGCGGTCCGCGCAGTCACAAGCCATTCGTTGTCGTCGATTGCAGCGCGATCTCTCCAAGCATCATTGAAAGCGAGCTCTTTGGGCACGTGCGAGGAGCCTTCACCGGAGCCGACCGCGAGCGCGTCGGCGCTTTCGAGTCCGCGCAAGGCGGAACGATCTTCCTCGACGAAATCGGCGAGCTGCCGCTCGAAATGCAGCCAAAGCTGCTTCGCGCACTCGAGGCACGCGAAATTCGGCGCGTTGGCGAGAGCAAGTCGCGAAAAATCGACGTCCGCGTGGTAGCGGCAACCAACCGTCGCCTCGAACGCGAAGTGAATAACAGTCGATTCCGAGAAGATCTCTACTTCCGCTTGTCGGTCGTCACAGTCCGTGTGCCACCGCTTCGCGAGCGACTCGAAGATCTCGATCTACTCATTCGCGCCATTTTGGAAAATCTCGACGCGCAAAGCAGTGCCCACCTTTTCACGCCGCAGGTCATGAACGAAATGCGGCGGCACAACTGGCCTGGCAACGTGCGCGAATTGCGCAATTTCGTCGAACGCACGGTGGTCTTGAGAAAGACAGAAACGCATCGCGACATCAGCGATGTACAAGGCGCGGATCTGTTTGCTGCGTCCACGCCCGGCGTCGGCCTCGAACAAAGCTTCCGCGAGGGCAAGGAAGCTGTCATTGCCGACTACGAGCGCCGCTACCTGGCGATGCTTCTCGAGTGGGCAAACGGCAATTTGAGCCGCGCGGCTCGCAAGGCAAAAATTGACCGAATGAGCCTTTACCGCCTCATGGATCGCCACGGGATCCGCTACACGGCACATGGGTCGAGAAATGCTGGCCCTCGCTCAGGGCTCGTGTAGGGGCGTATGACCATACGCCCCTACGTGGCTTTTTCGAGACATGCACACATGATCTCGAATGGCGCTTTCTGGCCAAGCCATAGCGCAAAAGCAAGTGCGCCTTGGCGTGCGAGCATTCCTAGACCATTGCCGGAGGCCAAGCCGCGGCTACGCGCATGCTCGACAAATGGCGTATTGCGAGGCACGTAAACGACATCAAGCGCCACCGCGGTGTTGGCCACGGTGTCCCATCCCACGGCATCGACGACAATCGCGCCGGGCGCCCCGCCGCTCATTCCGCAACTCGTTGCCTGCACAATGGCAGACAAATCTCTCGCCTCCGCACGAGCCGGCGCAAGCGGCTCGGCCGTGATCTCGAGCCGCGTGCCAGTCGCCGCCGATAGCACTCGTTGCATCTGCTCGGTGAACGCCTGATGCGGAAAAGTGATGTCTCGCACGATGATGCGCGCAACACCAAGCACCGATGCGAGCGCGGCGATCGCCGCACGCGCGGCTCCGCCGGCACCAAGAACGAGAGCCGTAGTGCCTCGAAATGTATCTTCGTTTCCACCCCGCTCCTCTGCAAGTCGTACGAGCTCGCCGGCGAGTGCCGGCACGTCGGTGTTGTGCGCCGTGATGCGGCCGCCGTCACCGCGCACAAGCGTGTTCGCAGCCCCTGCGATGCGCGCGATCGCATCCACGGAGTCGGCCAACTCCATGGCACGCACTTTGTGAGGAACGGTCACATTGAGCCCGGCAAACTCGCCCCGTCGTAAAGCCTCGACGCGTGATTCGACCTCGGCAACGCTCGTTTCGATGGCTTCGTAAGTATGAGGCATCCCGAGTGCGCGATACGCGGCTGCGTGCATTGCCGGACTTCGCGAGTGCGCCACCGGGGAGCCAATAACCGCAAATCGTAGAGGAGGGTTACCCGCCTGCTGCGCGCCGCGATTGCCTTCGTTGGGCCCTGCGGTGCCTGCGCACGTACCACAACGTACGCTTACGCGGGCTCCTCGGTCCCGCCTTGGCCTCGCGTCGCTCGCGACGGCTGGTAACCCTCCTCTTAGACTCTTCATGGCTCGCCTTCCGTCTCGTGCGTCTCGCTGGCCACGTTCGCATGAAAGGCACCGCAAGCGACACGCACCAACACGCGCTCGCCAACCGTAACATCGCCTGCCGCACGAATCACCTGCCCGCCTTCTGCCCGCGTGGCCACGGCATACCCGCGGCCCAACACCTTGAGAGGACTCATCGCATCGAGCCTGCCATCAAGCTTGCCAAGCTCGGTGTGATGCGAAAGAACCCGCCGCTCGATAGACTGAGCGAGACGACCGCAAAGCGCGAAAAGCCTGGCTCGATCGCGCGCGATGCGACCACGCGGCTCGAACACGCCAAGCCTCGTGTCAAGGCGCTGCACCACATCGCGATGCCGTGACAGCCGACCGAGAACGATACGATGAAGCCGCGCCATGCGATCGTCGATGCGTTGCTGCGCGCTTGCAATGAGCAGCCGCGGATCGCCGAATGCCTTGGCGAGATTCGCCGAGTGGGCCCGATCGTCGGCAAGGCGCGCGTGCATTGCACGAGCGAGACGGAGCGTGCACTCGCCCAGCAAACGCTTTCGCGCTTCGAGATCGGGCACGACCATCTCGGCCGCCTGCGATGGCGTGGCAGCACGCGCGTCCGCGGCAAAATCAATGAGTGTTACATCGACCTCGTGGCCAACCGCACTGACAACGGGCACTGGGCATGCCGCAACTGCGCGAACGAGCTCTTCGTCGTTGAATGCAAGCAGATCGTCGTGCGAGCCTCCGCCACGACCAATGACGATGACGTCGACGTTGGCCACGCTTTCGAGCATGGCAAGCGCCCGCCGAACGGACAGCGCTGCACCTGCGCCTTGCACTTGCGCCGGCGCCAGCAGAAGGTGCGCGCCGCCACGGCGGAAGGCCACCTTGCAGATGTCGTGAATGACGGCGCCGTGCGCGCTCGTGACAACACCGATGATGCGAGGCTCGTGCGGCAGCGCACGCTTGCGCGCCGGCTCGAAGAGCCCCTCGGCTTTGAGCTTCGCTTTGAGCTTCTCGATCGCTTCGAGCAGCGCCCCTTTGCCCGTTGGCTCGACGCGATCTACGACGAACTGCAGCCGTCCGCGCGGTGACCAAAACATCGGTCGCCCACGCAGGCGAAGCCGAGCGCCGTCTTTGATGAGTGCGCGTGCCCTTGGCGTGACGTTCGCGCGATAGAGCACGACATCGATGGCGGCGTCTTCTTCTTCGTCTTTGAGCAACCAATAGACATGCCCGCTCGACGCGGGGCGCGCACCCGAAACCTCGCCTTGTATCCAAACGGGCGCAGAAAAGGCTTGGTCGAGCGATCGGGCGAGCATGCGCCCAAGCTCGGCGACGCGAAGCACGGCCCGTTCGGGCTCGGGCTGGTCGCTGGTGATCGCGGGAATCGTGCGCGAAAAGTCGAAGCTCAAACTCTCGCTTGGTTTGCGACCCGACCTGCGCCCAAACCCACGATGGTCACGCATTGACGCCTGCCATGTTAGTAGACCGCTTTCAAGTTGACGCGAGATCGAGGCGGCGGCGAGGAGCGGACCGGAACAGCCTGCTTCGGCTTTGAGGACCGCACCGCAGCCGCCAACGAAGAGATCGCGTCAAATCGAAAGCGG
>WQZB01000064.1 GCA_009780955.1 Polyangiaceae bacterium | reverse complement strand
CCAGCCTGCTGCGCGCCGCGAATGCCTTCGTTGGGCCCTGCGGTGCCTGCGCACGTACCACAACGTACGCTTACGCGGGCTCCTCGGGCCCGCCTTGGCCTCGCGTCGCTCGCGACGGCTGGTAAACATGCTCTTAGATTCACGAAGCAAGATGACGTTACGTGATAAGGCGGTCCAACATGCGTTAGCCCTCGTCATTTTATTGATTCCGCTTTTTGTCGGCTGCTCGCACACACCTGCCGAGGCAACCCCTGAAGGTGCGATTCGCGCATGGATCGAGAAAATGGAATCAGCAAGCGATGACCCAAGCAAAATGCGTGAAGCCTACGAACTACTCGGTCCGCATGCGCGTGCAAACCTGAAGGAGCGCGCTGACCGAGCAAGCCGGGGCCAGGGACGGCGATTCGAGCCCCATGAAATGCTCGCCGAAGGGCGCTTCGGGCTTGCATTCCGGCCGAAGTCAATGAAAGCGCGCATCGTAAGCGACGAAGCGAGGGTCGAGGTCCGAGGCGAAAGCCCCGACGAGCGCGCCGAGGTGCATTGCGTGCGCGAGAGCGGAAGCTGGCACATCGAACCCGAGCTACCTGCAGTACCGCTGCCAATTCGCCGGGGCGAGTTGTAGGCTGACAGGGGTGCGGCTTTCCCAAACGGTTCGTCAAGTGCTTGTCGGCGCGGTAGGCGCAGCCACGGCATTCTTCGTGTTCGGCGGCGCGCGATTGCTGGGCGGAGGCCGAACCGCGCAGCCGATCGATGCCGTGCCTAAAGACTCGTTTCTTGTCGCCACGGTCAATCTCGCCGAGCTCCGGCGCTCGCCGATTTACGAAAGCATTTTTGGCGGTGGCCCTGCCACGCCCTCGGCGCTCGTCGCCGGAAAAACGATGAGCGCGCTCGGCATGGGCGGCTTTGCCCAGGCGTGCGGGTTCGATCCGCTTGCGCGCGTCGAGAAGCTTGCCATCGCGGTTCCTGAAGGAGATGAACATGGCGAGTTCGGCATTGCTGCACGCGTGCAAGTGACGCAAGCTGAAATTGAAACGTGTGCCCGCGCGCTCGATAGCGCACGAGGTGGCCGCACAACGAGCCGCGCCACGCGAAACGTGGGTGACTTCACAGTGCTCGAAGACGCTGGGGGTCGAGGCATTGGCTACGGCGGCAACGGTACAGGCGGGCTTTTGATCATTAGCAAAGGCTCGTGGTTCGAAGCGATGATCGGTTCCGCCGAGCACAAGAAAGCAACAATAGAAGAGTCGCGTGAGCACAATGCACTTCGCACAGCACTCACGAGTCGCGCGATTCGCGAAAGCGGGCGTGCTCCTACGGCGGTAGTCACGGCCGTGTTGCCGCGCGCGCTGCGCGATCGGCTCAAAGGCGAAATGACCGAGGAACAAAGCCATGTCGATTCTTCAGGCGATTCCTCCGTGGCCATCATGAACGGCGTGCTCGGCGTTTCGGCCGTTGGAATCGCTTTGCGCGCTGGCGAAAGAGGTCAGAATGTCGATGCGCGCGCCGAGCTCGTTTGCGACGATGCGGCAGCGTGTGCTGCTGTAAAGGAGCTCATTTTAAAAAAGAAATTCGCTTGGTCGCGCGATCTCGGCCTTCGCATGATTGGCTTCGGTGCGCTCATCGACTCGCTCGAAATCGAACACGACGGCGTGAATCTGCATGCGTCCGTCAGCGTAAGCGCCAACCAGCTATCGAGTGCGATCGATCGGGCAACGCGATGGCACGCGCGCGCCGATTCGCGACAAGAGCAACAAGCGCAACAACCCCGCGAACGCGAACAGCCGCCGCCCCCCGCAGCCGCATCGACTGTGACCGAGCCCGATCTGCGCATTTTCGCGCGCGATGCCGGCGCGAAAGCGCCGTGACCCTGCGTGTGCTAAGAGCCTATCTTTCTGGAAAAATTTGTTCGATTGCTACAAAAGAAATAAGGAGGAGGCCCCATGGCCGGGAAGAACGTCATCGTGTTCACAGACACCAACTTCGACGACGAAGTCCTAAAATCGTCGGTTCCCGTCCTTGTTGACTTCACCGCCACTTGGTGCGGCCCATGCAAAGTTCTCTCGCCCATCGTGGAAAGCCTCGCCGATGAGTTCGCCGGCAAGTACAAAATCGGAAAGCTTGATGTTGACGAGGCACCGGGCATCGCGCAGCGCTACCGCATTCAGGGCGTTCCCACAGTGATCATTTTCAAAAACGGCGAGAAGAAAGCGCAGCACGTTGGCGTGACCAACAAAGGAACACTCGTCAAAATGCTCGAAAGTTAAAGGCTCAAAAGCTAGACCGCTTTCAAGTTGACGCGAGTTCGAGGCGGTCGGCGAGGAGCGGACCGGAACAGCCTGCTTCGGCTTTGAGGACCGCACCGCAGCCGCCAACGATGAAATCGCGTCAAATCGAAAGCGGTACACCGCCGCGTCGCCCAACACGCTTCTTGCGTGTCATCGTCACCGTTACCGCGCTCGCCCACGTGCCGTTCGCGATTGGCATGGCGGAAGGATGGCGCCTCGTAGGTTTGCCGCCTCGGTCGGCTCTTTTTCTTGCGCTCGCCATGGCACTTGCTGGCGTCGTGCTTTTGTGGGGTCGCACCAAGGCGATGATGAGTGGGGAGCGGCAGCCATCGTGGCGCACGCTGCTGGTTGACGTTCCGTACTTCGTGCACTGGTGCGCGTGCCTTTTATGCATCGTGCCGTCGGTTGCCTACGTTGTGATTGCGCCTATTGCCTGCCTCGCGTTGGGCGCGCCCGTATCGCTTTCGGCACGCTTCTTTTTGGGAGCCTACGCCGTGGGGCTTGCACTTTGCACCTACGGCGCCGTGCTGCGCCGCTACTGGTTTGTCGTAAGACGGCTCGACGTCACAATCGATGATCTTCCCCCAAGCTTCAACGGCTACACAATCGCGCACTTGTCCGATTTGCACATTGGCAACTTCACTCCGCTTTCTTGGGCCATGCGCTGGGCTCATGCAACGAACGCCGCCGCGGCCGACATGGTGGCGATCACCGGCGACATGGTCACCAGCGGTACCGCCTTTCACCAAGACATCGCCGAGTTTGCCGGCAGCTTGCGCGCCAAAGACGGCATTTTCGTGGCAATGGGAAACCACGATTACTTCGGTGAAGGCGAGCCACTCATCACCATGCTCGAAAACAAAGGCGTGCGCGTTTTACGCAACGCGGGCCTTTGCATTGAACGAGGCGACCACGCCATCTACCTTGCGGCCGTCGACGACACGTGGACCAAGCGCGCAAACCTCGAACACGCGCTCCTAGCACGCCCGAGTGGCATGACAACCGTGCTTCTCGCTCATGATCCGGTCATTTTCCCGCACGCCGCGATGTGCGAGGTTGATCTGGTGCTTTCAGGGCATACCCATGGCGGGCAAATTGCCATGCCGTTTTTGGCGCGCCACGTGAGCATGTCGAGGCTCGCGCACAGCTACCATCTTGGCGTTTACCACCGCGGGCGCTCGACCCTGCATGTGCACCCAGGCCTTGGAACCACCGGTCCACCCATTCGCCTCGGTGCCGCTCCGGCGATTGTTTTTGTAACGCTTCGGGCTCCTCCCAAGTAGGGGCGCCATTCATGGCGCCCAACCGCTGGCGGGATCCCGAGGGCGCGATGAATCGCGCCCCTACAACCAACAAAACACATTCGTAGGGGGCGTATGGCCATACGCCCCTACACGCAACCGCTAACAAAACACATTTGTAGGGGCGGCCCCCTGTGGCCGCCCTTTTTACTCGTCGCCACCCACTGCATCCTCGAGCGGCACCCACTCCATGCGTGCAAGGGCCTGCGTATCGCCATAAATGGCGAGCGGAGCAATGCCTCGCAGCACTTCTTGGATCGGCACGGGTAACCCCATAGAATTGACGCTTGCGCCTGCCTTCACGCCAACCGCGTTGAGCGCATAGTCGAGCAGCGAAGTTTCAACGGGAGGGTACTCGTCGACCGGTGCGTCAGCCGGCAATTGCGCTGCCTCGCGCGCGGCCTCGAGCGCGTGCCGAAGGCCACCGAGTTTGTCGACGAGACGGAGGTTGACCGCCTGCTGGCCCATCCAAACGCGTCCCTGCCCAACGGCGTCGACGTCTTGTTTCGACATGTGCCTACCTGTGGCAACACGGTCGAGAAACACATCGTAGAACTGGTGCACCTTGTGATGGAGCTCGACGCGCTCGTCAGGGGTGAAGCCGCGATAAAACGATTCGGCATCCGCACGCTCGGTTGTTTTGCGAACCTCGATATTGATACCAAGCTTTCCGAGCAACCCGCTCAGGTCCGCTTTGCCATAGTACACGCCGATCGATCCGGTAATGGTGAGCGGCAGCGCGAAGATCGTGCGCGCCGGCGTCGCCACGTAGTAGCCACCGCTCGCAGCCACCGATCCCATGCTGACGATGAGCGGCTTTTTCTCGGCGAGCTTCACGAGCTCGCGCCACATGACATCAGAAGCAAGCGACGAGCCGCCAGGGCTTTCAATGCGCAATACAACGACTTTTACGTCGTTGTTGTCGCGCAGCGCCTTGATGGAATCGGCAATCGTGTACGACCCGACCATCTTCATATTGACGATCGGCACATTGCGCGAGCGCCCATCGATGATATCGCCGTCGATATACAAGAGACCGATGCGCGAGCGCGGCCCGAAATGCGTTGGGGCAAGGGTGTCTTCGCGAAGTGGCTCGTAACGAACTTGGCGACCGACCACGTCGCTCGTCACCCGTTCCAGCTCGTCGTCGAAGGCAAAGCCGTCAACGAGCCCTGCCTCCCGTGCTTCCGATGCCACGAACGGGCCCTTCGCGGACATTGCGCGGAATTGGCTCTCGGGAATGTGACGGTAAAGCGCCATGTTGCGCGCGTAAACGGCTTCGTAATTGCGAAGCAAATCTTCTTGATCGGCCTTGGCGACATCGCTTGCATGCCCGTTCATGAATTGCTCGGGCGCGCTTTTGTGCGCGCCGATACGTACGAATTCGGCTTTCACGCCGATTTTGTCGAGCATGGATGCAAGATACATATGCGTGGTTCGAAGGCCCGAAAACCGCACGCCCCCTGCCGGATTGACAACGATGCGATCGGCGCTTGCACACGCGTAAAGAGACTTTGCGCCTGCGTCTTCGAAGCTGCAAATCACCTTTTTGCCATGCGCACGCAAAACGCGAAAACTGTCGGCCAGTTCTTCGGCATGCGCGTAGCTCGTCGCAATCTCCGAGCGAACGATCATGGTGACCGCAGTCGTGTGCTTGTCTTCGGCAAGCCGCCAAAGACGTCGAAGCAAGTGAACGTGATTTCGCGTGCCGGGCGTTGCCTCGATTCGCACGAAAACGGCATGGTCGCCTCGCGCAATTCCAGGGCTCACATACCCGCTCACCGACGCGGTTGCATACTCGCCCAGAGCGCCGCCGTGGCCGAGCGCGCTGCCAAAAATGACGCCGCCACCGGCCGACAACACGCCCAAGAAAATCTCCGCGCCAACCGTTGCTTCTACGCCTTGGCGCGTGCTGCTGCCAAGATTGGCAATTTCAATGTCGCCGCGAAGCCGCCCAACACCCGGCAGATCGATGCCAAGCAAGCCGCGCGGACGCCACTGGTTCGGCCCGTCGAAGTATTTCGCCTCCGCGCCAATCTCGAGCGCTCGCGTGCCCATGGGGCGCCATGCGACCGCGCCGACAAAAAGCCTATCCATGACTGCATTGCCGTTGGGAGGCTGCGACTGCTCGGAAGGGCCATTGAAGTCTTGCGCAACAACCGAGAAACCAAGGTAGGTGCTAGGCCGATACGACGCGCCCGCCGTGATACCGAAAAGGTGATTGGTGTATGGATTCGAGGAATACGACCACTCGATCGAAGCGCCCACGCTGAGCCGATCGGAAAGCTTGTAACCTACACCCCAAGTGAGCCAGGTATAGTCGGCACTGCTGAACGGAAAGCCTGGGCCTCGCTCGCCACCGGGCGGCATGACGTAGTCGACACGCAACCCCGAAGCCACGCCGCCAAAAAGAGGAGAGGCAAGATCAATGGCATGACCGCATGCAACGCGCGCCGTGTCCGGGCAGCGCACGCCTGTCCACCGTAGCTCGTAGCCAGGCAAAAACGCGAGGTTGGCTGGGTTCAGAACAAGCGCTTCGGCCGAGTCGTCGCTTGCCGTGCTTCGGCCCGGAGACAAGATGCGCTCGGCGCGGCCGGGGAATGGCTCGTCGGCGCGGGCTTCGTTCGAAGCCGCCATTGACATGGCAACAAACAGAATGGCAACCCATTCGCCTCGGCAAAATGTGCGCAGCATCATACAGGCCTTCTTCTAGCGGGCTACAGCATGCCGCGAGCCGCTGCGACTTCCTCAATGGCTTGGCGCCGGCGCGCGAGCTCGTCGAAATCTTTGACAGGCAGAAACCGTGAAGCCACTCCGTCGCGTGGCACCTCGACGTACACCGATGGCAACTGCGCGGTGATCTCTTGCAAGAGCCGTTCGAACTGCACGGCGGGACGACCAGAAATTGTTTTTTCGACTTCAAAGTAAGTCCAGCGAAAAGAAGTTTTGGCAAGCGCTTCGGCACGCACCAAAAACGTGTTCGTGTTGAACACGTTGACGGCTTTCGGATCGAAATCGGGCGGAAGGCGAAACTCTTCGAGCACCTGCAACTTGCCTTCTGCAAGCACCGGAATGCCCCCTCGGTCGCCTTCTTTCCGGCATACTTCGCATTGCACGTCGGCAGCCTGTTTTTCGACCGCCTCGATGAAGTGGCCAAGAAGGGCAAAGTCGACCGACGCACCAAGGTTGTCGATATTTGCAATCCACACCCACTTGCCCCCCGCAGCGATGAACCGGTCGAGCAAGCCACTTCTGCGCAAAGCATCCACCAAGTCGCCATGGCCCGTTGCGTACAGGCTCGGCACGCCATCGGCGTCTTTGAAAAGCGAGCCAGTCGGCGTCAAGCGCACCGACAGGTTCTGCATGAAAACGCCCGTATGGTCGGCACTTGCCGTGGCTTCGAGTGAACGAACAATGGCGTCGTGCGTAGCTTCACTCGTCATGAACCAGAGCGGCAGGGGACGCCCCACGCGCTTTTCGATCGAGCGGTTCTCGCGGAGGCGCAGATCGAGGAACGTGTGGCCATGGCACGCTTCGCAGAGCGCTTTCACAATGCCGCCCATGCGCGTGGCCATGCCGCCTGCCATTGTGCAGAATGCAAGCTCGCCGGCGCGCATCGCAGCAAGCCCCCGTGCCGAAAGGCGCTCGTGCTCGGGCGACCCTTCTGCTGCAAGCTTTATGATCGATCCGGAAGGCGGCGGTATAACCTTCCCTTTCACGATGTTGCGTGTGCGCCGGCGCGTGAGCGGGTCGCCTTCTTTCAGCGTTGCCGCAAGGGCAACCAAGGCTTCTTCGTTGAAGCCGCCTTCTTTCAGGCGCAACGCCAGAGCCAAAGGCAGTGATTTTAACTCGTTCGCAAGGCTTGTCATTGCGAGCAGAGTACTAGCACTACTGCCGGAACTTCGTTCCGGGCTGGCGCGTTTCCGCTTCGCGGAAACCAGTAGTGTTCCCTTGTCTCAAGGGGGGCGCGGCGCCCCCTCTTGCCCGCGATGCGGGCAATTCACCCCTCCGCGAAGTCGCTCCCGCGACTTCGTTAGCCCTACTGCCGGGCAATTCCCGGCAGTAGGGCTAGTATCGAACGGCCGGAGTTCGGCGCGGAAGTTGGCCAGAGGCCGAACGCGTGGAACTTGCGCCGGGCGGCACTAGGCAACAGGTCAAGCGCGAAGGAGGCGTTGAGTCGCCTGCGCTTCGATGCCCGCGGCGCCCTCGATAAGTCGAACAAGCTTCAGAAAGCAAGCAAAAAGCAACAGCGTAGAAATTTAGCGCCAAGTAGTGAAGCGCCATCGCGCCTCGCCGTCTAATGAAGTGCAATAAGGTGCACTTCGTTGAGCAGCCGCGCGAATCTTGGCAGGATCTTGGCAAGATTTTAGAACATCAGTATTTGAAAAACGCGTAAGCTGCTCAGCCAAGTCTCACACAAAGCTAGCGCTTGGAATAAATCTTCGCGCTATCAATTTCACTCTTTTCTATTGGGAGTCCATTCGATGTTACACGGCAAGATGTCGATCAGAGCTAGCACCCTCGCATTCGCCTGCATCGTGCCGCTTGTCTCGGCTACTGGGTGCACTGTCAGGGGCGAGGCGGAATATGCCACGCCCGACGCCGAAGTCGTGGTTGCCGGCCCACCGCCTCAGCCAGTCTACGAGGTTCCGCCGCCTCAGCCGGTCGGCACTGTGTGGGTGGGCGGCTATTACCACTGGAGTGGCGGGCGATACACTTGGGTCAGAGGCCGGTGGCAAGCCCCGCCACACGCCGGCGCCACATGGCGCGGGCCTACCTACACGACGCGCGGCGGCAGAAGTTACTACCAGCCCGGCCGCTGGCAGAGCAGCGGAAGCCGCTCTTCTACGCCGAGCCGTTCCGCGCCAAGCCGTTCGCCAAGCCGGCGCTAAACACCTCTTAGAATCCGCGCCGCACGTCGTATAAAATGCAACCACTTTGCGGCGCGAATTTCTTTTAACGCTTCTTATCGCGTTGGCGTTGGCCGCGGCCCGTCCGGTCGCGGCCGACCGTGTTGTGCCGCTTGCACCGGTCGTTCACGAGCCCATTCCGCCCGATCCTCGTGAAGATCTGGCGCTGTCGGTGCTACTCGACGGAAACTTGCCCGCAGCCATTGAAACGCCACGCGGGCTTTTGCCAGCGCCCAATCCCGATCGCGTGATCTCAGAAAGCGAGAGCTTCTACGGCCCCTCGCCTCGCGAGAATGTGCCAGGTGTAACCTTCCGACCCGATCGCGACACGCGAAGACCAAACGATTTACCTTACGACGATCCGTTCTCGCCGTCGACCGCGCCGTTCAAGCGGTTGAGCGCCTTTGATGCGGTCGATGCATCATACACGCTTACGGTCAAAAATCCGCGTCCAGTTCCGCTTGCCATTTCAGGCGCGCCGCTCGCGGCGTCTGAGGAAGAGCACTTTTTCGGCGACATGGTGGTCGACCTCGAGCCGAAAGCGATGGTTCGCATTCCGTCGGTCGGGCCTGGTGCGCGTGTGCTGCGAGCTCGCGCCGGCGTCGGCGCTGTGGATGTTGGCTTCCGGCTCTATCACGACAGTGCCGACAACTGGTTCATCGTGGGAGACAAAGCCGCTGCACGCGTTCGACTCGTTGTCGAGATCGCGATCCCGCGTGGAGCTTTTGGCGGCGACTTCGGTAACCCACCGTTGAGCGATCTTGCCCGCGCCACACCGCTGCCTGATCGCATTGCGAAGGCTGCCGCGGAAGTCGCGCGAACCATAGGCGTCACGCGAAGGATGAGTCCGCGCGACAACCTCACCAAACTCGTAGAATACTTTCGTGAGTTCACCGATTCGAACGAGCCGCCAGAAAAAAAACGCGACATCTACCTTGATCTCGCGCTGTCGAAAAAAGGCGTATGCCGGCATCGCTCGTTCGCGTTCATGATTACGGCGCTCTCGCTCGGCATTCCGGCGCGCATGGTCATGAACGAAGCGCACGCGTGGGTTGAAGTACACAACGGGCGCTTGTGGCAGCGCATCGATCTTGGAGGTGCAGGCGGCATGCTCGCCGATCCCCTTGCGGCGAACACCGTTTACGAGCCACCGCCAGATCCGTTTGCATGGCCGCATGGCTCGGCGCGCGGGGAAGATCTTGGCCGTCGCGCACGCCGCCAGACCAACGCAGGCAGCACTTCGGCAAGCGGCAACGCAAGTGGTGGCGCAAGCGGC
This sequence comes from Polyangiaceae bacterium, assembly GCA_009780955.1. GTDB lineage: Bacteria > Myxococcota_A > Polyangia > Polyangiales > Polyangiaceae > Labilithrix. The sequence continues at coordinate 12,193 of WQZB01000064.1, read as the reverse complement.
AACGAGATGGCAAGGCCTGGCAATGCAGGCAGTGTAAATGGTGCGAGCAGCGCAAACGGCGAGGTTCTACCCAACGGGTCTTCAAGCGCCATGGCCAGCGCATTCGCATTGCCAGCAAGCCCGCAACCAAGTACCGCGGCTCCCGCAGCGACTGTCGATCTCCCGTCAACAACGCTTACGATCGCGCTCGAAAGCACGGAGGCCAGGCGAGGCGCGCCGATACACGTGAGCGGACAAGCTCGCGCACGCGGCGAAGTGTGCGGGCAGCTTGCCGTGCAAATCGTGCTTGGCGGCCATGCCGGCCACGACATTGTGCTTGGCGAGCTCGTGACCAACGAGCACGGCGATTACAGCGGCGCGATCGTGATTCCAACGAGCGTGCAGCTTGGCGACTACGACCTTGGCGCAAAAACCATGGGCAACGCTCGCTGCGGCAGCGGCCAGTTACGGTAATGTACATGCAATGAGCGCCGCATTCGTTCCGTTTCTTTACGAGCTTCGCGCCCGCAAAGTGAAAGTGGGTGTGCAAGAAGCCGTGGCGCTCGGAAAGGCGCTCGCCGTGAACTTGCACGAAAGCTCGCTCGACGGCTTTTACCATGTTGCGCGCGCCATCTGCGTGCACCGCGAAAGCGATCTCGACGCCTTCGATGAAGCCTTTCTCGCGCATTTCAAAGGTGTCACCGCAGCGTCGCTCTCGCTGATCCGCGAGATTGACGAGTGGCTCAAAAACCCAATAGCGCGAAAAATGCTCTCGCCCGAGGAGCTCGCGGCCATGCGGTCGTTCGACATGGAATCGCTCAAGCGTATGTTCGAAGAGCGCATGAAAGAGCAAGCAGGCCGCCACCAAGGCGGCAGCCACTGGATTGGCACCGGCGGCGCGAGCCCATTTGGCCAGCACGGCGCACACCCTTCAGGGTTGCGTGTGGGGGAACGCGGCGGCGGGCGCACTGCCATGGGCATTGCCAACGCGCACACCTACCGGCCATACCGGTCCGATCTTTTGCTCGACATCCGGCAGATCGAAGTTGCACTTCGCAAGCTTCGCGCATTCCAACGCGAAGGGCAGCCTGACGAACTTGACATTGACGCGACGATTGACAGAACCGCAAAAAATGCGGGCGAGCTCGAGATTGTGACGCGTGCGCCGCGCAAGTCGAACGTGCGCGTGCTGCTTTTGATGGATGTCGGCGGATCCATGGAGCCTTATGCCGAAACGGTTTCGCGGCTTTTTTCCGCGGCCAAGCGCGCATCGAACATCCGCGCGCTCAAAACTTACTATTTTCACAATTGCATCTACGGGCAGCTCTACGAAAGCGCGCGCTTGACCGACCCAGCGAATATGTCGGACGTGCTGCACGAACTCTTGCCCGAGTGGAAACTCGTCATCGTGGGCGACGCTGCCATGCACCCAGCCGAGCTGCTTGGCGTGGGCTTTGATTACGTCGCTCGGCAGTACAACCCTGCGCTGACCGGACTCGCGCAACTCTACAAGCTTGCCGATTCTTTCAGGCGCAGCGTGTGGCTAAACCCCGACCCGCCGTCCTATTGGCAAAGCGGAACAGCGGCGCAAATCGCGCGAATTTTTCCAATGTTTCACCTCACGCTCGATGGCCTCAGCGAGGCGATAGCTCACCTTTCCAAGGGTGACGCTCAATGTCGGCAAATGTAGTCAAAAAGCGACGCGCATTAGCGCCCAAACAACCAGGGCCGCGGTGTCACAGCTACGGTGCAAAATTCTGCGTGACCACCTTGACGTCAAGCACGCCGAGCCTTCAGCATAACCGTATGCGCCGATCACAATACGGGTTCTTACTCACCACCACATTAATACTTGTGGGCCTTGTGGGTTGCTCGAGCAGCAACTCATCATCTACCAATCCTGAATCGCCCAATCCTGATGGCGGCTCGACCGACAACAGCGAAGCCGGAACGAACGTTCCGAAAGAATGCGCTGCACCACCTTGCGACGATGGCAGCGCATGTACGGTCGATACCGACTGCGAAAGCCAGCATTGCGACCAAGGGCAGTGCGTGCCCACCGCGTGCACCGATGGCGCGAAAAACGGAAACGAAACCGATGTGGATTGCGGTGGAGGCGATTGCGCGCCGTGCACAACAGGCAAATTGTGCACAGGCGCCGCCGATTGTGTGGACGGCGTTTGCGGCGCCGACATGAAATGCGCCGCACCTACTGCCGATGACGAGGTGAAAAACGGAAACGAAACCGACGTTGATTGCGGATCGTCGGGCAATGGCACTGACACGCATGCACCGGCATGCGATGTTGGCAAGGCGTGCAATGAGGGAGCCGACTGCACAAGCTTTTTGTGCACCGACAACGTTTGCGTGGCACCCGTGGCACCAACGTGCAACGACAAAATTCTGAATGGTGATGAAACCGATGTTGATTGCGGTGGATCGTGCAAAGACGACCAGGGCAACCCGAAAGGGTGCGCTGTGGGTCAAACGTGCGCGAAAGACGGCGACTGCACCGACGGCAATTGCGTTGATTCAAAATGCAGCCAGCCCACGAGCAACGATAACAAGGTGGATGGCAACGAAACCGATGTCGATTGCGGATCGTCAGGCCCAGGCATCGATACCCATGCACCAAAGTGCAAATCAACGAAAAAGTGCATTACCAACGCCGACTGCCTAAGTGCAGGATGCAATTACGATGGGCGCTGCGCGGCTGCCCGAAGCTGCGTAAGTCACCGTGGCGGCGACACCTGCGGCCAGGGCGATACGGACACCCCCAATGGCCAGCAGCAGAATCATGAAGATTGTTGCGCATCAGCCAACGTGCCTGCGCAAAATGCTACGGGGTGGCACTCGCCCAATACTACTCTGACAATCGCGGTCCCGGCATTTCAGCTCGACAAATACCAAATCACTGTTGGGCGCATTCGAACATTCCTTGATGCGGTGAAGGGCAATGTGAAGGGCTGGGTTCAGGCGAACCGCGCCAACATCATGGCTCCAACCCAGCTTCCATCGGGCATTGACGCCTATCTGCCCACCGGTTGGACGCAGGCAGACAGTGGTGACCAGTGCTGTTCGAACGGCAACTGCAGACAGTGCAATTACGGCGCACTCAACCAAGTGAGCGGCTATCGCTACAACAACGAGCCTGGCGGTGATTGGGGCTTCGGATGTTATATGGAAAAGCGCGTTGTGAAGGAGGACGGATCTATAGCAGAGGGCGCATATGGGTCGCGCACATTCTACCTAACCGACGCCGAGCTACGCAATCCTGACAACGGCGAAGACCAGCATTCTGTCAAGCCCGAGCGCCTGGCCGAAAAGGCGATGAACTGTGTCACGTACTACATCCTCGCGTCGTTTTGCGCGTGGGACGGCGGACGGCTCGAAACGTATGCAGAATACAATGCTGCGTACGGTGCGAACAATACCTTCCCATGGGGGAACAGCCCGGCCCCCTTCTCGTTCAACGAGGACGGCACATTGAATACGTCCACGACGGGCTTCAGAAACGTCGTTCCCACCGGCGTGAACACGGTATGGGACCCGGCTTTGACCGACGATAATAAGGCTACGCTGCTCTCGCGTCTCAGCTTTACAAACCTTGGCTGGAATTACGAGAATATGTTCATCCAAGACTGGCGTGCAGACCTCGAAGGCCGCAGAGCAAATCCAATCATAGCAGAGTTCAACGACCCCAATACGTTCCTTGAGGCCAACGACCAAAGTATCGCCGTTGCGCCGCCGGGCCGTTACCCGGCTGGAAAGGGGCCTTACGGCCACTTCGATCTGTCTGGCAATGGAATGGAGATCACGGCCCCAGACGGCAATAGCACCATATACTACAATAACGAAAACGACGGCACCCGCTTTCATTGGGGACGCAATGGAAGCTTCGAGGACGGAGGTGTCCACTTCAATGCAACAACGATGGTCGGCGATGCTACTTACGATTTTTTCGCACTCACGAAGTACGGTCGCAGCGCTGGCCGTTGCGTGCGTCCACTCGATCCCGAGACAGAAAACAAACTGCCAGCATCACCTTGAGCAACACGAGCCGACCGGTTTCAGGTTGACGTGATGAGATAGTCCGTCAATGTGAAATCGGTCGCGACGCGCGCTTGGTGGTGAGCGCACGTCGTCCGCTGGTGGGGTTGGCGCCTGTTATTCGCTTGTTCACATCGAACCAACCGGCGAGTCAGAGTCAACGACCTATGTGGACTTGCCACTGGGTAGCGACTGTAGTAGTATTACGTATGTGTTCAACGGCCGCTACCTGTTGCAGGCCAGGACCAGACGGCAAGCAACATTTCCATGGCCGTTGCTCATTACACCTCGGAATTGAACCCGATACGTCCATTGGCAATCAATGGCATCATTACCATACCCGTCTCCAAAACAGGCTTTCCGCTCCGCGCTGCGCCGCCTTGAACTCGCGTCAACTTGAAAGCACTCTACAAATCACAATCGAATATCGATATAGACGCCACGCCGTAATTCTTGCAGCCATTGCTTGCGCTGGCGATCGGTCGCCTCAACAATGGCCCGCTCCATCATTTGTTTGCGAACTTGATCGAATGGCGGTACCGAAGTTTGGGCTTCGGCGAGCTGCACGACCAAAACAGCCATATTGCCATTGGGATCTTGGAATCGAATTGGCGATGACACCCCGCCTGGTTTCAGCGATTTCGCCGCTTGCTGCAATTGCGGGAAAAGCGCCGAAAGCGGCACTGGCCCGCGCGAGCCGCACGTGTGCTTCGTGGTCGGGTCTTGGCTGTAATCGAGGACAAGCTCACAAAAGTCGGCACCCTCACGCGCACGCTTCGCAAGTTCTTCCGCCAGCACGGTGCGCGTCGCGATGCTTTGGTCGCTTGCGCCGGGCTGAACTTGAAGGACCAAAATGCGCAAATCAACTGGCGACTGCTGCTCGATCTCCTGGACAAGGTGCTGGTAGGCAGCGCGCGCGTCTTGCTCGGTCACACGCACACGATCGCGCACGCGAAGATGAATAAGCTTACCCTCGAGTACCTGGCGACGAACCTCATCGCGGTAGTCTTGCTCGCTCAAGCCTTGACGCTTGGCCTCGGCGAGCAAATCAGCCGGCGATATTTTTGCTTCCGCAGCAACCTGGCGAATACCAGCGTCGACATCCTCGGGCGAGACGGAAATGCGGCTTTTGTCGGCCGCGGTCTCCTCGAGGCGCTCGTCAATCATGTGATTGAGTAGCTCTTTGTACATTTCGCTTTCGGCCGCGACTTGCTGCGAGGAATTCGGGGTTTGCATCAAAATGCGCAAGAGGTGCGGGCGCGCCCGCTGGCGCAACTCGGAAAGCAAGATCGGCCTTTCGCCAACAACGGCCACAACGCGCTCGACAATCGACGCGTGCGCCGGCCGCGCAGCCGCCAGACCAAGGCCAACCGCAAAGGCGACCCCAGCCGCAATATCGCGAAATGCGGGCCAATTCCGCCACGGAAAAAAACGATAAATACGTGACGCGCAGCAGGTTTGCAGACACGCACTAGCTCGGCCGGAACTCACGGTGCCCCTTTCTTACCACTTTCGTGGCTGAATGAATGGATCTATTGTTCGAGGTGTCTATTATTGTCGCACTGCCAGCGTCTGTGAACCGCATTGGGAGTGATTCGCAACCGCAGGCCTTACCGAGGAGATACGGGAATGCATCGCGCCTTGTCATCACGTTTGCTGAAAATCGTTGCCATCGGAACCATTGTGGGCCTGTCCGTGGGCAACGTGGGCTGTAAGAAGCTCGTCAAAAAAGTCGCGCCTGGTAGCGAGGCCGCGCAGACCGATGACGCCGACAATCAGCTCGAGAAAAAAATCGAGCCATACATTGAATGCCTAAATTCAATTTCCTCGAACGTGATTCGAATGAGGAGGCATTACTTATCAGACATTCCAGAGAGCGGGCCAACAGGCAAAGAAACGTCGGCTAGCATCAACACTCTTTCCAAAGGCGACGCCTCGAAATGCGCCACGAGTCTTGCGAAAGCAAAAACGAAGCCGCCGTCGAACCCGCAGCTGGAGCAAGCAGGCGAAGCTTTCGCGCAGGCGGCAACCCAAATCGATAAGATTTCCAACGAACTTCATGATTACTTCGACAAAAAGAACTTTCTCGACGACAAATGGGCCAAGGGGAAAGCCTTGCACCCGCAGCTCGTGGCAGCATTCAAAGCCTTCGGAAAAGCCGACGACACTCTCCAAAATGTGCTCGACGGAATTACGAAACCCCTTCGTCAACGCGAGCTCGCCAGGGTCGAAAAAGAAGACGGCAAAAAGTTCGTCTACCATCGCTTGCACGTGCTCAACACGGCGCGCGATTTCATCGACGTAGCCGACGACCCGGAAATCGATTTCAACCGTTTTACCGCGGCAAGAACCGATTTCCAAAAAGCGCTCGCCGACCTCACAGCCTATGGCGACGCCCACAAAGCCGATCTCAAGGAGCAGAAAACTGCCCCCTCCTGGCCAATGGCCGACAGCAATTACGATCGTTTCGTCAGCGCTGCTAACGAGTACGACAAGGCACAAACCACTTTTTGGCGCTGCCTTCGTGATGCACCCGCCGAAGCAAAAGTTGCAGGCGGAAAGATCATTGTCGAAAAAGCGGCAGAGAAATGCGAAAAACACGGCCTCCATGGCACAGTCGACCAAGCCGTGGTGAAAAATTATAACGAGCTTATTACAACGGCCAATAATGGCCGGTTTCCATAAATTCAAACGAATCGCGCATTATCAATCGAGCCTTGCGGAGGCGAAAGCCATAAAAGCTTCGCATCCGCAGCTCGATCAGGCGGGAGCAGGCGAGAATCGCTCACAACGTGTGGACGAATGGGCTCGATAGGCTGAAGGAATGGGTCTATCGTTCGGGCGTCTACGTATTGTCGCATTGCCCGCGCTTGTGAAGCGCACTGCGAGCGATTCGCAACCGCAGGCCTTACCGAAGAGGAGAATGGGAATGCATCACGCCTTGTCATCACGTTGGCTGAGAATCGTTGCCATCGGAACCATTGTGGGTCTGTCCGTGGGCAACCTGGGCTGCAAGAAGCTTATCAGAAAGGTTGCGCCTGGTGCCGATGGTGGTGGTGGCAGTGGGAGTGGCAGTGGCGCGGCCGCACAGGCCGACGACGCCGACACTCAGCTCGAGAAAAAAATCGAGCCGTACATTGAATGTCTGAATTCAATTTCCTCGAACGTGATTCAAATGAGGAAGTATTACTTAACATTCATTCCACCGAACGGACCAACAGGCAAAGAAACGTCGCCTGGCATGAACACTCTTTCCAAAGGCGACGCCTCGAAGTGCGCCGCCGGTGTTGCGAAGGCAAAAACGAAACCGCCGTCGAACCCGCAGCTCGAGCAAGCGGGCGAAGCTTTCGCGCAAGCGGCAACCCGAATCGATAAGATTTCCAACGAACTTCATGACTATTTCGACAAAAAGAACTTTCTTGACGACAAATGGGCCAAGGGGAAAGCCCTGCACCCGCAGCTCATGGAAGCATTCAAAGCCTTCGGAAAAGCCGACGACACTCTCCATAACGTGCTCGATGGAATTACGAAACCCCTTCATCAACGCGAGCTCGCCAGGGTCGAAAAAGAAGACGGCAAAAAGTTCGTCTACCACCGCTTGCACGTGCTCAACACAGCGCGCGATTTTATCGACGCCGCCGACGACCCAGAAATCGATTTCAGCCATTTTACCGCGGCAAGAACCGATTTCCAAAAAGCGCTCGCCGACCTCACAGCCTATGGCGACGCCCACAAAGCCGATCTCAAGGAGCAGAAAACCGCCCCCTCCTGGCCAATGGCCGACACCAATTACGATAGTTTCATCAGGGCCGCGAACAACTTCGACAAGGCACAAACCACTTTCTGGCGCTGCCTTCGTGATGCACCCGCCGAAGCAAAAGTTGCAGGTGGTAAGGTCGCTGTCGAAAAACTCAAATGCGAGAAAGATTTCTTCGACGGCACGGTCGACCGAGTCGTGTTAAAAAAATATAACGAGCTTATTTCAGCGGCCAATAGCAATCGGTTTCCATAAATTCAAATCAATCGTGCATTATCGATCGAGCCTTGCGGAGGCGAAAACCATGAAACTTTGGCATCCGCAGCTCGATCAGGCGAAAGTAGCCATTGGTTTACTTTCGCTTTTTGCGCGCAACGGAACGATTGCCTTCATCGAGGTTCGGCATGCTCACGCCCTTTTCGTTGTGCTCGGCGAAGTAGGCGCGCAAAACTTCGCGGGCAAGAACATTGGCTTTGATAGTCCATATTGGCGTATTCACGACAAGCACGCCAATGGCAACCGGCGGCGAGGCGGGCTTGTCCACTTCGCCCCCCACCTGCTCGGCTGCCGGGTTACTAGCCGGCTTGGTTGCATGCGAAAAGCCTGAAAACCAAGTGTAATAGCGCTGCGCGGCGGCGTCGGTGAGCGTGCCCGTTTTGCCCGCAATAGGCACATCGGCAAGAAAGGGTCGGCCTTCGGGATCGTGAAAAGCACGAAACGAAGTGCCGTCAGTGACCGTGCTGCCCATCATGGTTGCCACGGCATGCGCCACGTGGGGCTTGACGGCGCGCTCGAGCGCCTTGGGCCCAGACGCCGTCCACACGATTTTCCCAGAATCGCTCACAACCTCGCTCACGATATGCGGGCGAACGGGCTCGCCGCCTCGTGCCATCGTCGCACTGAGCCACGCCGCGTGAAAAGGTGAAAGCGTTGTGTTCCAAAACCCCGCGGCAGTACGGGCAAAGCCAAGGGGATCGCTGGGCACTTTGAGCGCGCTCGGCTGCACCGGAACATCGAAGGCGAGCGGTGCACCGAAGCCAAGGCTTTTTGCCATTTGCTCGATGGCGGGCGCGCTTAGGTATTGAAGAGCAAAGCGCGCAAAAACCGTATTGATGCTTCGACCCATGGCGCCGCCAAGCGTTGTGCACCACTTGTCTTTCTTCGAATCAGCCACGAGATCGCTTTCGCGAATGCGCTGCTCGCCGCCCGAGTAACATGCGCGCTCGTCGGGCGAGAGCCCCGCGGTGTCGACAAGCGAGGCTCCAGTCACAATCTTGAATACACTTGCGGCTGGTGCCGTGGCCTCCGCGCAAAGATCGCGCATGGATCCATGCTCGATGTGGCTTGCATAAACAAGAACGCTGCCGGAAGCCGTGTCAATCATGACCACGGCTGCTTCGGGCAAGCGGTACCTCGCCATGACGGCATTGGCTACACTTTGCAACTTTGCGTCAATCGTCAGGCGCGCGGTTTTACCATCGGGAAGTGGCGCGGTCGCGCCCGCATCGGAAAGCGCAATTTTCGTGAGATCCAGTCCTGCAAGCAGAGGCAACGCCTTGCCCGCAGTAGCCGCAACAACGGCGGGGGCAGCCGCCTCAACGATCGCGGCCGAACCTGCATGAGACTCGCCCGGCTCATTGCTATGCGTGTGCCACCGGAAAATCACAAGGCCGACTGCAACCGGAACCCCAAGCCCGACGGCAATCCACGTGCGACGCATGGCAGACCGTGTGGCATGCAAGCGGGTGTAAGGGCAAAAAATAAGCTTTTTTTTGGCAATAGCGATACGGAAACGTTGCCATGCCGCGCCGTCTGAGCCGTGTGACGATCTTCGCAAGCCTTATGGCAACTATCTTGGCCGCTGGGACCACCGAGACGGCACGCGCCGAAGTGGGAACGGCCGGCGAAAAGCGAAAAATCATTGACGCAGGCGGTGGCCTCGACGCCATCGAGATCACGATTGACCCCGCTGCAAGCGCTCTTTCCGCGAGCAAGTGCCTCACGCCCAATTGCGTGCACACCGCATCTTTCTTGCATGTGCCCATCCCCATCCCTCCCTCGCGCATCGATTCCGCAAAAATAACCATTAGGTCCGTTGCCATCGGCGATGGCAAACATGTCGCCCTGGTTCGCGTGCCCGACACGCAGCGAGACGATGTCGCGTTCGAAGCCATTGTGTCGGCGCATTCCCCTGCGCCGATCTTTGCTGGTCTCACAGGTTTTTCTGAAGGCAACGAAGGCGAACGGAGCGGGCAAACCGTGCGCCTCTTCGATCGCGACGAAGTGTCCAAGTTCGTCATCGTTGCCAATTATAGAGAAGATACACGCATATGTAGGCAACAGACCACACTGCTGTCGCCGCGCGGGCTCGATCCAAAGACGATGCAGCTTCGTGCGGCCACACTGCATCGTATCGACAACAAGGCGAGGGGCAGCGCAGAGGCCATCGTTGCCCGCGCACGCAACCGAAACGCAAAACCAGCCCTTGCGAAAATCCTTGTCGCAACAGGCGCAAGCTCTCCAGGTTTTGCGGCGCTCACCGATGGCAACGTCGATTCTACCTGGTCGGAACAAGGGCCGGGCGACGGGCACGGCGAGTTTGTCACGATGAGCGCGCCAGCCGAGTTGCCCATCAACGCGTTGGTCATCACCATCGCGCCCACCGCACCGAAAGCACGAGGTGTCGCGCCCAAAGCGTTCTTCCTTGCGACCGACGATCGGCTTTTTCGAGTAACGATGCCCGAAGACGCTTGGGGCAAGCGAGGCGTGTCGTACGAAATCCCGTTGCCGAAAGCAGTGCACACGACGTGCATGTCCGTCGTCCTCGACGAAGCCTACGCCAAGGGCATTGCGTTGCCAGAGGTGACGATTGCTGAAGTGACGGCGCTTTCAACGTTCGACACGAGCGGCTCATCGCTTTCCGACGTGGCAAAGGCTCTTGCTGGCCCTCGCGCCGAGGAGGCGTTGGCGCTGCTCAAGCGCGCGGGCAACGCCGGTGTTACCGCCGTAATCGAAGTCTATCCGACCCTTGATGACAAGGGCCGAGCGCGCGCCATCGACGTTGCAGCAAGCGCTGGAAGTTGCACGGATCCGGCCATGGAGTTGGTCACACGCGCTCTCGGCGACAAAGACGTAGAAGTGCGCAGGCGCGCTCTTGGCGCGATCGAGCGATGCGGAAAAAGAGCGAGCGCAGCACTCGCAACGGCCGTGCGTAGCGACGACGAATCTCGTCGTGCCGCGGCCGCCCCGCTGCTCGCAGCGGTTGCGCCAAACGCGGCTCTCGAACCGCTCGCCAGTGTCATGGGCACGGGCTCGTCTGAAACGCGGCAAAGCATCCGCAGTGCGTTTGCACGCGCCGCAAGAACCGCATCACCAAATCAGCTGTGCACGCTCCTCGGCCAGCAAACCCACCTTGCTGCTGCTGCGCGCCTCGATCTGCTGCGCGCCATGGGACCAAAGCTCGCCGAGTGCGGCGCCGAATCGAACGCCGCTATAGTCGATCTTTTCCAAGCCTCGCCTGGCATGGCAACGCGCTACTTGCTCGCAGAGCCGCTCGCACACCTCGCGAGCTCGCAGAACGAAGCAGCCAGAGTGCGCCTTATGGATCTCGTGCGCCACGACCCACAATGGCAAGTACGTGCGCGCGCCGTGGAAGTGTCGGCCGGCATCGCTTCGCTCGCAGCCACAATCCTTGCGGCCGCAGAAGACGGGCAGCCGCGCGTGCGTCAAGCCGCGCTGCGCGCCATTGCGAAGGTCGCTTTTGTGGCAGGCGGAGGTGCTGCGGTCAAGGCTCTTACAACAGACGAGTGGTCGTTCGTGCGCGCGGCCGCTGCCGAAGCGATCGGCGCTCTGCCCGCCGAGCCGCACGGCGTTGAAGCAGTCGGCCAAGCGCTCACCGATGCAAGCGTGAACGTGCGAATCGCAGCCTTGTTCGCACTCGGACAACTGCGAGCCACAACGCAGGCATCACGCGTGGCTGCGCGTCTGGACGACACCGAGGAAACCTTGGACGTGCGCGCTCTGGCGGCACGCACACTCGGCACGATGTGCGTGCATAATGCAATTGATACCCTGACGAATTTCGCCGAACGTTTGCGTGTGCAGCCAGCAAGCGAAGCCGATGAACGCATCGGCACCGCGGCCATCGAAGCGCTTTCCATGCTTCACCCACCCGATCTGCCGAAACGCCTCGCGCCGCTCGCCCGGAAAAACGTCACCTTGGGTGTGCGCCACGCCGCGGAGCGCGCAATTTCAAATCCTGGCACCTGCCGTTAGAGCGTGTTCGACAGCCTGCTGCGCGAAATCGATGCGTCGGTTGGGCGCTGCGCTCCGTGCTCAAAGCCGCAGCAGGCTGTTCCGCGCGGTGCTCGCGCTCCGCCCTAGCCTCGATTCGCTCGCGACGGCTGT
>WQZB01000063.1 GCA_009780955.1 Polyangiaceae bacterium | reverse complement strand
TTATTCCGCCTGAAAGCCATCCATAAAGAGCTTTCAGGCGGTTTTGCTTTTTGTATGCGCACCACTTTTGATGACTTTGCTCATGGATGCACGCTGCGCGTCTCGATGGGATCGTGATGGTCAAGAGTTAAGATGGACATCTCATGGCGCGCACATCCCCCGAACCTCGAGATTGCGCCCCGCGCAGCGGGCGGCGTCGCTTTTGGGTGGGCGGCCTTTGTGGCATTGTTGGGCTTGTAGTTGTCGCCTTCGCGCTTGCCTTCGGTCCATTCGTCCGCGCGCGCATTGCAAAAGAGGGAGCGCGGCGAGGGCTCGCGATCACCGTGGGTCGCGTGCGTCCAGGCCTTTTCGCGATCCGCCTGAACGATGTCCGCATCAAGCTTGAAGGCGTCGCCGATGTGGATGTTTCCCTTTTCAACGTGCGCGTCGAGCTGTCGGCCACGCTATCTCCGAAAGAAGTGTCTGCCGAAGGCGGCGAGATCCACGTCAACGGCGAGCCCAACGAAGTCGTCGACAAGCTTCGCCGCTTTCGCAAAGTGGGTGGCGGTCGCGAGCCGACCGAGCGGCGGCCCATGCCGATTCGCGCATCGGGTGTTTCGCTCGCGTGGCAAATGCCGAAAGAAGGAACCATAGCGGCTGCGGGGCTTCGCTTCGCGCGCACGAATGACGCGCTGGATTTTGGCTGCACCGAACTGACCGTAGCGTATCAGCGGACTACGGTTCGAGTGACGAACGCGGACGTCGAATTTCCTTCCAATGGCAACGCGCGGGTCGTGAAAGCCACGGCGCTTGCGATTGAACAAAAAGCGGAATCTATCCCGTCGGCCCTTGCGCCATCGGCGATGGGGGGCATCGTCGATCCTGTGCCGCCGCCACTGCCACCGCCTGCGCAACCCGCGCAGCCAGCGCGTGATAAAACCGCGCCACAGTCGGTGAAGGCGGGTTCTGTAGCCGAGCCTGAAGCGCCGCTTCTTGTTGCTTTGCCCGATTTGCATGCATTGCGCATAAAAATCGCCGCTTTCGCAACGATTCTTGGTGAACACCTCGCCGACGGAACCAAAGTGGACGTTGGCGGGGTATCGTTCAAGCTTGGTGTAGGAAAAGAGCAACTTTCGATTGGGCCTGGACCTCTGTCGTTCGAGCGACGTGGCGATGTAGTTCGCGCAACGTTCATGAGTGAAGTCGGCCGCGATCACGACGAAGGTGCCACGCAAAGCGCGCCGTTGTCATTCGACTTAGAAATTCCCATCGGCCGTGGCGATGTTGTTGCGCGGCTCGAGGGGGGCGCAGTATCGCTCGCACTTCTTGGCATAAAAAACGGCTCTCGCGGGCTTTCCGATGTGGAGCACGCCGAGATCTTGGGCAAAGGGCTCGTTGTGCTTGCAGCAGCCGGCGATACCCTCACCTTTGATGGGCACGTCGCGCTTCGCTCCATCTCCATCACCGAGCCGCGGCTCTCGCTCGAGCCTGTTAAAGGACTCGATTTCGCCGTGACCGCACGCGGTGCGTTCGACGACAAGGGGCTCGTCCGCATCGACGACGCGCGGCTCGACATGGGCGCGCTGCACATGCAGGCGCAGGGGTTAATCGAGGAAACAACCGATCACTTCGGCGTTACGCTCGCTGGCAACGTTGCGCCGGCGTCGTGCCAGGCGCTACTCAAAAGCGCGCCCGAGGGTCTCTTGTCTACCGTGCGCGCGGCGCGCATGACCGGAACGTTTGGCGCAACGGCTCGCATCGCATTCGACACTCGCACCATCGACAAGCTTACTATGACGTACGAAATCGACGACCGCTGCAAAATTGCTAGCGTACCCCCAGAGCTTTCGCGCGATCGCTTCACCGGCTCGTTCACCTACCGCACCTACCATCCCGATGGTACGCCGAGTGAGACAACCACGGGCCCTGGAACACCCAACTGGACCGCACTTGAAGACATCAGCCCGTTCATGGTCGCAGCGGTTCTGACCACCGAAGACGCTGCATTCTACAAGCATCACGGTTTCAACCATGCCGCGATTCGTGGCAGCACCGCAGCAAACCTCAAGGCACGCCGTTTCGTGCGCGGTGCGAGCACCATCACCATGCAGCTTGCAAAGAATTTATTTTTATCTCGCTCAAAGGCGATGTCGCGCAAAATCGAAGAAGTTATACTAACTGCATACCTTGAGCAAGTGTTTAGCAAAGATGAAATGATGGAGCTTTATCTGAACGTTGTCGAATTCGGTCCAGACATTTATGGCATCACGCGCGCGGCCGCTCATTACTTCGGTCGCAAGCCAAACGAGCTCACGCTGCCCGAGTGTTTCTTCCTGGCGACAATGCTCCCTGCACCCGTTCGCTATGGCAAATTTTGGGACAAGGGACAAGTATCCGAGCGTTGGATGAATTACATTCAGGCGCTCATGCAAATTGCCGAAAAGAACGGCAATGTGACGCAAGACGAACTCGACGTCGGGTTGACCCAGCCAATCGTCTTCCATAAACCTGGCCAGCCGATGCCGGAGCCGCGAGCCCCAATTCGACGTTGAACCGCCTACATTATTTCTTCAGTTGCGCGCGCAGTGCCGCGAAAAAAATGCTGAGGCGACGGGCACATTCCCGATCGAGCACGCCGCGCGTGATGGGAAAGCGATGATTGAGCCGCGCGTCGTCGCCGATCGAAAAAATGGTTTTGCATGCCCCGGCCTTCCGATCGTCGGCGCCGTAGACAAGCCGACCGAGCCGCGCGTTCACCATGGCGCCCGCGCACATCGGGCAAGGTTCGAGCGTGACGTAGAGCGTGGCGTCATCGAGGCGCCACGACCTACGCACAAACGCCGCGCGCCGGATCGCAACGACTTCGGCGTGGGCAGTCGGATCGGAGCACGTTTCGCGGAGGTTATGACCGCGCGCGAGCACCGTGCCGTCTTGGCCAACGAGCACGCAACCGATGGGCACCTCGCCAAGGGCCGCGGCCTTGTCTGCCTCGGCCAACGCGAGACGCATGAATTGAGCGTCGTGGTCGATCGCCACGTCTACCGTCGCTTTTGCGATAGTGGCCAGATTTACGCCTTTTTGCATGCTTGAAAGAGAAATTTTGTTTGCGCGCCCGGGAAGATTCGAACTTCCGACAACCGGTTCCGTAGACCGATGCTCTATCCAGCTGAGCTACGGGCGCAACACACCGCGATCGACATGCTGCAATGTCGGCGCAACATACTTGGCGCAACGTTTATGTCAACGACCAGATTCCGTTCGTTGGATCTCACAACACAAAGCCGATGGGGTTGTGCGATTCGGTGGGCAACGCCAGCTCGGCCAACCCCGCAAACAATGCATACTTAGCGACCAACGCTGACTTGAATGGCAGCCCGGCATCGCCGTGAACGTCGGGGAGATCGAGTGATCTGCCAAAGATCGCGCGTAACATAGGGACTGGCACGGCTGGTGCTCTATGTCTCAGTGCTGCCGCTAACCGCTTCGCTTGCTTGGTTGTTCCTTGGTTGGCGGCAAGACGACGATCACTTTGCAAGGCAGTGTGGCGCCGGCTCGTGTTCATCGTCTTTTGACCTATTCCTCCCTTTCTGGTGGCTTGGTTGTATCTGGTTGGCTTGTGGTTTCGTGAGGGTTCGCTTTTCTTCCTTATGCTTGCTTTTCGCTGAATGTGGTGACGCTTCTTGCCTTTTGCCCGCTTCCCTCCTTAGGTTAGGTTTCGTTAGCTCCTTTCCGTTGATTTCGTGGCGCTTCCTCTACAGGTTGCGCCACGTCGCTTTTGTGGGATCGCTTTCGATGTGCACCGAGTTAGGGCGGCCACGAGGGGGCCGCCCCTACGAATATGCGTTTGCTTGGTTGTAGGGGCAGACCTCCGTGTCTGCTCCACCTCGACCTCGCGCCAACTTGAAAGCGGTCTGGAAGGACTTCTCGGCAGTCATGGTAAAAGGCGGGCCATGGCCTACGATTTTCCTTCCCCCGAGTGGATGGCTGCCTACAAAAGTGCCATCAACGCAAACCCCGATTACAAAAAAGCCGGCAAAGACTGGACGCACGGCGTTGTTGCGATGGTGGTCAAAGCCGAGCCCACGCTCGGGATCCCAGAAGATCTTGCCATGTGGCTCGATGTCGACTCGGGAACTTGCAGAGAATGCATGCTTATGCCTGCGCGTGAGGCCGAACCGAAGGCACCCTTCGTTGTTGTCGCGAGTTACGCGCAGTGGAAGCAGGTCATCAAAAAAGAACTCGATCCAACCAAGGCTCTCATGCAAGGCAAACTCAAACTCGCCAAGGGGCACATGCCCACGATGGTGAAGCACGTGAATGCATCCAAGCAACTTGTCGAGTCGACAACGCGCGTTCCAACGAAGTTTCGCGACGAGTAACTCTGCTCGCAAAAAAAGGACCGGCTGCGGCGCCCACACGCGGGCATTGGATCGACACGCCATTGCGGGTGGCGCGTTGTCCCGAGCGATTCATGGGATCATCGCCATGCTGACGACGACGCTTGACCCAACCGCCTACGTCCTTCATTAGTAGAGACATGTCGACCTTGAGCCCGCTCGTTCTCGTTGCTGACGATGAACCCTCGATGCTCGAACTCGTCGCGCGTCACTTACGCACACTCAGCGACCCCACGCTGGACGTCATTCAAGCCTCCGACGGCGAAGAGGCGTGGCGTCTAGCGCGCGAACGCCGTCCCGATTTGGTGGTGCTCGACGTGATGATGCCTGGAATGAGCGGCTGGGAAGTGTGCCGGAAAATCCGTCAAGACAATGACCTTTCGCATACCGGCGTGTTGATGCTTACCGGCATCGGCGAAAACTTGAACCAGATGACGAGTCCGCTCTACGGGGCGGATGCCTACATCGACAAGCCATTCGAGTTCGAAGACTTCGACGATCGCATTCGCCAAACGCTTCGCGGGCGCGAGAAAGAGCGCGCTCTGGTGGTGCGCCAGGGGGTCAACGGAACGGCCGGCGCAGCCAAGCCCGCGATCGAAGCAACCGAAGCAACTGAAACCGCCGAACCAGCAAGGCGGCAGACTTCGATCTCCACGAAAAAGGCTTCAGAAAAAAAAGCGTTAGCCAAGCCGGTAAAAAAGAAGGCGTCAGCCAAGAAATCATCAGCCAAGCCCGCCAAGAAGGCTGCGAAGAAATCGTCGGCCAAACCGGTAAAAAAGAAGTCATCGGCCAAGAAGTCATCAGCCAAGCCGGTAAAAAACAAGGCGTCGGCAAAAAAAGCGTTGGCCGCCAAGTCCTCCAAGAAAGCCGCGAAAAAAGCGTCGGCAAAAAAAGCTTCGACCAAGCCTGCCAAGAAGAAGGCCTCGGCCAAGCCGGCAAAAAAGAAGGCGTCGGCCAAGAAGTCATCAGCCAAGCGGTAAAAAAAGCGTTGGCAAAAAAAGGGCCTCGGCCCGGCGCGCGAAGAGGGCCTAAACCCACACCGAAGCTGGTGGCACTTGACGCCACGCTGACGGCGGTTATGTTCCGCCGCGCTTGTTAGCACTCACCCCAGGCGAGTGCTAACAACGCGGCTCTGCTGGCACCCTGCTGGCCGCGCCAACATCAGCCAATGCTGGCTATTTTAGCCATTTTGTTTCGGAGGGATTCGTCTCATGAACATTCGGCCCCTACAGGACCGCGTGATCCTCAAGCGCGTCAAGGAAGAAGAAAAAACCAAAGGCGGCATCATCATTCCGGACACGGCGAAAGAAAAGCCGATTGAGGGCGAGGTTGTTGCTGTCGGCAACGGCAAAGTGCTCGACGACGGTTCGGTCAAGAAGGTCGACGTGAAGGTCGGCGATCGCGTTCTGTTCGGCAAGTACTCCGGCACAGAAGTGAAAATCGACGGCGACGAGCGCCTTATCGTCCGCGAAGACGACATTCTCGCCGTTCTTGAGAAGTAGTCCGCCGCCGCTCGTGCGCGGCACGAGCTTGTGCCCCTCAAAATTACAAAAATTTCAAGGTTTACACGAACATGACAGCCAAAGAAATCGTCTACACAGAATCGGCCCGCAATCTCATTTTAGCAGGCGTTAATGCACTTGCCGACGCCGTCAAAGTCACCCTTGGGCCAAAGGGTCGTAACGTTGTCATCGAGAAAAGCTTCGGTTCGCCGACTGTCACCAAAGACGGCGTGACGGTTGCGAAGGAAATCGAGCTCGAAAACCGCTTCGAGAACATGGGCGCGCAGATGGTCCGCGAAGTCGCCTCGAAAACGAGCGATGTTGCGGGCGACGGCACCACCACAGCAACGGTTTTGGCGCAGGCGATCTACCGCGAGGGATCGAAGCTCGTTGCTGCGGGGCACAACCCGATGGAAATCAAGCGCGGCGTCGACAAAGCAGTTGAGGCGATCACCGCGTCGCTGAAAAAAATGGCCAAGCAAACCAAGGATCCGAAAGAAATCGCCCAGGTTGGCACCATTAGCGCGAACGGCGACAAAGAAATCGGCGAGAAGCTTGCCCAGGCAATGGAGAAGGTCGGCAAGGAAGGCGTTATCACCGTTGAAGAGTCGAAAACCGCCGAAACCATGCTCGACGTGGTCGAAGGCATGCAGTTCGATCGCGGCTATCTTTCGCCTTACTTTGTGACCGATCCCGAGCGCATGGAGGCCATTTTAGAAGAATCGTATCTTCTTATTTCCGAGAAAAAGATCTCCAACATGAAAGATCTTCTTCCGGTGCTCGAAGCGATTGCTCGTCAGCAAAAGCCTCTTCTCATCATTGCGGAAGACATCGAGGGTGAGGCGCTTGCCACGCTCGTTGTCAACAAGCTTCGTGGCACGCTGCACTGCGCAGCGGTCAAGGCGCCGGGCTTCGGTGATCGCCGCAAGGAAATGCTCAAAGATATCGCGATTCTTACCGGTGGGCAGGTCATCGCCGAGGAGCTCGGTCTCAAGCTCGAAAACGTGACGATTTCCGATCTTGGTCGCGCCAAGCGCGTTTCGCTCGACAAAGACAACACCACAATCGTTGACGGCGCGGGTGACAAGGAAAAGATCAAAGGCCGCATCGCCGAGATTCGCGCTCAGATCGACAACACAACGTCCGACTACGATCGCGAGAAGCTCCAAGAGCGCCTGGCGAAGCTCGTTGGCGGAGTCGCCGTCATCAAGGTTGGCGCTGCCACGGAAACCGAAATGAAAGAGAAGAAGGCCCGCGTGGAAGATGCGCTCCACGCAACGCGCGCGGCGGTCGAAGAAGGCATTGTTCCTGGTGGTGGCGTAGCGCTCATTCGTGCGCAACACGCGCTCGATGCGCTCAAGCTCGAAGAAGAGCAGCGCTTCGGCGTTTCCATCATTCGCCGGGCAATCGAAGAGCCTTTGCGTCAAATTGTTGGCAACGCCGGTCTTGAAGGATCGATTGTGATCAACAAGGTCAAAGAAGGCAAAGACGACTTCGGCTACAACGCGGCCACCGACCAATATGGCCATCTGCTTTCGCAGGGCGTGATCGACCCGGTGAAGGTGGTTCGCACGGCGCTGCAGAACGCGGCATCGGTCGCAAGCCTCATGCTCACGACCGAGTGCTTGGTCGCCGAGCGCCCGAAGGAAGAGAAGCCGGCGGGCGGGGAACACGCGGGTCACAACCACGGCTTCTAGCCCGCTTTCGATTTGACGCGGACGCATGATGGGGGCGGCCACAGGGGGCCGCCCCTACGGATATGCGTTTTGTTGGATGTAGGGGCAGACCCCCGTGTTTGCCCCGCCTCAAGCTCGCGCCAACTTGAAAGCAGGCTAGGGTCACTTCGTGGCCAGTGGCTCGCAAGTCGAGATTGCCGTCGAGGGCGAGGTTGAGCGCATTACCTTCGAGAACCGCGAGACGAACTTTCGCGTTGTGAAAGTCGCGGTGGAAGGACGGCACGACAGTCTCACCATGGTGGGGGTTTTCCCGCACGTTGCGGTTGGTGCGCGTGTGCGTGCCCGAGGAATGGTCGAAATCGATCGGCAGCACGGCGAGCAGCTCCGTGTCAGCAGCGTGACCGAATTGCGGCCGACCACGCTTTCGGGCATTGAAAAATACCTTGGCTCAGGCCTTGTCAAAGGCATTGGCGGGCGCACGGCTCAGCGCATTGTCGAACACTTCGGCCTCGACACGTTGAAGGTGCTCGACGAAGAGCCCCATCGCTTGAGTGAGATCCAGGGGCTTGGGCGCGCGAGAATCAAGTCGCTTTGCGCCGCTTGGAAAGAGCAGCGCGCGATTCGCGACGTGATGGTGTTTCTGCAAGCGCACGGTGCAAGCCCTCAGCTGGCAACGCGCATCTTCAAGCGTTACGGACCCAAAGCCGTGAGCATCGTCTCGGCCGATCCCTACCGGCTCGCCATGGACGTGTGGGGCATAGGCTTTCGCACTGCGGATCGCATTGCCTCGTCAATGGGAATCGAATCTGACTCCCAGGTTCGCATGCAGGCGGCGCTTCTGCAGGCGCTCGGCGACGCGACCGATGCAGGTGGCCATTGCTACGTCATCGCTGAAGATCTCATTGCGAGCGCCGCCGAGCTGCTTGCGCCCGGTGCGAAGGGTGCGCCGAGCGCGAAGGAGCAGCCATCGGAGCCGCGCGCGGACACGCCCGAGCGCCTCGACCAGGCGCTCGCAGCGCTCGTTCGAGGCGGTCATGTCGTTGCCGAGCAGGCTGGTGGGCTTACGCCGGCCCGCGCCGATGCGCTCTCGGGTGCGGCCATTTACAACCCGCGAATGCGCGCAACCGAAACGCGCCTTGCCAAGCGCTTCGCCGAACTCGCATGTGCCAAAGCCGCCGATCTGCCTGGTGGCGCAGAGGCGATCGCCGAATTCGAGAAAAGCTCGGGCACCGTGCTTGCCGACGAGCAACGCCTTGCGGTTGACAAGGCAGCACGCTGCCCATTGCTCATCATCACCGGCGGCCCCGGCGTTGGCAAAACCACCATTGTAAAAGCCATTCTCAGTGTCTTCGATCGCGCAAAAATCGCTACTCGCCTCGCGGCTCCCACGGGCCGTGCCGCCAAGCGCATGAGCGAGGCAACCGGGCGCGAGGCTGCAACGCTGCATCGGCTGCTCGAATTCGAGCCAAAAACGGGTTCGTTCAAGCGCGACGCCAGCAGGCCCGTGGAAGCAGGCGCCATCGTTGTGGACGAGAGCTCGATGCTCGATGTTCAACTGGCCGACGCACTTGCACAAGCCGTTGGTGATGGCACACGGCTTGTGCTCGTTGGTGACGTGGATCAGTTGCCAAGCGTGGGGCCTGGCTCGGTTTTGCGCGACACGATCGACTCCGCGGTGGTGCCGTGTGTGCGCCTGCGCAAAATCTTCCGGCAGGTCGAACGAAGCCTTATTGTGCAGAATGCACATAAAATCAACGCTGGCGAATCACTCATTTTGCCCGAAAAAGGAGACATAAGCGCCGATTTCTTTTTCATCGAGAAGCACGATCCGGACGCGGCACGCAAGGTGATCCTCGAGCTTGTGACCCGTCGCATCCCCGCGCGATTTGGGTTCGACCCCGTGCGCGATGTGCAAGTCCTCACGCCAATGAATCGCGGACCGGCCGGTACGCTCATCTTGAACGAGGAGCTCCAGGCGGCACTCAACGGCGAAGGGCGCGGGATAACGCGCGGCCGAACCACATTTCGCGTTGGCGACAAAGTCATGCAGCTTCGCAACAACTACGACAAAAACGTGTACAACGGCGACGTGGGGGTCGTTTCGTCGGTCGATGAGGTGGACGAATCGCTGGTTGTCCGATTCGATGATGGCCCGAGCGCGGCCGGCGGGCTACGCGACGTGACCTACGACCTTGGCGCGCTCGACGAGCTCACGCTTGCGTACGCGACCACGATTCACAAATCGCAAGGAAGCGAATACCCAGCGGTTATCATCACCCTTTTGACATCGCACTTCGTCATGTTGAACAAAAATCTAATTTACACGGGGGTTACGCGTGGCAAGCGCCTTGTCGTTCTCGTTGCCGACGCGCGCGCGCTTTCTCTCGCACTCACGCCGCGCACAGACCGGAATTGGCTAGAGCGCAAGACGAAGCTAAGCGCGAGACTTCGTGTCCCGCTTTCGATTTAAAAGGGCGACCACGAGGGTCGCCCCTACGAATATGCGTTTTGTTGGTTGTAGGGGCACCCCTTGTGGGTGCCCCTCGTCGCTCTCGCGTTCACTTGAAAGCAGTCATGCGATAGCAAAGTGGGTGGTAAGATCGGATCGGTTTTATGCTTCAGCGACTTGTCGGCGGCCTTGTGCTCGGAATCGTGATCGGTGGCATTGCGGCTGCAATCCTCATTGTGGGGCTCGGCATGCCGTTTTTTACGAGTGCCATCGTTGCGTACGCAGCGGCAGCGGTAACAGGTGTGCTCACCGGGCTCATTGCGGGCAAGCCTATTTGGTCACCCGACGGGCGCATCGAAGCAGGGCTCAAGGCCATTTTTGGCACACTGCTCGCGCTTTTCGGCATGTTCGCGCTGCGCCAATGGGTGCATTTTGCAATCGATCTCGAGTGGTTTCACGCAGGTGTAGGTCAACTCGGCGATCTGCCAGCAACGTCGTTGCCAATCCTTGCTGCGGTGCTAGCGGGCTTCTTCGAGCTTGACAACACGCCGTCGTCCGATGGCGATGCCAAGCAAGGTAGGCAAGGCAAACAGCGCATTGCCGGCAGCAATGTCCGCGTTGCTGGCGGCGATGCAGACGACGACAACGCGGAAGCGGAGACGAGGGCCGAAAAGAAAGGCAGAACACGATAGAGGCATGCCGCCGGCACGCGTCGTTTTTTGGGCTGCCACGCTCGGCGCCATTGGCACTTCGGTTCGCACGGTTGTCGTTGGGCCTCCTTCTCTTGGCGTGGCCGTGGGTTTTGTCGTTGCCTATCTTGCGATCGTTCTCTCCGGGGTTCTGGTTTTGCGCCTCCGCATGTTCTCGAACGCGATCGTGCGCGGTGAAGCGGGCGCGCGTGGCGTGGTTCTTACGTTCGACGACGGTCCCGATCCCGTGCACACACGCGAAGTCCTGGCGGTGCTCGCTGCGCATGGCGCGAAAGCAACGTTCTTCGTGATCGGGCGCAAGGCCGAAGCGCATCCGGATGTCATCCGCGAGATGGTTGCGCAAGGGCATGCCGTTGGCATTCACGGCTGGGAGCACGATCGGCTCTTCTCGTTGCGAAGCGCAAAACGTGTGCGAGCGGATTTGCTTCGTGCGATGCACTCGCTCGAAACCATCACTGGGGACGTACCGGTGCTCTTTCGCCCGCCCATTGGTCACACGAACCCGACCATCGCTCGCGAGGTGGACAGGCTCGATCTCGAAACCGTCGGATGGTCGGCTTCGGCACGCGATGGCTTGTCAAAAACCAGGCCCGAACATGTCACGGCGCGCATCACGCCCGACTTGAAGGACGGCGCGATTGTCTTGCTTCACGACGCACCCGAGCGCGGATCGCGCAGGCCTGCAGCAGTTGCCGCGCTGCCGGAGATCCTCGCGCGGATTGCGCAGCGTAACCTTAGCGTTGCGCATCTGCCCGACTGGCTCGACGAAGACTAAGCCGTTTAGCCTATACCGAGCAAGCCACCTACTTGATAAACCAGCACCGCTGCTGCGAAACCGAGCGTATAGGTGTACGCAACCACAAAAGCTGGCCAACGCCATGTCGAAGTTTCGGAGCGGATCGCAACCACCGTGCTCATGCACTGGCAGGCGAGTACGAAAAAGGCAAGAAGTGCGCAAGCAGTTCGCACGCCATACCGCGGTGTACCATCGGGCTTTTTTGCTTCTCGCAATCGTTTTGTGAGCGGGGCCGAATCGTCCGCGGCGTTCTCGACGCCGTAAATAACGCCCATTGTGCCCACCATGACCTCACGCGCGCCAAACGCGCCAACAAGGCCGACGTTGATGCGCCAGTCGAAGCCGGCGTGTTGGGTTATGGGCTCGACGACGTGTCCAATCGTTGCCGCAACGCTCGATTCGATTCCGCGCTCGGCGTGGCTGCCCGGCATGGGCACCGTGAGCAAGCACCAGAGCACCATGGATACGACAACGATGGTTGTGCCGACCTGGCGCAAGAAGCGCCTGGCGGCGTGTCCTGCTTTGCGCGCCACGACCTGGATTTGTGGCAGCCGGTACGCTGGCATCTCGAGTACGAGCGGCAAGCCTTTGCCTTTCGTCACGCTGCGCCTGAGCACCCACGAGGCAAAAAGAGCGGAGATAATGCCTGCGATATACAAGCTTATGAACAAGAGCGAGCGAAAGAGCGGAGAGCGATCAGAAAAAAAAGTGGCGAGCACAAGACCGTAGGTTGGAAGGCGCGCCGAGCACGTCATGAGTGGGATGACGAGAATGGTTGTCAGTCGTTCGCGCGGATCGCGCACCACGCGCGTGGCCGAAATGGCCGGGACTGCACATGCGTGGCCCATTAGAAGAGGCAAGAAAGCCCGGCCACCAAGGCCAACGGCGCGAAGCAGCCTATCGGTGAGGAATGCGCCGCGGGCGAGATATCCGCTCGCTTCGAGCAGCTCGAGGGCGATTGTGAGCACGACGATTTGGGGCATGAAGGCGAGCACGGTGCCTGCTCCACCAAGAACGCCGCTCACAAGAAACGAGGTGAACAAATTCTTGCCGAACGCCTTGGTGAGGCCAGCTCGCGCCAGACCAAGCATCTGGTCCATGAGCGTTGTGATCGGATCGGCGACGAGAAACACGGCGGCAAAGATGGCTGCCATGATCCCAACAAAGATCACGGGACCAAGGATGGGATGCAGCATGACGCCGTCGATTTGTTCGGTGATCTTCTGGCGGGGACTGAGGTAGCGCAGCACACTCTTGGCGAGGGATGCCGGGTGGAAGTGCTTGGCGGCGCGGGCGCTCAGGCTTCTCTGCAAACACTTGTCGAATGCCTCCAAACAGGCACGTTTCGTGATGCCTTTCTTGCGCGAATCGACGAGGACCGCAGGGCCGCCAACAGCGTCAGCAAGTGCGCGTAGATCGAACTTTGCACCGAGGGCCTTTTCGATTTGAGTGCAGTCCGCACTATCTGCATTGCGCCACTCGTCGGCAAGCACATCACCGTGCGTGAGAATGACGACAAGGGGAAGGTTCAATGCGACGAGCTCGCGGGTGAGGCGAAGGCCGAGCGCAAGGCGCGTGGCATCGACGACTTGGGCGATGATTAGCCGCTCGCCTTTGGTTTTTGCGGAATCGAGGAAGGCTTGTGCAACGCCTTCGTCGGCACCGCTCGCCGATGAGATTTGCGTCGAGTAAAGGCCCGGCAAATCAACGAGGGTGGCTCGAGCGCCGGACGGAAGAACCACCTCGCCTTCGAGAATGTCGACCGTAATGCCAGGGTAGTTGCCGACGCGAGCATTCTCGCCGGTAAGTGCATTATACAAAGACGACTTGCCCGAATTCGGGCGCCCGACGAGTGCGATGGTGAGCGGGTTACTGTGTCGCGTTTTGTTCACGCGGTGCTCACGCCTTATCTTCACGCGATTTCTGGCGCAGGCTCGCATGCGATCGAGCAAGCCAGCTCGCGTGCGATCGCGAACTGCCCGCCGGACGCCGTGCGGATGTGCAGCGGACCGCCGAGTGGCGCGCGCCGCAGCACAACGACTTGTTCGCCTTCGGCCAGGCCCACTGCACCGAGCCACGCGGCAGCCTTGGCATCGAGGCCGAGCGACGCAATTCGGAGACGTGTTCCCAGGACGGCATTGGCGAGCGACGACACCGAAAGCACACCAAGATCATCGCTCGCCGAACATGAAAGTCAATGTCAAAGTCGAAACGGATGGACTCCTACATTCGGGTCCATGCCTGCCCACGCCTTGTAATGGGCGGCCACAGGGGGCCGCCCCTACGAATGAATGCGTTTTGTTGGCAATTGCGTTACGGGCGTACGGCCATACGCCCCTACGAATATGCGGTTTTCGCCTGTAGGGGCAGACCCCCGTGTCTGCCCCCGTCTATCATCTGAACGCGCGTTCGATGGCCTCTGCGATTCCCCCGCCTGTTGCGACCGTACATTCGAGCACGTCGGTCGCAGCGCTTTTCACCTCGGCTGGCGCGTGACCCATCGCAAACGAGCGCCCGCCGGCCGATAGCATGGGCAAATCGTTGTGCCAGTCGCCAACGCATACCGTTTCCGAAATGTGCAATCCGTAATGACGGGCGATCCACGCGAGCGCTGTGGCCTTCGTCCCACCCGATGCGCGGGCCACCATGCCCCATTGCTGGTTGCCCTCGCGAAATGGAAACATGGCAACCTGCATCGATTTCGTCGCGTCGCGCTGGATGTCGCTCACGGTGCGACTCACGTGGGCTTCGGCGCCGAGCGCCACCACGGCCGTCATACCGAGCTCAGAGTTCCAAAGGGCGTGCTCGGTGATGCGTTGTGCGCAGCGAAGGTCGGTTGACCATGTGCGCACGAAAGGTAGGTAGTCAGCTCCACGCTCGTCGTGAACAATGGAGTCTTGTGCGAAAAGGAACGCGATAAGATCGTTGCGCTCGAGGCTTGCGCGCAGCCGACTGGCCGCCCGGCCGGTGATGCCGCGATGAAATAGCGTTTTGTTGTCTTGTACGTGGACGATGTGGCTGCCATCGGCGCAACCCACCGGGCCTACGATGCCAAGAAGATTGGCGCTCCATTGCGTGCCGGAATACAAGCGGCCGGTGACGATCGTAACGTAGACTCCGCGCGCCCTTAGCTTCTTGATGGCAATGACGTCTTGTTCGTGCGCTTCGCCATTGTGATCGAGCAGCGTTCCGTCGAGATCGACCGCGAGAAGTTTATACGGGCACTGGCTAACCCTGCGAATGCGCTCGCTTGGACGCCTAACCGGCTCGGCGCCGTCGGCTTGTTCGATCGTTGAACTCGTTGCACCAAGGGACCGCACAGAAAGCATTGTGCCGCTCGCTTTCGCCGCTGCCAACGTGGCTTTGCTGCGTCGTGTCGCGCGCGGATTGGCCATTGCTTACGAGACTAGGCGGTCGGATAAACCGAGACCTTCTTCTTGTCGTTTGTCTTCCACTCGTACGATACAACGCCGTCGATCATTGAAAAGAGTGTAAAATCACGACCTCTTCCGACATTCGAACCGGCTGTGATGGTCTCGCCGACCTGGCGAACGAGAATGTTGCCAGCACGGACGCGTTCGCCCCCGTACACTTTTACACCGCGCCGCTGCGAGTTGGAATCGCGGCCGTTGCGCGTGCTGCCTGCGCCTTTTTTGTGAGCCATGGGTGATTTCTCTTAATCTTGTGTAGCTTTGATGTCGGTAACTTCGAGACCGGTGAAGTCTTGACGATGCCCGGACTTGCGGCGGTAATTTTTGCGACGGCGGAACTTGAAGACAATGATTTTCTCACCGCGGTCTTGCGCGACAATTTTTGCTTCGACCTTGGCCCCAGAGACCAAGGGCTTGCCAATCTTGATGCTTTCGCCAAGGCTGACGAGAAGAACTTCGCTCAACGTGACAGAATCGCCAACGTTGCCCTCAAGTTTTGCGACGCGCAGCTTGTCGCCCTGCGCCACTCGATACTGCTTTCCGCCCGTTTTGATGACCGCGTACATAAAAAGCCCTCTTTAACTAAGCCCACGCGAGTCAAAACCACAACGTGGCAGATCGCGTCGGCGGGGGGAACGCGGCAGTATATGGATATCTTTTGACTTGGCAAGTCATTCGAGATGTCACGTCAGTATCGGTGGCGGAAAAGCACGTCTAGAATGGATGTGCCTTTGTCGCCGCGTGTGACAACCGCCGACCACTTTGGCAAAAACTGCCAGTCGACGAACAGGTACGTTGTGTCTTGTTCGCGCGCTGAGTAACCCGCGGCGTAACCGAATTGCACTTTGAGGTTGCGCCTCAATCGGTAGCCAACTTTGGTGCGTGAGCGGTTTGCGGCTGTCGCGTCTTGCTCGAAGTCGACGTCTTCATCGAGTTCGCCAAGCGCTTGGTTCAAGCCCGCCGACGCGACGCTCGCACCCATTGCCGTGGCCTGTTCTGCGCTGCTTTGCCTTTCGCCGCCCGTGGCTGCGTCGGGATCGGGCCGGCCAAAAAGCAAAAGCGATAGAATCTCGTTTCGGGAGTAGGCTGGCTCGCTTCGCAATTTGAGTTTGCCCGTTTTGATGGGTCCCGCAAATTCGACCCAAACGCGTGTGCGATCGGGCGCATCCCAATACGCTGCAGCGACAACCTGCGGGTTGTCGGGCGCGGCACCTGGGGTGAAGGTAATCGTGCCATGATCGACGATGAACCTCCGGCCTTGCACGTCGATGGTGCCGTTCGTTTTCAGGTTGAATGAGCCCGTCATCGCCAATTCGCTTGCCAAATCAAGGAGTGTTTTGCCCTGCAGGTAGATGCGAATGCCACGACCTTGAAGAAGAACGTCGTTGCCAAGCACGATGGAAACTCGGGTGGTCATTCGAGGGCTCGCTTCGCCGGCATCGGCTGGGCCGCTGCTGCTACGTCGCGTCGGGCCCTTGGGGACCGCGACAAGAGCGCCAGTGGGACCGCGAACGCCAATGTCGATGGTCGCGTCTGGCTCGAGTGATTGCAGGGATTGCGTTGCCCGTTCCGGCAGCGTGATTTCGGCTCGCGGTACCGTGGTTGTTAGAGCCAAGTTTTTGCCGTCCGACGACATGGTTGCAGACAGGTGAACTTCGCCCGAAGCGCCTGCGTACGTTGCACCGTCAGAGCTGAGTGGAATGCCCCCTTTTGTCGGGACAACGATTGTTGCTTCGGCACTTTGGAGCTGCAAGCCATTCATGCGACCGGACAGCGACACGTGAAACTCGCCGGCGCCAATCTTTCCGCTCATGTTTTTGACACGAAAAATGCCATTTTTGTCGAATTCGGCCTTTGCGTGAATGTCCTTCAGCTCTTCGCCCATTGCGTTGACATAAACGCGCCCGTCTTGGATGGCGAGCCCGCCTTCGAAGACTTGCGATTTGCCATCGATCGACACCCGACCTTTGCCGTCGACGCGCCCGTCGATTTCAGGCGTGAACTTTCGCACGAGCGGCCGGAGAAACGCGAGCTTCATGGCCTCGACGTCGTACTCGAGGCTCGTGTTCGAAGAGCCATCCCACGCGACCTGCATGCCTTTCCAACGGAGCGCGTGCGAGAGCATTTGTACCGCGGCCGAGCCGCCGTCGTCTTGGTCGACTCGCGCAGCCGAAAAGAGCATGCCGTCTTGTGCGCGCAGCGCCACGTTGCCGGATTTGAGGCGCACGTTGCCAACGTTCAAGTTGCCAATTGTGCCATTGGCTTCGAGTGAAGCATTCTCGTTCAAATGGCGTAGCGATGCGCGACCGGTGAGTGCGCCGCGCACGGCAAACGGGATGGGCAAGAGCCCAAGTTCGAGATTTCGCACGTCGAGCTCGGCGGAAGCATTCCACGCGGGCTCCCTGTCGTCGGTGATTCCGCGGATGACGTCGCGCGCATGAAGACGTGCGATGACGAATCCGCGAGCCTGGCCGCGCTCGCGTTGCCGGGTGGGCTTCACGCCGCGAGTCCCGCTTGCGCGATTGCTTGCTCGCGCGGGGACTTCGACCTCGACGCTTTCGCGTTCGTCGCGTTCGTCGGCGCGAGCTGTGACCACAACGTGCTCTCCGTCCCAGTGGGCGTCGATGGCGCCATCCACTGGACCGCTTTCGATTTGCCGCGCCCTCCTTTCGCGTTGGCCGTTTTGAGGCGTTGGCGGCTGCGGTGCGGGTAGGGGCGCAGCATGCTGCGCCCCTACGGTGCCAACGTTGCTGAAGCGAATGCCCGCGATCACCTCTGGCCGGCGGATCGTGCCGGCGAGATCGGCGCGCGCCGAGTAGGTGCCGCGCACGTCGGCATTCGCAAGCCGCGCAATCCAGGAAGGAATGTCATGGATGTTGCGTTCGGGAAGATTGACGATGGCCGACGCCGCGATGCGGCCGACGTCGCGACGAGTGAGCGTTGTCTTGCCGGTGGCCATGGCCCAAAGTGGCAGCTTGGCTTTTGCCCCCGCATTGGCAAGGGCACCGTGGGCGTCCCAAGCAAGCGCCGAAATCTCGGTGTCGTCGGTCACCCCATCGTATGCAACATGCACAGAACCGTCGATGCCGTGGATGGTCCATGGCTTTTCGGCGCCTTGCAGCACGAGATCGAGCCCTTGGGTGCGGGCCGTGATGCGGACAACGGGCAGTGCTTTCTCGTCGCCACGCTCGACGCGGCCTGTGAGCTCGACGACTCCGCTTGCATGCTCGACCGCCTTGCAACCATCAATGGGCGCGTTTTGGGCGAGATTGAATGTGCCGCAAAGGGCCAAACCTTGGGCAAGATCGAGCGCGCCACGAACATCGGCCGCTCCAGTGGCGCGCGCAATGCTGCTTGCCGAAAGTCGTCGGGGCAGGTCAATCTCTGCATGTTGCACTTCGAGCCAACCCGTGGGCCCCGCGGTCACGCGTGCGCTTGCGCGAACATGACGCTTTTCGAATGCTGCGTGGATTTCCCCGCCGAAGCCGCCCTTGGCAGTGAGCGCGAGGCTCGCATGACCGTCGAGACTTGCGCGGCCCATGCGCACATCGATGTCGAGCGAGCCGCGCGCTTTTGGCCAATCGAGCGGCTCGCTACTCTGCCGTGTAAAGTGCAAGCCGTCGACGGTTGCTGCGATGCCGATGGCAGGCGAGGCAATCGGACCCGTGATGGATGCGTTGGCGCGGATCTCGTCGAGCAAGGTTGGGCCGACGCGGACAGCTTGGCCCACCAGGGTAGCGTGGCCAGCCATGGTGGCCTTCGCAAGATCGATTTTGCCGGTTGTACGAACCGATGCGCTGCCCTCTGCAATCCCTGGCATGCGCCCTGTGGCGCGCAGATCAGCGGCGCGTGTGGTGACGTCGAAGGCTATTGCTTGCGCCGAAAAAACGGTCGAAACGTTGCCGACGGCGTCGAGCCCGGGTTCGGTTGCGTGAATCTTGGCCGAGGCTTTTTTCGTGTCGAAGGATCCATTGGCAACAAGCTTGGGCAGCGCCACGCCGCCTACCGTGGAAGCCTTGGTTGCAAGCGTGAAGTTGCCCGTTGGCGCGGCATTGTCGATTGATCCTTCGACGTGAATCGCGCCGGACAGGTCGGTTTTTGCGGCGCCGAACGCATGGGCATCGACGTTGGCTAAATCGATGTCTGCGCGGAACGTTGTGTTCGCACTCAGAAGGGCCTCGCCTTTCACCGTGGCGGTGGCGGCCCCGACCGTGGCGCGTGCATCCACGGCCACAGATGGCAGCGTGCCTCGAACCTTAACCGAGAACGCGATCGGCTCGGTGAGCCGCGCAGCAGCGGGCAACGCATGCGCGATGACGCCAGGATCGGTTTTCGTAACATCGACGGAGCCTTCAACTTGGTCGCCGTCGAGGGACGCGTGCGCTGCGATGGGGATGCCATCGACGTTGCCCTCGAAGCGGCCGTGCGCGGTTGTTGTGTCTTGCGTGCCTTGCGCGAGGTCGATCCGCGCGGATGCCGCGAGCGCGCCTTGGAGCGCGGCGCCGCTGCGAACGCCATTGGTTTGGGGCAACTGCATGGTTGCGTGGGCTTGATCGATGTCGATGCCAAGTACGCTCTTGGCCATGCTCGCGTGCAGACGAAGATTTTCAACGTTTGCATCGAACGATTCAAAAGGGACATTCCCATGCGCCCACGCGTGACCGATGCGCACGCTGCCAAGGCTTAGGTAGAGGGTGTCATGCTCGCTCGCTTTTTCCATAGCTGCGGGTGCCGCGCGGCTCGCGAAAGCGCGCGACAAGCCGAGCGTGCCGTCTTCATCTTTTTCGAGCACGATCTCGGCATCGTCGATGCCGATGGTTTTGAGCGAGACGTCGATCGGCGCCGATCGCGTAAGCCGCGCAAGCGATGCGAGAAAACGGGCGAGGTCAACGCGTACGTCCACG
Organism: Polyangiaceae bacterium; assembly: GCA_009780955.1. GTDB lineage: Bacteria > Myxococcota_A > Polyangia > Polyangiales > Polyangiaceae > Labilithrix. Next base: position 3,162 of record WQZB01000063.1, on the reverse strand, counting down.
CCTCGAGCCGCGATGACTCGCTTGCCATTGGGATCGAGAACCTTGATTTCCGCTGCGCGAAGATGCGCCTCGCGGCCGATCGTGAGCTCGCCCACGTTGCTGAGCGAAATCGTACCCGCGACAACGCCTCGCAATGCCTCGCCAGCGCCCCACGCCACGAGCATTCGCATAGCTTTGGTGTTCGAGTGAATGACGACTCCGGCGGCCGTCGCCGTGACGAACACGATGCCAATCCCCACGGCTTGTAGCAGTCGCCCGATAGCCCGGATCGCGAGCGGCACCTGCTGTGAGCTGCTCAATAGGCTTCTCCAATGCCAAACGAGAGCGCAATGGGAGCCAGATCGAACAGCCACGAAGGCTGTTGCTCGTCGGTGGCGCTGGCCGGAAACTGCAGCCCCGGAATGCGGTAGCCGATGTCGAGTCGAATGGGGCCCACAGGAGTGTCGTAGCGCCCACCGGTTCCACATGAAAGATGTGGGCGATTGAATCGGAGGCTCGTGCGAAAGGCTGAAACATCGGCCGCGTCGCAGAAAATGGCCATTGAAAAAGGCCCCGATACGGCGAAACGTAGCTCGGCGCTGGCCTCCCAAAGCGACAAGCCCCCCGTGGGCAATAGGCACTCGGGTTCGTTTGGATTGCAGCCTGCGGCGCTGGTCGATTGCCCGGCCGGGCTTAGGTAAGGAATGTAGGCGAAAGGGCCGATGCCGCGCAGCGGGTAGCCGCGGTTTGAAACGGGACCGCCAGCGTAAAATCCGCGAAAGTAGAGTAGCTGGTAGTCTCGGTTCAAGTCGGATATCGACGCGGAGCCGGGAGATCTCATGTTCTGAGTGGCGGCTGAGCCGTAGTTCTGCGGGAAGAGAAAACCGACAGAGCTGCGCCCGGCGAGCACGACGCGACGTGCAAGCGGGTAATATGCACGTATTTCGGGCTGGATTCGCCAGTCGGTTGCATTGCCTTGCATCGGTCCGCCTGCGAATTGCGTGGTCACGCCGAGGTAGATGCCGCGGCGCGTGTGAATGCGGTCGTCGCGAAAGTCGAGCGCGGCAACGATTTCGGCGTACGAAATGAGCAGCGCGGGGACGTCGGTGGTGCGCCCAATGTAGTCGAAGGGGAAATCCGCCTGCACACCATAGCGCGGGTTGACGAAAAGCCGATTCAGAAACGTGCGTTCTACACCGACCGACGTGCGCGCTTCGTGGTAGCCAACGACTGCGGGCGACTTGTTGTCAGGCAAAAGCACGGGGAAAATGCCATAGTCGGCATTCATCACGCCGGTTGTGCGGCCCTCGAGAAATGCCGGTTGCCTCAGCGAAGCCGACAGGCGCTGCTCGACGAGGAGCTTTCGCGTGTTGTCGGAAGGCGTGAGCAGCGTTGGATACAAATCGAGTGCGACCTTGAAGCGTATGTCGAATTTGCGTAATCCCCCGAAGAAGTTCGCGCTCTGCCAGCCCACAACGGCATGCACGTCGGTGCGCAGGTTGTCGAGCTCGGAGCCAACACCCAAAAGGATCGTTTTTAGCCTCGTGGGTTCGGTATGAACCGTGAGCGGCACCACTTGCGTGGTTTGCATCGCGGAAAGATCGGCGTCGATCTGAACGGAAGCAAAAACGCCGAGGTCGAGCAGGGCTTGCCGTGCGTCGTCGATTTCGTCGCTCGAATACGGATCGCCTTCCTTGAGTGTGAAAACATTACGAATCCTGTCCTCGGGCAATTCGCCGAGGCCTTCAAAGCGCACGGCGCCAAGGCGGGCAACGGGCCCGGCATCGATGTCGAAGGTGATGCGTGCCGTGTGCGAAGCGAGATCGACCTCGGCGCGTCGCGCAACTTTCGCGCTCGCGTGACCTCTGCTGGTCATCGTGCGAAGGACCGACTTTTCCGCCTCGGCGAACGATGTTTCGTCGAGAGGTTCGCCTTTGCGTAAAAGGCGCGCAATGCTTTGCAGCGCCCTTTTCTTGGTGTTGTCGTCGAGCTCGCCGCCCGCATCGAGGGTATTGATGGTGACGGTGTCGACGACGACAGGCGGGCCTTTGTCGACTTCGATTTCGACTTCGACCTTGTTGCCTCGAGGCACGACGCGTGCGACCTGCGCCTTCGCGTCGTAGTAGCCGCGCGCCTGCATGAAACGCTCGATGCGTGAGAGATCGCGGCGCAGCGCGTACCTGTCGAAGTACTCGTAGTCGTAAATGACGCCGTAAAATAGGCCTAGAAAACGTGGAGATTCGCGCGTTGTAATGTGGCTATGAAGGTCGTCTTCTTCGCGCATCGACCGACCGCTGCTTGCGTCGTTGATTTCGACGTTCGAAATGGCGCTTTTGCCAGCAGGAATGCGGTAGCACCCGCACAAGGCTATTGCCGCGAAGACCGCGATGACCAAGAAACGGCGCAGCGAAGAAAGCCTGACGCTGCCGCGAACCGACATCGCGCCCACCATAGCCTACTCGTCGTGCACGTCGTGCTCGGCGTCTTCCTGCTTACGCCCATGGGATGCGGACGCAGCGTCCTTGCGCTCACGCCGCGGGCTCAGGTGAAAAGTGACGACTACATGGCTGTTCCTTTCCCGCCTCGGCCGGCGCTCGTGGAGATTGTGCCGCCCAAGCCGCGTAGCGATGCTGTTTGGGTAGACGGGGGCTGGGACTGGGATGGCGATCGTTATCGCTGGGTGGCGGGCAGCTGGGTCATCGCGCCTGACGGTGTACGCTTTGCGAGGTGGGTGATTGTCAGGCGCAGTGACGGTCAGCTGTTTTTCGCGCCATCGGTTTGGCGCAACGCGAACGGCGACACGGTGGCAGCGCCGGCGGCGTTGGCTCGCGCCAAGACCACGGGCGGCGGAGCAGCAGGGGCCATCGACGAGTGATGTCGGGCTGAAGCAGCGTACTCTCACTGCAATATTGTGCCGCTGCTGAATTGATAATGAGCACGTGACGATTTTTGGTTCATCGACGCAACTCGCGTCGAAAGCGGCCGACTTAAGCCGTCATGAGCAATTGGTATGATGCTGTTTCATCACGTGCTCGCGAAACCTTTAACCAAGCTGAAGAAGGAGCCCACAACGCCATTTCAAAAGTCAAAGAAGAAGCCAGTGCCGTTGCTTCAAAGGCAAAAGAGGCAGCCGCCAAGATGGATCGGTGGATCGAGACGTCCGAGCCATCGAAGGCGGCGGAC